>PNMW01000058.1 GCA_013823855.1 Lysobacteraceae bacterium | reverse complement strand
GGATTGATCTGTCGGCGTTCGGCGCCCGGTACTGCAACAACGAATCCGGCGCATCTGCCTACCATCCGGGCGTGCTGCTGACGGTCGTGCTGCTGGGCAACGTGAGGGGCATCACCTCGTCTCGCGGCATTGCCCGGGCCTGCCGTGAGAATGTGATGTTCATGGTGCTGTCGGGGGATCCAGCTCCGCACTTCACGACGATCGCCGGGTTCGTTGGCAAGCTGCCGGAGGAGATCACGTCAGCCTTTCGCGATGTCCTGCCCGTCCGCGATGAGCAGGCTCATTGGCAAGGGGGGCTCCCCCCGCTTTCACGGACGATTTGCTAGGAGCCAGAAACGGCTGACCGCGCTTGGCGCCGCCGCCCGCCATCCGCGACAATGCGGGCTCCCGCTTCACGCCTCCCGAATCCGATGAGCTACCTCGCGCTTGCGCGCAAATGGCGTCCGCGCCGCTTCGAGGACGTCCGTGGCCAGGGCCATGTGGTCAAGGCGCTGACCCATGCGCTGGACGCCGACAAGCTGCATCCAGCGATCCTGCTGACCGGCACCCGCGGCGTCGGCAAGACGACCTTGGCGCGCATCATCGCCAAGGGCCTGAACTGCCAGACCGGCGTCAGCGCCAATCCCTGCGGCATCTGCTCGGCCTGCAAGGAGGTCAATGACGGCCGCTTCGTCGACCTGCTGGAAATCGACGCGGCGTCGAACACCGGTGTCGACAACATCCGCGAGCTGATCGACAACGCGCAGTACTCGCCGGCCCGGGGCCGCTACAAGGTCTACCTGATCGACGAAGTCCACATGCTGTCGAAGGGCGCCTTCAATGCGCTGCTGAAGACGCTGGAGGAACCGCCGCCGCACGTGAAATTCATCCTGGCGACCACCGACCCGCAGAAGCTGCCGATCACCGTGCTCAGCCGCTGCCTGCAGTTCAACCTGAAGCGCCTCAGCGTCGCGATGATCCGCGACAACCTTGCCGACATCCTCAAGGACGAGGCGGTGGCGTTCGAACCGGCGGCGATCACCGAACTGGCGCGCGCCGCCGACGGCTCGATGCGCGACGGCCTGTCGCTGCTCGATCAGGCGCTGGTGTTCGCCGGCGGCGGCAAGCTCGAAGCGCTCGGCATCGAGGAGATGCTCGGCACCGGTGGCCGCCGCAACCTGCTGGACGTCATCGACGCGCTGGCTGCCCACGACGCCGCGGCACTGCTGGCCGCGCTGCGCCGGCTCGACGAATCGGCACCTGATTTCCAGGCGCTGATCAACGATCTCGCCGCCGCGCTGCAGCGCATCGCGATGCTGCAGCTGCTGCCGGGCTCGGCCGAGGACGACGACGATCCGCGTCTGGCGCCGCTGGCCGGGCGGCTGGCGGTCGACGATGTCCAGCTCTGGTACCAGACCGCCGTGCTCGGCCGTCGCGATCTGCCGTACGCGCCCGATCCGCGGCTGGGCTTCGAGATGACCGTGCTGCGGATGTTCGCGCTCCGGCTCGATGACGGCGCCTCGTCGCCGCCGGCCGGCGGCGGCGGTCGCAGCCTGGCGCCGACGGCGCCGGCGCCGCGTGCCGCCGGTGCCGCGCCCGCGGCTTCGTCGGCGACGCCGCAGCAGCCGCAGGCCCGCAGTGCCGGGATCGTCGTTCCCGCAGCGCCACCGCCACCCCCGGCGCCGTCGGCCGGCGGCACCCCAGTAGTCGCCAAGATCGCGGCCAAGGTCGTGGCCGCTGAACCCGCAGCAGCCGCTGTCGTGTCGATACCGGCGCAGCCGGCCGGCAAGGCCGAGACCTGGCATGCGCTGGTCGATACCCTGGGCCTCGACGGCATGACGCGCCAGTTCGCCCGCCATTGCGCCTGGCTGTCGCACGAGGCCGGCGTGCTGCGCTTCGCGCTCGATCCGCGTGCCAGGCACTTGCAGACCGAGGAGCGTCGCGCCGCGGTCGAAGCGGCGCTGGCCGCGAAGCTCGGCCCGCTGCGGCTGGACGTGGAGCCGTTCGCCGTGCCGGGCGAGCTGCATCCGGCGGCGCTCGACGAGCAGAAGCTGATCGACCGCCAGCGCGAAGCCGAAAAGGCCATCGAGCACGACCCGGTGGTGATCGGCTTCCGCACGCTGTTCGGCGCCACCGTCCGGGCCGGCTCGATCCAGCCGATCGAGCCGAACCATCATTGATTGAACGCCCGGCGCCCGGCCCCAGGTTCCGGCCAGCGCCCGTCACCACCCGAATCAGGAGAAGCCCATGAAAGGTCCGCTCGCGCAGCTGATGCAGCAGGCGCAGAAGGCGCAGGAAACGATGAAGAAGGTCCAGGCCGAGATCGCCGCCGCCGAGATCACCGGCGAATCCGGTGCCGGCATGGTCAGGATCACGCTGAACGGCAAGCACGAGGCGCGTCGCGTGGTCATCGATCCGGAAGCGATGAAGGAAGACAAGGAATTTCTCGAGGACCTGATCGCCGCCGCGATCAACGATGCGGCCCAGAAGCTGGAGCGCCACTCGGCGGAAAAGATGAGCAAGGTCACCGCCGGCATGAACCTGCCGCCGGGCATGGGTTTCTGAGCCTTTCAACGCGAACGACAGGTCTCACGCAGCGAACGCGGAGACGCAGAGAAAAGCCGAAGCGCTTCGTGAGAAAGCCTCTCTCGCTTTCGCTTTTCTCCGCGTTCTCTGCGTGAGATCGCTTTTCAGACCGGACCACCCATTCGATGGCCACCTACACGCCACGCCTGACCCGACTGATCGACGCGCTGCGCCGGCTGCCCGGCGTCGGCCCGAAATCGGCGCAGCGCATGGCCTTCCACCTGCTCGACCGGGACCGCGACGGCGCGGCGTTCCTGACCACCACGCTGGCCGAGGCGCTGACCGGCATCGAACGCTGCCCGCGCTGCCGGATGTTCCGCGAGGACGGCCGCTGCAGCTATTGCGGGGAACAGCGCCTGGCCACCGGCCAGCTGTGCGTGGTCGAGCATCCGGCCGATCTGATCGCGGTGGAGAACACCGGCAGCTATCGCGGCCGCTACTTCGTGCTGATGGGCAAGCTGTCGCCGCTCGATGGCATCGGCCCGACCGAACTCGGCCTCGACAACCTGGCCGCCCAGCTGGCGGACGGTACGGTGGCTGAGCTGATCATCGCGATCAATCCGACCGTCGAAGGCGAGGCCACGGCGTATTACCTGGCCGAGCTGGCGCGGGCCCGGGGTGTGGCGGTGACCCGCATCGCCCACGGCGTGCCGATGGGAGGCGAGCTGGAATATGTCGACGGCGGCACCCTGGCGCGAGCCCTGAGCGGCCGCTTGCCGGTGTAGGGCGGGTCACGACCCGCCGTTTTGGCCTCTGCGCAAGCGTCATGGCGGGTCGCGACCCGCCCTACGGCTTGGCAGGTGCCGTCATCAGCCGCCCGAGCAGTGCGGTCAACAACGGTGCGCGCTGCGCCGGGTCTTCGAGTTCCCTGGCGGTGATGGTCAGCCGCTTCTGGCCCTCGAGCTTGTAGACCTTCGGCTGGGTCTGGATCAGCTTGATCAGCTTGATCGGTTCGATCGCAGGCGCAGGGCCGAAGTCGAGCATCGCGGTCTTCGCCCCGGCGCGGATCTTGATGATGCCGGCGGTTTCGCCGAGCTGGCGCAGGAGTGCTGCTTCGCAGAGGCGCTCGGCCTGCGGCGGCAACAGGCCGAAGCGGTCGATCAGCTCGACCTTCAGTTCTTCCAGTTCGGCCTCGGTCTTCGTTTCGGCGATGCGCTTGTACAGCACGAGCCGGCTGTGCACGTCCGGCACGTAGTCGTCCGGGATCAGCGCGGAGGAGCCGAGGTCGACCTCGCACGGCGCCTGCCCGAACGGCGCATCGGCAATGCGGCCGTGGCGCAGGGCGCGCACCGCGTTGGCGAGCATCTCGGCGTACATCGTGAAGCCGATTTCCTCGATCTGGCCGGACTGCGACTCGCCGAGCAGCTCGCCGGCGCCGCGGATCTCCAGATCCTGGGTCGCCAGCGCGAAGCCGGAGCCCAGCTCGCCCAGTTCCTCGATCGCCTGCAGGCGTTTGTTGGCGTCCTCGCTCAACGAGCGCCGCGACGGCACCAGCAGGTAGGCGTAGGCGCGGTGGTGGCTGCGGCCGACTCTTCCGCGCAGCTGGTGCAGCTGGGCGAGGCCGAGATGATCGGCGCGGTCGATCAGGATGGTGTTGGCGTTCGGCACGTCGATGCCGGACTCGATGATCGTCGTGCAGACCAGGATGTTGAAGCGGCCGTGGTAGAAATCGAGCATCACCTGTTCGAGTTCGCTGGCGCGCATCTGGCCGTGCGCGACGCGCACCTTGCCTTCCGGTACCAGCGCCTGGATCTCGCCGGCGAAGCGCTCGATATCCTTGACCTCGTTGTGCAGGAAATACACCTGGCCGCCGCGCCGCAGTTCGCGCAGGCAGGCTTCGTAGACCAGCGCCGAGTCCCACTCGGAGACGAAGGTGCGGATCGCCAGACGGGTGCTCGGCGGGGTCGCGATGATCGACAGATCGCGCAGCCCGGCCATGCTCATGTTCAGGGTGCGGGGGATCGGTGTCGCGGTCAGCGTCAGCAGATGGACCTCGGCACGCAGGTTCTTGAGCTTTTCCTTGTGACGGACGCCGAAGCGGTGTTCTTCGTCGACGATCACGAGCCCGAGATCGGCGAAGCGGACGTCGTCCTGGATCAGCCGGTGGGTGCCGATGACGATGTCGACCTGACCCTTGGCCAGATCGTCGAGCAGCTGGTTCTGCTCCTTGGCCGTACGCAACCTTGACAAGCCGGCAATGCGGATCGTGGGGGCGCCAGCCGGTTCGCCGATCGCTTCGCAGTACTGGGCGAAACGGTCGCGGAAGTTCTTCTCGTGCTGCTGCACCAGGAGCGTGGTCGGCGCCAGCACGCAGACCTGCTTGCCGTTGGCGGCGGCGGCGAATGCTGCACGCAAGGCGACCTCGGTCTTGCCGAAGCCGACATCGCCGCAGACCACGCGATCCATCGGCTTCGGCAACGCCATGTCGGCGAGCACGGCGTCGATCGCCTTCTGCTGGTCCGGCGTGGTCAGGAAGCGGAAGCCTTCGTTGAACACGGCAAACGCATCTTCGTTGACCGGCAGCGCCATGCCTTCGCGCGCCGCGCGGCGGGCCTGGATCTGCAGCAGTTCGGCGGCGACATCGGCGGCCCGTTCCTTGGCCTTGGCGCGCGCCTTCGACCAGCGATCCGAGCCGAGGTTGTGCAGCGGCGCCGCCTGTTCTTCGGCGCCGGTGTAGCGATGGATCTGGTTGAGGCTGGCGACCGGCACGTACAGCTTGTCGGCGTCGGCGTATTCCAGCACCAGGTATTCGGCTTCGACACCGCCGGCATCGAGGCGGATAAGGCCGCGATAGCGACCGACGCCATGCTCGACATGGACCACCGGCGCGCCGAGCTTCAGATCGTTCAGATCGCGGAGGATGGTCTCCGGATCGCGGACCTTGCCGCGCTTGCGCATCGACACCGGCGCCCGCGCGCCGAATACCTGCGCTTCGGCGATCAGCGCGACCTTGGCGGCGCTGAGGTTCAGGCCGTCCTGCAGCGGGCCGAGGACGATGCCGTAGCGGTTGGCATCGGCGGCAAACGCGGCCCAGCGTTCGTACTGGCGCGGCAGGATGCCGAGGCCCTTCAGCCAGCCGATCAGCGCTTCGCGACGGCCGGCCGATTCGGCGACGAACAGCGCGCGGCTGGTCGAATCCTTCAGGACGGCTTTCAGTTCGTCGGCACTGCCGGCGATCGGCATGCAGCCGAAATCGGCGGCACCGTCGGCAGCTGCCGCGATCCTCACCTGCGGGTAATAGCCCAATTCCTCGAGCGCGGTTGCCGGCGTGACGAACAGGTCGGCCGGGCGCATCAGCGGCCGTTCGAGGTTGCCGGAGTAGCGCTCGAAGCGCTCCTCGATCTGCTTCCACTCGGCGGCGAGGGCGGTGTCCAGATCATCGGTGGCGATGATCAGCGCGTGCACCGGCAGGTAGTCGTAGATCGTCGCGGCAGCGGCCGTTTCCGGCGCGAAGAACAGCGGCAGGTAGGCTTCGATGCCGCCCGGCATCAGGTGCTTCGACACGTCCGAATAGATGCGCGAGCGCGCCGGATCGCCAGGGAAGTATTCGCGATAACGGCGGCGGAACACCTCGACGCCGGCCTTGTCGGTCGGGAACTCGCGGGCCGGCAGCAGGCGGATCTCGTCGACCTTGGCCGACGAGCGCTGGGTGTCCGGATCGAACACCCGGATGGTCTCGACTTCCTCGTCGAACAGGTCGAGCCGGTAGGCCTCCGACGCGCCCATCGGGAACACGTCGATCAGTGCGCCGCGCACCGCGAACTCGCCCTGCGTCTGCACCTCGGACACGCTCTGGTAACCGGCGGCGATCAGGCGTTCGCGGAAGGCGTGCGGCGGCAGCTTGTCGCCCGCCTTCAGCAGCAGCGCGCGGCCATCGAGCCAGCTGCGCGGCGGCAGCCGTTCCAGCAGCGTGCCGGCGGTGACGATCATCACGCCGCGGGTCTGCGACGGCAGTCGATAAAGTGCTGCCAGCCGATCGGACAGGATTTCCTGATGCGGCGAGAACGGGTCGTAGGGCAGGGTTTCCGCGTCCGGGAAGTGCATCACCGGAATCGACGGATGGGCGAAGAAGCGCAGTTCCTCTTCGAGCTTGTAGGCGTGCTGCTCGCCGTTGGTGACGGCGATCACCAGGCCATCATGGCGGGCGGCGGCTTCGGCGATCGCGAGGGCGGCCGAAGCGCCGGGCAAGCCAGTCCAGTGCAGCCGCGCGCCGGCCTCCGCGGGCAGCGGCGGCGACAGCAGGATCGGCAGGGTGGGCGGCTTGCTCAAGGGCGCGGATTATGGCCGCGCCCGGGGCTGATGTCAGCCCGCCGTGCGGGCTTCCTGCGGCGGGATCCGCAGCATCCTCGCCAGCTTCGCGTGGTCGATCGCCAGCACGTCGCCGCCATCGGCTTCGTAGCGCCGCCAGGCGATCTGGATCGGGTTCTGTTCGGTGGTCGCGATCGGATGCCGGCGCGGGTGGTAATTGCGCTTGAACACCGGCAGGGCGGCGATGAACAGGCGGCCGAGCATCTCGCCGCCGAAGGCCAAGGTCTTGATCGCCTGCCACGGCGAGCGCAGCCAGCCTTCATGGCGGGCCATGCGTGGATAGAGGCGGATGGTTTCCCCGGCGATGTGCAGCGCGGCCTTGAGGATCATCCACTTGCGGTACCACTCGTGCGAACCAAACAGGTGCTGCCAGACCTCGAAGGCGACCGCGCCGTGCTCGATCTCCTCGACCTGATGCCAGACCCAGAGCGCTTTCATCATCGGGTCGGCATCGGCGAACCAGCGGTCGTGGTGCTGCAGGATGATCATGCCGGCGAGGAAGGTGAAGGTCTCGTAGCCGGCGGTGAAGCCGATCCGCTGCTTCATCGTGTCCGTCGCGGCATGCTGCTCGAACCAGGCGATCGAGGCGTCGTCGATCGCCACCACGTCCGGATAGCGGGCGCGCAGGTGCTGGTTGAACGCGGTGAGGTTATGCGAGTGGTTCGCTTCCTGGCCGATGATCGCGGTGACGTCGCGCCTGAGCTTCGGATCGGTGATCTGCTCGCGCGCCTTGCGCAGCGACGTCACCAGATAGCGTTCGAAATGCGGGACGTGCATCGCCAGCGCATTGAGGAACACCGAGAATGCAGGCCGGGTGCGGCTCCAGACCACGTCGACCCGCTGTCCTGCCCCCAGCGGGAAGCGCAGCGGGCGAACGGGAAAGTGATCCATCGGGTGCTGCGAGTGCTCGGACATGGCGCCCCTCACAATCGAAGAACAGTGTTAACTTAATCTAGGCCAGCGTTCTGGCGAAATCAACTCAAGGGGAACAGGGGATGACCGGCATCACTTCAGCGGCACTGATCAAGCACGGACTGGCGGCGCTGCTGGTGGCGCTGCTCGGCGGCTTCATGCTGACCTTCAAGATGCTCGGCGGCATCTCGTTCTCGCCGGTGCCGTTGTTCATCGAATACGACCTGCCGGGCACCGCTGCGGGCTGGCGCGCCGTGCACCTGGGCATGCTGCTGAACGGCATGATGGCGATCGTGCTGGGTATGGTGGTGCGCCTGTTCGCGCTCGCTGATGGCGGCGCCAGGACCGTGCGCTGGGGCGTGCTGATCGCGATCTGGGGCAATTTCTGCTTCTACCTGTTCAGCATGTTCGGCTACAACCACGGCCTGACCCTGGGCGGCAATCGCCTCGGCGAGGGCAACTGGGCCGGTGCGCTGGCCTTCGTTCCGGCGGTGGTCGGTGCGGTGACCCTGATCACCGCGGTGATCGTGCTGCTGCGCGCGCCGTTGAAGCCGGCGTCGAACTGAAACGAACCGGCTGCGCCGTGGCGGCGGCACGCGTCGCGGTACCGGGCCGAAGGGGTCGCGTCGTGCCCCGGTGCGGAAGCGGGCCGCGTTGACGCAGCGGCGGCGCAGCCCGAAGCTGCGCCGTCCCTTCTGCCCGATCCCGTCGAACGCGCGTGGCCAAGTCCCTGAATCCGGCGAGCGCGAAGCTCCGCTACGTCTGCAACAACTGTGGTGCCGACGCGCCGAAGTGGGCCGGCCAGTGCGCCGACTGCGGCGCGTGGAACACGCTGGTCGAAACCACGACCGCGAAGCCGAAGGCGCGCGCCGGCAGTTTTTCGGTCGAGCGCAGCGCCGTGCGCCGGCTCGACGAGATCAGCGGCGAGGACAGCGAGCGGGTTCCGACCGGCCTGAGCGAACTCGATCGGGTGCTCGGCGGCGGCATGGTGCCGGGCGCGGTGATCCTGATCGGCGGCGAGCCCGGCATCGGCAAGTCGACCCTGCTGCTGCAGGCGCTGGCGGCGCTCGAAGGCCGGGTCAGCACGCTGTACGTCACCGGCGAGGAATCGCTGACCCAGGTGTCCTTGCGCGCCCGCCGCCTCGGCCTGCCGCGCCTGGATCTGCCGGTGCTGGCCGAGACCGGGCTGGAAACCATCCTCGATACCTTGAGCCGCTCCACGCCCGGCTTCGTCGTGCTCGACTCGATCCAGACGCTGTACACCGACGCGCTCGACGCTGCGCCCGGCTCGGTGTCGCAGCTGCGCGAGTGCGCGGCCCAGCTGGTGCGCTATGCCAAGGGCAAGGGCTGCACCATCGTGCTGGTCGGCCACGTCACCAAGGAAGGCGCGATCGCCGGGCCGCGGGTGCTCGAGCACATGGTCGATACCGTGCTGTATTTCGAGCAGGACGTCGGTTCCCGCTACCGCATCGTCCGCGCGGTCAAGAACCGCTTCGGCGCGGTCAACGAGATGGGCGTGTTCGCGATGACCGACGCGGGACTCAAGGAAGTCAGCAACCCGTCGGCGCTGTTCCTGTCGCGCCACGAGCAGCCGGTGCCGGGCAGCGTGATCACCGTGACCCGGCAGGGCTCCCGCCCGCTGCTGGTCGAGGTGCAGGCGCTCGTCGATGCCACCCAGGGCAGCAATCCTCGGCGGGTCGCGCTGGGGCTGGAAGGCAACCGGCTGGCGATGCTGCTGGCGGTGCTGCACCGCCATGCCGGCATCGCGCTCGGCGACCAGGACGTGTTCGCCAACGTGGTCGGCGGCATGCGCATCCAGGAAACCGCAGCCGACCTGCCGCTGCTGCTTGCCGCGCTGTCGTCATTCCGCGGCAAGCCGGTGCCGAACGACACGGTGGTGTTCGGCGAGGTCGGGCTGGCTGGCGAAATCCGCCCGGTGCAGAACGGCGAGGAACGGCTGCTCGAAGCCGCCAAGCACGGCTTCAAACGGGCAATCGTGCCGGAAGCCAATCGCCCGCGGAAAAGCGTCAGGCTCGATCTGGAAGTGGTCGCGGTGCAGCGGCTGACCCAGGCGCTGGACGCGGTCTGACGGCCCGGCCCGATCGTCGCCGGGTGCCGATCAGCGCTGCCCGAACTCGATCGCCAGACCGGCCAGCGCGCAGAGGCCGATCAGCTTCGGCACGCCGAGCCGGGCCTGCAGCAGCGCGACCAGCGCCGCCGCGCCGATCAGCGCCGCCGGCCACTCGAAACGGCCGTCGAAGCCTGCGGGCCACAGCACGTGGAAGGCGAAGAACAGCGCCAGGTTCAGGATCACGCCGACCACGGCGGCGGTGATGCCGGTCAGCGGCGCGGTCAGGCTCAAGGAGTCGCGGGTCGCCTCGACCAGCGGCCCGCCGGCCAGGATGAACACGAACGACGGCAGGAAGGTGAACCAGGTCGCGACGCAGGCGGCCAGTGCCGCCGATGCCAGCCGGTGTCCCGGGCCGAGTGCTGCGGCCAGCGCGTCGGTCTGCCAGCCGCCGACGAAACCGACGAAGGCGACGATCATGATCAACGGCCCGGGGGTGGTTTCACCGAGCGCGAGGCCGTCGATCATCTGCGTCGCGCTCAGCCAGCGGAACTGGTTGACCGCCGATTCGAATACATACGGCAGCACCGCGTAGGCGCCGCCGAAGGTGACCAGCGCGGCAGCGGAGAAGAAGCCGGCCATCCGGGTGATCGGATTGTCGAGCCCCAGGCTCGCGACCAGCCCGAGGTACACCGAGGCCCACAGCGCGAGGCCGACCAGCAGCACCGAGACCAGTCGCGCGGTGCGGTAGCCGGCATGGGCGACGACGGTGTCGTCGTCGATCAGGCTGGGCGCGCTGCCGGCCTTAGCCCTGCCGTGGCCGCCGCCGGTCTTGAAGCGCTCCGGGGCGATGCGGCCACCGACGAAACCGAGCACGGCCGCGCCGATCACGATCAGCGGAAACGGCAGGTGCAGCACGAAGATCGCCACGAAGGCGGCCGCCGCGATCGCCCAGAGCGCTGCGTTGTTCAGCGCCCGCTTGCCGATCCGCCAGGCCGCATGGACGACGATCGCGGTCACGGCGGGCTTGATGCCATAGAGGATTCCCGCGATGACCGGCACCTGCCCGAAGGCAAGGTAAGCCCAGGTCAGGCCAATCAGGATCGCCAGCGACGGCAGCACGAACAGCGCTCCGGCGGCGATGCCGCCGCGGGTGCCGTGCAGCAGCCAGCCGATGTAGGTCGCCAGCTGCTGCGCCTCCGGTCCGGGCAGCACCATGCAGTAGTTCAGCGCGTGCAGGAAGCGGCGCTCGGAAATCCAGCGGCGACGCTCGACCAGTTCGGCATGCATCACCGCGATCTGCCCGGCCGGGCCGCCGAACGACACGAAGCCGAGCCACAGCCAGAAACGGAAGGCCCGGGCAAACGACACCGGGGCAGGGCGGGGCTGCGTCTCGGCGGTCACGGTCGAAGGTTCAGGAATGGCGGTCACAAGGCTCCGTCGGGCATGACCCGGAATGGAGCAGATCTTGGACGGAAATCGTCGGTGCGCAGGGCGTCTGCGTGAGCCCTGACGCGAAGTCTACCGGTGGCGGAAGCAGTTCTCCGCGCGAGAAAAGCTTCTTGCCCGATCAAGGCACCGAAGCCACCACCGGCCGCACCCGCGCACTCTTGATCGCATTGGCGCGGACATCGGTGATCTCGATCTGGTAGTCGCCGATCGCCAGCCTGCGGCCCGGCTTCGGCAGCTCCTGCAACTGCTCCATGACCAGGCCGTTGAGGGTTTTCGGGCCGCCGGTCGGCAGCTTCCAGCTCAAGCTTCGATTGAGGCTGCGGATGGTCACCGAGCCGTGCACCAGCACGCTGCCGTCGGCATCGAGGTAGACGTTCTTGACCCGCGTTGCCGGGTCGGACGTGAACTCGCCGACCACCTCTTCGAGGATGTCTTCCAGGGTCACCAGGCCCTGGATGTCGCCGTACTCGTCGACCACGAAACCGATGCGCCGCTTCTGGTCCTGGAAATTCAGCAGTTGCTGGTTCAGCGGCGTGCCTTCGGGGATGTAGTAGGGGTCGCGTACCAGGGTCATCAAGGTGTCGAGCGCGAGATTGTCCTGCACGGTCAGGCGCAGGACTTTCCGCAGATGAACGATGCCTTTCAGGTCGTCGATCGAGCCGTCGAATACCGGCAGCCGGGTGTGGCTGGACGCGACGATCACCTCGCGGATCTTCTCCCAGGGCTCGGAGATGTCGATGCCGACGATCTCGTTGCGCGGAATCATGATGTCCTCGACGGTGGCCTTCTCCAGATCGAGGATCGACAGCAGCATTCGTTGATGGCGTTCCGGAATCATCGCCCCGGCTTCGGCGACCACCGAACGCAGTTCCTCGCTCGACAGGCTGTGCGCGGCGGCATCTTCCGGGCTGACGCCGAACAGGCGCAGCACGCCGTTCGACAGCACGTTGACCACGTAGACCACCGGGTACACCAGCCACTGCAGCGTGGTGTAGATGTACGCCGACGGAATCGCGACCTTTTCCGGATGCAGGGCGCTGAGCGTCTTCGGCGCGATCTCGCCGAAGATCAGGATGAAGATGGTCAGCACGCCGGTGGTCGCCGCGATCCACGGGCTGCCGAACAGGTCCAGCGTGATGATGGTGGCGATCGCGGTGGACGCCGAATGCACGGCGATGTTGCCGAGCAGGATCATGCCGATCAGCCGATCCGGCCGCTCCAGCAGCTTCTCCGCCAGCTTGGCGCCCCGATGCCCCGACTTCGCCATGTGGCGCAGCCGATAGCGGTTGAGCGCCATCAGCGCCGTTTCCGAGCCGGCGAAGAACGCCGACAGCAGAAGCAGGAAAACCAGCAGGAACAGCAGCGCAACTAGTGTCTTGTCATCCAACTGGAAACCGGCCTCGTGACCCCCCGTCCGGGCATTAAAGCGGACGGGCAGGGTGCCATGTCAACCCCCGAACCTGAATCGGGCGTCCCGATGATCAGTACCAGCTGCGGCCGAGCACCTGTTCGAGGATCAGCTTGGAGCCGAAATAGGCGAGTACCAGCACCGAGTACCCGGACAGCGCCCAGCGCACCGCGGTACGGCCGCGCCAGCCGTGGCGCAGCCGGCCGTAGAGCAGCAGGCCGAAGGTCAGCCAGGCGCAGAAGCTCAGCACCGTCTTGTGCACCAGATGCTGGGCGAACAGGTTGTCGACGAACAGCAGGCCGCTGACCAGGGTCAGCGACAGCAGGAAGAAACCGAAGAAGATCAGCTGGAACAGCAGCCGCTCCATCGTCTGCAGCGGCGGCAGGCGGCGCAGCAGCATCATGTTGGCGGGCTTGCGCAGCATGTTGTCGAGGCTGAGCGTGGCCACTGCCTGGATCGAGGCCAGGGTCAGCAGGCCGGCGCTGAGCAGCGAGAAGACGATGTGCAGGCCGATCTTCCAGTCGGCGAACGGGATCGGATGGCCGTGATCGGTGAACAGCGCCGGCGCCAGCGCCCAGACCGCGGTGATCGGGTAATGCACGGCGCCGAGCGCATGCAGCGGCTCCCGGAAGCAGAACACCCAGAGCATCAGCGACGACAGGAAGCCGAGCATCGACACCGATTCGGCGATGCCGATCACCAGGTTCGGGCCGCTGATCACCTGCTGGCCCAGCGCGGCGGCATGCGCCAGCAGCGCGAGCGTGAGTACCAGGTGCTCGCGATCGAAGCGCGCGCGCAGGGCGCGCCAGCCGGCAAAGGCGTACAGGGCGGCTGCGATCAGGCTGTAGGCGAGGGACATGGAGCGATCACCGAAGATGCGGAACGATAGCATCGCGACGGCGCGGTTCCGCATCGGTGTTCGGCCGGCCACGATCCACGGCCGGATTGCGAAATGCCCGTGCTACATTCCGGGCTCGCTCGAACTGCTGACGGCCATGCAGATCAGGATTCTCGGATGCAGCGGCGGGATCGGCCCCGGCCTGCGCACCACCAGCCTGCTGGTCGATGGCGCGGTGCTGATCGATGCCGGCACCGGCGTCGGCGATCTGCCGGCTGGCGAACTGGCGGCCATCCACACGGTGCTGCTGACCCATTCGCATCTCGACCATGTCTGCGGCCTGGCCTTCATGGCCGACAACCTGTTCGGCGAGATCGACCATCCGCTGACCGTGCATGCGATTCCCGAAACGCTGGCGGTGCTGCGCGAGCACGTCTTCAACTGGCGCCTCTGGCCCGACTTCACGGTGCTGCCGGATGCCGAGCACCCGCTGATCGTGCTGACGCCGCTGGTCGCCGGCACCAGGCTTTCCATCGGCGCACTGACGGCCACCGCGTTTCGCGTGTCGCACACGGTGCCGGCGGTCGGCTACATCCTCGATGCCGGCGACGGCGTGTTCGCCTTCACCGGCGACACTTGCGCGACCGAGCGCATCTGGACCGCGCTTAACGCGCTGCCGAGGCTCGATCACCTGATGATCGAGGTGGCCTTCCCGAACCAGGAGAACGCCCTTGCCGAGCGGTCCCGCCATTTCACGCCGATCGGCCTGCGCGACGAACTGGTCAAGCTGCGCCACCGGCCGATGCTGCACCTGACCCACGCCAAGCCGGGCACCGAAGCGGTGATTGCCGAACAGTGCGCGGTGGCGCTGAGCGGCTGGCAGTACCGGCACTTGCGCACCGGCGACCAGATCGTGATCTAGCCTGCGCTGAAGTCGTCGGTGTCGCGAGAAGCGCCGCCGGTCCTTCTTCGCGAACGCGGCGTGCGCCGCGCGACAACCAGCAGTCGAGGCACGGCACTCCGGCATAATCGCCACGCCCCGCAACCTTCACTGGCAGTGCCGATCGCATGTTCGAAAACCTCAGTTCCCGCCTGACCCGCACGCTCGACGCCCTGCGCGGCCAGGGCCGCCTGACCGAAGACCAGGTCGCCACCGCCGCCCGCGAACTGCGGATGGCGCTGCTCGAAGCCGATGTCGCGCTGCCGGTGGTCCGCGACTTCATCGACAAGGTCAAGACGCGCGCCGTCGGCGCCGAGGTCACCGAAAGTCTGACCCCCGGTCAGGCGATGCTGCGCGTGGTCCAGCAGGAGCTGACCGCCACGCTCGGCGGCAGTGCCGAGCCGCTGAACCTGCGTGCCCAGCCGCCGGCGGTGATCCTGATGGCGGGCCTGCAGGGTTCGGGCAAGACCACCTCGACCGGCAAGCTGGCGCTGCGCCTGCGCGAGGTCGACAAGAAGAAGGTCATCGTCGTGTCCTGTGACGTCTACCGCCCGGCGGCGATCGAGCAGCTGCGCGTGGTCGCCGAATCGGTCGGCGTCGAATGGTTTCCGTCGTCCGGCGCCGACAAGCCGGTCGACATCGCCAAAGCCGCGCTGGCGCACGCCAAGCTGCAGTTCGCCGACATCCTGATCGTCGACACCGCCGGCCGCCTCGGCATCGACGAGGAAATGATGGCCGAGGTCGCCGCCCTGCACGGCGCGCTGAATCCGGTCGAAACGCTGTTCGTCGTCGATTCGATGACCGGCCAGGACGCCGCCAACACCGCCAAGGCCTTCGCCGATCGCCTGCCGCTGACCGGGGTGATCCTGACCAAGACCGACGGCGACTCGCGCGGCGGTGCCGCACTTTCGGTGCGCCACGTCACCGGCAAGCCGGTCAAGTTCATCGGCGTCGGCGAGAAGAGCGGCGCACTCGAAGTGTTCCATCCGGACCGCATCGCGGCGCGCATCCTCGGCCAGGGCGACATGCTCGGCCTGATCGAGGAGGCCGCGCGCAAGGTCGACAACGATGCCGCCGCCAAGCTCGCGACCAAGCTCAAGAACAAGAAGGGCTTCGACCTCGAGGACTTCCGCCAGCAGATGGCGCAGATGGAAGCCATGGGCGACATGGGCTCGATGCTCGAAAAACTGCCGGGTGGGGCGAAGCTGCAGTCGCAGCTGAAGAACGTGAAGCCGGAGAAGGAGATCAAGCGCGCCGTCGCCATCATCAACTCGATGACCCGGCAGGAGCGCCGCTATCCGGACCTGATCAAGGCCTCGCGCAAGAAGCGCATCGCGATGGGCGCGGGTGTCGAGGTGCAGGAAGTCAACAAGCTGATGCGCCAGTTCGACCAGACCAAGGAGATGATGAAGAAGCTCCAGGGCGGCGGCATGGCCAAGATGATGCGCGCGCTCGCCGGCCGCATGCCGCCGGGCTTCGGCCCGCCGGGGCGTTGACGCTGGGCACGCTTTTGCGGTTGCGGATCACGGACGGCGACCCCGGCGATCCCGAGGCCGCCGCGCTGATCGCCCGCAGCGACGCCTACATGAGCGCGCTGTATCCGGCCGAGAGCAATCACTTCGACGGCGTCGACAGCTTGCGCCAGTCGAACGTGCGCTTCGTCGCCGCGTGGCTCGGCGACAGGATGGTCGGCTGCGGCGCGGTCAAGCGGCTGCCCGGGCCGCCAGCCTATGGCGAGATCAAGCGGCTGTTCGTCGCCGAGGATTGCCGCGGCTGCGGTGTCTCCCGGCAGATCATGGCGGTGCTGGAGCAGACGCTGAGCGACGCCGGGATCGGTCTGGCCCGGCTGGAAACCGGCATCCACCAGCCGGAGGCGATCGGCCTGTACCGGGCGCTCGGCTATCGGGATCGCCCGCCGTTCGGCGACTACCTGCCCGATCCGCTGAGCCTGTTCATGGAGAAGCGGCTCGGCTGAGTCACCGCGCCGGCGCCGCTCAGGCGCGCGGCATCTTCAGCAGGTCGGCCGGCTGATCGATGTCGAAGCCAGCCGCCGCCAGCGGCACGGTCACCATCCGCGCAGCCTGTGCCTTGACCACGGTGCGGGCGCCGTCATCGCCATCGAGGGCCTGCAGCGCCGGCAGGCAATCGGCCGGGAACAGGCAGGGCGGCCCGCGGTTGTCGCCGAAACCCGAGACCAGCAGGCGATCCGGCGACTGGCGATGCAGGTCGGCCAGGCGCAGCAGATCGTCTGCGGTGACCTGCGGCAGGTCGGCGAGACTCAGCAGCAGGCCGGAAGGTGCTGCACCACGCGCCAGCAGCGCATCGACGCCCTGCGCGATCGACCTGCCGATGCCGCGCCACCATTCGCTGGCATCGACGATGGCGATATCGAGCCCGACCAGCTCGGCGCGCACCAGTTCGCCGTGCGCACCGATCACCAGCTGCACCGGCAGGCCGGTTTCGACCGCCGTCAGCGCGGCGTGGCGAACCAGGGTGCAGCCGTTCGGCAAGCGGGCCAGCTGCTTGGCGCTGCCGAAGCGGGTTGCCGCGCCCGCTGCCATGACCATGACCACGGGCGAGGCGTGCGCGGCGTTCATGCGTGGATCGGTCCGGTGGTCTGACTGAGCGATTCTGCCCGTCGACCGCTGGTCACGGCGAGAATTTCGGCGCTGATCGCCAGCGCGATCTCCTCCGGCGTCTCCGAACCGAGGTCGAGACCGGCCGGCGCACGCAGCTGCGCGGCCGACAGGCCCGAGCCTTCATGCAGGCGGCGCGCCCGGCTGCGCGAGCCCAGCGAGCCGAGATAGGCCAGCGGTGCCGGCCCGAGCGCGCGCAGGTAGTCGATGTCGCGGCCGAGGTTGTGGGTCATCACCACGGCGAAGCTGCGGGCGTCCGGCTCGATCGCGTCGAGGATCGTCGACGCCGTGGCCGTGACCCGGCGGACGCCGTCCGGCAGCACGCCCGGCGGCACGCGGTCGTCGCGGTCATCGACCAGCGTGACCTGCCAGCCGAGCACGGCGGCGATCCGCGCCAGTGCCACCGCAGCGGCGTTGATGCCGACGATGAACAGCGCGTACGGCGGAATCAGTGCTTCGAGCAGCACCTCGTAATCGTTGCCGCCATGCGTGAAGCGTTCGACGCTCGGGCTGGCCGGCGTGCGTTCCAGCGCCAGATCGGCGAGCACGCCGCTGATCAGGCCGGCGCCGAACTCGTTGACCATGATCCGGCCTTCGTCGATCACCATGCGCCGCGGCTTCGGCGCCAACACGCTGCCGTCGCGGCGGTAGACGGTGGCCAGCACGCCGCTGCGGCGGCCGTCGAGACAGCGGGCGGCGGCGTCGAGGAAGGCGAGGTCGCGGTCTCGGGTCAGCGGTTCGATCAGCACTTCCAGCTCGCCGCCGCAGCCGAGTTCGAGCAGGGCGTCGAGGCCGGATTCGCGGTCGTAGCGGACGATCCGTGCTTCGCCGGACGCGATCACTTCACGGGCGCGGCCGATGATGTCGGCTTCCGGGCAGCCGCCGGACAGGCCGCGCACGACGCTGCCGTCGCCGCAGACCAGCATCCGCGCGCCGGGGCGGCGGAAGGTCGAGCCCTTGGTCTGGGTGAGGGTGGCCAGCGCGCCGCCGCCCTGCTCGAAGCCGCGGTCGGCCAGCGCGCGCAGACCGGCCAGCAGGCTGCCGAATTCCTGGGGGGTGTTCAAAGACGGGATTCAGACGGACCGGTTGAGTTCATCAGAAACAGCGTTTCTCACGAAGTACACAAAGGACACCAAGAACTTCAGGAATCGTTGGACGCTTTCCTTCATGAATCTTTGTGTACTTCGTGCGAAACGCAGCTCGTAACCGCCACTCATGCACTCAACTGATCACCAAACGGCAGCTTGCGGATGCGCTTGCCGACCGCGGCGTAGACCGCATTGGCGACCGCCGGGCCGACCACCGGGGTGCCCGGCTCGCCGACACCGGTCGGCTTTTCGGCCGACGCCACGATGTGCACCTCGATCACCGGCATCTCGTTGATGCGCAGTGGCGTGTACTCGCCGAAATTGCCCTGTACCACCGCGCCCTTGTCGAAGGTGATCTCGGACTTGAGGATCGCGGCGAGACCGTAGCCGATGCCGCCCTCCATCTGCGCCTTGATCACGTCCGGGTTGATCGCCAGCCCGCAGTCGACGGCGCAGACCACGCGATCGACCTTGAGCACGCCGTCCTCGTCGATCGACACCTCGGCGACTTCGGCAACGTAGGTGTTGAACGACTCGTGCACGGCGATGCCGCGGCCGCGCTTCTTGCCGGCGATTTCCGCCAGCGGCGTGCCCCAGCCCGATTTCTCGGCAGCGAGTTCCAGCACCTTCAGGTGGCGCGGCTGCTTCTCGAGCAGCGTGCGGCGGAACGCGACCGGGTCCTTGCCGGCGGCATGCGCCAGTTCGTCGATCATCGTTTCCATCGCGTAGGCCGAATGGGTGTGACCGACCGAGCGCCACCAGAGCACCGGCAGCGGATAGTCGACGGTATGCAGCTCGACCTGCAGGTTGTCGATCGCATAGCGGGTGTCGGACACGCCTTCGACCGAGGTGTGATCGACGCCGTTGTGGACCATGAACTGTTCCAGCGGCGTGCCCTTGGCGATCGACTGGCCGGCCAGACGGCTCTGCCAGCCGGTGAGCTTGCCGTCGCGATCGAGGCCGGCCTTGATGGCGTGGACGAACGCCGGGCGGTAGTAGCCGCCGCGCATGTCGTCCTCGCGCATCCAGACCATCTTGATCGGCGCTTCGACGCCCTTGGCGCGCGCGGCCTTGGCCAGCGAGGTCGCTTCGACGATGAAGTCGGATTTCGACGAGGCGCGGCGGCCGAAGCTGCCGCCGGCGTAGACCTGCTTGATCGTCACCTGCTCGGGTTTCAGGCCGACCACACCGGCGGCGACCATCTGGTCGATGGTGTGGAACTGCTCGCCGTTCCAGATCGTGCAGCTGTCGGCCTTCAGGTCGACGACGCAGTTCAGCGGCTCCATCGGCGCGTGCGACAGGTACGGGAACTCGTAGACCGCTTCGACCGCCTTGGCCGGCTTCTTCAGCGCGGCGGCGGCATCGCCACGGGTTGCGGCGACCGTGCCCGGCTTGCCGGTCAGGGTCTTGAACTCCTTGAAGATGTCGTCGCTGCCCTTGGTGAACGCGGCCGATTCATCCCATTCGATGACCAGCGCGTCGCGGCCCTGCTTGGCGACCCAGGTGTTTTTCGCCAGCACCGCGACGGCGGCGCGGGTGGTGCCGGGCACGGCATCGACCCGGATCACGTCGATCACGCCGGCGACGGCACGGGCAGCGGTTTCATCGACCGACTTGATCGTCGCCCCCCACTTCGGCGCGTGGGCCAGCACGGCGACCAGCATGCCGTCGAGCTTGATGTCCTGGGTGAAGATCGCGGTGCCGTCGGTCTTGGCCTTGGAATCCTTGCGCGGCGTCGCGGTGCTGCCGATCAGCGTGAAGTCCTTTGGCTCCTTGAGCTTGATCGCTTCGGCCGCCGGTACCGGCTGCTTGGCTGCGCTTTCGGCGAACTGGCCGAAGCTGGCTTCCTTGCGACTGGCGGCGTGACGGATCACGCCCTTGGTCACGGTGATCTCGCCGGCCGGCACTTTCCATTGTTCGGCAGCCGCGGCGACCAGCATGGCCCGCGCCGACGCACCGGCGGTGCGCATCTGCAGGTGGGCGTCGGCCATCGCGGTCGAGCCGCCGGTGCCCTGGCCGCCGAGCAGCGAATTCGCATACTTCTTGGCGTCGGCCGGCGCGCCTTCGACCGAGACCTGGGCCCAGTCGGCGTCGAGTTCCTCGGCCGCCAGGGTGGCCAGACCAGTGAACGTGCCCTGGCCCATTTCGAGGAACTTGGCGATCACCGTCACCGAATTGTCGGCGCCGATACGCAGGAAGGCGTTCGGCACGAACGGCGCGACGTCCGCCGCCGACACCGCCGCCTTTTCGCTGGTGCAGGCCACCGGGCCGAAGCAGATGCCGAGCGCCAGCCCGCCGGTGGTCTGGAGGAAACCGCGGCGGCTGACATTGATCAGCGGCGCGCGGGTGCTGCTGTCGTCGGCGTTCGGCGTCTGGCCGGCGAGGCGATTCATGATGCCCATGGGTCTAGCTCCGGTCAGGTTCAGGCCAAGGCCTTGGCGGCGTCGTGGATTGCCGCGCGAATGCGGACATAGGTCGCGCAGCGACAGACATTGCCGCTCATCGCGACATCGATGTCCTCGTCGTTCGGCGTCTTGTTCCTGGTCAGCAGGGCCACGGCCGACATCATCTGGCCGGACTGGCAGTAGCCGCACTGGACCACGTCGAGCTTGCGCCACGAGGCCTGCACGGCGGCGCCGACCTTGTCGGTGACGGCGTTCTCGATGGTCACCACGTTCTTGCCGGCGGCGGCGGCCACCGGCGTGACGCAGGAGCGGATCGCATTGCCGTCGAGATGCACGGTGCAGGCACCACATTGCGCCACGCCGCAGCCGAACTTGGTGCCGGTCAGGCCGACTTCGTCGCGGATGAACCAGAGCAGCGGCATCGCGGGGTCGCCGTCATGCGTCTTCTTGACGCCATTGATCGACAGTTCGGTCATGGGAGGGCTCCTGAATCCGGGGGAAGGCAGCCATCATAAGGAAATAAGGGCTGCTGGTGTGAACGATCGGTAACACCGAGCATTTTCCACGCCATCGCAGCCGGATTTGAACCCGGGGATGCGCCCAGTCTTTCAATTCGGGGGGGCTGCCATTACAATCCCGCGCTTTCGCGTACCCTGCGGCAGCATTTTTCCCGAGAGTTTAAAAGATCATGATGAAGATTCGTCTGGCCCGCGCCGGAGCCAAGAAGCGCCCGTTCTACCACGTCGTTGCGACCGACAGCCGGTCGTCGCGTGATGGCAAGTTCGTCGAGCGCCTCGGCTACTACAACCCGAATGCCCGTGGCGGCGAGCAGAAGCTGGTCATCGACAGCGCCCGTGTTGCCTACTGGCAGTCGAACGGCGCGCAGGTGTCGGAGCGCGTCGCGTTCCTCGTCAAGGGCGTGCCGGCCGTCGCCGCAGCCTGATGCCGGAGTCCTCCCGCCGGGTGACGCTCGGTCGCGTCGCCGGCGTGTTTGGCGTCAAGGGCTGGGTCAAGGTGGTATCGAACACCCGCCCGGTCGACAACCTCCTGAAGTATCCGCAGTGGTGGCTGGGCGCTGACGAGGGCTACCTCGCGACGCTGATCGACGCGAAAGCACAGGTCAACGGCATCATTGCCCAGGTCTCCGGACGCGATGGCCAGCCGATCACCGATCGCGACATCGCGGCGCGGCTGGTCGGCAGGGACATCTCGGTGGACCGCTCGGAACTGCCGCCGGCAGCACCGGGCAGCTACTACTGGGCGGACCTGATCGGCATGCGTGTCGTCTCGAAAGAGAACGAAGCGCTCGGCACGGTCACCGCGATGATGGAAAACGGCGTGCAGGACGTGCTGGTGCTGAACGATGGAACGGTCGAGCGACTGATTCCATTCGTGCAGGGGCCGATCATCCTGAGCGTGGATATCGACGCGCGGCGCATCGTCGCCGACTGGTCGCCGGACTACTGAGTTGAAGCTGGACGTCATCAGCCTGTTCCCCGAGTTCGTGGAGCAGGTGGTCAAGGTCGGCATCCCGCGCAAGGCCGTCGAAAGTGGTGCGTTGCAGTTCAACGCCCGTGACCTGCGCGACTACAGCGACGGTACCGACCGCCGGGTCGATGATCGTCCCTACGGCGGTGGCCCGGGGATGGTGATGGAGCCGGGGCCGTTGAGTGATGCGATCGCCGCCGCGAAAACGGCGATCGGTGTCGGGGCCAAGGTTGTCGCGATGAGCCCGCAGGGCATTCCGATGACCCAGGACCTGATGAAAGCCTTGAGCGCAGAGCCGGGACTCATCCTGATCTGCGGGCGCTACGAGGGGCTGGACGAGCGGGTCACGCCGCAGATCGATCTCGAAGTGTCGCTGGGTGATTTCGTGCTGTCGGGCGGGGAACTCGCCGCGATGGTGCTGGTGGACGCGGTGGCGCGGCTGTTGCCGGGCGTGCTGGGGCATGAAGGGTCGGCCGATGCCGACAGTTTCAGCGCCGGCCTGCTCGACCATCCGCATTACACGCGGCCACCGTTGTGGCGCGATGCCGCGGTGCCGGAGGTGCTGTTGTCCGGTGACCATGCGAAAATCGCGCGCTGGCGTTTGAAACAGGCGTTAGGGGCCACTTTCCTGAAACGACCTGACCTGATTGAAAAGCTGTCCTTGAGCCGTACCCATGCCGAGCTGCTTCGGGAGTTTCTTTCCGAACACTCCGGCGAGAAAAACCAGGCGTCGACATGACGTCATCCTTGAACGAGGTGTAGAAACATGAGCAAGATCATTCAGCAGCTGGATGCAGAAACGATGGCCGGCAAGATCGTTCCGGACTTCCGCCCGGGCGATACCGTCGAAGTGAAGGTCAAGGTCAAGGAAGGCGACCGCGAGCGTCTCCAGGCCTATGAAGGTGTCGTCATTGCCAAGCGTTCGCGCGGCGTCAACTCGGCGTTCACCGTGCGCAAGCTGAGCCACGGCGAAGGTGTCGAGCGCGTGTTCCAGACCTACAGCCCGCAGGTCGCCGAGATTCTCGTCAAGCGCCGCGGCAGCGTCGCCCGCGCCAAGCTGTACTACCTGCGTGGCCGCCAGGGCAAGGCAGCGCGCATCAAGGAAAAGCTCAGCTGAGTCGACGCGACCCGCGCGGCTTTTCCCAGGGCCGGCATCGGCAACGATGCCGGCTTTTTCGTGGCTGTCGTCGGCACCTGCGGCGGACTCTTGAAAGCGCAAGAGGATCAACCCAACAAGCCGAGGTTGGCCCCTTTCACCGAGATCTTCCGATGACCACTGAAACCGCCACCCCGCCGCCGCACGCCCAGCAGCACGAATTCCAGACCGAGACCCGTCAGCTGCTGAAGCTGATGATCCACTCGCTGTACTCGAACAAGGAAATCTTCCTGCGCGAGCTGGTTTCCAATGCCTCGGACGCCGCCGACAAGCTGCGCTTCCTGGCGATCCAGAATCCGGCGCTGCTCGATGGCGATGCCGAGTTGGCGGTCGATCTGGTCGTCGACAGCAAGGCCGGCACCTTGACCATCCGCGACAACGGCGTCGGCATGAGCCGGCAGGATCTGGTCGACAACCTCGGCACCATCGCCCGCTCCGGCACCAAGGCGTTCATGGAGCAGCTGTCGGCCGATGCCAGGAAGGATGCGCAGCTGATCGGCCAGTTCGGCGTCGGCTTCTATTCCGCATTCATTGTCGCCAACCGGGTCACGGTGACCTCGCGCAAGGCTGGCGAAACCGAAGCGCATGTCTGGGAATCGACCGGCGAGGGCAGCTACTCGCTGGAACCCGCCGAGAAGGTCAGCCGCGGCACCGACATCACGCTGCACCTGCGCGACGACGAGAAGGAATTCCTCGAAGCCGGCCGCCTGAGCCATCTGGTCCGCAAGTATTCGGATCACATTGGCCTGCCGGTGCGGCTGAAGGTCGACGAGGCCGAGATCGAGACGCTGAACAAGGCCGCCGCGCTGTGGACGAGGCCGAAGTCGGAACTGAGCGACGACGACTACACCGGCTTCTACACCCACCTGTCGCACGATCCTGCCAAGCCGATGACCTGGGCGCACCAGCGGGTCGAAGGCAATCTGAGCTACATCTCGCTGCTGTACATCCCGAGCGCGGCGCCGTTCGATCTCTGGGATCGCGACAAGGCGCGCGGTCTCCAGTTGTATGTGAAGCGCGTGTTCATCATGGATCACGGCGCGGAGCTGCTGCCGTCCTACCTGCGCTTCGTCCGTGGTCTGGTCGATTCCGATGACCTGCCGCTGAACGTCTCGCGCGAGCTGCTGCAGGGTAACCGCAACGTCGAGAAGCTGAAGACCGCGCTGACCAAGCGCGTGCTGGATCTGCTCGACGACATGGCCAAGAACAAGCCGGAGGACTACGCCAGGTTCTACGACATCTTCGGCGCCGTGCTGAAGGAAGGTCTGGTCGAGGATCAGGTCAACCGCGAGCGGATCGCCAAGCTGTGCCGCTTCGACTCCACGGCCTCGGCCGATGGCGCCAAGGTGGCGCTGGCCGACTACGTCGCCCGGATGCCGGAAGGCCAGTCGAAGATCTATTACGTGACCGCCGACACGCCGGCCGCGGCCCGCGCGGTGCCGCATGTCGAAGGCTTCCGGAAAAAGGGCTGGGAAGTGCTGCTGCTGTCCGACCGCATCGACGAATGGGTGGTCATGCACCTGCACGAGTTCGACGGCAAGCGGCTGGAATCCTGTGCGGCCGGCGGCGCCGATCTGGAATCGGCGGTCGCCACGCCGGAAAAGGAACAGACCGAGACCGCTTTCGCGCCGCTGCTGGAGCGGATCGGCAAGTCGCTGGCCGGCAAGATCGAAAGCGCCAAGCTGTCGTCGCGGCTGGTCGAATCGCCGGCCTGCCTGGTGGTCGGCGACTTCGGCTTCAGCCGCCGCCTGGAGAAGATCCTCAAGCAGGCCGGACAGGCCGCACCGGCCTTGCCGCCAGTGCTGGAGATCAATCCGGATCATCCGCTGGTGGCTCGGCTCAAGACCGCTGGCGAGCCTGAGTTCGACGATCTGGCCGCCCATCTCTACGACCAGAGCGTGCTCGCCGAAGGGGGCCAGCTCGACGATCCGGCGGCCTTCGTGCGCCGGCTCAATGCGCTGATCCTGTCCGCGAATCCGCCGGCTGGCGAGGCGAGCCGGATCATCGTCGGCTGAGGCTGATGATCGGCCGGGCGGCGTCGGACAGTCGACGCCGCGCCCGGCATCGGTGACGGTTGCCGGTCGCGCCGGCAGTCGTGGTTTCGAGGCCGCTGCCGCCGAACGTCGGCCATCGGCCTTTTTGTTCGTGGAATCAAGCGCCTGCATGGCCATTTCGAACCCCGACGGACGGTAGCTGCACGGGAACAGAACTTGAAGCGTGGGTTCTGGACCGTGATCGGAGAACAGGGTGAGCCAGCTTGAGGCGCGACAGCCGACGACGTCGCGTACCCGCGCGCGCGCCCGTTCGCGCGCTCCGCGCTGGCGTCGCCTTGTTCGGGGCGGTTCGGTGATCGCGCCGCTGCTCGTGGTGATGACCGCCGCGCTGATGGCGGTCATCTCGCAGTTCGCACTGCTGGCGCCGCACGCGAAGATCGCCCGGACCCTGGAATCGCTGCACCTGCCGATCAGCGATGAAGCGCCGCCGCGCGCCTTCGGGGCCTGCGGCGATGTCTGCGCGATGGGCGGCAGCTGCCGCCACGTGGTGCTGCGCGACGGCTTGCACAACGGCAGCCGGGTCGAGCCCGACGTGCTGCAGGCGGCCGAAGCCTGCCACTGAGCCGTCGGCGCTCAGCGCAGCAGGCGGATGGTTTCCAGGTAGCGACGCTTCCAGACCGGCATCTCGACCGCGACCAGGCTGACCTGCCGGCCGCTGGCCGGCGCATGGATCATCCGGCCATCGCCGAGGTAGAGGCCGACATGCAGGCCGCCCGACTGCTCGAAGCGATAGAACAGCAGGTCACCCGGCTGGGCCTGATCGAAGTCGATGCGCCGACCCGCCTCGCGTTGCGATCGGGTATCGCGCGGCGCGATGACGCCGGCTTCGCCGTAGGCGTACTGCACCAGACCGCTGCAATCGAAGCCGGAGGGATCGCGACCGCCGTAGACATAAGGCCGGCCCAGCTGGCCGAGCGCGGTCTCGATGATCTGCTGGCGGATCGCCGGGTTGTCGAGCACCGGGGAGCTGCTGCAGGCGGCCAGCAGCAGCGCCAGCAGGCTCGGCAGCGCGCTCCGGAAATGCCGCCAGCCCCGGATCACGCCGCCGTCGCTCAGCCGCCGTGCAGCTTGTCGAGATAGCGCTCGGCATCGAGCGCGGCCTGGCAGCCGGTGCCGGCCGAGGTGATCGCCTGGCGGTAGACGTGATCCATCACGTCGCCGGCAGCGAACACGCCTTCGACGCTGGTCGCGGTGGCATTGCCTTCGCTGCCGCTCTTCACCTTCAGGTAGCCGCCAGCCATTTCCAGCTGGCCTTCGAAGATGCCGGTGTTCGGGCTGTGGCCGATGGCGACGAAGACGCCGGCCAGCGCGATCTCGCGGGTCGCGCCGTCGGTCAGGCGCTTGACCCGCATGCCGGTGACGCCGGTCTCGTTGCCGAGCACTTCGTCGAGCGTCGAGTTCCAGATGATCTCGACCTTGCCTTCGGCCTGCCGCTTGAACAGCTTGTCGTGGAGGATCTTCTCGCCCTTGAACTTGTCTCGGCGATGGACGACGGTGACCTTGGCGGCGATGTTCGACAGGTACAGCGCTTCCTCGACCGCGGTGTTGCCGCCGCCGATCACCGCGACCTCCTGGCCCTTGTAGAAGAAGCCGTCGCAGGTCGCGCAAGCCGACACGCCCTTGCCCTTGAACGCGTCCTCGGACGGCATGCCGAGGTACTTGGCGCTGGCGCCGGTGGCAATGATCAGCGCGTCGCAGGTGTAGCTGCCGCTGCCGCCGTTCAGGGTGAACGGCCGGTTCTTCAGATCGACGGATTCGATGTGGTCGTAGATGAACCGGGTCTCGAAGCGCTCGGCGTGGCGGCGCATGCGGTCCATCAGGTCCGGGCCCTGCAGGTGCTCGACGTCGCCGGGCCAGTTGTCGACCTCGGTGGTGGTCATCAGCTGGCCGCCCTGTTCGATGCCGGTGATCAGCACCGGTTTCAGGTTGGCGCGGGCGGCGTAGACGGCGGCCGTGTAACCGGCGGGGCCGGAGCCCAGGATGATCAGCGGATGGTGGTGGCTCATGGATTCTTCGTACGGTCCGGGACCGGCCCGGATGGAGGCGGATGGCGAAGCGCGAAGCATAACGAGCGGCGCCCGACTGCGGCGTGCGGCAGCCGTCGTGCGGCGGGCGCCGACTGAAAGCTGGGGCCGGCGCGCGCACTTTCCAGTCGGCTCGCGACCACCCTGTATGCCGTTGCGCCCGTGCCATACTTTTCCCAGCCCATCTGGCCGTTCACACGGATTCCCTGTCGATGAAAGAGCCGCGCCCCCTGATCGTTCGCCTGTTCAGCTGGATCTGGACCCTGATCGTGTTCTGCTTCCGTGCCCTCGTGGTGATCTCGCTGCTGCTGATCGTCGTCGGACTCTGGGCCGGATCGCGCAGCCAGACGCCGGCGATCGAGGACAACATCGCGCTGGCGGTGATTCCGACCGGCGAGATCAGCGATCAGGTCATCGACGACCAGGGTCGCGCCTTCGTCCGCCAGTTCAGCGACGCGAAGCCGGGACAGACGCCGCTGCGGGTGATCGTCGACGCCATCGAAGCCGCGGCGAGTGACCACCGCATTCCGTCGCTGGTGATCAAGCTCGACGACATGACGGGCGCCGGCCTGCCGCAGCTCGAAGAAATCGCCGTCGCGATCCAGCATTTCCGCGCCAGCGGCAAGCCGGTCTACGCCTATGGCGACAGCTACGACCAGCGCCAGTACTTCCTCGCCTCGCAGGCCGACGAGATCTCGCTCGATCCGTTCGGCGCGGTGCTGCTCGAAGGCTTCTCGGTCTACACCAACTATTTCAAGGATGCGCTCGACAAGCTGGGTGTCGAGGTCAACATCTTCCGGGTCGGCGAGTTCAAGTCGGCGGTCGAGCCGTACGAGCGCAACGACATGTCACCCGAGGCGCGCACCGCCAACCAGGCCTGGCTCGGCGATCTCTGGGCGCTGTACGGGGCCTCGGTCGGCGCAGCACGCAAGCTGACGCCGGATGCTGCCGACCGCTACATCGCCGGCATGTCGGCAGGCCTGGCCAGGCACAAGGGCGACATCGCCGCCTATGCGCTGGAAGCCGGACTGGTCACCCAGGTCGAGACCCAGGCCGGGTTCCGCAAGCGGATGATCGAGCGGGTCGGCGAGGACGCCCGGCACGGCTCGTTCCGGCAGATCGACGTCGGCAGCTATCACGCCGCGATCCAGGCCGAGAAGGCGGCCGGCGGACGTGATCAGCTGGCCGTGGTGGTGGTGCAGGGCGAGATCGTCGACGGCGAAGGCGACGAGCTGCGGGCCGGCGGCGACACGATCTCCGAACTGCTCGATCGCGCCCGCCGCGACGAGCATGTCAAAGCGGTGCTGCTGCGTGTCAACTCGCCCGGCGGCAGCGTCTTCGCATCGGAGAAGATCCGCCGCGGCGTGCTGGCGCTGCAGGCGGCCGGCAAGCCGGTGGTGGCGTCGATGTCGACCTTGGCGGCCAGCGGCGGCTACTGGGTGTCGATGGATGCCGACCAGATCTGGGCCGAGCCGACGACGATCACCGGTTCGATCGGCATCTTCGGCATGATCCCGACGATCGCCGAGCCGCTGAACAGGCTCGGCGTCCACACCGATGGCGTCGGCACCACGCCGCTGGCCGGCGCCTTCCGCATCGATCGGCCGCTGGGCACCGAGATCAGGACGCTGGTCCAGCTGCAGATCGAGAAGGGCTACCGCAACTTCATCGAAGGCGTGGCCAAGGGCCGCGAGCTGCCGGTGGCGCAGGTCGACACCATCGCCCGCGGCCGGGTCTGGAGCGGCAAGGCAGCCAAGGAACTGGGGCTGGTCGATTCGCTCGGCGGCTTTCCGGAAGCCGAGGCGGCGCTGGCCACGCTTGCCGGGCTCGCGCCGGGCAGCTATCGCCTGAACGAGCTGCAGCCCGAGCGCGATCTGTTCAAGCAGCTGTTCGGCGACCTGTTCGGCGCCCGGCAGGGCAGCTTCGCCGCGCTGGTCGATCATCTGCCGGCCACCGGGCTGGCCGGCTCGGCCAGGCTGCTCGGCGCAGCACTCGGCCGCTTCGACGACCCGCAGCGCGTCTATGCGTACTGCTTCTGCACGCCGCAGCTTGGCGGGCGCTGAGCGAAGGCGCTGCTGATCCGCAACGCTCCCGGACCGCTCAGGCCTTCTCGCTTTCGCCGATCCGTGGCGCCTCTGCATTCACGGCCTGCGTTGCGCTGCCGGCCCGCGCGTTGCGCAGGCTCGCCAGTTCGTCGCGCAGTTCGGCGATCTCGAACAGGATGCGGTGGATGCCGGTCTCGTTCTTGAGGTTCACTGCAAAGTCGGCGTCGGCGTGCAGGCGCTCCTTCTTGGTCTGCCGGTTCTGGCTCATCATCAGCAGCGGCCCCTGGACGGCGACCAGGAA
The DNA here is from genome assembly GCA_013823855.1 of Lysobacteraceae bacterium. Classification (GTDB taxonomy): domain Bacteria; phylum Pseudomonadota; class Gammaproteobacteria; order Nevskiales; family Nevskiaceae; genus Nevskia. Next base: position 101,937 of record PNMW01000058.1, on the reverse strand, counting down.
GGCCAGGAAGAAGTTGAAGAACTGGTACGGGTAGGGATCGAACTGCAGCGCGGGAATGGCGTTGATCGCCGCCCAGATGCCGGTGCCGACGAACAGCAGGATCAGGAACGACCAGCTGCCGTTCCATTCGGCGACCCGGTCGGCGAGCCGCTGCGACCAGGTCAGCTGGGCATCGGCTTCCTTGTTGATGTCGCGGGACGCGGTCGAGCCGAGCAGGTCGGCCGCCACCCGCAGCCGCTTCGACATGATCGCCAGCATCGCGATGCCGACGCGCGGCGAGCCATCGAGCTGGCGCATGAAGTTGTCGCGGGTCAGTTCCAGCAGCTCCGCGCCGCCCGTCGAATCGACGCTGGCCATGCGCGGCGCGCTGTCGATCAGCGCCATCTCGCCGACGAACTCGCCGGCTTCGAGCTGCTCCAGCACCACCGGCTTCGAGCCGGGCCGCGCCGACGGCAGCAGCACGCGCACCGTCCCCCGCGCCACGACGTACAGCGCCGAGCCCGGCTCGCCGCGGACGAACAGAGTTTCGCCGGCGGCCAGCCGGCGCGGCGTCATCCGCTCGGCGATGCCGTGCAGATCCTCGTCCGGCAACTCGGCGAACAGCGGTACGCGGCGCAGCAGCTGCAGATCGTGGCTCAAGTCGGGACTCCGTCGCGGTTCGATTCGGGCACGAGCCGTGGCGGCGCTCCACCCCGCCGCGAGGCTAGCAGGCTGTGGCGATCGCGAGCGATGCCCGGGGGTAGCTTGCGACGGCGGCGTGCGTCAGGCCGCGCCGACCCGCATCGACAGATCGATGGCCCGGACGTGCTTGGTGATGGCGCCGATCGAGATCCGGTCGACGCCGGTATCGGCGAGCTGGCGGACGGTCGCCAGCGTGGCGCCGCCTGAGTACTCGATCAGGGTTTTGCCGCCCGCGGCGCGATGGGCGCGGGTCAGTCCTACTGCCTCGCGAATGTCGGCGTCGCTGAACTCGTCGACCAGCAGCAGGTCGACGTCGGCGGCCAGCGCGGCGCGGGCCTCGTCCAGGGTTTCCGCCTCGGTCATCAGCGGCACGCCGGCATCGAGCGCCCGTGCCGCAGCGATCGCCAGGCCGATGCCGCCGGCCGCGGCGATATGGTTTTCCTTGATCAGGATGCCGTCGTAAAGGCCGATCCGGTGGTTCTGGCCGCCGCCGCACAGCACGGCGTACTTCTGCGCGTTGCGCAGGCCGGGCAGGGTCTTGCGGGTATCGACGATCGCCGTCCCGGTGCCGGCCACGGCGTCGACGTACTGGCGCACGGCGGTCGCCGTGCCGGACAGCGACTGCAGGAAGTTCAGCGCCGTGCGCTCGCCGGTCAGCAGGCTGCGCGCCGCGCCATGCAGGCGGTACAGCTGCTGGTCGGGGGCGACGCGATCGCCGTCGGCGACGTCCCATTCGACGATCACCGACGGATCGATGCGGGCGAACACGGCATTGACCCAGGCGCTGCCACAGATCACTGCGGCCTCGCGCGAGATCACCCGCGCCGAGGCGCGCTGGCCGGCCGGCACCAGCTGGGCGGTCCAGTCACAGATGCCGACATCCTCGGCGATGGCCTGGGCGACAACCTGATCGAGGTCGGTAACGTAAGCGGGGAGCGGCATCGGTTCGATCAGGCGGTCAGCAGGAATTCCAGCAGCGCCATCTGCGCCCACATGCGGTTCTCGGCCTCGTCCCAGACCACGGACTGGGCGCCGTCGATGACCTCGGCCGCCACTTCCTGGCCGCGATGGGCGGGCAGGCAGTGCATGAAGATCGCATCCGGCTTGGCGCGTGCCATCAGCGCGCCGTCGATCTGGTAGTCGGCAAAGGCGATGACCCGACGGTTGTATTCCGCCTCCTGGCCCATGCTGGTCCAGGTGTCGGTGACCAGCAGGTCGGCGCCGTTGGCCGCAAAGGTGGCACTGCGCAGCAGCTCGACCGCGTCTCCGGCCGCCTCGACGATCGCCGGCGCTGGTTCGAAACCCTTGGGGCTGGCGATCCGCAGCCTGAAGCCGAACAGCGGCGCCGCCTCGATCCACGAATGGCAGACGTTGTTGCCATCACCGACCCAGGCGGCGATCTTGCCCTTCGGGTCGCCGCGATGCTCGAACCAGGTCTGCATGTCGGCCAGCAGCTGGCAGGGGTGATGCAGATCGGACAGGCCGTTGATCACCGGCACCCGCGAGGCCGCCGCCAGCGCTTCCTGATCGGCCTGGGAATCGTTGCGGATCATGATCGCGTCGCACATCCGCGACAGCACCCTGGCGGTGTCCTCGATCGGCTCGTCGCGGCCGAGCTGGGTGGCGTTGGAATGCAGGAACAGCGCGTGGCCGCCGAACTTGGCCATGCCGGCCTCGAAGCTGACCCGGGTCCGCGTCGAGTTCTTGGTGAAGATCATCGCCAGCGTCTTGCCCGCGATCGGTCCGCTTCGGTTCGGGCCAGCCTTCTTGAGTTCGATGGCGCGCAGCACGATGGCGCGCAGCTCCGAAGGCGTGAAATCGCTGAGCTTGAGCAGGTGACGGGTCATTCTCGGGGTCCGGTTGAGGCACGATCCGGGTCACGGCGGAAGGCGTGCGGTCGATGGGCGCGCGGCGCATTGTCGGCGCCAAAACAAAAGGGGTCGCAAGCGCGACCCCCTCGAACCATAAATGAACAGCCTGTGTGCCGTCCATGTCCCGGCCTGCGACCGGGACCGGCGCGGCCATCGATCAGTTCAGGTTCTTCTCGACGAATTCCCAGTTCACCAGCGCCCAGAAGTGTTCCAGATAGTTCGGACGGGAATTGCGGTAGTCGATGTAGTAGGCGTGCTCCCAGACGTCGACGGTCAGCAGCGGCGTGTCGCCGTTGGTCATCGGGTTGCCGGCGCCGGTGGTCGAGACGATCGCCAGCGTGCCATCACCCTTCTTGACCAGCCAGGCCCAGCCCGAACCGAAGGTGCCGATCGCGGCCTCGGTGAACAGCTTCTTGAAATCCTCGACGCCACCGAAGGTCTTGACCAGCGCGTCGGTCAGCTTCTTGCCCGGGGCGGTCTGGCTCGGCGTCAGGCAGTGCCAGAAGAACGTGTGGTTCCAGATCTGGGCGACGTTGTTGAACAGCTTGCCGGACGACTTCTTGATCACGTCTTCGATCGAGGCGTTCTCGAATTCGGTGCCGACGATCAGCTTGTTGGCCATGTCGACGTAGGCCTTGTGATGCTTGCCGTAGTGGTACTCGAAGGTCTCGCGCGACATGTGCGGTTCGAGCGCTTCGCGGGCATACGGGAGTTCCGGCAGGGCAAAGGTCATGGTGTCTCTCTTGAGTCGATAGGCGAAAAGTCGAGTTCGGTGCGTGCGTCAGATCCCGACCGGCAAGCGGCGTCACGTCCGATGGCGCGATTTTAGCATCGCTATGCCGCCGGCCGGACATCTTGAATGTAGCGGATCCGTCCGGATGGTAAAATCCGTCATCCTCCGCGGTATCGATCACGGGACAAGTCAATGGACGCACTCGAAAGAATCAAGCAGCAGGTCACGCAGAACCCGATCATCCTGTACATGAAAGGGACCCCCGATTTTCCGCAGTGCGGCTTCTCGTCGCGCGTGGTCAAGGCGCTGAATGCCTGCGGTGCCGAGTACGCCTACGTCAATATCTACGAGGACGAAGAGGTCTACCGCGCACTGCCGAAGTACGCCAACTGGCCGACCTTTCCGCAGCTCTACGTGAAGGGCGAACTGGTCGGTGGCTGCGACATCACGCTGGATCTGTACCAGTCCGGCGAGTTGCAGAAGATGCTCAAGGAAGCGACCGTCACCGCCTGACCTTGCCTCGTCGGTTCACGAGAACGCCCGCCCAGTGCGGGCGTTTTTCGTTTCCGGGTCCGCTCAGTCGGTCGGGAAGGCGATCGCGCGGACCTCGACCTCGCAATCGCCGGCCGGGCGTGGCCAGGTCGCGACCTCGCCGACCTTCAGGCCGATCAGTGCGCGGGCCAGCGGCGACGTCCAGCTGATCCGGCCGGCGTCGGGTTCGGCTTCGTCCTCGCCGACGATCCGGTAGCGGAACTCGCGGTCGTCCTCGTCGACCACGGTGACCTCGGCGCCGAAGGCGATCCTGTCGGAATGCCGTTCGCCACCGACCAGCTGGGCCGAGGCGATTCGCGCCTGCAGCCAGCGCAGCTCGCGGTCGAGCGCAGCGCGGCGCTGGCGGCGATCGGCAGCGTCCGGCGGCAAGGCGGTGATCGCCGCCTCGCAGGCCTCGCGCCGTGCCTGCAGCTGCGCCAGCCCGCGGGCGGTGACGTAGTTCGGATATGGACTCAGCGGCAGCTCGGGCCGGTCTTCCGGCTCGTCACCATCGACTTCGCGGACATGGGCGCGGCTCACGGCTGCAGCCGCTCGCGCAGAAACGCCGGGGCCCGGTCCGGCGCTGCGCGCGTCGGCTGACCGCTGGCGCCGATGCGCGGGCCGGAAATGGTCGCGGCGGAGGTCATCGCGGGGCGCTTGCAATCGGTCGGGGCCATCGTTCAGCGCATCAGCTGGTAAGGGCCCCCTCGGGCCAGTGCGGCGGTCCAGGCCGGGCGCGACTGGATGCGGGCGAGGAAGGCCTGGATGTTCGGGTGGCCGCTGGCCGCGCCACCGCGGGCGACGGCGGCTTCGAGCGGAAAGCTCATGATCACGTCGGCGGCGCTCAGCTCGGGGCCGGCGAACCAGCCGGTGGCGGCCAGTTCCTGCTCGATGACGCCGAGATGCAGCTTCAGATTCGGGTCGAGGTACCACTGGCCGACGCCGTTGGCGATCGCCTTCGCGATCGGCCGGATCAACCAGGGCGTCGGCGCCGTCGCGGTCTTCGAGAAGATCAGCTTCATCACCAGCAGCGGCATCAGCGAGCCTTCCGCGTAGTGCAGCCAGTAGCGGTAGCGGCGACGGTCGGCACTGCCGGGCGGCGGCGCCAGGCGCCCCTGGCCGTGGCGTTCGACCAGATGCTCGATGATCGCGCCGGTTTCGGCGATCACTTCGCCGTCGTCGCTGATCACCGGCGACTTGCCGAGCGGATGCACGGCCTTCAGCTCCGGCGGCGCCAGCATGGTCTTGCGATCGCGTGCATAGCGGCGTACCTCGTAGGGCGCGCCGAGTTCCTCGAGCAGCCAGAGGACGCGCTGCGAGCGCGAGTTTTCCAGGTGGTGGACGATGATCATGGCGGGCGGCCTCGGAGATGGGCCGACAGCGTAGCCGCCGCTGCATCCGGACGCAGCCCGGGCCGCATCTCAAGGCCGCGCGCCGCCGACAGGCGTGGCGGCCCGCCCACCGCAATCCAGGAGTTCCATTCGATGAACAGGCTTCCGCTCGCTGTCATGGCGCTGTCCGCACTGCTGTTGCTGCCCGCCTGCGATGACGACGATCACGATCATGGCGAGGGCGAATCGCACGGCCGCCATTCGGGCGTCGTGCATTTCGATCGCGGCGACGGCTCGATCGGCATGGATGGCGACCGGGTGGTGATCGAGGCAGGCGGCACCCGGGACAAGGCGGTCATCGGCCCCGACGGCAGCCTGACCATCGGTGGCACGGTGATCGACACCGGCACCGCCGGGCAGACGGCACTGAAGGCCTACGACGCGGCGGCGGTCGCGATGAAAACCCATGCCATCGCCATCGGCCGTACTGGTGCCGAATTCGGGGTCGACGTGCTCAAGGACGTGGTGCGCGGCTTCTTCGACGAGAAGCGGATGAACGAGGTCGGCCAGCGGGCCGGCGAGGGCGCGCAGAACCTGGTGGCCAGCCTTCGCGATCTCTGCACGCGGATGGATGCCGTGCTCGCCGCCCAGCAGGCGGCGGCGGCCGCCGTACCGGCATTCCGGCCCTACGCCGTACTGGAAGCCGAGCAGGTGCGCGACTGCTTCGAAGACGTTGACGAGGAGGCCGAGGACGCCGGGACTTCGGCCAGTCCGCCGCCTGCGGCCGCCCCGGGCGCGACCTGAGGCCGTCTGGCGCGCCGGCTCCGCGCTCAGGCGGCCGGCAGCACGATCCTGAACACCGTGCCGGGCAGGCCGGGCTCGACGCTGATCCGGCCGCGATGCAGGTCGACGATCTTCTTGCAGATGGTCAGGCCGATGCCGTTGCCCGGGTACTTGTCGCGGCCGTTCAGGCGCTGGAACAGCACGAACACCTGATCGGCATGCTTGGCCTCGATGCCGATGCCGTTGTCGCGGACGCTGATGATCCACTCGTTGCCTGACGGCCGGGCGCCGATCTCGATCCTGGGCGTCTCCTCGGTGCGGAATTTCACCGCGTTGCCGATCAGGTTCTGGAACAGCTGCACCAGCTGCCGCTCGTTGCCCGGCACGGTCGGCAGTTCGCCGACCCGGATCACCGCCGCTGCGGCGGTGATCGCCCCCTGCAGGTTGGCCAGCGCGGTATCGACGACCCGTTTCAGCTCCACCGGCTGCGCCGGTTCGCTGCCGCGCGACACCCGGGAATAGGCCAGCAGATCCTCGATCAGGCTTTTCATGCGCTGCACGCCGGCGGTGACGTAGCCGATGTATTCGTCGGCGTCCGGGCCGAGCTTGCCTTCGTAGCGGCGCTGCAACAGCTGGGCGAAGCCGGAGACGGTCCGCAGCGGTTCCTGCAGGTCGTGCGAGGCCACGTAGGCGAACTGTTCCAGCTCCTGGTTGGAGCGGATCAGTTCGTCGGCACGCGCCTTCAGCTCGGCTTCGTCGCGCTTGCGCGCGGTGATGTCCTCGGCGGCGCCGACGACGGCGAAGATCTGCCCGTCGCGACGCAGGGCTGCGGTCGAGAACTGGATCACCACCACCCGGCCGTCCTTGCGGGTGATCGATACCACGTGGTCGGTGATCGGGCTGCCGCCCTCCATCGTGTCGCGGTACTTCGGCGTCAGGATGTCGAGCTGGGCGCGCTCGGCGATCAGCGCGAACCAGCGCATGCCGAGCAGTTCGTCGAGCGTGTAGCCGGTGATCTCGCAGGTGCGGCGGTTGGCGGTCATGAAGCGGCCGTCGCGGTCCATCGTGTAGATCGCGTTGGTGGCGTTCTCCATGATCTTCTCGCGGAACTCGTTGGCCGCCTTGAGCGCCACTTCCGCCTCGCGCCGGCGCGCAATCATCTCGTTGAGATCGGTGGCCAGCACGCCGAGCTCGTCGTTGGAGCGCACTTCGATGCGGGTGTTCAGATCGCCGCCGGCGACCCGGTTGGTGCCGTCGCGCAGGCTGTCGATGCTGCTGCGCAGGTCACGGGTCACCAGCCAGGCGACGGTCAGCGACAGGGTCAGCAGCACGCCGGCGGCGCCGAGGATGATGGCCAGCAGCAGCCATTGCAGCCGCCGCGAACCCTCGGCCAGCACGGCGGAGAACGACTGCTCGAGCGGCGTGACGCGGCGGTTGATGTCGTCGATGCGGGCCAGGAACTGCCGCCGCCGGGCGTTGTCGAGCGTGCCGGCGCTCTCGGCACGGGCGACCTGCTCGGAGACGGTGAGCAGTTCCTGCACGCAGGCATCGGCGTCGGTCCAGATGGCGATCGCCCGGGCCAGGAAACCGATGCTCCGGAAATTGCGGAACAGGAAGATCATTTCCGGGATGTCGGCCGCTTGCACGCCGCCGGCGAGGAAGCCCTGGTAGACCACCACCTCGTCGTAATCCGGCTTGAGCATTTCCAGCCGCGCGCGGCGATCACCGAGCGGCATCGCGATCGCCGAGGTGAACACGGCCAGCGCCTGGCGATCGCCGGTGTGCAGGTAGCGGGTGATGCCGTAGACGGCGTCCTTCTGGCCTTTCGACCACTGGCTTTCGGCGCCGACGTAGGCGCGCACGCCGGAAGACACGGTGAACGACAGGGCGACGATCGCCAGCGCCGCCGTCGCCGAGGCCAGGAACATCGCCACCATGACGCCCAGCTTGGCGCCGATCGACAGGTCACGGATGCGGTGGCTCAGGGATCGTATCGGGCGGCTCACGTCGGCAAGCTCCTGACGGCGATGCAGCTTACGGGCGAATCCGGGGCGCTGCCTGTCATCGACCGGCCGACCGGCGCCTCAGCCATCGATCCGTTTGCCGGTCTTGAGATCGGTGTAGTGATCGGAATCGGCAAACACCAGACGGCCACGGCCGGCCCGCTTGGCCGAATACAGCGCAGTGTCGGCGCGCTGCACCAGATCGGCGGTGATGCGGTCGGGCGACACCGCCGGCGACGGCGCGATCACCTGCGCGAAGCCGCCGGAGGCGTTGACCTGCTCGGCTCCGGTGATGCCGCGCTCGCGCGCCAGCCCGTTGATGCCTTCGCGCAGGGACTCGGCCAGCTGGACTGCGATTTCCGGGCTCGCGTCATACCAGACGGCCGCGAACTCCTCGCCGCCGATCCGGGCGCAGAAATCCTGCGGGCGACGCATCGAACTGCCCAGCCATTCGCCGACGACGCTCAGGCAGCGATCGCCGGCGGGATGGCCGTAGCGATCGTTGTAGGCCTTGAAGTGGTCGACATCGAGCACCATCACCGCCACGTTGCGCTGCTGGCGGACGGCTTCGCGGACCAGCCGGCGCAGTTCGAGATCGAAGTGGCGACGGTTCGGCAGGCCGGTGAGGCCGTCGCGGGAGGCGAGAAATTCCAGCAGCCGGCCGCGATACCAGCTCTGGCGCGCCGAGTATTCGAGAAGATAGGCGGCGATCGCCGCGATCACCGTCAGCATCCACGAGGCGATCGCGTCATAGACTGCCGGCAGGCCGATGAACCCGATCTGCGCCGTCGATACCGCGCCCATCGTCAGCAGCGCCCAGGGCAGGGCGGTACGGAAGCGCAGGCGGCCGAGGATCAGCATCGCGGCAACGGTCATCGCCGGAAAATCGTGCGGCACGGTGAACTGGTTCTGGTAGCCGAAGACATGCTGGGCGGTCAGGCTGAACGCCGTCACGGTGGTGGCCCCGATCGTCGCCGGGACCGACCAGCGCAGCAGCCGCGCATGCAGGGTGAACAGCAGCGCCACCGAGATCGCCGGGATCTGCACTCCGAACTGGAGGAAATGCGATGCCTGCAGGAAAGCCGGCGGCGCGCGCAGCAGGCTGCTGTCGTAGAGCGGCGTCACCCCCATCATCAGCATGCCGATCACCATGATGGTGGCCCGCGAAGCGCGCGCGCCCGATTCGTAGCCGGCCTGGAACTGCCGTTCCAGCGGCGTATCGAATCGCAGCCACAACAGCTGGCGCTTCTGGTCCTGGTCCGGCAGCTGCGCCAACTCGGACTTGCGAATCATGGTCGTCCCGGTCGACTCAGGATCACGGCTGCCATCCGGCATGACAGGTGACGACATCACCGGCGCCGGCGATCAAGCTGGCCCGGAGCGCATCGGGAATCGCGGTCTTGACCAGCGCCGGCGAGACCAGCACATAGACGGTCTCGGCGCTGGCCAGCACGACATCGTCACCGGCGCGACGGAACTCGAAGGCGAGGCTGAACGAGGTATTGCCCTGCCGCGGGCTGCTGACGCTGATGCTCAGCACGTCGTCGAAGTGCGCGGGCGCTCGCCATTCGATGGTCTGTCGCACCAGCTGGTAGTCGAGCCGGCCGTCGAGCAGCGCTTCGCCGTAACCGAGCGCGCGCATGAACTCGGTGGCCGCCAGGTCGATGTAATCACCATAGCGGGCATTGAAAACGACTTTCTGGGCATCGCACTCGGCATAGCGGACGCGAAGTCGGTAGCGGAAGGCCGGCGGCATCAGGCGTGGTCAAGGTAGGTGGGCGAGTTTTGCATCGATCACGCGCGATACCGAAATTGTCTAACCTTAGCGCAGGACCTTGAGTGCGACGGTCCAGCACGCAGATCACTGCAACAAGCTCCAAGCCGGACGGCGCGGAGCATATTCGAGGGGGAGAGCACATGAATCTTGGCATGCCATTGCGGGCAGCGGGACTGTTCGCGCTGCTATCGGCAACCTCGCTGATCGCCGAAGCCCAGCTGGGACCGGGCGGCAATCCACTGCAGACCGTGCGCTACGGCTGCGACTGGACCAACACCACCGACACCAGCAGCAACAACACCGGATTCCTCGACTCGACGGCCACCTACACGGTGACCACGTTGCCGGTGAATCCCGGCAATCGTTCGCGGATCCTGATCCGCGGCACGTTCCCGCGGGTGCGCTACTTCTCGTTCCAGATCTACGACGGCTTCCGGCCCGGCAATTTCGTCGACTCGGTCCCCGACGCCATCATCACGCCGACCGGCGGCGGCGCGCCGTCCGCCAATCCGGCGGTGCTGCCGCTCGACAACGGCTACACGGCGACTTACCAACTGCAGGTCATCTATCGAGATCCGCCCGCCAATCCGGCGAATCGCCTGCCGAACACGCTTTATGCCGGCGTTGGCGCGCCGCTCGGCGTGTTCAACAAGACGCTGCTGTACCGCACCTACCTGCCGAATACCGGTTCCCGCGGCTTCGGCAGCACCGAGTTGCCCGATCTGATCTATGAAGGACCGGAAGGCCGGATCGACCTCGGCAACACCCCCGACACGCAGGGCTGTGCCGCCGCGCGGCTGGGCAACGATCTGCTGCGGACCTTCCCGGTCCCCGGTGTCGGTCAGAACCAGGCGCGGATCGCGTTCCGGCCGGTGAGTGGCCGCGGCGCCGGCGTGTTCTATCCGAATGGCGACAGCAACTACCTGCGTGCCCAGACCGGCCGGCTGTACGCGCCGCTGATCGTCGTCCGCGCCCGCCTCCCGGTCGCGCCGGTACAGCCGCCGCTGCTGGTGGCCGATCCGGATGTCCGCTACTACTCGCTGTGCCAGAACGATCTCAACACGTCGCGCAATGTCGGCTGCCTGACCGATCGCGATCTGCGCGTGCAGGCCGATGGCAGCTTCACCGCCGTGATCTCGACGCCGGCCAACCGCCCGAACCTCGCGCGTCCGGAGTTCGGCTACAACTGGCTGCCGTTCGGCGATCAGCTGAACGGCCTGACGGTGCTGCGCCAGATCCTCGCGAAGCCCGGATTCGAAGGCGATTTCGCGAAGGCGGTGGCACGGCCGACCCAGCCGCTGAGCAACACGCTCGGCCGCTTTGCGCCGGACATCACCTACTGCGACCGGGCGACCTTCACCGCTTTCGCCGCCTCCGGTGGCGCGGCCCTGGTCGATGCCTGCCGCAAGAACTTCACGCTGGTCGGCGGCCTGCTCGGCCTCTGAACGATCCAGCTGCCGCGCGCTGATCGCGGCCCCGCCATCCGCCCCGGATGGCGGGGCCGTTTCCGTTGCGGCCGGCGCGCTTTTAGCGACGCAGTGGTTTCGAAAGCCGGTGCGGGTGACGGGCGACGCCAACGCGGCGATAGAAGCCCAGCAACTGCTCGAAATCGGCCTCGTAATCGCCGCCGGGAGTCAGCGGCGGGCCGAAGGTGATGCGTCGGGCGGGGTAGTCGATGGCGGCGGGCAGCACCGGCACGCCGGCCCCTTCGGCGATCCGGTAATAGCCGCGCTTCCAGTCATCGGCACCGTCGCGCGTGCCTTCCGGCGCGATCAGGAGGATGAACTGCTGGCGCGACGTGAACTGGTCGATGCTCTGCTCGACCACACCCTTGGGACTGGCGCGATTGATCGGAATCGCGCCCAGGCCGCGCAGCAGCCAGCCGAGCGGCCCCTTGAAGGCGCTGTCCTTGACCATCGTCGAGGCATCGACACCGAGCGCCATCAAGGTCGCCAGCCCCAGCACGCCATCCCAGTTGGTGGTGTGCGGGGCGCCGATCCAGACCATCTTCGGCAAATCCGGAATGACGCCGTCGACGCGCCAGCCGAGCAGTCGCAGGAACAGTCGGCCCAGGCCTGTTGACCAGCGGCCGCCACGACGCGGCACCCGCGGCCCGACCGCAGGCATCATGCCGCTCGCCACGCTCAGGCGACCAGCGTGCGCTTCAGCCAGCCGATTGCCTGATCGACCGCCTCGCGGCCCAGGCTCAGCGCGCCGAAGAAGGTGTAGAAGCCGTGGATCGCGCCGTCGTAGCAGCGGTGTTCGACGACGACACCGGCGTCGGCCAGCTTCTTCGCGTAGGCATTGCCTTCGTCGCGCAGCGGGTCGAATTCGGCGGTGATCACCAGCGCCGGCGGCAGGCCGGCGTGGGAAGCGGCCTTGATCGGGCAGAGGAGCGGATCGCCGACGGCGCCGGGATCCTTCACGTAGTGCTCGAAGAACCAGTTCATGTCGGCGCGGCTCAGCAGATAGCCCTCGGCGTTGTCGGTCATCGACGGGTAGGCGTCCGGATCGGCATCGGCGACCGGATAGACCAGCAGCTGAGCCTTCAGCGCGGGGCCGCCCTCGTCGCGCAGGCGCAGCGCGGTGACCGCGGCCAGGTTGCCGCCGGCGCTGTCGCCGGAGACGCCGATCCGGCTGGAATCGCCGCTGATTTCCGCGGCATGGGCGGCGGCCCAGCGGGTTGCCGCAAGGCAGTCGTCCGCGGCGGCCGGGAACGGATGCTCGGGGGCCAGCCGGTAGTCGACCGACACCACCACCACGCCGGCACCGCCGCAGGTCTCGCGGCACAGCTTGTCGAAGGTGTCGAGATCGCCGATCACGAAGCCGCCGCCGTGGAAGTACATCAGGATCGGAAACGGACCGTTGCCGGTCGGCGTGTAGATGCGCAGCTTGATCTCGCCGGCCGGGCCGGGGATGTGGGTGTCGCGGACGCCGGCCAGCACCGCCTTGCTCGGCGGCATCATGCTCATCAGCGCGTTGATCGCCTGCCGGCACTGCGCCGGCTGCAGCGTGTGGAACGCCGGGGCGCCGGCGGCGGCCAGCGATTGCAGGAAACCCTGCACCTGGGGATTGAGCGGCATGCGGTTCTCCTCGAAGTGGTTTGTCGTTATGACGGCGCCATGATGCGATGGGCGCCGGAGCGCGATCCTAACTCGGCTTGGAAGGCGGCTTGGAAGGCGGCTTGGAAGGCGGCTCGGCCGCTGCCGTGGCGGCTGCTGCGGCAGCCTGCTTCACGGCGTCGCGCCAGCGCTGCAGTTCCTCGTCATAGATCGTGTACACGCACTGCGTGCAGCCGCTGTCGCAGCAATCCTGGGGGTTCGGGGGCTCGGGCTTCGGCGGCAGTGGCGTGCTCATCGGCGAAGTTGACGGGACCGCGCGCCGGGGCGTCAAGCGTCGTGCGGCGGTCCCGCGGGGCAAGCGGGCGGGTCGCGGGTTACGCTTCGCGCACCCACCCCGATGCGGATACCGCCCCGATGCCTACCCAGGCCCACCATTTCGTCGTCTTCGGCGCCACCAGCTTCGTTGGCCAGATCCTGACCCGCTACCTGTATCAGCGCCACGGCGCCGGCGGCGAGGTGAAGTGGGCGATCGCCGGCCGCTCGACGACCAAGCTCGACCAGCTCCGCCAGACCCTGGGCGCCGACGGCCGCAAGCTGCCGATGATTGTCTGCGACGCCGCCGACGAGACCGCGCTGCGCGAACTGTGCCGGACCACCCGCGCCGTGGTGTCGACCGTCGGCCCGTACGCGCTGCACGGCTCTACGCTGGTCAAGGTCTGCGCCGAGACCGGCACCGACTACTGCGACCTCACCGGCGAGGTGCAATGGATCAAGCGGATGATCGACGCCCACGAGGCCACCGCCAAGGCCAGCGGCGCGCGGATCATCCACTGCTGCGGCTTCGATTCGATCCCCAGCGACCTCGGCGTGCACTTCCTGCAGCGCGAGGCCGTAGCCTCGTTCGGGCAGCCGGCGCGGCGCGTCAAGCTGCGGATCAAGGCCTTCCGAGGCGGCTTCTCCGGCGGCACCGTGGCCAGCCTGATGAACGTGCTGCGCGAAGTGTCGGCGGATCCCTCGCTGCGCAAGCAGCTCGGCAATCCGTACGCGATCGCGCCGCCGACCGCCGCGCAGCGCCCGCGCCAGCCGGACGTGCAGTTCGCCCAGTTCGATGCCGACACCGGCGGCTGGCTGGCGCCGTTCGTGATGGCGGCGATCAATACCCGGATCGTCCACCGCTCCAATGGCCTGTCCGGCCACGCCTACGGTGCTGATTTCGCCTACGACGAGGCGATGATGACCGGCACCGGCCTCAAGGGCCGCCTGACCGCCGCCGGCATCGCCGTCGGCCTTGGCGGCTTCATGCTGGCCAGCGCGATCGGGCCGACGCGCCAGCTGCTCGAGCGCTACGTGGTGCCCAAGCCGGGCGAGGGGCCGTCACCGAAAGAGCAGGAAACCGGCTTCTTCGACCTGCGTTTCATCGGCCTCACCGCCAGCGGCGAGACGCTGCGCTGCAAGGTCACCGGCGACCGCGACCCCGGCTACGGCTCGACCGCCAAGATGCTCGGCGAAGCGGTCGCCTGCCTGGCCTTCGATCTGCCGAAGCACGACCTGCCGGGCGGCTTCTGGACGCCGGCGACGGCGCTCGGCGACAAGCTGATCGAGCGCCTCCGTGCGCATGCCGGACTGAGCTTCGAACGACTGGGCTGAGCGTCGATGGCCGTGACCCTGTCGACGCCGTTCGCGGTGCCGTTCGGCTTCGACACGCTGCCGGACTGCGCCAGTCTGAATGCCGAGCTGCGCGCCCTGTTCCTGGCGCGCGAAGCCGAGGGCCAGGCCTATGCGAACGCCCGGCCGACGATGGCCATCAATCCGTCGCTGTTCGAAAGCCGCTTCGACCTGTTCAAGTGGCCGGAGCCGGTCATCCGCCGGCTGCGCGAGTTCTGCTGGGAAAACCTTTACGCGATGGTCGGCCAGACCACCAGCCACGACGCGGCGACCTTGCGCAAGCTGGTCGGTCATGCCGACGCCTGGTTTCACATCACCCGGCGCGGCGGCTGGTTCGGCCTGCACAACCACCCGATGGCGTCGTGGTCCGGCGTCTACTGCGTCGACGCCGGTCGCGGAGATGGCGGCCGGCGTGACAGCGGCCTGCTGAGTTTTCCGCACCCGGCACGGGACGGGGCGATGTTCGTCGATCCCGCCAGTCGCGCGCTGAAGCTGCCGTACAACTACGTCACGCGCGAGTTCCGGCTGGAACCGGGTCAGCTGCTGCTGTTCCCGTCCTGGCTGATGCACCAGGTGACGCCGTTCGCCGGCGACGGCGAACGAATCACGGTGGCTTTCAACGCCTGGTTCTCGCTGCCCTGACCGCACTGGCGGGCCACGGCTTCAGAGCCGGGTGATGAGCGGCTCGTCGCGCATCAGCCGCAGATGCGACACGTCGTTGAAGCCGGCCAGATTCAGGCCCTTGTCGTGCAGCTGGAACTCGTGGACCGAGGCATTGCAGATCCGCCAGTTGAGGCGCAGTGCCGTGGCGTTGTCGAGACCGAGCGCCGCTTGCAGCACGGCGGTGATGACGCCGCCGGACGTGAAGATGACCACCCGCTCGACCCCGTCCGCAGCGCGTTTCACGCCGGCGACGCAGCGGGCGCAAAAGTCTCCCCAGCTTTCGTCGACCGGCAGGCTCGGCGTGCGGCCTTCGGCCCAGGCGCTGACGATGCGACCGAACATCGGTCGGAACAGCGCGGAGTCGTGCAGCATCGCGGGGCCGGCGGCCCGCAGTGCAGGATCATCGGCGATCACCAGCGGCAGGTAGGCCTGCACCAGCTGGGTGTGGTTGAACTCGTTGAAGGCTGTTTCGGTCGCCAGTGCCGGGGCGCCGGCGCCCAGGGGGCGCAAGGCCCGCTCTGCGGTGTGCCGCTGTCGCTGCAGCGACCCGGACAGGGCCCGTTCGGCGCCGAAGCCGCCGCGTTGCCAGTGTTCACCGAGGACGACCGCCTGCCGCTCGCCGAGCGGCGACAGGCGATCGTAATTCGACGTGCCGAACGATGCCTGGCCGTGGCGGACCAGGACAATCGTGGTCACGGACCCGCGCGGGCCGGTCGACTCAGCGGACGTAGACCGGGCCGACCAGCTCGGTGCCAACCGACTTGCCGCTGGTGTCGGCGAGGCCCGGCGAGACGATCACCGTGTAACGGCCCGACGGAACGCCCTTGAAGGCGATCAGGCGCGGGTTGCTGCCGTTGCTCCAGCTGCCCGACGGCGACGCGCCCTTGGCGTCGATCAGCTTGATCTGGCTGCCGGCGGCGGCGGCGTCGACCGCGCTGTCGAACAGCAGGACCACGGCCTTTTCCGACGACGCTTCACCGGCGTAGATCAGGTTCAGGTGCTCGCTGCTCGGCGCCTTCTTCCACCAGGCGCTGATCACATCCTGGCCGTTGCCGAGCTTGCCGGTCGGCGCCGCCGACGGGGCGGCCTTGGCGGCGGGCTTGGCAGCCTTCGGTGCGCTGGCAGCGGGTGCGGTGGCCGGCTCGGCAGTGGCGACCTGGCTCGGCTTCGGTGCTGCGGCGGGCTTCGGCGCCGGGGCAGGCGTTTCTTCCTCGACGGCTGCGTCCGCGGCGCCGGAGGATTCGTTGGCGACGTTGGCAGCGATCCGGCGCTTCTGATCGTCGGTCAATTCGTCGGCGCCGGCATCGGCGCTGGCGGCCGGCACTTCAGCGGCAGGTTCGGCGACGGCGCTATCGGCTTCCGGTGCTGGCGCCGGTGCGGCGCCTTCGCTGGCGACGCGGGTGGCGACTTCGCTGGCGACGTTGGCCGCGATGCGGCGCGCTTCGTCTTCGGTCAGCGCCGGATCTTCGGCCGCGGTGGTTGCAGCGCTTTCCTCGGCGGGCGCTTCCGACGCCGGTGCGCCGGCGGCTTCGGCGCTGGCGCTCTCGGCGCCGGATTCAGCGGCGGCCGGCGCTTCGCTGGTTGCGGCTGATTCGGTCGTGGCGGCTTCCGCAGCCGGCGACTTTCCGCCGCGCGGCAGCAGGAAATTCAAGCCGGCGTAAACGATGACAGCAGTCACGGTAACGATGACAACGACACGACTGAGATTCATTGCAAGCCCCGAGATTAGGCAGAAAGCCTGAGATTTATTGGTCTGGACGAGTCACGACATGCACTCGTCTCGATGTTGCATGCAGAATGCCAACAGCACCCGACAGGGATGCGACACGGCGTTTCCACCTGCAATTCGGCTTCGATTGGATGCGAAGCCGCTGAAGTTTATGCCACTTGCCGCACTGCGTCAGCGCATTGCCGTGTCCCTCTCGGCCGCTTTTCTGGCCATCGTGCGACGGGCGCTCGCTTCGGCAGTGATCGCCGCCTGTTCGGCGACGATCCGTGCCATCCGGGCGCGGCGACTGAGCTGTTTCGGCGCGGTTGCGGGTTCGGAGGCGGCGACGGCCGGCGCTTCCGGAATCACCGGCTTGACGGCGGCGACGGCAATTCGCGCTTGCCCCAGAAAGGCGACGGTTCCAACAAGCGCAGCCGCGATCGCTGCTGCGAGCATGGTTTTTTTCGACATGTCCTGAACTCCCCGAGTGCGCACCAGTTTGGCGCAGCATCATGGACACCGGCTGCGCGCGCCTGAACTATGCGCAAGCCGGACGAAGCGCGTCAATGAGGAATTACCTTGCAGGACCGATACTTGCACGCCGCGTCATGCGCAGCGGGGGTTGGGCTTGCACGCCTGAACAAGTCGCCCGTCCGGTGGCGCCTGACGACGGCCTTGTCGGATCGTCGCGATACGCTGTCCGTCGCGGTGTCCGCGGCCCGGCGGGGCGACAAACCATCCGGAAAAGAAACACTTGTTGACTGAATGCGTTTTTCCATGCGCATCCGTCTTGATGCACTGCGATAATGCAGGTCCGACGACGGCATACCGCCGTCGGCCCGCAGCGATGATCGATGGAGCAGGCATGAGCGACCGGTACCTGGATTTCACCCAATCGGCTTTCGGCAAGTCCCTGAGCAGTCTGCTGGGCCTGCCCCAGCCGCCGCGGCTGAAGCGTGCCGGGGCGTCCTATGCCGCGCGTCCGCTCGAAGGGCGGGCGGTGATGCTGGGCAGCAGCGGCCTCGGCGAGCTGGCCGCGCCGTTGCTGGTGGCGCTCAACGAGGCGGGGGCGGCCGTGCAGGTCGCGACCTCGCTGGTCGGCCTGCCGGTCATCAAGGCGGCGTCGGCTGCCACCGGCATCGCGCTGAAGACCGAGCCGAACCCGGAAGACCGGGCGGCGGCGCCGTCGGCCTTCGTCTTCGATGCCACCGGCCTGACCGGCCCGGCCCAGCTGCGCGAGCTGTACGACTTCATGCAGCCGAGAGTCGGCCGGATTCCCGCCAACGGCCGCGTGCTGCTGTTGGGTCGCGCGCCGGCGGACGCCGGCAATGCCTCGGCGACGGCCGCCGCGACGGCGCTGCGCGGTTTCACCCGCTCGTTCGCCAAGGAGATCGGCAAGAAGGGCGCGACCGTCAATCTGCTCGAGGTCGGCCGCGGTGCCGACGACGCGCTGGCCGGTCCGCTGCGCTTCTTCCTCAGCGAGCACGCCGCCTACATCACCGGCCAGACCCTGGCCCTGACCGCCCCCAGTGGCGATGCCGCCGATCGCCATTTCGCGCCGCTGGCCGGCAAGGTGGCCGTGGTCACCGGCGCTGCCCGCGGCATCGGTGCGGCGATCGCCGCGACCCTGGCACGCGAAGGCGCGCAGGTGGTCGGCATCGACCGGCCGCAGGAAGAAGGCGCGCTCGGTGAAACCCTTTCCGCGTTCGGCGGCTACGGCCTGGCGCTGGACATCACCGCCGCCGATGCGCCGCAGCGCATCGCCCGGGAACTGGTCGGGCGCTTCGGTGGCGTCGACATCGTCGTCCACAACGCCGGCATCACCCGCGACAAGATGCTGAAGAACATGGCGCCGCATCTCTGGGACATGGTGCTGGACGTCAATTTCGGCGCCATCCTGAGAATCAACGACGCGCTGCTGACCGAAGGCCTGAACGACGGTGCCCGGATGGTCTGCATCTCGTCGATCGGCGGCATCGCCGGCAATGCCGGACAGACCAACTACGGCGCGACCAAGGCCGGCGTGATGGGTTACGTCGAGGCGATGGCGCCGCTGCTGGCCCGCCGCGGTGGCGCGATCAACGCCGTCGCGCCGGGCTTCATCGAGACCGCGATGACCGCCCAGATGCCGACCGGACCGCGCGAAGTCGGCCGTCGTCTGGCCAGTCTGGGCCAGGGCGGACTCCCGATCGACATCGCCGAAGCGGTGACTTTCCTGGCCAGCCCGCTCGCTCGTGCGGTCAACGGGCGTACGCTTCGCGTTTGCGGACAGAATTTTGTCGGCGCCTGAACCGTATTCCGGAACCTCGATGCCTCAACCCAAGCTGATCGCGACGGCGAAGCTGCCGACGCCGTTTGCCGTTTTCACGATGCGTGCCTACCGCTCCGCGGACGGCAAGGAGCACCTTGCGCTGACGCTCGGCGATCTGGCCGCCGCCGGCGCGCCGCCGCTGGTCCGCGTGCATTCCGAGTGCCTGACCGGCGACGCGCTGTTCTCCTTGCGCTGCGACTGCGGCTTCCAGCTGAACGCGGCGCTGGAGAAGATCGCGGCGGAAGGTCGCGGCGTGCTGCTTTACCTGCGCCAGGAGGGCCGCGGCATCGGGCTGGCCAACAAGGTCCGCGCCTATGCGCTGCAGGACCAGGGCGCCGACACCGTCGACGCCAACCACCAGCTCGGCTTCCCGGCCGATGACCGCGACTACGGGCTGGCGGTGTCGCTGCTGCGCGACATCGGCCTGTGCCGCATCCGGCTGATGACCAACAATCCGGCCAAGCTCGACGCGCTGGTCAAGGATGGCGTCGAGGTCACCGAGCGGGTCGCCATCGAGCGCGGCCGCAATCCGTACAACGCCGAATACCTCGACACCAAGATGACCCGCATGGGTCATCTGATCGGAGCCCGGGGCGAGCCGTGAGCGAGCCGCCGCCGCAGGTTCCGGTTCCGTCACCGGCTGAAGCGGCGACGCTGCCCGTCGAAGGGACCACGGCGAAGGTGCGCGGCATGGTCCGAGAGATCGCGACCCTCGGCGTGTCCACCGTCCGCCTGACCCGCGGCCTGGTGCCGCTGCTGGCGCTGATCGCCGACGAGCAGGACAGCTCGCGCGACGACCTCGAACAGGCGATCGACACGCTGTTCGCGGCGCTGTACCGGCATCCGCTGCTCAAGCACACCGGCCGCCTGACCCAGGCGCTGCGGCGCCGCAAGCTGATTCCGGACGAGCAATCGACCGAGGACCTGATCCGCTTCGTCGTCGAGCAGGCCGTGGCGCGCAGCCCGATGCCGGTGCCGGAAGCGCTGGTCAACGAGTTCTGGAACTTCTTCAACGAGCTGTTCGCCGCCCCGGAACTCAAGGGCCTCGGCGAGATGACCCTGGACATGGTCCGGCTGGTGGTGCGCAGCTACGAGCCGCTGCTGCTGGAGATCGTCAACCTGCTGAAGGCGGGACGGCGCTTCAACCAGTGGCAGCTGAACGAACTGCTCAAGCGCGCCGCCCAGATCAAGACCGATGCCGGCATCGTCCGGCGCCAGATCCGGGCGCTGCGCTACATCAAGCCGTTCTTCGCTGCCGATCCGAAGGACTACAAGGCGCAGGCGAGGATCATCGCCCAGATGGTCAACGAGTTCGGTCCGTTCTTCGTCAAGATGGCCCAGGTCGCGGCCGCCAATGCCGATTTCCTGCCCGAGGAAATCGCCCGCGAACTCAGCGTCTTCCACGAGGACGTGGCGCCGATGACCGCCAACGAAGTGCGCGCCGCGTTCGTCGAGTGCTACGGCAAGCCGCCGGAGAAGTTCTATCTCGGCTTCGAGGCCGACAAGCCGCTGAAGTCCGGCTCGATCGGCTCGGTCTACCTCGCCAAGAAGCCGTTCTACGAGAACAACCGCGAAATCCTGAGGCCGGTGATCATCAAGGTCGGCCGCCACAACATCGACCGCGAGTTCGAGATCGGCAAGCTGGTGCTCGGCCTGGCGATCATGTCGACCCAGTACTGGGCGCCACATTCGCGTCTCGCACCGTTCCTGCGCGCGATGCAGGAGCAGGTCGATGAATTCGTTGCCGGTTTCGTCGAGGAGCTGGACTTCGAGGCCGAAGCGGCCAACCACCAGCGTTTCTACCAGCGCAGCCTGCGCGGCCACCTGTTCCGGGTGCCGGAGCTGTACGGCGCCTCGCGACGGATCCTGGAAATGGAATTCCTCGGCGACGCGGTCAGCCTGAGCAAGGCGCTGGCCCGGCTGCCGCGCCGCGAGCGCCGGCAATTCCAGAACAAGGTCGTCGAGCAGCTCAGTGCCACGGTGCTCTTTCACGCCTTTGCCTACCGCGAGATCCACGGCGACCTGCATCCGGGCAACGTGATGATCGACGCCCAGGGGCGCCTGAACCTGATCGACTGGGGCAACGTCGTCGATCTGAACGGCAAGTGGCGGCCGGTCTGGGACTATCTTGCCGGCTGCATCCTCGCCGATACCGACCTGCTGACCGATGCGCTGATCCGCATCTCCACGCACCCGGAAGAGAACGCCGGTCGCCGTGAGCTGATCCGCCAGCTGCTCGACGAGACGCTGCGCAAGAAGGATGTCGCGCCGCTGACCCGGCGCAGCTTCATCCGCGAACTCCGCCGCGGCGGCGTCGCCGGCCTGCATCGGCGCGGCCAGACCGTGCTGCAGCTGATGGCCAACACCCAGCAGGCGGGGCTCGTCCTGCAGCGCGACTACCTGCACCTGTCGCGCTCGCTGATGGCGCTGGCCGGCAGCTACGGCTCGCTGTACGAGGGCGACAGCCGGGCGACGCTGTTCGGCGACCTGGCCAGGATGATGGCGCGCCTGCCGCTGACCCTGGGCCGCGATTACCTCGGCCACGAGCTGCGCGGCCTGCAGGACCGTTTCGCCCGCCGCGATCGCAAGCCGCCCGCCGTACCGGTGCCGATGATGAAGGCGCTGCCGCAACGGGCCGGCCCGCCGCCCGGCGTGCTGCCGGCCAGTGTCTGACCCGATTTTCCGTATCGCCGAGTTGAACGAGTTCCGATGAAAGGTTACCGACTGGCGCGCAATGCGCTGTTCACGCTCGATGCCGAGCGTTCCCATGAGCTGACCATGGCCTGGCTGTCGCGCCATCCGGCGTCCGGCGGCCTGTTTGCCGGCCGGCCGGCCGACGATCCAGTGCGGCTGATGGGCCTGCAGTTCCGCAATCGGGTCGGGCTGGCGGCCGGGCTCGACAAGAACGGCGAGGCGATCGAGGCCTTCGACCGCATGGGCTTCGGCTTCATCGAGGTCGGCACCGTGACGCCGCGGCCGCAGCGCGGCAACGACCGGCCGCGGATGTTCCGCATTCCGTCGGAGCGGGCGCTGATCAACCGGCTCGGCTTCAACAACCAGGGCGTCGATGCGCTGGTCAAGCGCGCCGCCTGCGTGCGCCGCCGCGCGGTGCTCGGCATCAACATCGGCAAGAACGCCGACACGCCGATGGAGCAGGCGGAACTCGACTACCTGGCCTGCCTGCACAAGGTCTATGCGGTGGCCGACTACATCACCGTCAACATCTCCTCGCCGAACACCAAGAACCTGCGCGACCTGCAGCAGGCCGGCCGTTTCGACTCGCTGCTCGCCTCGCTCGCCGACGCCCGTGAAACGCTGACCGCCCGCTACGGCGCGCGCCGGCCGCTCCTGGTCAAGATCGCTCCGGACATCGACGACGAAGGCCTGACCAGCATCGCCGATGCCGCCCGCAAGCACGGCATCGACGGCCTGATCGCCACCAACACCACGGTGTCGCGCGAGGCCGTCGCCGGCCTGCCGCACGCCCACGAGACCGGCGGCCTGTCCGGCGCACCGCTGCTGAATGCCTCGAACGCCATCCTCGCCAAGCTGCGCGAACGGGTCGGCCCGGATTTCCCGCTGATCGGCGTCGGCGGCATCCTGTCGGGCGCCGATGCCACAGCCAAGCGCGCGGCCGGTGCCGACCTGGTGCAGATCTACACCGGCCTGATCTATCGCGGTCCGGCGCTGGTCGGCGAATGTGCCCGCGCACTGCGTGGCGCGGTGTCGGCGCTGCCGCGCGGCGTCGCCGATGTCGCTTCCTGATTTCCCCATTTCAAGCCCCCGAGATTCATGACAAGCCGATTCCCGATGCCCCGCGCCCTGCTGCTGGCGACCCTCCTCGCCGCGCCTGCGGCGATGGCGCTGTCCGCCGATGACCACCGCGGCTACTACTTCGCCGGCTTCGCCAACTACGAACTGGCCGATGGCGCCCGCGATGCCGACAACGGCCGCGGCTTCCAGGTCACGCTGGGCCGTGCGCTGGGCGAGCACAACGCGCTGGAACTGTCGTTCCTGAACCTGAAGCGCGATCGCGACATCGACGGTCGCGCCGACTACAAGAGCGTGTTCTCGCTCGACTACGTCCGCGACTTCGGCCTGCAGCGCTTCCAGCCGGCCCTGCTGCCGGACGTGAAGCCGTATCTGCTCGGCTCGATCGGCGGCGTGCTCGAAGACGTGCGGGGCGACAAGCACCTGCACCCGGCGCTCAATCTCGGTGCCGGCCTGCTGTTTCCGCTGCGCCTCGGCAGCTGGGACTGGGGCTGGGGGCTGCGCACCGAGGTCAAGGGCCTGGTCCAGTACAACGATCGCGAGTCCGAGCCGGCCAACAAGGATTTCCTGGCCGATGTGCACTTCCAGATCGGCCTGAACATTCCGCTGGTGTGGAATCCCGGACGCTCGACGGCGCTGCCACCGAGCCGCGAGTGCGCGCTGTCGGTCGTCGATCCGGTCACCGGCCGCCGCGACTGCCTGAACGATGCCGATCGCGACGGCGTCGTCGATGACAGCGACGCCTGCCCGGCGACGCCGGACGGCGATCGCGTCGATGCCCGCGGCTGCAGCCTGGTGACCGGTGGCGACGCCGACAGCGACGGGATCGCCGACCCTGACGATGCCTGTCCGGCGACTGCCGTGGGGCTCAAGATCGATGCCAGGGGCTGTGCCATCGAGCAGACGCTGAGCCTGCAGGCGGTGAGCTTCGAATCCGGTTCGGCGGTGCTGACCGGGGTCGCCACCGAGGTGCTGAACGGCATCGCGGCCTCGTTGAACGGGCAGGACAATGTCAGCCTGGAAATCGGCGGCCATACCGATGACACGGCCTCGGAGGCTTACAACCTGAAGCTGTCGCAGCTGCGCGCCGAAGCCGTGCGCCAGTATCTGATCGGCCGCGGCATCGACGGCGCCCGGCTGACGACGCGTGGTTACGGCGAAGCCCGGCCGCTGGTCGCCAACGACAGCGACGCCAACCGGGCGATCAACCGCCGGGTCGATTTCAAGCTGCAGCTGACCCCGGCGCCGGCGGCACCGTGACCGTCGAGTCGCCCTGCGTCGGCATCTGCGCGCTGAACCCGCAGTCGGTCTGTACCGGCTGCGGGCGGACGCTGGCGGAGATCGCCGAGTGGTCGCAGGCCAGCGACAGCCGCAAGCAACTCGTCGTCGAGCGTGCGGCCCAGCGCCGCGCCGACCTGGCTTCCCCACCGCCCGGAACCTCATGAGCACCGACAACAAGACCATCCGCCTTGCCGACTTCGCCCATCGCATCGCGCTCAGTGTCCGCTGGGGCGACGTCGACATGTTCGGGCACGTCAACAACGCCAAGTACTTCACCTATGTCGAATCCGGCCGCATCGACTACCTGGAGACGCTCGGTGCCGTCGACGGCGCGCGGCGCGACGCCGGCAGCGTGATCCTGGCGTCGATCGGCGCCGATTTCATCAGTCAGGTGCGCTATCCGGCGCAGCTGGTCGTCGGCACCCGGATCACCAAGATCGGCCGCAGCAGCCTGGGCCTGCTGAACGGCGTGTTCCTCGGCGAACAGCTGGTGCTGGCCGCGCGCGGCACCCTGGTCTGGTTCGATTACGCCAGCCAGAAGGCGGCGCCGGTGCCGGACCACGTCCGCGCCGCGATCATCGCCCGCGAGGTCATCGCGCCGGAGATGTGAGCCGGGCGGTCCGGCTCAGATGCCGAGCGTGCGGAACTCCGCGCAGCCCGACGACGCTTCCCACAGTTCCATGAAGGCTTTCACCTTCGCGCGCGCCAGCAGCGGTGCGTCCGGCTGCTGACGCGCGGTCGGAGCGTCGGGACTGCCGCGTTCGATCAGGTGTCGCTCGTCGACGATCAGCCAGTCGCCGCGGTGCGCGGTCCGCCGCTCCTCGTTCAGCTCGCGGAACGCGATCCGGCTCGGCATCCGCCGGCCGAGTTCGACAAGGCGGTGCGCGCCTTTCATCGCCGGCTTCGGCTGGTTGATCAGCACCCGGATCCGCGCCCGCTCGCTGGACAGGCCGAGCCGCCTGATCGCCTCGACGAAAGCCCCGCTGCCGTACAGCACGCGATCGAAATCGAAGCTCAGCAGCAGCACATCGCGTTCGGCACGTGTCGCCAGCGCCAGCAGGGCCGACGCCAGCGCCGCCCGGCCTTCGAGCGTCGCTGCTTCGCCGGCCCGGCCGCTCACGGGGTCAGATCACGTGCCTGCCGGGCGGCGTTGCCGGTATAGCCACCCGGCGTCAGCGCCAGCAGCCGCGCCTTGGCGTCGGCCGGCAGGTCCAGCGCTTCGACGAAGGCGCGCATCGCCGCGCCATTCAGGCGCTGGCCGCGGGTCAGCTTCTTCAGCTGCTCGTACGGCTCCGGCAGGCCGTGGCGGCGCATCACCGTCTGGATCGCCTCGCCGAGCACTTCCCAGTTGTCGTCGAGATCGGCGGCCAGCTTGGCCGGGTCGGCATCGAGCTTGGACAGGCCCTTTTCCAGCGCCTGGAAGGCGATCACCGAGTGGGCGACACCGACGCCGAGATTGCGCAGCACCGTGGAATCGGTGAGGTCGCGCTGCAGGCGCGAGATTGGCAGTTTCTGGGTCAGGTGTTCCATCACCGCGTTGGCCACACCCAGATTGCCCTCGGCGTTCTCGAAATCGATCGGGTTGACCTTGTGCGGCATCGTCGATGAACCGACTTCGCCTTCGACGGTGCGCTGCCTGAAATAGCCGACCGAGATGTAGTTCCAGACATCGCGGGCGAAGTCGATCAGGATCGTGTTCGCGCGCATCAGCGCGTGGAAGTAGCGGGCGACGAAATCGTGGTTCTCGATCTGCGTCGTGTACGGGTTCTGGACCAGGCCCATGCCTTCGATGAAGGCTTCGGAAAGCTGCGGCCAGTCGACCTCCGGGTAGGCGATCGTGTGGGCGTTGTAGTTGCCGACGGCGCCGTTGGCCTTGCCGAACAGCGCCACAGTGGCCAGCTGGTTGCGCTCGATGATCAGGCGGTGCGCGAACACCGCGATCTCCTTGCCCAGGGTCGTCGGGCTGGCCGGCTGGCCGTGGGTGCGCGCCAGCATCGGCAGCTCGCCGTACTGGTGGGCGAGGTCGGTCAGATGGCCGATCAGCTTGGTCAACGCCGGCAGCAGCACCAGTTCGCGGGCGTCTCTGAGCATCAGCGCATAGGCGAGGTTGTTGATGTCCTCGCTGGTGCAGGCGAAGTGGATGAATTCGCTGATCGCCGCCAGTTCCGGATGCGAGGCCACCTGCTGCTTCAGGTAGTACTCGACGGCCTTGACGTCATGGTTGGTGGTCTTTTCGAAGGCCTTGACCTTGGCGGCTTCGGTGACATCGAGGCCGTCGCAGATCTCGGTCAGGCGGGTCTGGGCTGACTCCGACAGCGCCGGCACTTCCGGAATGCCCGGGTGGGCGGCGAGCGCCTGCAGCCAGCGCACCTCGACTTCGACGCGGTAACGGATCAGGCCGTACTCGCTGAAGATCAGGCGCAGGCCCTGGGTCTTGTCGGCGTAGCGGCCGTCGATCGGGGAGATGGCGGTCAGACTGCTGAGGATCATTCGAAAGCTCGTATGGAAGGCGGTCGCCGGCGGGATCCCCGGCGCGGGCGCGATTTTACGCGAGGCGGTCGTCGGACCCGAGGAATCGGATGCCTTCCTTGCGCAGGGTTGCCAGGCCGCGGACCACAACCATGGCAAAGCGTTTCCGGATCCTGCCGCTCCCGGCGTACTTGTCTCGTCGATGGAGGCCATCCCTGCTGCTCGGAGCGGGGCTGCGGGCGAACCCTCCCGGTGTTCCGGGGCGTCGCGGCGGCGGCCTAGACTCCGGCTGCCCTATTCGGGCCGTCGCCGTCGCCGCCGCCGTTCGATGCCTCCCGCCCAGCAGCTTGATGACTGGCTGACCGCCGTCGCAGCCGGTGACCGCGAGGCCTTCGCGAAGCTGTACGCGGCAACCAGCGGCCGCCTGTTCGCCGTGCTGCTTCGGGTGCTGATCCGCCGCGAGCTGGCCGAGGAGGCGCTGCAGGACAGCTATGTGCGGATCTGGCTGAAGGCGGCGAGCTTCGACCGCGAACGGAGCACCGCGCTGACCTGGATGACCAGCGTCGCCCGCCATCGCGCGCTCGACCTGCTGCGCGCCGGTCATCCCGAGGAATCCCTGCCGGACGCCGAGCGCGACGACCGCGAATCGCGGCTGCCGAGCCGTGCCTTCATCGACGAGTGCGCCAGCCCGGGCGACCGGGCCGAGGAAGACCAGGCGCTGGAACGCCTGCAGCGCTGCATGAAGCATATGGACGCCGCCCAGCGCCGGGCGCTGGAACTCGCCTATTTCGACGGCTACACGCACGAGGAACTGGCCGTGATCATGAAAATCCCGCTCGGCACCGTGAAAGCCCGGATCCGCCGTGGCCTGGCGCGGTTGCGCGGCGTGATCGGCATCCGCGGTTGAGCCTGCGAGAATTCTTTCCGGCGAACGACCGTTCGTCGTATCCGGCCGGCATCCGGCGGCGTAAGTGCTTGAAGACAATGCTGCCGAGGATCTAGCGTTCATCATGAAGCTGCGTTCCCCCCTGTTGCGCCAGGCGCTTGCTGCCGAGTACGTGCTCGGCAATCTCGGCGCGGCTGCGCGCCGCCGCTTCGAGCGCGAGGCGGCAGCGGATCCGGCGCTGCAGGCCGAGGTGCAGGTCTGGCATCAGTCGCTGGACTGTCTGGCGCCTGCTGCCACGGTCGAGCCGCCTCCGGAGGTCTGGACGCGGATCAGTCGCGAACTGGATCGCCTGCAGCGGCCGGCGCGCCGCGAGGCCCGGGTCAGCCGTCGCGCGCTGCGCATCTGGCAGGCGGCCACCGGTCTCGCCAGCGCTGCGGCGCTGCTGCTGACGGTGCTGCTGTTCCGGCAGCCATCGGCGGGCGGCGATGACCTCGCCCGGCCATTGCCGGAGCTGCCGTTCGCCGCCCACGTCCGCGATGCCGGCTACGCCGCCTGGCTGGAACTGCCGAAGGAAACCGCGGTGCGCTGGGAGATCAGCCTGATTCCGGAAGAACGCATGCTTCGCGTCCGCTCGGTCGGCTATCCGATGCTCGACGCCGACGAGGACTACGAGCTGTGGTGGGTCGGCGAGGGCGACGGCGAGATGATCTCGATCGGCCTGCTGCCGCGTGAAGGCAGCTGGCAGCGCAGCCTGCCGCGCCATCTGGCGCTGAGCGCCTCCAGCCGGCTGGTGATCACCCGCGAGCCGGCCTACGGCTCGCCGACCGATGGCCCGACCGGCCCGGTGCTGATCCGGACCGCGCTGCAGCTGCCGGGCTGACCGGGCTTCCGAGGCACCCCCGGCTCGCATGCGCGAGCCCGATTCGGTACCGTCCGCCGCATTCTTCCCGGACCCAGGCAGCCGCCGTGACCAGACAGCGCATCGAACGCGACAGCATGGGCGAGGTCCGCGTTCCGGCCGATGCCCTGTGGGGCGCGCAGACCCAGCGGGCGATCGACAACTTCCCGATCTCCGGCATCGCCCTGCCGCGGCCGTTCATTCGTGCGCTGGGCCTGATCAAGGCGACCGCCGCCGAGGTCAATGCCGAACTGGAACTGCTCGATGGCGCGCTGGCGCAGGCGATCGTCGCCGCCAGCCTCGATGTCGCCGGCGGCCGCCACGATGCGCAGTTTCCGGTCGATGTGTTCCAGACCGGCTCGGGCACCTCCAGCAACATGAACGCCAACGAGGTGATCGCCCATCTGGCAACCCTGGCAGCCGGTCAGCCGGTGCACCCGAACGATCACGTCAACCTCGGCCAGTCGTCGAACGACACGATCCCGACCGCGATCCACGTCGCCGCCGTGCTGGAACTGCGGGAAGCGCTGCTGCCGGCGCTGAAAGGCCTGGCCAAGCAGATCGACCGCAAGGCAAAGGCGCTGAAGGGCATCACCAAGACCGGTCGTACCCATCTGATGGACGCGATGCCGCTGCGCTTCGATCAGGAGCTGGGTGGCTGGGCAGCGCAGATCCGCGATGGCAGCGCCCGGATCAAGGCCAGCCTGCCACGGCTGGAGCGGCTGGCGCAGGGCGGCACTGCGGTCGGCACCGGCATCAACGCCCATCCGAAGTTCGCCGCGAAGTTCGCGAAGCGGCTGGCGAAGCGCAGCGGCGTGCCGTTCAAGCCGGCGCCGGATTTCTTTGCCGCGATGTCGGCCCAGGATGCGGCGGTGGAAATGTCCGGCCAGCTCAAGGCGCTGGCGGTCAGCCTGATGAAGATCGCCAACGACCTGCGCTGGATGAACTCCGGGCCGCTGGCGGGCCTGGGCGAGATCCGCCTGCCGGCGCTGCAGCCGGGTTCGAGCATCATGCCGGGCAAGGTCAACCCGGTGATTCCGGAGGCGGTGGCGATGGTCTGCGCCAAGGTCATCGGCGCCGACACGACGATCACGCTGGCCGGCCAGAGCGGCAACTTCCAGCTCAACGTGATGCTGCCGCTGATCGCCCACGAGCTGCTGCAGGCGATCGCGCTGCTGGCCAATGCGGCGCGGCTGCTCGGCGACCAGGCGATCGCCGGCTTCGAGGTCGATGAAGCCGCGATCAAGGCCGCGCTCGCGAAGAACCCGATCCTGATCACCGCACTGAACGCGGTGATCGGTTACGAGAAAGGTGCGGCAATCGCCAAGCAGGCCTATCGCGAACGCCGGGCGGTGCTCGATGTGGCGCTGGAACAGACGACCTTGGGCGCGGCCGAACTGGCCGTGCTGCTGGACCCTTCGGCCTTGACCGAAGGCGGTATCAAAGGGCCGGGCGGAACCGGCGGCTGAACATCGACGACATGACCCGACCTGCAGAACTGATGCTGTACCGCGCCTCGCCCGAATTCGGCCCGTTCAACACCTGGGACGCGCCGCATTTCGACCCGCTCGGCAAGGTCGAGATCGTCGCGATGGCGATCCGCAACCTGTACGCCGAACCGCTGCGCTGGAGCCGCTACGCCGATACCGGCTGGGTGTTCGCCGAAGGCAGCGACGTCGGCAGGCCGATCGACCTGATGTTCCGCGCGGCGGCGCATGGCGAGGTCGATTATCTGGTGATCCGCAAGGCCGATGGCCCGACCCTGGTCAGGCTGCTCGAAGCGCTGGACCTGAACTTCGTGTTCGACCCGGCGCGCAACAAGTATCTCGATCCCTATCGCTGCGCTGCCGGCGGACAGCCGCTGGTCGCCAAGGGGGTTTACGAGCTGACCCTCGCGCGGCGTCCGGCCCGCGAGCACTGAGCGGCGCCGCAGGCCTTGCGCCTGCGGCGGCCGCAGTTCAGCGCGACGGCGCGCTCAGCGTGGATCGGCGGCGGCGATGGCGGTCGGCCCTTCGGCGACCAGGCATTCGCCGCGCGTGCCATCGTCGATCAAGGTGCTGTAGTGATGCTCGCCAGCGCGGCAGGCGACCCAGCGGATGTCGGCGTCGACCGGCACCGTCGTCGCCACGGTCAGGCGCTTCCCGGCGGCGATGGTCGCGGCCTCGAAGCCGCGCCGGCCGATGCGGTCGCAGCGCATCGCGCCGTTGCCGTTGCCGTCGCTGGCGATGCAGTACGACAGCTTGACGGCGTGCGCACAGGTGTTGACCAGCTGGGTGCGGTCGCGCTGCCGGGCGAGGCCGCCGGATTCGACCTTGATGCAATCGCTGGCGACCAGCGTGGGCACGTGGCTCAGGCGCACCGGCTCGGCGTTCAGCAGCAAGGCGCCGTCGGCGGTTTCGGTGTACGAGCTGGTGGCCAGGTTCAGCGCGGCATCGGCATGCGCCGCCGGCAGGGCGGCAGCGATCGAGGCGGCAAGCAGCAGGCTCAGCGAGGGGCGCAGCAGCGTCGGGTTCAGGCGCATCGGTGTCTCTCCGGATCGGGGAAGGGGCAAGGGGAGGCCGCCGAGGATTCGGTCTTGTGCTTCCCGTCCTTCAGATGCGCCGAACCCCCATAGCGGTTGCGCCGATCGGCATCGATCCGCTCGATTTCATCGCAGCGTCACATCGCCGGCCCGATTGCTCAGGGCAGCATCACCGAGGCGCCGCGGGTCTGCCGCGATTCCAGCGCGAGGTGGGCGCTGGCGGCTTCGCGCAGCGGCCAGCGCTGGCGGATCTGCGGCTCGATGATGCCGGCGGCGATCGCGGCGAACACCGCCTGCGCCGCGCCATCGAGTTCGGCGCGGGTGGCGGTGTAGTGGGCGAGCGTCGGGCGGGTGAAGAACAGCGAGCCCTTCTCGGCCAGCAGCACCGGCTCGAACGGTGGCGCCTTGCCCGATGCGTTGCCGTAGGACACGAACAGGCCGCGCGGCCTCAGGCTGTCCAGCGAGCCGGCAAAGGTGTCCTTGCCGACCGAGTCGTAGACGACGTCGACACCGCGGCCCCCGGTGAGGCGGCGCACTTCGCCGGCCACATCCTGCTCGCGGTACAGGATCACCGCGTCGCAGCCGGCGGCCCTGGCCAGCGCGGCCTTGTCCGGCGAGCCGGCAGTGCCGATCACCCGGGCGCCGAGGTGCCGGGCCCAGGGCACCAGCGCCGAGCCGACGCCGCCAGCCGCGGCGTGGACCAGCAAGGTCTCGCCAGGCACCACCCGGTGGGTCAGGTGCAGCAGGTAGTAGGCGGTCATGCCCTTCAGCATCAGTGCCGCGGCGGCCTCGTCCGACACCGTGTCCGGCACCTTGACCAGCCGGCTGGCGGCGAAATTGCGGTGCTCGGCATAGGCCCCGAGCGGTCCGGTGCCGTAGGCGACGCGATCGCCGATCGCGAAGTCGACGACCCCGTCGCCCAGCGCTTCGACGACGCCGGCCGCCTCCTGGCCGAGCCCGTGCGGGAACGGCGCCAGGTAGATGCCGGCACGGAAGTAGGTGTCGATGAAATTCAGGCCGATCGCCGTGTGGCGCAGGCGCACTTCGCCGGCGGCGGGCGGCGGCAGGGTTTCCTCGACCGGCTCGAGGACTTCGGGGCCGCCGTGGCGGGTGACGCGGATGGTCAGGGACATCGGGCTAGAATGCGAGTGCTTGGCCGGGGGCCGGGAAGCCGCAGTGTAATGGCGCCACCCGTACCGGTTGACCCCCGATGATCTCGCCGAACCCGCAGAACGTCCGTGCCGCAAGACGGTCCCAGTACTCCCTTCCCTTCATCGAGCAGCCATGACCCGTCTGACCTATCGCAGCCTGTGCTTCGTCGGCTTCGCGGGCTGCGTTGCGGGCTTGGCGTTCGCGCTGGTGCTGCAGCACGGCTTCGGTTTCGAACCCTGCCCGATGTGCATCTTCCAGCGCGTCGCCATGGCCTTCGCCGGATTCGGCTTCCTCGGCGGCGCGCTGTTCGTGCCGAAAGCGGCCGGCCGCGGCGCGTGGATCGGCATCGCGGTGCTCGGCGCCCTGGCCGGCGCGGCGATCGCCGGCCGCCACGTCTGGCTGCAGGGCCTGCCGCCGGATCAGGTGCCGGCCTGCGGGCCGACGCTCGGCTACCTGCTGGACATGCTGCCGGTCGGCGAGGTCGTCACCCTGGTGCTGAAGGGCGACGGCAACTGCGCCAAGATCGACGCCGCGTTCCTCGGCATCAGCCTGCCAGGCTGGACGCTGATCGCCTTCATCGGATTGAGCCTGTACGCGCTGCTGATTCCCAAGCTGGCGCGCCGCTACTCGATCTTTTCCTGACCTTTCCTGACACCCGACGCACGCCCATGCCCGCTCCGATTGCCATCGCCACCACCGATATTTCCGACGCCCATCCCGAAGCCCAGGTCGCCGAGCCGATCTTCAATGACTTCGGCGGCCGTTTCAGCTTCCACGGCCCGATCAAGACGCTGAAGGTGTTCGAGGACAACGCCCAGGTCCGCGCGCTGCTGGAAACGAAGGGCTCGGGCCAGGTGCTGGTCGTCGATGGCGGCGGCTCGCCGCGTTGCGCGCTGGTCGGCGGCAATCTCGGCATGCTCGGCGTCAAGAACGGCTGGGCCGGCATCGTCGTCTACGGCTATGTCCGCGATTCCGAGGAACTGTCCGAGCAGGACATCGGCATCAAGGCGCTCGGGACCCATCCGCGCAAGAGCGAGAAGGGGCTGCATTCGGCGGTCGCCGACAAGCTGCTGGAATTCGGTGGCGTCCGTTTCAAGCCGGGTGCGTATCTCTATGCGGATGTCGACGGCATCGTCGTCACCGATCAACCGGTCCACGGCAAGTAAGCCGGACCGGAACGCCCGGACGCGGTCCCGGTCTGTTCCGGGCCGCCGTTCGGCAGCCGCCATCTGCTGATGTTCATCATCCGTCGCCACAGTGATGTGGCCCGCGTCGGCGGCTTTACCTCAAGCGAGATTCGCAGTGCGTGATTTCCGCGGTTCCTTCCTGATCAGCGCGATCTGCCTGATCGCCGCCGGCCTCTGGGGCCACCAGACCGAGCTGGGCCTGCTGTCGGCGCTGTGGCTGACGGTGGTGCTGGCGGTGCTCGAAGTGTCGCTGTCGTTCGACAACGCGGTGGTCAATGCCGGCGTGCTGAAGGACATGAGTGTCTACTGGCGGCGGCTGTTCCTGACCGTCGGCATCCTGATCGCGGTGTTCGGCATGCGCCTGGTGTTTCCGATCGTCATCGTCGCGGTCGCTGCGGATCTGGGGCCGGTGCCGGTGATCGACATGGCGCTCCAGCGGCCGGACGAATACAGCGCCGTGCTGACCCACGCCTACCCGGCGATTGCTGCCTTCGGCGGCATGTTCCTGCTGCTGGTGTTCCTGAACTTCCTGTTCAACGACAAGCGCCAGCTGCACTGGCTGGGCCGCAGCGAACGCTGGCTGGCCAGCCTCGGCCGCATCGAGAGCGTCGCCGTGCTGGTGTCGCTGGTCACCCTGTTCGGCACCCGCTGGTTCCTGCCCGACATCCTCGAGGAGCGGGTGATGGTCGCCGGGCTGGCCGGCGTGATCCTGTATATCGCCGTCGATGCGCTTGGCAGCCTGTTCGGGGAAGCCGGCGAAGCGGCCGCCGACGGCGTCAAGCGCAGCGGCTTCGCGGCGTTTATGTATCTGGAAGTGCTCGACGCCTCGTTCTCGTTCGACGGCGTGATCGGCGCCTTCGCGATCACCCGCGACGTGGTGATCATCATGCTGGGGCTGGCGATCGGTGCGATGTTCGTCCGTTCGATGACCGTCTACCTGGTCAACAAGGGCACGCTCGACGAATACGTGTTCCTGGAACACGGCGCCCACTACGCGATCGGCCTGCTGGCGGTGATCATGATCGCCGGCACCGTGGTGCATGTGCCGGAAGTGGTCACCGGCGTCCTCGGCGTGGCGTTCATCGCCGCGTCGATCTGGAGCTCGATCCGCTACAACCGCAAGCAGCGGCGGCTGAAGGGCTGAATGTCGGCGCCGATGCCCGGTTGAGCCCAGGGCGCCGGGCTCGACGCGGGTTTGCGGCGCATCCAGCCGTGCCGGCTGTCACTGACGGGCGCACGGCCCTTCCGGGGGCTGTGGATGGGGGCGTCTGCAGGCCGGTCTGATCGTCCCGCGCTGGTTGCGATACCGATCGTCGCGGCCTCGCCCGATCTGTGCCCGTCGATGCGCCGCCGGCCGGCTGCTGCCGTCGACGCCACGGTTGCCGCGGATGCGCATCAGGGTACTGATCCCTTCATCCCGAAGTTTTCCCGGTCACCGCCGCGGGCAGTGCCTGCCCGTATCTCCGTTTCTTCATGACGTGGCCGGGGTCGCCGCGCGGGCCGATGGTCGATGGCCGCCCCGGCAGGATCGGCCCGGCACGTCCGGATCGCCGCGAGCGGCTGAACGCGGCGGGCCCGTCTCGGGCGGCCGGCCCCCAAAAAAAACGGGGGC
The DNA here is from genome assembly GCA_013823855.1 of Lysobacteraceae bacterium. Classification (GTDB taxonomy): domain Bacteria; phylum Pseudomonadota; class Gammaproteobacteria; order Nevskiales; family Nevskiaceae; genus Nevskia. The sequence goes on along the minus strand of PNMW01000058.1, from coordinate 67,041 downwards.
CGCTTGCGCGGCCCCCGTTGCTGTCCAGCGGGACGGCGGTGCTGCAGGCGGCTTACGGCGCCGGCGGCACTTCGTCGTTCTCGCGGAAGTTCACCGCCGAGCAGTCGGCGATCACGTTGCGGAACAGCAGGTGCGGGCCGCCGGTGGTCGACGAGCCGCCGGCCTCGTTGACGCGGTTGAAGGTGTTCTCGACCGTGGCGTTGCCGTCGTTGTCATCGATGTCGATGCAGCCGAACGGGAAGTCGCCGGTGATGATGGTGTTGTTGATCGAGAAGCGCATGCCTTCTCGGGCCAGCATGCCGAGGCGGTCACCCGCGGCCGGCAGCGGACGGTTCGAGGGCCCCAGCACGGTGATGTTGGCGAACAGCGGGAAGGTGATCGGCGTGCGGGCAAAGCGGCCGTCCATCTCGAAGCCCGAGTTCGGCAGATCGTTCTCCTGGATCACCAGCGCGAACTGCACGCCACCGGTGAAGCCGTTGTCGAGGTCGATCGAGTCGTCCTGGGCGCCGGTGAACACCATGTGGGTCGCGAAGGCGTTGCCGCCGAAGAACTCGATGCCGTCGTCGTTGGAGCGGTGCACCTGCACGTAGTCGATCGTCGTGCCGCGGCCGACGCCGCCGGCAGTGATGCCCTGCAGCTCGTTGCCTTCCGCGATGATCGAGCCGGTGGAACGCACGATCACGTAGCGCAGGCTGCCCGAGCTGTCGTTCGGCGAGTTGCCGCCGTAACGGCCGACATTGCCTTCGATCAGTACGTCGCAGCTGTCGAAGCTGGTCGGCGGGGTGCCGGCGCACTGGCTGTCCGGCGCGCGGCCCAGCAGGGCGAGACCCGCCCAGCCGCCGGCCGGCGCGTCGGTCGACGTTGCGCTGCTGCCATCGAAGCGGTTGGCGATCTGGGCCCGCGAGGTCAGCACGATCGGCGCAGCGGCCGTGCCGTTGGCGATGATCTGCGCGCCGCGGCCGATGACCAGCGCCGAGCGGCCCGAGGCGTACAGCAGCGTGCCCGGCTCGATCGACAGCACCGACGGGGTTTCGGCATAGCCGACCGCCGTGCGCTGCAGGTCGCCGTTGCCGATCACCGCACCCGGGAAGCTGTCGGCTTCGATCTCGTAGACGTTGTCGTTGGTCAGCGTCAGCGTGCCGGCGGCGCCGAAGCGGGCCGGCAGGCGGCAGACGTCGTAGTTGCCGGTCGCGGCGGTACCGCCGAACAGGCTGGTCTCGTCACGCGACAGCGGGCCGAACAGCGTGACGAAGTCGTTGACGCGCGTCGTGCCGACCGGGCAGTTGCCGTCGGCCACCGGGACCGAGGCGCCGGCCAGCGCGGTGCCGGCGGTGCCGCCGAAGAAGCGCCAGACGTCCTCGTTGCCGTTGACGCGCACGGTCCAGCCGGCGGTCCAGGCATTGGCGCGGGTGACCGCCGGATCGAAGGCACCGATGTAGCTGGTGCTGACGATCGTCGACGGCACCGGCAGCGAGGTCGCGTCGGTGGCGGTGGCCGGCGGCCAGACGGCCGGCGCGGTGAACGTGCCGGCCAGGCCGGTGGTGCCGGTGACCGGGTAGCCGGTGGTATCGATGCGGCCGACGACGCTGGTCGTGTTGTTGAAGCCCGACAGCGCGAAGTAGGTGGCGATCGAGAACGGATCCATCAGGCCGGTGCCGACCGACGTCGTGCCGACGCCGGTGCCGATCGAGCCGCGCAATGCGTTCGCCGCCGGCGCGTTCGGATCGGTGCCACCCGTCGTGGTGCCGCCGGTCGTTCCGCCGGTCGTGCCGCCCGTGGTGCCGCCGCCGGTGCCGCCGGTGGTGCCGATGTTGATGACGGTGGTGTTCGGGTTCAGGTCGGTGCCGTCGCAGGCGGCGAGAAGTCCGCTACCGATCAGGGCGGCCGCGATGACTGCGGTTTTCTTGAGCTGCATCTCTATTCTCCTACAGGGTTCGTGTTGCGATTGCTGCTGCGAGCCCGGGCCGGCATCGCGGGCCCGGGTCGTGATCAGGGGGATGGAGTCCATGGCCGGCACTCCGGGGGGGTCAGAACTGGTACTGGACGCTGATCTGGCCGGAGCGGCCGAGCTTGTAGCTGCGCTGCAGGGCGGCCTGGCCGTTGAACACGCCCTGCTCGATGTCGATGCGCGGGTTCAACAGGTTTCGGGCCTTGACGCCGATCTGCCAGTGCTGGCCGATGCCCTGCCGGATGTTGAAATCGAGCACCGGGTAGGACTTTTCGGTGGAGTTCGGCAGGTCGTTGATGCCGACTTCGGCCAGGCGGTCGCCGAAGATGTTGAACAGCAAGGTCGCGTCGGTGCGGCTGGCCGGATTGGTGTAGCCGAGTGTCGCGTTGGCGAGGTAGTTCGACTGGCCCTGCAGCTGGCGCTTCGAGCCGTTCGGCAAGGTCACTTCCGACTCGATGCGCGAGAAGTTGCCGGCGAGGTAGGCGAACTGCAGAACCGGCGCGATCGACTTCAGGATGCCGAGGTCGTAGCGGGCGTCGAGCTCGATGCCGTAGTCCTTGGCACCGTTGGCGTTCTGGAACGACCGCACCACCTGGTTGCCCGACGAGGCGTCGATGTTGAATTCGATCGGGTTCTTGATGTCCTTGTAGAACACGCCGATCGACGCCGCCTTGGTGTTGCTCCAGTACTGTTCGAAGCGCAGGTCGTAGTTGGTCAGCTTCGCCGACACCAGCTGCGAGTTGCCGACCGTCAGGAAGCGGGTTTCCGGATCGAGGAAGTCGACTTCCGCCAGCTCGCGGAACTGCGGACGGTTCAGCGACTGCGAGACGCCGAGGCGCACCTGGGTCTGGCGGCTGATGAACCAGGTGGCGTTCAGGCTCGGCAGCACGTCGCTGTCGGTGAGCTGCGACTTCACCGTCGCGCCGCCGGCGGGATCGCCGGTCTCGACATTGATCGTCGAGTTCTCGATGCGGGCGCCGGCCTGGATCTCGAACAGGTCGCCGACGAACAGATCGGTCAGCAGATAGAAGGCGTTGACGTCCTGCGCGCCGTCATAGACGTTGGCGTTGCCGCCGCCGCGGATCGACACGTTGAGGTCGGTCAGATCGAAGCCGCCCGGGCCGAAGAAGGTCGGCGTCAGCACGTTTTCCAGCGACGGCACGTACTGCAGGGTGCGGAACAGTTCGCTGCGCTGCGTGGCCTGCGAGGAGTAGGCGAAGCGCACCGATTCGAAGTCGCGGTTGCGCCGGGTGCCGCGGGCGCCCCACTTGAAGTCGCCGCGCAGGCTGTCGGTGAACTCGAACGGCAGGCTGAGATCGACGCCGAGATCGAGCGTCTTGTCGGTCAGGAATTCCCAGGTGCGGCGCGGCTCCGAGGCTTCGCCGGACTGGCCGAAGCCGATCAGGAACGGATCATCGGTGCCGGCGGCGCGGAAGCGGCCGTAGGTCCGGCGATCGAGCACGTCGCGGTCGGCGATCGAGTAGCCGGCCTGCCACTTCACCCTCAGGCCGCCAGCGTCGGCGAACTGGTGCTTGCCGGTCAGCTGGTTGGTGATCAGCTGGCCTTCGACGTAGTCGAGGGTGATGCGTTCCTGATCGGTGGTGAAGCCGGCGTCGCTGGCCACCGCGCGGCCGAAGAACGCGCCCTTCTGGGTCTGGCGGCTCAGCAGGGTCACGAAGTCGACCTTGTGCTGCTTCGAGTACTCGTAGCCGAGCCCCAGGGTGCCGCCGGTCTCGAAGGTCTGCTCCGAGCGCTGCAGTTCCTCGACGTCCTGGCGCGACACGTCCTGGCCGCCACCGCCGCCGGCGGTGAACACGCCGCGACGCTCGCGGCGGAAGCGGAAGTTGGTGTCGTACAGGCCGGTGACCTGGAAGCCGAACTTCTGGCCGCCACCGAGCGGATAGACGTTGCCATAGCTCAGGGAGCCGCCGAAGTCGGCCGGCGCCTTGTCGATGCGCTGCAGGTCGAACAGGTTCGGCAGCGACTGCAGCAGGCTCAGGCGATCGGCGAGGGTGGCGCCGCCCAGCGTGTTGGCGCCGTTGTTGGTGACGTCGCGGTAGGCATGCGGCAGGTCGCGCTGGCCGCCGTCGAAGCCGAGGTAGTCGAAGTCCGAACCCTGGTAGGTCAGCACCGGCGAGGCCGTGGTCTTGGTGTTGCCGCCGACATTCAGGCGCACCGCACCGGTCTCGTAGTCCGGCGTCGGCCGGGTCTCGATCAGCGCGACACCGCCGGAGAACTCGCCCGGCAGGTCGGCCGAGTAGGTCTTCTGCACGGTCAGGCCGCCGAGGAACTCGCTCGGGAAGGCGTCGACCGAGACCACGCGGCGGCTCGGGTTGAAGCTGGGAATCTCGGCGCCGTTGACCAGGGTCGTCGAGTAGCGATCGCCCAGGCCACGCACCACCACGACATTGTTCTGCACGCTGACGCCGGTGACGCGGCGGATCGCTTCGCCGGCATTCGAGTCGCCCGCGGCGGAGATTTCCTCGGCCGAGATCGAATCGATCACCGAGGTGGCGACCCGCTCCTTGGTCACCGCCGACTGGCGCTTGACCACGCCCTTGACGGTGACCGTGCCCAGCGTGGCGGTACTGCCGCCGGCCTTGCTGCCGGCGCTCGGCGCATCGGCCGCCGGGGCCGTCGCGGCCACGCTGACCAGCAGCGGCCCGCCCAGCAGCGGCGAGGCGCGGACGCCGGCGATGTCCTGCGCGGCCGCGCCGCCGGGTGCGATCTTCACCGTGTATTCGCCGCGCGGTACCCGCAGGTTGAAGGCGCCGCTGGCGTCGGTGGTGGTGGTGGCGCCGGCAGCGGCCGCCGACACGGCAACACCGGCCAGCGGTTTGCCGAGGCTGTCAGCCACAGTGCCGCGGATGTCGGCCAGTGCCGCGGCACGGGTATCGAAGACGTCGCGCTCGATCCGCGGGTCGCCGTTGTCGGTGGCCAGCGTCACCGCGATTTCGGCGGCATCGGCATCGCCGAGGCGAAACTCGGTGAACGCTACCGTCTGGCCGGCCCGGTTCAGCACCACGCGATGCAGGCCACCGACCGCCCTGAAATTCAGCCGGCCGTTCGCATCGGTCACCCCGACCGGCTTGCCGTCGACCACGATATCGAGACCGCCGACCGCTTCGGAGTTGCGGATGACGGCGATCGACACCTCGCCCGGCGCAACCTGCGCGGCATCGACCTGGCTGACAACAGCTATGGCAAGCAGTGACGTGGCAAGACGAGCACGCGTCATGAGTGGAGTTCCCCGGTAGTTGAGCGACGCCCAAGGCGAAGTGCGCCTCTGGAATGGCGGAAAGGTACCGGCGGGATATGACGAAATCGTGAACTGAAGCGATGCGGCAGTACCCGCTTTCGGGGCTGCTGTCGGCCGAGCCGACGCCGCGTTCGGGGGGGGCACTTGTCAAAATACTGGATATAAAATATTGAAATAAATGAAAAATCAAAAACAAGGTTGATGGCGGTCGACTGCACAACCGGCAGTTGCGGGTGTTCGCCGCACTGTCTTGACCGTCACGAAACAGTCATAAAAATGAAGAAAATCGGCCTCTGGTTCTGAACAGGCGGTGATTTCGCAGTTTCAGGCAGCGCCACGTTCGCCGGCACCCTCCTAAGGCGGTCGTTCCGAGCGTGGAAGCGAAGCCCGGACGTACGCGCTTCGACGAACGCGATGCCGGGCCGGCATGGGCGAGAGGTGATCGGCGCGCTCGGGGAGCGAAGGCCAATCCGCCGTCAGATCAATGCCGCGTCGGCGATGGCAGCCGATGCGGCTGATGATCGCTACACCGACACTCGATGCGTCGACCGTCGGTGTCCTTGACGGCGTTGTATCGGCCGCGGCCGAGACCCCGGGGACGTCGGCGGCGATGGGTGTCCGGCGCCGGTCTGTCAGGCCTGCCGCGGTGACCGGATCCGATCGTGCAGTGCCATCGCCTGACAAAGCCCGTCGCTGTCACGCGGCTAGGACATTTCGCTGCAATTTTGTTGCATTGCGGCGAAAACCCCCTTTCGCTAGAATGCGCGACCTTTGCGGCCGGGCCAGGCCGCGACCATCCCAAGAACAGGCAGGAGTTTTCGGATGAGCGTAGTGGAAGGCGTGGAAATCACGGGCGAGTTGCGCCCCGCGTACAAGAAGATTCTGACTCCGGCAGCGGTCGAGTTCGTCGCCAAGCTGGTTCGCAAGCACCGCAAGCGGCGCAATGAACTGCTGGAACTGCGCAAGGAGCGCCAGCTGGCGATCGATGCCGGCAAGCTGCCGAAATTCCTCCCGGAAACCAAGGACATCCGCAACGGTGACTGGCAGATCGCCGGCATTCCGGCCGATCTCCTGGACCGTCGCGTCGAGATCACCGGTCCGGTCGACCGCAAGATGGTCATCAACGCGCTGAACGCCGGCGCCAAGTGCTTCATGGCCGATTTCGAGGATTCGGCGTCGCCGACCTGGGACCTGATGCTCGACGGCCAGATCAATCTGCGCGACGCGGTCAACCGCACCATCAGCTACACCTCGCCGGAAGGCAAGGAATACAAGCTGAACAAGGACGTCGCCGTGCTGATCGTGCGTCCGCGCGGCTGGCATCTCGACGAAAAGCATTTCCTCGTCGATGGTGAACCGGCGCCGGGCGGCATCGTCGATTTCGGCCTGTACTTCTTCCACAACGCGGCGAACCTGCTGAAGCGCGGCTCCGGCCCGTATTTCTACCTGCCGAAGATGCAGTCGCATCTCGAGGCGCGCCTGTGGAACTCGGTGTTCGTCGACGCCCAGAAGGCGCTCGGCATCCCGAAGAAGACGATCAAGGCCACCGTGCTGATCGAGACGCTGTGGGCGGCGTTAGAGATGGACGAGATCCTCTACGAACTGCGCGACCACATCGTCGCGCTGAACTGCGGCCGCTGGGACTACATCTTCAGCTGCATCAAGACGCTCAACGCCCACGGCGACTGGATGGTGCCGGACCGTCATACGGTCGGCATGGATCGCCATTTCCTCGACAGCTACTCCAAGCTGCTCTGCGAAACCACGCACAAGCGCGGTGCCTTCGCGATGGGCGGCATGGCCGCCTTCATCCCGACCAAGGACAAGGCCAAGAACGAGGAAGTGTTCGCCAAGGTTCGCGCCGACAAGCTGCGCGAAGTGAAGAACGGCCACGACGGCACCTGGGTGGCGCATCCGGGTCTGGTGCCGGTGGCGATGGCGGTGTTCGACGAGCACATGCCGGAGCCGAACCAGCTGGCCAAGCAGTTCAACTACAAGATCAAGGCTGCCGACCTGCTCAAGCAGCCGGAAGGTGCGATCACCGAAGGCGGCCTGCGCAACAACATCAATGTCGGCATCGGCTATGTCGAGGCCTGGATTCGCGGCATCGGCTGCGTGCCGCTGCACAACCTGATGGAAGACGCGGCGACCGCCGAAATCTCCCGTACCCAGGTCTGGCAATGGCTGAAGTACGGCGCCACGCTGGCCGACGGTCGCAAGGTCACCAAGGATCTGGTCCTGAAGACCATCGACGAAGAAGTGGCGGCCTACAAAGCACAATTGGGCGACGAGCGCTTCTACCAGGGCCGCTTCGCCGAGGCCGCCGGCATCATGGCCCGGATGTCCACCGCCGATAAGTGCGCGGACTTCCTGACCTTGGCCAGCTACGACTACCTCGACTGATACGCCACCCCACTCGAGCGCTCTGCCGATAGCGTCGGAACGCTCTTTTTCGCTGTCACTCACCAACCGGGTCAAACCCCAAGAGGAATGCTGCAATGACGAGCCGTGAAGACCAGATCAAGGCCCTTGAACATGACTGGGCGACCAACCCCCGCTGGAAGCTTGTCAAGCGCGGGTACTCCGCAGCTGACGTAGTCCGCCTGCGCGGCAGCGTCGCCATCGATCACACGCTGGCCAAGCGTGGCGCCGAGAAGCTCTGGAAGCTGGTCAACGGCGAGGCCAAGAAGGGCTACGTCAACGCCTTCGGCGCGATCACTGCCGGTCAGGCCATGCAGCAGGCGAAGGCCGGTCTGGAAGCCGTCTACCTCTCGGGCTGGCAGGTGGCTGCCGACGGCAACACCTCCGAGACCATGTACCCGGACCAGTCGCTGTACGCGTACGACTCCGTGCCGACCATGGTCCGCCGCATCAACAACACCTTCACCCGCGCTGACGAGATCCAGTGGAGCCGTGGCATCGGCCCCGGCGACAAGGGCTTCATCGACTACTTCCTGCCGATCGTTGCGGACGCGGAAGCCGGTTTCGGCGGCGTGCTGAACGCCTTCGAGCTGATGAAGAACATGATCACCTCGGGTGCCGCCGGCGTGCACTTCGAAGATCAGCTCGCTGCCGCCAAGAAGTGCGGCCACATGGGCGGCAAGGTGCTGGTGCCGACCCGCGAAGCCGTCGAAAAGCTGATCGCGGCCCGTTTCGCCGCTGACGTGCTCGGCGTGCCGACCATCGTGCTGGCCCGTACCGACGCCGAAGCCGCCAACCTGATCACCAGCGACTACGACGCCAACGACAAGCCGTTCCTGACCGGCGAGCGCACGCAGGAAGGCTTCTTCCGCGTCAAGAACGGTCTGGAGCAGGCGATCAGCCGTGGCGTCGCCTACGCGCCGTACGCCGATCTGGTCTGGTGCGAAACCGGCGTGCCGGACATCGGCTTCGCCCGCGAATTCGCGCAGGCCGTGCACGCAGCCTGCCCGGGCAAGCTGCTGTCGTACAACTGCTCGCCGTCGTTCAACTGGAAGAAGAATCTGGACGACAAGCAGATCGCCAAGTTCCAGCAGGACCTGTCGGATCTCGGTTACAAGTACCAGTTCATCACCCTGGCCGGTATCCACATCAACTGGTACAACACCTTCCAGTTCGCCCAGGCCTATGCCAAGGGCGAAGGCATGAAGCACTACGTGAACATGGTGCAGGAGCCGGAATTCGCCGCGCGCGAGCAGGGCTACACCTTCGTGTCGCACCAGCAGGAAGTCGGCACCGGCTACTTCGACGACGTCACCACCGTGATCCAGGGCGGTTCGTCGTCGGTCAAGGCTCTCACCGGCTCGACGGAAGAAGAGCAGTTCCACTAAGCAGCACGCTTGGGGCCGGCGGCATCGGCCCCTCGCCTTGAAAAGAGCGCCCTCGCGGCGCTCTTTTCTTTTGGGGGCGGCAGTCGCTTGTCATGGCACGGCGAGTGGCGTACACCGGCGCAGTCGTCCGGCCGGAGTCCTTGCCATGCGTCGCTCGTTGCCGCTGCTGCTGGTACTGGTCATCGCCTTCGCGGCGGGTCTGTGGATCGCGCGACAGTGGCAGGACGCGCCGCCGTCATCCGGCGTCGCCGTGCTCGAGCCGGCGGCACCGGTCGGGGCGACCTTGCTGCCCGGCCTCGGCCGCCATCATTTCGCGATCAGCAGCCGGCATCCGGACGTGCCGCGCTGGTTCGATCAGGGGCTGGCGCTGGCCTGGGGCTTCAATCACGAAGCCGCCGAGCGCTCGTTCCTGAAAGCCGCCGAACTCGATCCCGACTGTGCGATGTGCTGGTGGGGCGCGGCACTGGTGCTCGGCCCGCACGTCAACGCGCCGATGGACCCGGCGAACAACGCCAAGGCCTGGCAGCGGATCGGCCGGGCGCAGGCGCTGGCTGCCGCGACGACGCCGCGCGAACAGGCGCACATCAAGGCGCTGGCGGCGCGCTATGCCGAGCAGCCGCCGGCCGATCGCAAGCCGCTCGATGAAGCCTGGGCAGCCGCGCTCGGAGAACAGGTGAAGTCGGCGCCGGACGATCTGGATGCCGCGGTGCTGCACGCCGAAGCGCTGATGGACCTGCAGCCCTGGCACTACTACGACGCGCAGGGTGGCGCGCTGGGCCGCATCGACGACATCGTCGCGACGCTCGAATCGGTGATGCGCCGTGATCCCGAACACGCCGGTGCACTGCACCTGTACGTGCATGCGGTGGAAGCCTCGAACGCGCCGGAGCGGGGCGTGGCGGCGGCCGATCGCCTGCGCACGCTGCTGCCCGGTTCCGGTCATCTGGTGCACATGCCGGCGCACATCTACACCCGCGTCGGCCGCTATCACGATGCGGTGCTGGCCAATCGGCTGGCGGTGGCCGCCGATGACGGCTTTCTGGCCACTTGCAAGCCGGGTGCGGCGGTCTATCCGCTGGCCTACGTGCCACACAACCATCATTTCCTGTGGTGGGCGGCGTCGATGGAGGGGGCGAGCACCGAGGCGATCGCATCCGCCGACGAGACCGCGAAGCGGGCCGATGTCGAAGCGCTGATCCGCCAGCCGGGCTTCATCTTCCTGCAGGATTTCCTGGTCACGCCGCTGAAGGCGCGGGCACAGCTTGGCCGCTGGGACGAGATCGTCGCGATGCCGAAACCGGCCGACGACCTGCCGTATCCGGTCGCGATCTGGCATTACGCGCAGGGCATGGCGGCGGTCCGGCGGGCACGGCTCGACGATGCGCTGGCGCATTGGGCCGCGCTGGCAAAAGCGGCGGCCGATCCGCTCTGGGAGCAGGCCATGATCGGCCCGCAGCACCCGTTGTCCGGGACCTTGCGGATCGCCGAGCGAGTGCTGGCCGGCGAATTGGCCGCCGCGCGCCGCGACTATCCGGCAGCGCTGGCGGCATTGACGCAGGGCGTCGCGCTGGAAGACGCGCAGGCCTACTTCGAGCCACCGGTCTGGCATCAGCCGGTGCGCCAGATCCTGGGGGCGGTGCAACTGGCGGCCGGACAGCCGGCGGCGGCTGAAGCCAGCTATCGACAGGATCTCGCGCGCTACCGCGACAACGGCTGGTCGCTGCTCGGGCTGGGGCAGGCCTTGCGCGCCCAGCAAAAGAATGCGGAAGCCGAGGCCGTCGAACAGCGGCAGCGTGCCGCCTGGACCCACGCCGACCTGAAGCCATCCTCGTCGCGGATGTAGCCGAGGGCGCGGATCGGCCCGCCCGGCGGCCTACTTCAGATCGTGCACCCAGGGCGCGTGCTCGAACGCCCGGTAGTCGCAGGTCAATTCGGCGTTCGCCGGAATGTCGACAGCCGCGACGGTACGGATGTCGTCCTCGAAGCAGTTCGGGACACCGGCGTGATTCATGAACTTGCCGTTGTCGCCGCACAGCATGTAGACGCCGTCGACGTTCAGGTAGCTGTAGGCGCGCACCCGGCTGCGGAACGGCTCCGGCATGGCTTCGAGTTCGGCCGGCGTCAGTGCCCAGTCGATCTCCGGATTCAGCTCCCAGACCACGGTGCCGGCCGGAATCGCCACCGGCGTGAATACGCCGAGGCCGTGGATGCCGCTTTTCGCAAGATAGGTCGGGACCAGAAACATGCGGACTCCTCAGTCGCGTTTGCTTCGGGTGCAGCGCTGGAAAGGCCGGCTCAGAAACCGGCAGGCGGCGGCCCGCTTGGCGCGTGCTGCTCGGACTGCGCCTGGGTGATGTTGCTGCCCGGCGGCACGCTGCGGGTCAGCCAGACATTGCCGCCGATGCTGGAACCGCGGCCGATGATGACCCGGCCGAGAATCGTCGCGCCGGCATAGATCACCACGTCGTCCTCGACGATCGGATGGCGCGGCTGGCCCTTGACCAGGCTGCCGTCCTCGGCCGATTCGAAGCGCTTGGCGCCGAGCGTCACCGCCTGATACAGCCGCACGCGCTCGCCGATCACCGCCGTTTCGCCGATCACCACGCCGGTGCCGTGGTCGATGAAGAAACGGCTGCCGATGGTGGCACCCGGATGGATGTCGATGCCGGTCGCGGAATGCGACAGCTCGGCGATGATCCGCGCCAGCAGCGGCACGTCGAGCTTGTACAGCCGGTGCGCCAGCCGGTGGTAGATCACCGCCATCACGCCCGGATAGCAGACCAGCACCTCGTCGACGCTGCGCGCGGCCGGATCGCCGTGGTAGGCGGCTTCGACATCGCTGTCGAGCAATGCCCGGGCTTCCGGCAGATAGGCGGCGAAGGACTGGACGATGCGCCGCGCGCGGCTGGCGACCTCGGCAGCGTCGTCGCCGTGCTGGCGCGCCGTGTAACTCAGCTCCAGCTGCACCTGGCCGTGCAGCGCATTGAGCGCGACATCGAGCGTGTGGCCGACGTAGTAGTCCTCGCTTTCCTGGCGCAGGTCCGGCGGGCCGAGGCGCATCGGGAACAGGGCGCCGCACAGGGCGTCCATGATCGCCTGCACCTGCTGGCGTGCCGGAAACTCGCGGCTGCCGGAATCGAGGCGGCGATGCCGCGCCTCGCGCCAGCGTTCGCGCTGCTGGCGCAGGCCGGCGACCACCTGATCGAGATTCCAGTGCGACTGCGGCGCGGCGTTCGGATTCATGAGGGCGGTGCTTCGGTCAGGCGCGCGGCGGCGGTGTCGGCAAGCGGCGCTGCAGCAGCGCCTGCAGTGCCGCCATGCCGATCAGCACCAAGCCGGTCTGGATCCACGACTGGATCAGCTTGCGCTGCTGCTCCAGATTGCCGCTGATCTCCCGGCGCACGCTGGCGCGCATTGCCGGCAAGGCCTCGGCTTTCGGCTGCTGGTCCGGCGGCAGCCGGGCGAGGTCGATGCTCAGGTTCAGTTCGGCGGCCAGATCGAGATCCTGCTCGCTGTAGACCGGCAGCTTCTGCAGCCGATAGACCCCGTAGCCGCTCAGGCTGAGACCGACGACGGCGAACAGGACGGCGATGTGATAACGGATGTTGCGGCGCATTTTTCGGTCGTCCGGCGCCGCGGGGCGCGTGAGCGTCCTGCGCTGCACTAGACTCGTAGCACGTTGGCGATCACAGGAGTGGGCGCATGCTGATTGGCGTACCGAAAGAAATCAAGGTTCACGAGTACCGCGTCGGCCTGACCCCGGCGGGCGTCCGCGAACTGAAGGCGCACGGTCACGCGGTGATCGTCCAGGCGTCGGCAGGCGCCGGCATCGGCATTCCTGACGCGCAGTACCTGGCAGCCGGTGCCGAGATCGTCGACAGCGCCGAGGCGATCTTCGCCCGCGCCGAGATGGTGGTGAAGGTCAAGGAGCCGCAGCCGGCCGAATGCGCGCTGCTGCGTGAAGGCCAGGTGCTGTTCACTTACCTGCATCTGGCGCCCGATCCGGAGCAGACCCGGGCGCTGGTCGATTCCGGCTGTGTCGCGATCGCCTATGAGACCGTCACCGACGGTCGCGGCGGCCTGCCGCTGCTGGCACCGATGAGCGAGGTCGCCGGCCGCATGTCGATCCAGGCCGGCGCCCACGCGATGGAAAAGGCCCAGGGCGGCAATGGCGTGCTGCTCGGCGGCGTGCCCGGCGTGGCACCGGCCGATGTCGTGGTGATCGGCGGCGGCGTGGTCGGCTACAACGCCGCGCGGATCGCGGTCGGCATGGGCGCCAACGTCACCATCCTCGACCGCTCGCTGCCGCGACTGGCCTGGCTCGATACCGCTTTCGACGGCCGCCTGACCACGCTGTACTCGACCGTCGATGCGCTGGAAACCGCCGTCGCCCATGCCGATCTGGTGATCGGCGCGGTGCTGGTGCCGGGGGCCGCAGCGCCGAAGCTGGTGACCCGGGCAATGCTCAAGCGGATGAAGCCGGGCGCGGTGATCGTCGATGTCGCGATCGATCAGGGCGGCTGCTTCGAGACCTCGCGTGCGACCACCCACCAGAACCCGACCTATGTCGAGGAAGGCATCGTTCACTACTGCGTGGCCAACATGCCGGGCGGGGTGGCGCGGACCTCGACGTTCGCGCTGACCAACGCGACGATGCCGTTCACCGTCGCGCTGGCCGACAAGGGTTACAAGCGGGCGCTGCTCGATGATCCGAATCTGCGCGAAGGTCTCAACGTCCATCTCGGCCGGGTGACCTTCAGGGCGGTGGCCGAGGCGCTCGGCTACGACTATCAGCCGACCCGGGAAGCGCTGAAGCCCTGGTGGGCGCCCAGCGACCACTGACCGCCAACGCGTCGCGACGGTTGCGCCCGGGAGGCGCCGGCATCGGCGCCACGCCCGCTGCCGGCACGGGACCGCCCGGCCGGCTCAGCCTGCCGGTCTGGCGGCGGGCAGTCCGGCAATCAGCACTTCGGCGATCGAGCCGAACATCGCTGTCGAACGCTGGGCTCGCGCCATCGTCCGTACGCCGCTGAGCGCGGCCATCACCGTCGAGGCGTAGGCCATCGCGGCGTCGCGAGTCTCGAAGCGCGACGCGACGCCGTCGGCAATCGCTTCGACCCAGCTTTTCACCACCGTCGTCACCGCCTCGGCGATCGGCCGGTTGCCCGACGACATCTCGCCGCCGAGATTGGAGGCCACGCAGCCTGCTGTGTAGTCGCTGCTTTCCAGTTCCCGGGCGGTGGCCTCGAACATCGCCCGGATGAACGCCGGCGTGTCGCCGCCGACGGTCGCCGCGCGGCGGGCGATGCGGCTGCGGATTTCCTCGCCGAACACGGTCAGCGCCTCCAGCGCCAGCTGTTCCTTGCCGCCCGGGAAATGAAAGTAGAACGAGCCCTTCGGCGCGCCGCTTTCCTCCAGCAACTGGCTCAGGCCGGTTGCCGAGTAACCCTGGCTGCGGAACAGCCGCACGGCCGCTTCGATCGCGTCCTGGCGGGCATTGCTGGTTCTGGCCATCGTCCTTCCTCCTCGCTCAGCTGACCAACGGCATCTTGCGCCGTCGATTCGAATTATGTAGGGTAGTCGCCATAGTATGGTGAATACCATAGTGTACCGGCAAGCGGCGACGACGCCCAGCCGGGTGGATGACCGGGGCCGGCGGTCCGGCCGCATTGGGGTAGAGGCAAGAGGGACAGACGATGAAAACCGTGAATGTGGTGTCGTTTTCGGCTTTGCTGCTGACGGGCCTGGGTTCGATGGTGATCGGCGCGCGGATCTGGTCGGCGCCGGACGTGTTCGCCTTCCAGATCGGGCAGGGCCAGTTGCCGGCCGAGGCGGTCGCCACGCTGGCGCTGCAGCACGGCGGGGCTATGCTGGCGATCGGCCTGCTGGCCATCGGTGCCGCGTTCCTGTCGGCTACCGCGCGCTGGCTGGCGCTGGGCCTGCTGATCGCGGCCGGCATCGCCGCCTGGTTCGGCGTCTGGCAGTTCGACCAGGCGCGCCACGCCTTCTACGGCCCGGCGCTGAAAACCCTGCTGCTGGCCGATGTACTGAGCTTTACGGCGGTCACCGTGGTGCGCGACGCCGACCGCGCCGCGCCGAAGCCGACCGACGCGGAGTTCCATTTCCGCTGGGGTTGAGGGTGTACGGCGCCGGACCTCGAAGCGGGACTAGCAGCCCTTCCTGTTCGCCGCCGTCTGGCTTTCGATCTGCTTCAGCAGGCCGTCGAAGCCGACTGACTTGAACGCCTTGTCGTACTGGCTGGCGCGGATCGCGAGGTCGCTGACGCCGTCGGCGACGACATTGACGATCCGCCACTCGCCGTTCACCTCGCGCAGCACGTAATCGAAGTTGACCGGATTGCTGTTGCTGAGCTTCAGCCTGGCGTTGACCTGGCGGGTGCCGTCGGCCAGTTCCCTGGTCGCCAGCGTTTCGAACTGCTCGCCGCCGAACTTCGCGAACTGGCTGGCATAGGTCGCCAGTACCAGTTCGCGGAACGTCGACGTGAAGCTGGCCTGCTGCTCCGGCGTCAGCGTCTTCCACTGCCGACGCATCACCTTGCTGGCCAGATACGGCAGATCGAAGCTGCCATCCACCGCCGCCGCGACCTTCGCCGAACGGCCGGTGCAGCCCAGCGTCGCGCCCTGCTTCATGTTGCCGATCAGCACGTCATGGAAGCCGGTGACCACCTCGCCCGGCGCGGGCGCAGCTGTGGCGTGCGCGCACGGCGACAGCAGTGCGGCGGCGAGCAGGGAACGCAGGATCACGGGGACATTCGGCATCGGCGACAATGGGAGGCTAAGACGGGGCGCCTATTGTCAGGCGCACACACCGACCCGTGCCAGCCCTTCAAGTTCAATGTTTCCAGAGGTTTCCGGCGGATGAGTCGTTTGCTTTCTGCGTGGGTCGATGCTGCCCAGCGCCGTGCGGTACTGGTGGTCATCGCGGCGCTGGTGATCGGGGCGGGGCTCGCGGCCTATACCGCGAAGCACCTGAGCATCGATACCGATCTGCAGAACCTGCTGGCCCCGGAGCTGCCGTGGCGGCAGGCCGAGATCGAGATGGATCGCCAGTTCCCCAAGCTCAGCCACACGCTGGTGGTGGTGATCGAGGGCGGCATTCCGGAAGTGATGGACGCAGCACAGGTCGCCCTGGTCGCGAAACTGCGCCCGCGTGCCGACCTGTTCTCCGAAGTGTTCGCGATCGAGACCGAACCGTACTTCCGGCGCAACGGCCTGATGTTCCTCGACGCCGATACGCTGCAGAAGCTCGCCGACGAGGTCACCGCCGCCCAGCCGTTCCTCGGCGCGCTCGACCAGGATCCGAGCCTCAGAGGCCTGTTCACCCTGCTCGGCCGGGCGCTGAACGCGCCGGAAGGCACCGATTTCGATCTGTCGCCGGCCTTCAATGGCATCGCCGCGAGTGTTGCCGGCAGCGCGAAAGCCGCGGATGCGCCGCTGAGCTGGCAGGCGCTGGTCGGCGGTGGCGGCGCCAGCGCGCTGGCCGGCGCCCGGCGCTTTATCGAGTTGGGCGCGAAGCTCGACTTCAAGCGCCTGCTGCCGGCCGAACTGCCGGTGCAGGCGGTCCGCGACGCGGTGCGCGACCTCGGTCTTGAGCAGAAAGGCCTGAAGGTGCGCCTGACCGGCACCGTGGCGATGGAGCATGAGGAAATCCAGACCGCGTTCTCCGGCGCCGGGCTCGCGCTGTTCCTGGCGCTGGCCGTGTCGGCCGTGCTGCTGTGGTTCGCGCTGCATTCGCTGCGCCTGATGCTGGCGGCGATCGTGTCGCTGGCCTACGGCCTGCTGCTGACCACGGCATTCGCCGCGCTGGCGGTCGGTCATCTCAACCTGATCTCGGTCGCCTTCGGCGTGCTGTACATCGGCCTGGGCCTCGATTACGCGCTGTACCTGTGCATGCAGTATCGCGAGCGCCTGGGCCAGGGCCTGCCGAACGAGGGCGCGCTCGGCATCGCCGCCGCCGATGTCGGCGGCTACATGACGGTCTGCGCGCTGACCTGCTCGCTCGGCTTCTTCGCCTTCGTGCCGACCGATTTCCTCGGCATCGCCGAACTCGGCCTGATCTCCGGCGCCGGCATGATCATCAGCCTGCTGGTCACCGTCACCCTGCTGCCGGCGCTGATCGCGCTGCTGGCGCCGGATCCGAAGAAGCTTGCGTGGACGCCTGTGATCGGCAGCCGGCTATCGAAGGTGCTGGCCTGGCCGTTCTCGCATGCCAAGCCGATCTGGATCGTTTCCGCAGTGCTGGTTGCCGGCTCGCTGTATTTCGTGCCCGGGGCGCGCTTCGACAGCGATCCGCTGAAGCTGCGCGATCCGAAGACCGAAGCGATCATGACTTTCCGCGACCTGCTGCAGGATCCGGAAATCCCGACCCTGACCTTGTCGGCGCTGGTGCCCGATCAGGACACCGCCACGCGGCTGGCCGCCGAGCTGTCGAAGCGCCCGGAGGTCAAACGGGCAATGAGCCTGGACAGCTTCGTGCCGGCCGATCAGGACGAGAAGCTGGCAATCATCGAGGACCTGCGCTTCGCGCTCGGACCGCAGCTGACCGACGCGCCGGCGCCGACCGCGCCGGTCGCGCGCGATGACGACCACGCGCTGATCGAACAGATGCGCCTCGCCCTGCCGGCCTATGTCGCCACCCAGACCGGCAAGCAGGGCGAGGCGGCGAAGGCGCTGCAGGCCGCACTCGACGGCTTTGCCGCCGAATATGCCAAGCGCGACGCGGCCAGTCAGGCGGCCTTGCTGGCGAGCTTGCGGACCAACCTGCTCGGCAGCCTGCCGGCGCGGCTGTCCGGCTTGAAGGACGCGCTGAAAGCGAGTGCGGTCACCGCGGCCGACCTGCCGCCGTCGCTGATCGACCGCTGGAAGAGCGCCGACGGCCTGTACCGCGTCGAAGCGATGCCGGCGAAGATCCTCGACAACCCGAGCGACGAAGGCGCGTTCATCGCCGCCGTGCAGGCGGTGGCGCCGACCGCGACCGGCGGGCCGTCGACCCAGGCCGAGGCCGGCCGCTCGGTGGTCGAATCGTTCCAGGATGCGTTCACCTATTCGGCGGTGGTGATCACCCTGCTGCTGCTGGTGCTGCTGCGCTCGGTGATCGACACGCTCTTGGTCCTGGTGCCGCTGGCGATGGCGGGGCTGCTGACGGTGGCGGCGTCGGTGCTGGCCGGCGTGCCGTTCAACTTCGCCAATGTCATCGCGCTGCCGCTGATCCTCGGGGTCGGTGTCGACTACGGGGTCTACCTGGTGCAGCGTGGCCGCGATGCCGCCGATGGTTCGCTGCTGAAAACCGGCACTGCCCGCGCCGTGCTGTTCGGCGCGCTGATCACCATGGTCAACTTCGGCAATCTGGCGTTCGCCAAGCATCCCGGCATGGTCAGCATGGGCCTGCTGCTGACCCTCGGCCTCGGCATGACCCTGCTGTGCGCGCTGGTGCTGCTGCCGAGCCTGCTGGCGCTGCGCTGGAAGAACGCGAAGGCCTGAGTGTGAAAACGGCGGGCTCACGCGGAGGCGCGAAGACGCCAAGAACAGCTGAAGAGCATGACTTTCTTGTTTTTCTCTGGCGTCTTTGCGCCTTCGCCTGAGTCCCGCTTTCGCCAGAACGACTGAACGAGCATCCCGATGAGCCTAGGCATCGCTGTCCTGACCGTCTCCGACACCCGCACGCTCGCCGACGACAAGTCCGGCAACCTGCTGGTCGAACGCATCGCCCGCGATGGCCATCGGCTGGCCGCGCGGCTGATCCGGAGCGATGACCGCTACGGCGTCCGCGCCCAGGTCTCGAACTGGCTGATCGACGATACCGTCGACGTGATCATCATCACCGGTGGCACCGGCCTGACCGGCCGCGATCTGGTGCCGGAAGCGGTCCGGCCGCTGCTCGACCGGATCACCGATGGCTTCGGCGAACTGTTCCGGATGCTGAGCTATGCCGATATCGGCACCTCGGCGATCCAGTCGCGCGCCTTTGCCGGCTCGGCCAACGGTCGCCTCGTGTTCTGCCTGCCGGGTTCGCGTGGTGCCTGCGAACTGGCCTGGGACAAGATCATCAGTCTGCAGCTGTCGACGGCGACGCGCCCCTGCAACCTCGTCGACCTGATTCCGCGTTTCAAGGAATCACCGGACGTGCCGGCGCCGAAGCGCCCGTCGAACCGCGACTGAGTCAGTCGGCCAGCCAGATCTCCACCGCCGTGCGCGTCTGCGTCAGCACCGCGCTGATCGGCCAGGCCAGCGGATCGGGTTCCACGCGCGCTCGGCGGTAGACGGCGAGCTTCGTCGCGCCGGCGAGCGGCAGCATCACGCAGCGAGCGTCGAGCAGCGCCGCCAAGGTCAGCGTGATGCGCGGATGCGGCGCGGTCAGCGGCGTGATCGCGGCGAGCGCAGCCGGATTGTCGGGCGCCAGCGCCGCCGCCAGACCCTCGGTCCCCGGAAACAGCGAAGCCGTGTGGCCGTCCTCGCCCATGCCGAGCACCACCACATCGAACGGCCGAGGAATTGCGGCGAGTGCTGCGGACGATGCGACCAGCCCGTCGGCAACCTGCCCGGACGCCGATTTCAGCGGCACGAAGCGGGCCGCGGCCGCGGCATCGCGCAGCAGATGCTCGAGCAGCAGGCGCTCGTTGGAATCCGGCGAGGTCGGCTCGACCCAGCGTTCGTCGGCCAGCGTGATCCAGACCTTGGACCAATCCAGCGCAGCCACCCGCAGCCGCGCGAACAGCGGCACCGGGCTCTTGCCGCCGGAAACGATCAGCGACGCGACGCCGCGCTCGGCAATCGCCGCACTCAGGCGGCCGAGAATCGCCTCGGCCAGCGCTGCGGTCGCGGCCTCGTTCGAGGTGAAGCGATGCTCGGTCAGCCCGCCGCTCATGACTCCTCCTTCCAGCACAGGCCATCGCGGACGATCAGCGCGCTCGATGCGGTCGGCCCCCAGGTGCCGGCCGAGTACGGCTTCGGCGGATCGCTCTGCGCGGCCCAGGCGCTGTGGATCGGGTCGATCCACTGCCAGGCGGCGTCGAGTTCGTCGCGGCGCATGAACAGGGTCAGGTTGCCGCTGATCACGTCCATCAGCAGGCGCTCGTAGGCGTCCCACTGACGGGTCTTGAAGGTTTCGGCGAAGTCCAGATCGAGCTTGACCGGCTTCACCCGCATGTCGGCACCCGGCACCTTGGCCAGCACATGCAGTTCGATGCCCTCGTCCGGCTGCAGGCGGATCACCAGGCGATTGACGTTTCCGGCGTCGTTGCCGGGCAGGATCGCGTGCGGCACGGCGCGGAAGTTGATGACGATCTCCGACATCCGCTCCTGCATCCGCTTGCCGGTGCGCAAGTAGAACGGCACCCGCGCCCAGCGCCAGTTGTCGACATCGACCCGCATCGACACGAAGGTTTCGGTGGTCGTGCCGTCCGGAATGCCCGGCTCGTCGAGATAGCCCGGCACCGCGCGGCCTTCGATCGCGCCGGCGCGGTACTGGCCGCGGACGATCTTGTTGCGCACGTCGTCCGGCGTGAACGGCCGCAGCGCGCGCAGCACTTTCAGCTTTTCGTCGCGGATCTCGTCCGGGTCGATCGACGACGGCGGCTCCATCGCCAGGATGCACAGCAGCTGCAGCGCATGGTTCTGCACCATGTCGCGCAGCGCCCCGTAGCGGTTGTAGTACTCGCCGCGGTCGCCGACCCCGACCGTTTCCGCGAGCGTGATCTGTACGTCGCGCACCGCGGCGCGATGCCACAGCGGCTCGAAGATCGAGTTGCCGAAGCGCAGCGCGATCAGGTTCTGCACCGTTTCCTTGCCGAGGTAGTGATCGATCCGGAAGATCTGCTTCTCCGTGAAGATCTTCGCCACCGCCTCGTTGATCGCGGTTGCCGAAGCGAGGCTGAAGCCGAGCGGCTTCTCCAGCACCACGCGGCTCAAGCCCGTGACCAGATTCGCGGTGGCGAGGTTGTCGCAAATGCCGGCGAACAGGCTGGCAGCCGTTGAGAGATAAAACACCCGGATGCGCTCGGCGGAGTCGGCGAGGGCGGTGGCGAGCTTGCCGTAGTCGGCCGGCACCGTGGCGTCGATCGCCAGGTATTCGAGTCGGGTCGCGAAAGCGGTCCAGACCGTTTCGTCGAAATCCCTGGCCGGAATGAACTGCTGGCAGGCCGTGTGCACCATCGCGACGTAACCGGCGGTGTCGAGCGCCTGGCGCGACACGGCGATGATCCGCCAGCCGCTGCAGTCTTTCGTGTCGCGATGCCGGTAGTACAGCGCCGGCAGCAGCTTGCGGAGTGCCAGATCGCCGGTGCCGCCGAAGAAAATCAGGTCGAAGCAGGGTGGTTGGGCCATGGCGCTCGGGTTTCGGTGGCGGCTTTGCATCGTTCTTGCAGTGCTATCTTGCCAGCCGCATCGATTCACAAGCCGCTTTCCTGCCATCGGATCGGCGGCGCTCCGGAGAGAACATGCCGTTGAATCCCGTCGTCGCCGCCGTCACAGCGCGAATCAGGAACCGGAGCGCGGCGACGCGCGCCGCCTATCTCAAGCGGATGGATCAGGCCCGCGAAGCCGGCACGGCGCGTGGCCGGCTCGGCTGCACCAATCTCGCGCATGCCTTTGCCGCCGCCGGCAGCGATGACAAGCCGGCGCTGCGCGCGGTGCGCTGGCCGAATCTCGGCATCGTCTCGGCGTACAACGACATGCTGTCGGCGCATCAGCCGCTGGAACGCTATCCGGCGATCATCAAGCAGGCGGCGCGTGAAGCCTTCGCGGTCGCCCAGTTCGCCGGCGGCGTGCCGGCGATGTGCGATGGCGTGACCCAGGGCGAGCCGGGCATGGAGCTGAGCCTGTTCTCGCGCGACGTGATCGCCATGTCGGCCGCCATCGCGCTTTCCCACAACACCTTCGATGCGGCGCTGATGCTCGGCGTCTGCGACAAGATCGTGCCGGGGCTGGTGATCGGCGCCCTGAGCTTCGGCCACCTGCCGGTGATCTTCGTGCCGGCCGGGCCGATGACCTCGGGTGTGTCGAACGACGACAAGGCCAAGGTCCGGCAACTGTTCGCGCAAGGGAAAGTGGGCCGCGACGCGC
This sequence comes from Lysobacteraceae bacterium, assembly GCA_013823855.1. GTDB lineage: Bacteria > Pseudomonadota > Gammaproteobacteria > Nevskiales > Nevskiaceae > Nevskia. Next base: position 44,946 of record PNMW01000058.1, on the reverse strand, counting down.
TGCTGGAATCGGAAGCGGCCAGCTATCACGGTCCGGGTACCTGCACCTTCTACGGCACCGCCAATTCCAACCAGATGCTGATGGAGGTCATGGGCCTGCATCTGCCGGGAGCCGCCTTCGTCAATCCGAACACGCCACTGCGCGAGGCGCTGACGGCGGCGGCGGCGAAGCGGATTGCGGCACTCACCACCCTGGGCGACGCCTATCTGCCGATGGCGGAGATCGTCGACGAGCGGGCCATCGTCAATGCCATCGTCGGCCTGCATGCCACGGGCGGGTCGACCAATCACACGATCCACCTGATCGCGATGGCCCGCGCGGCCGGCATCGTCATCGACTGGGATGACTTCTCCGAGCTGTCGTCGGTGGTGCCGCTGCTGGCGCGCATCTACCCGAACGGAAAGGCCGATGTGAACCACTTCCACGCCGCCGGCGGCATGGGTTTCCTGATCCGCGAACTGCTCGATGCCGGGCTGATGCACCGCGATGTGAAGACCATCGCCGGTCGCGGACTCGAGGCCTATGCCGAGGAGCCGTATCTGGATGCCCAAGGCGCGCTCGCCTGGCGCGCCGCGCCGCTGGCCTCGCTCGATGAATCGGTGTTGCGCCCGGCGGCGAATCCGTTCAGCGCCGACGGCGGCCTGCGGCGGCTGACCGGCAACCTCGGCCGCGCTGTCATCAAGGTGTCAGCGGTGAAGCCGGAACATCGCATTGTCGAAGCGCCAGCGATCGTCTTCGATTCCCAGGAAGCGGTGCAGGCGGCGTTCAAGCGCGGCGAGCTGAAGCGCGATTTCGTCGCCGTGGTCCGCTTCCAGGGCCCACGCGCCAACGGCATGCCGGAACTGCACAAGCTGACGCCGCCGCTGGGCATCCTGCAGGACGAGGGTTTCAAGGTCGCGCTGGTCACCGATGGCCGGATGAGCGGCGCCTCGGGCAAGGTGCCGGCGGCGATCCACGTGTCGCCGGAATGTCTCGCCGGCGGCGATCTGGCCAAGGTGCGCGATGGCGACCTGATCCGGCTCGATGCCGAGGCCGGCAGTTTGACGGCCCTGGTCGAACCCGGCGAATGGGCGGCGCGCGGCGCGGCGGGCGCGGACCTGTCCGGCAACGAATACGGCAGCGGCCGCGAGCTGTTTGCCTCGGCGCGCGCCTGCGTCGGCACCGCGGAGGAAGGCGCGATGATCGTCGGCAGCGGCGCGCTGGCCATGTCAGGCGCCGTCATCGCCTAGAACAGCATCAGAACAACAAGACAGAACGACAGGAACCCCGTCATGCAGATTGTCGACATCCTCAAGGACGGCCCGGTGATGCCGGTGATTGTCCTCAATGAACTCAAGCACGCCGTGCCGCTCGCGCAGGCGCTGGTGGCGGGTGGTATCCGGGTGCTCGAAGTGACGATGCGCACACCGATCGCGCTCGACTGCGTGCGTGCGATCCGGGCAGCGGTGCCGGATGCCATCGTCGGTGTCGGCACCGTCACCGGGCCGGACGACGTGCTGGCGGCGATCACCGCCGGCGCCCAGTTCGGGGTCAGCCCGGGGGCGACACCGGCGCTGCTCGACGCGATCAACAAGTCCGGCCTGCCGTTCCTCCCCGGCACGATGACGCCGAGCGAAGTGCTGGCCGCCCGCGACGCGGGTTTCCGCGCGCTGAAGCTGTTTCCCGCGCAGCCGGCTGGCGGCATTCCGCTGCTGAAGGCGCTGGCCTCGGTGTTTTCCGATGTGCTGTTCTGTCCCACCGGCGGCATCGACGCCGCCAGCGCCCACGGCTATCTGGCGCTGCCGAACGTCGCCTGTGTCGGTGGTTCCTGGCTGGCGCCGCAGGCGCTGATCGCGGCCGGCGACTGGGACGGCATCACCGAGCTGGCGCGGGCCACGGGTCGTTTGAAAGCCTGAGACGCCTTTTCGGTACCGACCTCGCCGGACGGATCAGGGTGCGCCCTGCAGGCCGGCCTGCAATCTGGCGAATCGGCGATCCAGCCCGGCGTTCAGTGCCGGCCGGCACCAGACCCGTAATGGCGCCTGCGCGGCCATCGCCAGACGGGCCTGTTCGCGGGCAGCGGCGGCATCTCCGCGGCGGGCAGCCATCTCGGCCAGCGTCATCCGTGCCAGGGCGATGACCGGTGTTGCCCGGTCGCCGGCCGCTGCCAGCACCGCTCGCAGCTCGGCCTCCGCCTTCTCGGCCATGCCGGACGGACCATGAAGCCAGTGCAGCTCGGCCCAGCGTTCGCGCACGAGCAGGGCATCTTCGGAATAGCCGTCGAACGCGGCGTAAGCCGCTCTGGCCATCTCGATCTGCTGAAGCGCTTCGGCTGGATCGCCACGTTGCAGCGCACATTCGGCGGCGAGCATTCGGGCGTCCGGTGCCAGCATCGGCATGCGGATGTTGATCTTCGCCATCCTCGGGATCCCGTCTTTCAGCGCCTGCTCCCGTGCACCGCAGCTGCCCTGGCCGATCAGCAGGCGCACCTGGAGCGCCGTCAGCAAGGCCAGCGCCTCATCGACGACCTCCGGGCTGATCTGCCCGTTTCCTTCGGCAACCCCGCCGCCCGGGAGCGCTTCCAGCAGTTGGCGTTCGCTGTCGATCAGCGCGTTGGCCTGCGCGTCGCGTCCGGTGCTGGCCATCAGGTCGACGCGCTCGCTCAGGTTCTGCCAGTAACTCTCGAATGAACGGCCGAAGGTGGCCAGCATCAGCTGGCCAGCGCCGGCAAGCGCGGTCTCGGCATCGGCAGTGTCGCCGAGGCGACGTTGCGCGCTGCCGATGATCTGCAGCGCGATGGCGCGCTGCCAGTCGTTGGCCTGGGAGCCATCGAGCTGCCGCGCGCGCAGCGCGCTGGCGATGGCGAGCGCTTCCGCCGGCCGGTTGTCGCGGAGCAGCGCATCGCCGAGGTAGGCGGCATTCCAGCGAGCGAACGGGCTGTCATCGCCGTTCGCGGCGAAAAGCCCGGCGGCGCGCCGGTAGCCATCGATCTTTTCCGGGCGAATGCCGTGGATCGGCTCGGTCAGCCGTATCCATTCGGTCAGCCAGTTGGCTTCGGTCACGGTGCCGATGAAGCCGCCTCGTTCGATCAGCGTTCGCGCTTCGCGCATGCGCGCCACCCCTTGCGCGTCGCGGTCCGATTCGTAGAGCGTGCCCGCTTCCTGGATCAGGCTGTCGACGATGCGGATGTCCAACGGACCGGCCATTCCCGTGACCACCGCCCGGTAGCGGGCGTGGGCAGCGCTGGCGCGATCCGGCAGGTACCACTGGCGATACAAGGACCGGGCCGCCACCAGCAATTCCAGTTGCACCTCGGGCTGCCTGGCAAGGTTGCCGTCGAGCCCGTCGACGATTTCGTCGAGCATCTCCCGCGCGGTGATCGAGCCCGGTTGCTTGTCGCTCGCATTGACCCGGCTCGACGAGCTGAACACCTTGAGCAGGAAATCCCGGGTGGCATTGGCGCGCGCGGCTTCGGCCGCCGCCCGGCGCGCTTCGGCCGTGGCCCGCTGTGCCTGCCAGAGGCTGATGCCGCCGCCGGCCAGCAGCGACAGGCTGACCACGATCGCGGAGCCGAGCGCCAGCCGGTTGCGACGGGCGAACTTCAGGGCCCGTTCGACACGGGTGATGTGGCGGGCGCTGACCGGCTCGCTGGCCAGGTGCCGGCGCAGGTCATCGGCCATCCGCTCGACCGACGAGTAGCGGGCTTCGGGGGGCGCGGCCAGCGCCTGCGTGAGGATGGCGTCGAGGTCGCCTTCGAGCGCGCGCCGCCAGCCGGCGACGTCGAGTCCGCCGGCCTGCGCCGGAAAGTCGGCCGGGGCGAAGCTCGATGCCAGCAGCGGTGATTCGTCGTCGTCGCGACGACTGCCCTGACGCCGGGCTGGTCGCGGACGGCGGCCGCACAGCAGTTCGTAAAGCACCACGCCGAGCGCATAGACGTCGGTGGCCGCCGTGATCGTGGCGCCGGACAGCTGTTCGGGCGCTGCGTATTCGGGCGTCGCCGAGCGGCCGGCCAGCCGGGTGATCTCGGTGAGATCGCCGCGGCCATCGTCGTCGATCAGCTTGGCGATGCCGAAGTCGAGCAGCTTGACGCGGCCTTCATCGGTGACCAGCACGTTCGACGGCTTGATGTCGCGATGGACGATCAGCCGGGCGTGGGCGGCCGACACCGCATCCGTCACCTGCAGGAACAGCCGCAGGCGGTCGGCGATCGGCAGCCGGCGGCTGCGGCACCAGGCGTCGATGCGCTGCCCGTCGACCTTCTCCAGCGCCATCCACGGCTGGCCGTCGTCGGCGATGCCGGCATCGAACAGCTGGGCAATGTTCGGGTGGCTGAGGCCGGCGAGGAAATCGCGCTCCCGGCCGAGCCGCAAGCGTGCGCCAGCGGTCAGCAGCCAGGTGTGCGGCAGTTTCAGCGCGACCTCGCGGTTGAGCGTGCCGTCGATGCGCTGCGCGCTCCAGACCTCACCCATGCCGCCCTGGCCGAGCGGTGCGATCAGCCGGTAAGGCCCGACCGGCCGACCGGCGGCGAATGTCCAGGGATCATCTTCCAGCGGTGTCAGGCGCGGCTGTGCCGGTGGCGGCGCTTCCTGCTGCTGGCCGTCGATCGCAGCCGCCTGCCGCAGCAGTTCGAACAGGTCGGCGTGCTCGGGCCCCAGTGCGGCCAGCCACGCGGCGCGGGCCGGCGCGTCGACCTCCAGCAACTGATCCAGCAGGCGGGAGAACTCGGCCCAGCGTTCCGCGGGCAGTGATGACAAGGGCGCGGCCATCGGCTCAGGCCAGCAGCATGCGCATCAGCAGCCGTGCCTTTTCCCAGTCGCGACGGACGCTGCGTTCGGAGATGCCGAGCGCTTCGGCGATCTCGATTTCCGGAAAGCCGCCGAAGAAGCGCATCTCCACCACCTGGGCCAGACGCGGTTCGCGGATGCGCAGGTCGGTCAGCGCCATGTCGACGATCAGCGGGTCATCCTCGACCGTGGTGTCCGGGCCGATCGCCAGCAGGTCGAGTCGCAGCAGCCCGCCGTTGCCGCGCCGGTCGGTGAGCCGTTCGCGGGCGAGATCAATGACCACCGAGCGCATCACCGCCGAGGCATAGGCGAGGAACTGCAGGCGCTGCCGGCCTTCGAGCGCGCCCGTGCCGCGTTCAAGCATCTTCAGGCAGGACTGATTGACCAGGGCGGTGGTGTCGAGCAGCGTGAAGTTGCCCGAACGGCGCAGACGGCTGCGGGCCAGCGCCTTGAGCTCCGGATAAAGATGCCCCCACAACGCGTCCGGCATGTCATTGCCGTGCGTCGAGTCATCGGCGCCGAGCGTGGGTACCTTGGTGTCAGCTGAAGGCATCAGCGTGGGGCAGTCCTTGCGAATGGCGCGGAATGATCAAACCTTTGCCTGGTCACGTCCATGGGCATGCGGCTTTTCTGTGGCCGTCTACGGGGTTGCGGGCCGGCTGGATGCGGCGGATCTGAATCATCCGCTCTAAAACGCACCAAAATAGTGCTTTACTTGTTGTGCCCGGATAAACGATTTACTGTAAAAATTCAGTAAAATCAGCCTGATGAAGGCATATCTCCAGCCATTCTCCGAAAAATATTCTGGGGATGCTCTTGAAAAGAGCAGTTAGCGCACCGAAAATGTGCGTATTGCACCATGAAAAAGCTCGCGCCCATTCTCGTTGTCGTCATCGCCCTGCTGATGCAGGTTCGGGTGGCGTACGGCTGTGACCCTAGCGGCACCTGGTCGCTGGAACGCTGCGCATCGCACGGGACGGTGGTCGACGACCATCCCGACGCGCCGAGCGATCGTGGTGACCGCTGCGATGTCAGCCTGGATCTCGCGGTCCGGGCTGGCCGCACCGGCGCCGACCACCTGGTGGCGGAACTCACGCCACCGACCGGCGGCGACTTCGTGGCCCTGCTGCCGGCAACGCTGTCGATCGTCGGACTGCTTCCGGACGACGCTGCGTCCCCCCCGCAGCGTGTCCGCAGTCCGGCGGTCGGCGCCGGCACGCGTACCTGGTTGAGCACGGCTCGCCTGCGCTTGTAAGTCCGCTCCGGACCGGCGTCGGGCCGCCGTGCTTCCGGATCGTTCCGCCCGATGGCAGTACTCGGCCATCACCTCCCGAGGCATCCCGCTGCGCCCCTTTTCGTCCGAGACGAGGTATCACCATGTCCAACACTCTCCGCATTGCCGCCCTGATCGCCGCCACCACCCTCAGCATGGGCGCGAACGCCGACAACGCCGCCTGGCTCAAGGCCAAGAATCCCGCGCTCAATCGCAGCGCCGCGCAGGAAGCGCCGGCTCGTGCCGACCAGCCGGCGGCGGGTTCGATCGAAGCCTGGAAGCAGGCCAAGTTCCCGGCGCTGTCGCTCACCGATGCCAAGGCGGTCGACCTCGCGCCGTCGGCGGTCGAGCCGAAGGCCGGGTCGATCGAAGCCTGGAAGCGGGCCAAGTTCCCGCACCTGCAGAAGACCAGCAGCCGGCGCTGAACCGGCCGGTCGGCACCGGCGCAGACCGGTGCCGTCATCGGAAAGCCGCCCGCCTCGCGCGGGCGGCTTTTTTTGTGCCCGCCGGTTCAGAACGCTTCACGATGCGGCCGCAGATCCAGTTCCTGGGTCCAGGCCGAACGGCCCTGCTGATGCAGGCTCCAGTAGTTCTCGGCGATCGAGTCGACATCGAGCAGACCGTCGGCACCGAGCCGCTCGGCCATGCCGGGGATGGCAGTGCGCAGGCGGTCGCCGTCAACGCCGCCGTCGATCAGCAGATGAGCGACATGCAAGCCCTGGGGGCCGTACTCGCGCGCCATGCTCTGCGAGATCATCCGCAGGCGCGTGACGGCCGGAGGCCTGCATCGCCTGGTCGAAGGCGGCGATCACCGAGGCTTCGTCGGTGACATCGGTGGCGACCGCCTCGGCCGAGCCGCCGCAGGCCTCGATGGTGGCCACCACCCGGGCGATTTTCGCCGCCGTGCGGCTGGCGACCAGCAGGTGATGGCCGCCGGCGGCGAAGCGCCGGCAGACCGCCGCACCGATGCCCTGCTCGGCGCCGACGCCAAAGACGATTGCAGCCGGCGTTGATACTCCTGCAACCACCGATCTGACGTCCTCATTCATCGCTCGCGCTCCGTGATCGTTGATGCTGTCAAAAGGTGTTCATCCGCTCTGCACGCGAAATCGACAACGCTTCTCCCGATCGTCATCTGCGCGCCCTAACGTGAATCGCTAATCGATTTCCATCGCGTTCCGGGAGGACACCATGATGAAGTTTCGCCGCCAGCCCCTGCTGGCCGCCCTGTATCTCGGCGCGGGTCTCGCGCTTGCAGGCTGTGACGATGAGGTTCGCGAAGTCCGGGTCGAGGTTCCGGTTGAAGCTGGCAACGTCACCCCGGTAGCAAGCGCCGATACCGTGGTCGTGACCGCCAGCAGCACGCGGAACCTGCTCGATCTGCTGGGTAACGACCGCGACGACGACGGCGACAACCTGCTGATCACTGCGGTCACCGCGCCGACTAACGGCAGCGCGACGATCGTCGCCGGCACCCGCATCGACTACGTGCCGCGGCCCGGCTACTCCGGCACCGACAGTTTCAGCTACACCGCCGCCGATGGCCGTGGCGGCAGCGCGACGGCGACAGTGACGATTTCAGTCAATCCGGTCGCCGCCGCGTTCACGATGCAGTTGCTGCACATGGCCGATTTCGAAGCGGCCGGCCCGGCGATCGAGGACGCGCCCAACTTGTCGGCGGTGCTGCGGGCGCTGCAGGACAGCATGCCTGACGCGAGCCTGACGCTGTCTTCCGGTGACAACTACATCCCGAGCCCGTTCTTCTCGGCCAGTTCCGATCCGCTGCTCGCGTCGCTGGTCGGCAGCACCTGTGGCGCACCGGCTTCCTGCGATGGCCGCGGCGACATCCGCATCCTCAACGCGCTCGGCATCCAGGCGTCGGCGTTCGGCAATCATGACTTCGACGCCGGCACGGCGCGGGTCGCCGATCTGATTACCGTCGATGCCAGCTGGGAAGGCACGCGGTTCCCGTATCTGTCGGCCAATCTCGATTTCGCCGGCGATGCCAGCCTCGCGCCGACGGTGGTTGCCGACGGTGCAGCGGCAGCGCCGAACTCGATCGCGCGCTCGGTGACCATCACTGTCGATGGTCAGACCATCGGCGTGGTCGGCGCCACAACGCCGACCCTGGCCACGATCAGCTCGCCGGGTGCCGGCGTGCTGATCAGCCCGACCGGCTTCGCCGCGACGCCGACCGCCGCCGACATCCTTGCGCTGGCTGCAGTGATCCAGGAATCGGTCGATGCGCTGACCCTGGCGGGTGTCGACAAGATCGTGCTGCTGGCGCACATGCAGGTGCTCGATATCGAGCGCCAGCTGGCGCGTGTGCTGCGCGGCGTCGACATCATCGTCGGCGGCGGTTCGGACACCATCCTTGCCGACGGCACCGATCGCCTGCGTGCCGGTGACACGGCTGCCGGCACCTATCCGGAGACGTACACGAGTGCCGAGGGTCAGCCGGTGCTGCTGGTCAATACCGATGGCCAGTACCGCTATGTCGGCCGGCTGATGGTGGGCTTCGACGAAGACGGCGTCGTCATTCCGCAGACGCTGAACCCGGACATCAATGGCGCCTACGCCACCGACGCCGCAGGCGTGGCGGCGCTGGGCAACCCGGCGCCGATCGCCGAAGTGGCGGCGATTGCCGATGCGGTCAGCGAGGTACTGGTGTCGCGCGAGGGCAACCTGTTCGGTGCCACGTCGGTGTTCCTCGAAGGCCGGGCTCCGGGCTCGGCGAACTTCGGCGTGCGCGGCGAGGAAACCAATCTCGGCAATCTCAGCGCCGATGCCAACCTGTTCGTGGCCCAGGCCGTCGATCCGGCAGTGTCGATCTCGCTGAAGAACGGTGGCGGCATCCGCGCCCAGATCGGCGAAGTGCAGCAGCCGCCCGGTTCGACCAATCCGAACGAGGTGATCCTGTTGCCGCCGCAGGCGATTCCGGCTGCCGGCAAGCAGACCGGTGACGTGTCGCAGTTCGATATCCAGACGGCGCTGTCGTTCAACAACGGTCTCGCCATCGTCGAACTGACCGCCACCGAATTGCGCGCGCTGGTCGAGCATGGGGTCGCCAATCAGCCGTCGCGGCAGGGCCGCTTCCCGCAGATCGGCGGCTTCTCGTTCAGCTATGACCCGACGCGTGCTGCCGGCGACCGCGTGCGCTCGCTGCGCATCGACGACGCCAATGGTGCTGCCGCGGGCGTGGTGCCGGATGTGGTGGTGCAGAACGGGGCGATCGTCGGCGATGCCGGCCGTACCTTCCGCATGGTCACGCTCGGCTTCCTGCAGCGCGGCGGCGACGGCTATCCGTTCCCGGCAGCGCAGGCCGGCCGCTGCGTCTATCTGATCGCGGAAACCGGCCAGAATCCGCTGTGCACCACGGCTGCCGACCTTGCCACCTATGGCGTTGCCTTCGCCCTGCCAGGCTCCGAACAGCATGCGCTGGCCGCCTATCTGCAGCAGCGCTTCCCGCGCACCGCAGCATTCACGTCGGCGGAAACGCCGATCGCCCTCGATACCCGGATCCAGACGATCGGCCGCCGTGCCGATACGGTGATTCCGGCGCCGTAAGCTCGAGTTCCGGCACGCCGACACGGCCCCGCAGCCTGCTCGCTGCGGGGCCTTTTTCGTGATGCGGTTGATGCGGGCGCGCCCGCTTTGCGCGGATTGCGGTCGTTCAGGCAGGCTCCCGGTCTTATCGCCCACGCCGGAGCCTGACCCTGATGAGCCGTTACCTGAGCTTCGCCTATGGCGTGGTCTGCTACGCGATCTTCTTCGCGGTGTTCGTGTATCTGGTTGGTTTCGTCAATGATGTACCGGGCATCAAGTCGGTCAGCAGCGGCGAGCCTGGCGCGGCCGGAATGGCCCTGGCAGTCAACGTCGGGCTGATCGCATTGTTCGGTATCCAGCACAGCGTCATGGCGCGGGCCGGATTCAAGCGCTGGTTCACCGCCTGGGTACCGAAGGCCGTCGAGCGCAGCAGCTACGTGATGGCGACCAATCTCGTACTGATCGCGATCTACCTGCACTGGCAGCCATTGGCCGGACAGGTCTGGAAGGTCGAAGACCCGACGCTGTCGATGGCGCTGTACGCGCTCGGCGGTCTCGGCTGGCTGATCGTGCTGGTGTCGACCTTCCTGACCAACCATTTCGATCTTTTCGGTCTGCGTCAGGTCTGGCTGAATCTGGTGCGCAGGAGCTACACGCCGGTCGCGTTCCGGGAGCACTATTTCTACCGCTGGGTCCGCCATCCGATGATGACCGGCATCTTCATCGCGTTCTGGGCGACGCCGAACATGACCGCCAGCCACCTGCTGTTCAGTCTCGGCATGACGTTGTACGTGTTCATCGGCGTGCATTTCGAGGAACGCGGGCTGCGCGAGGAACTCGGCCAGCCGTATCGCGACTACGCCGCCCGCACCGGCCGCTTCCTGCCGTTCGCCTGAGACGAGGGGCGCCGCCGACGATGAAGTCGGGGGCGGTTGCTCCCGGCCGGACGTCTTGCGGGGTCGGGATTCCGCCCGGATCCGGTTGCGCTCGTCGTGCCCTTCACGATTGCCACCCGGTGCCGGCCAGCCCTTGCGTCGCCATGCCGACTGCCGGCCACCACGCCGTGGTCATCCCGCCGGCGGACCGGTCGGCGATCGCTGTCACGGCGCCCGGGAAGACGACCGAAAAGAGGTCAGACCGCGCCGCGGGCGCGCAGGCCGAGAAAGGCCTGCAGCAATTCCGGCTGTGCCGCCTTCAGCGCGCGGCGCGCATCGAGATCGTCCGGGGCGCCGAGCAGGCGGTGCAGCGCGCGGTAGCAGGCCTGGTCGTCATCGGACGCCAGCGTGACCGGCGGCTGGTCGGGCGGCAGCCAGTCGCGCTGCCGCGGATCGGCCAGCAGCAGCCAGGCCGGGAAGCGGCTGACCGGCAGCGCTGGCTCGGCCCGCTGGAACTCCGGCCAGCGGCGTAGCAGCGCGCTGTCGGGATCATCCGCGCCCAGCCGGTCGAACATCGCGCTGGCGGCGTCCGGGAACTGCCAGCACAGGCGCATGCGCAGGCGTCGCGACTCCGCCAGCCGGTGCTGGCGGGCCTGGATCAGCGCCAGCCGGGTGATCAGCGCCGGCGCCCGGGTCCAGTCGCGCGATGACGCGGTGATGCTGGCCGCGGCGTCGCGCCAGTGGCCGGCCGCCATCCAGGCATGGCTGGGGTGCAGCTGCAGGTCGTCGGCGTCCGGCGATTCCCTGGTCAGCCTCTGCGCCAGCGCGATCCACAGCGGCGCCAGATAGCCGCGCGCCGCCGGTCCGAGCAGGCGCTGTGCGGCCGGCGCCAGCTGCTGCTCGATCTGCAGCCGCCGCTGCGCCGCGGTCTGGGCCGGATCGCCGTCGATCGCCGCGTGCAGCGCGGCATAGCCGGGCACCTCGCGCGGCGCCTCGCGCTGCAGGCGCGACAGCAGCGCGGCGATGGCCGCGTGATCGTGGCGGGCGAGGGCGGCGCGCAACGCATCGAGGGTGAACAGGGCGGCGCTGTCCTGGAACAGATCGCCCTGCGGGCGATCGCCTGGCCGCTTCAGCAGGCTGCTGCAGAGCAGCGCGAAATGCGGATCGCGGCCGATCTCGCCGCCGCCGGCCGGGCGCCGTTCGAGCTGCAGGCCCTGGGCGCGGGCGTAGCGCTGCGCCCGTTCGAGCGCGGCGATCGCCGTGTCGACCGGTGTCTGCAGCACGGCCTGCAGCGATACCGGGGCGCCACGCTGCCAGGCGCTGAAGTCGGCGTAATCGAGCCAGCCGCGACGCAGCAGGAACTCGAACGGATCGAACTCGCCGTGTTCGAGCAGCAGACGGTCGGTGACGGCGTGGATCTCGGCCGCGTATGCGTCCGCTGCCGCCGGGCTCATTCCGGCAGCGCGATCCAGCGCAGCGCGGCGCCGGCCGGCACCGGATCGGTTCCGGCTTCGACCCAGACCAGCACGTCGGCGCGCCCGAGGTTCGACAGCATGTGCGAATCCTGCCGAGGCAGCGGATTCAGCCGGGCAACGCCGTTTTCGTCACGGCGCAGGCGCATGCGGACCAGACGGGCGCGCTCGTCGTCGCGCTCGACCGGATGGTCGAGCACGCCTCGGGTCCAGCCGAGGTCCGGACGCTGCAGTCCGGCCAGGTGGTCGAGCACCAGTCGCACATGCAGCACCATGCTGATCAGCACCGCGCCCGGATTGCCGGGCAGCGCCATCATCAGCCGCTGCCGGCCGTCGGCGTCTTCGCGCACGCCGAAGAACAGCGGTTTGGCCGGCTTCTGGGCGACCTTCCAGAACACCCGCTGCACGCCGAGCGATTCGGCGGCCGCCGGCAGGAAATCCTTGTCGCCGACCGAAGCGCCACCGGCGGTGATCACCAGATCGGCTTCGGCCAGGGCTGTTTCGAGCGCGGCGCGCACGGCAGCCGGATCGTCGCCGAGGTGGACCGGCGGCGGCGTCTCGACGCCCTGGCTGCGCAGCAGTGCCGAGATCAGCGGCCCGTTGGCGTCATGGATCTCGCCGGGCTTGAGCGCGCTGCCGGCCGGGCGGATCTCGTCGCCGGTGACGAAGACCCGGATCCGCGGCGGGCGGTGGACGCGAACGGTGGCGACTTCGGCATTGACCAGCGAGGCCAGCAGCCCCGGGCCGATGCGCTGGCCGGCGTCGGCCAGCACGGTGCCCCTGGTCAGCTCCTCGGCCTGCCGGCGGATGTTGCGGCCGCTCGGAAACGGTTTCGCGAACAGCAGCGCGTCGCCGTCGCGCTGCGCCCGTTCCTGGGCCTGCATCGCATCGGCGCCGATCGGCAGCATGGCGCCGGTGAAGATCCGCGCCGCAGTGCCCGGCTTCAGGACCGGGCGGCTGGCGTGACCGCTGGCGGCGATGGTCTGGACGATCGGCAGGCGCACCGGATCGGCGGCACTGGCCCCGGCGAGGTCGCCGGTCGCAAAGCAGTAGCCGTCGAGCGCGCTCTGGTCGAAGCGCGGCAGATCGGTCTGCGCGTGCGCGGCGGCGGCCAGCACCTGGCCGCAGGCCTCGATGGTCGGCCGCTCGACGGCGGGCAGCGGCCGCACCGTGCGGGCATAGGCGGCGAGGGCGTCTTCGAGCGCGATCATGGCCATGGCGGGTTCACTCGGTGATGCTCAGGTGGTCGGACAGCCGCAGCTCGGCGTCCTGCCATTCCTCGGGCGTGTTGGCGCTCCAGCCCCAGCGTGGCCATTCGGCGAAGCTGACACCGATCGCGCGATGGCGCGCCTGCCAGTCGCGCGGCGTGCTGCCGCCGTCGTCGAGGTAGCGCTGCAGATCCGCCAGCAGGGCGCGCGGCAGCAGGCAGCACAGCGGCTGCGGGCCGTGGCCGTCGTCGACGAAGGCGATGGCGGCGCCCGCGCGGTGCCGGGCTTCGTCGAGGCGGACCGCGAGATCGTCGGGCAGCAGCGGCGCATCGCCGGGCACGACCAGCACATCCCCGGCATTGGCGACGGCCAGCCCGGCGGCGATCCCGGCCAGCGGGCCGCGACCGGCGTGGCGGCCATCGTCGACCACCCGCAGGCCATAGCCCGCGTACTGCGCCGCGTTGCGGTTGGCGCTGACGATGATCTCGCCGGCCTGGCCTGCGATCCGCTGCAGCACGTGTTCGAACAGCGGCCGGCCGGCCAGCGGTTCCAGCGGCTTGTCGACGCCGTCGAGGCGTTGTCCGGCGCCGCCGCAGAGGATCACGGAGTCGGGCCGGGTCATCGCGACCGGCTCAGGGGCTCAGCACGGTCGGGACGGCGACCGGCTCGGTTTCCGGGAAATCCAGCGTGTAGTGCAGGCCGCGGCTTTCGCGGCGGGCCAGCGCCGAGTCGACGATGAGTTCCGCGACGGTGACCAGATTGCGCAGCTCGATCAGGTGATGGCTGACCCGGTAGTGCTGGTAGAACTCGATGATCTCGCGCTTCAGCAGCGCCACCCGGTGCCGGGCGCGCAGCAGGCGCTTGGAGGTGCGGACGATGCCGACGTAGTCCCACATGAAGGTGCGCAGTTCCAGCCAGTTGTGGCTGACCACGACATCTTCGTCGGAATCCGAGACCCGCGATTCGTCCCAGGGCTTGAGCGCCGGCGGCGCCGGCAGGTTTGGCAGTTCGCGGATCAGGTCGTTGGCGGCGGCATCGGCGAACACCAGGCATTCGAGCAGCGAATTCGAGGCCAGGCGATTGGCGCCGTGCAGGCCGGTGCTGGCGCATTCTCCTGCCGCGTAGAGCCCGGCGATGTCGGTGCGGGCGTCGAGATCGGTGACCACGCCGCCGCAGGTGAAATGCGCCGACGGCACCACCGGGATCGGCTGCCGGGTGATGTCCAGGCCGAGTTTCAGGCAGTGGGCGTGGATCGACGGAAAATGCTCGCGGACGAACTCGGCGGGCTTGTGGCTGATATCGAGCCAGACGTGCTTGACGCCGAGGCGCTTCATCTCGTGGTCGATGGCGCGCGCCACGATGTCGCGCGGGGCCAGTTCGCCGCGGGCATCGAAGCGCGCCATGAAACGCTCGCCGACGCTGCCATCCGGGTTCGGCACGTGCAGGGTCGCGCCTTCGCCTCTGAGCGCTTCGGAAATCAGGAACGAGCGCGAATCGCCGTGGTACAGCGTGGTCGGATGGAACTGCATGAATTCCATGTTCGCGACCCGGCAACCGGCGCGCCAGGCCATCGCGATGCCGTCGCCGGAGGCGCCGAACGGATTCGACGAATACAGGTACACCTGATTGGCGCCGCCGGTGGCCAGGATCACGGCCTTGGCGGCGACCGCTTCGATGCCCTTGCCGCGCCGGTCGTACAGATAGGCGCCCTGCACGCGGCGTGCGGTCTTGTCGACGATCAGGTCGACGGCGACGGTGCGCTCGCGCACCTCGATCAGCGGATGGCCTTCGGCCAGCGCGGCCAGCGTGGTTTCCACCGCGTGGCCGGTGGCGTCGGCGGCGTGCACCACGCGGCGGTGGCTGTGGCCGCCTTCACGGGTCAGGTGCAGCCGCTGACCTCTGAGTTCGCCATCGGCATGGGTGAACACCACGCCCTGGTCGACCAGCCAGGCGATGCACTCGGGACCACGCTCGACAGTGAAGCGGACAGCGGCCTCGTCGCAAAGGCCGGCGCCAGCGATCAGCGTGTCCTGGACGTGGGCTTCGACCGAATCCTCCTCGTCGAGGACGGCGGAGATGCCGCCCTGCGCCCACAAGGTCGATCCGCTGGCGAGGGTGCCCTTGGAGACCACGCAGACGCGATGGCCGGCCTTGGCCAGGCGCAGCGCTGCAGAGAGTCCGGCGGCGCCACTGCCGAGGATCAGCACATCGGATTCGTTCACGCAGGAGTGTGGGGCTTGCTAGTATTTGTTGAACGCTGACGACTACGAACAGTCGCGGAGTTTAGCCAGAATCCCCGGCGACGCGGGTGCGGCACCCCGTCCTCCCAAAGCGCATGAATCCCGACATCACCGACGAAGAACTGGTTGTCCTTGCGCAGAAAGGCGACAAGCGGGCATTCGAACTGCTGGTTCGCAAGTACCAGCACAAAATCGTGCAGCTGGTCAGCCGTCTGGTTGGCGACGGCGATGCTCCGGACGTCGCCCAGGAAACCCTGATCAAGGCCTGGCGCGCGCTGAAGGGCTTCCAGGGCAACAGCGCGTTCTACACCTGGCTGTACCGGATCGGCATCAACACGGCGAAGAATCATCTGGTGTCGCGCGGCCGCCGGCCGTCGACCCAGGATATCGATATCGTCGATGCCGAGCAGTTCGGCCACACCGAGCACCTGAGCGACGTCGACACGCCGGAATCGCTGCTGCTGTCCGACGAGATCAAGCAGAAGGTGGGCGAAGTGATCGCCAAGCTGCCGCCGGACCTGCGCCAGGCGATCGTGCTGCGCGAGCTGGAAGGTCTGAGCTACGAAGAAATTGCCGAGGCCATGGACTGCCCGATCGGGACGGTGCGCTCGCGGATCTTCCGCGCCCGGGAAGCAATTGACGCAGTCGTGAACCCATTGATGAGTTGAAGGGTCCGATGACCGTCAGTCCGTTTCGATGCACCCGCATGAAGCTTGATTCGTTTTTGCCAGTAGGCGGTTGGAACTTTTGTGTTCAGCCGCGGTTAATGTCCCATGTCGCGGCTTCAAGGCCCGGTCCGGAATGAGCGAAATGTCTGAAGAACTGCTGTCGGCGCTGTTGGACGGTGAATGCACCCCGGACGAGGTCGAGGCCGCGCTCGCGGCGATCGAACGGTCGCCGGCGCTGAAAGCGCGCTGGACCCGCATGTGCCTGACCCGGGATGCGCTGGCGGGCGTCGCGATCGCCAGGCCGCGTCTCGACCTGACCGCCAGCATCATGGCCGCGCTCGACGACGAGCCGGAAGTTGCCGTGCCGTCCAAGGTCGTGCTGCTGCGACCGCGGTCCGTGGCGCCGCCGGCGCCAATGCCGGCTGCCGCATCGGCGGTCAGTGCCCGCAGCCTGCGCTGGCAACGATTCGCCGGACTGGCCGTCGCGGCGTCGATCACCGCGGTGGTGGCGATCGGTGGACGCAACCTGCTCGACCGGCCGATCGATGGCGGTGCGCCGACGGCGGAGCAGACCGCGCAGGCGGAGTCCGGCTCGGACATCGTCAAGATTGGCGCCGGTGGCCAGTTCACCGGCACGCTGCCGGTCGAGGTCGCCAGCGAGAAGAATCAGGCCTGGGATGATCTCGACGCCGAGTCCAAGCGCCAGCTGACCGATTACCTGATCCAGCACGCCACCCGTGGTGCCGATGCCGGCATGGGCGGTTCGCTGGGCTATCCGCGACTGGTCGCGCAACAAGCGAGCTATCGGCCGGCCGACGGTAACCGCTGATGCGTCGCTGGTTGCTTTGTGCAGGCGTCGCCTGCACCACGCAGGCGGCCCAGGCGGCTCCGGGTGATGCGTCTGCCGACGCCGGAACCCTGCTGGTGCAGGCCGCCGAAGCGTCGCGGACCAGCAACTACCAGGGCGTGGTCATCTACCGCGGCGACGAACGTTTCGAGGTGCTGCGAGTACAGCATCGTTACAAGGACGACAGCGAGCGCGAGCGCATGGTGTCGCTGACCGGCGATCCCCGGCAGTTGCTGCGCATCGACAACCGCCTGATCTCGATCACGCCGAAAGGCCGCTCGGTGTCGGTCGAGCGGCCGAGCCTCAAGGGTTTCCTGGCCCAGCTCACCGTCGAACGGGTCGAGCAGCTCAAGGCGCACTACGAGTTCCGCAGCGAAGGCGAAGGCCGCATCGCCGGCCGGCTCTGCAACGGGGTGACCGTGCGACCCAGAGACAAGTACCGTTACGGCTACGAAGTCTGGACCGATCAGGAAACCAGCCTGCCGCTGAAAATCAGCCTGACCGGCTCTCGCAGCGAGGTGCTGGAACAGGTGATGTTCACCGAGGTGGCGTTCCCGAAGTCGATTCCCGACGAAGCCTTCGAAACCGAAGTCGACACCCGCAAGTTCACCCTGATCACCCGCAACCTGCCGAAGCTGGACGATGTTCCGGCGGCCGAGCAGCACGGCGAGCCGCAGGTGACGCTCGGCAAGCTGCCGCCCGGTTTCAAGGTCGTGATGCATGACGATCGCCTGCTGCCCGATGGTTCCGGCAATGTCGAGCACCTGCTGCTGTCCGATGGCCTGTCGTCGATCTCGGTGTTCTCGACGGTGCGCTCGCAGGAAGCCAAGGGCGTCAGCGGCGCCTCGCACATCGGCGCGGTGCAGGCCTATGGCACCGTGGTCGGCTCGTTCCACGTGACCATCGTCGGCGAAGTCCCCGGGGCGGCGATCAAGATGATCGGCGACAACCTGCGCGTCCCGCTGCCCGGTCCGGGTGACGCGTCCGCGGCGCGGGGTCCGGCGCCGTCCGAAGGGCCGCAGACGCAGACCATCACCTCGCCCGCGAATCCGGCCCAGCCGCGCTGAAACACGCCACAGGCGTGGCCTCCCGGCAAGCGCCGGGCTTCGGGCATCGCGTCTTGCCGCCGCGACACAGCCCATGTTCAACTGCCGCGTTCGCTGAACCCTCTTCTGCCGCTGACGCGCGGCTGATCCGCCGGCCCCGGTCCGGGCCATCCTGGAGTTGAATGATGCACATCGTCGCCGGTCGCAAGACCGCCGTGCTGGCGCTGCCGGTGCTGATCGCTGCCGGTCTGCTGGCGGCCTGCTCGTCCGAGCGCTCGGCCGGTCTGCCGGAACTCGCGGGGCTGGTCGAAAAAGTCAGTCCGACGGTGGTCAACATCAGCGCCGTGCCGGTGGAAAGCGAATCCCCCGCGGCGGCCGGCCCCGGCAGCGATGGCCGACCCGTGCCGGACTGGCTGAAGAAATTCCTCGAAGAGCATGGCGACGGCGCGCGCGGCGGCAATCCGCCGGGCGATGGCGGCGGCAGCGGCGGCACTTCGGATGATCCGGCCGATGCGCCGGCGGACGGCGAAGGCGAAGGTGACGGTGAAGGCTTCCCGGACGAGGGCGCAGGTCCGGGGGGTGAGCAGTCGCTGGGATCCGGCTTCATCCTGTGGTCGGACGGTTACATCGTCACCAACCACCACGTGGTCAAGAACGCGAGGGAAATCGTCGTGCGCCTGTCCGATCGCCGCCAGTTTCCGGCGGAACTGGTCGGCAGCGACGAGCGCAGCGATCTGGCGCTGCTGAAGATCGACGCCAAGAACCTGCCGGCGGTGAAGCTGGCCGACGTGCGCAAGTCCCGGGTCGGCGACTGGGTGCTGGCGATCGGCTCGCCGTTCGGCTTCGATTACACCGTGACCGCCGGCATCATTTCGGCGAAGGGCCGCAATCTGGAGACCGAGCAGTACGTGCCGTTCATCCAGACCGACGCGGCGGTGAACCCGGGCAATTCCGGCGGCCCGCTGTTCAACCTCAAGGGCGAGGTGATCGGCGTCAATTCGCAGATCTACAGCCAGAACGGCGGTTTCCAGGGTGTTGCCTTCGCGATTCCGATCGACGTCGCTGCCAAGGTCGCGAAATCGTTGAAGGAAACCGGCCGCGTACGGCGCGGCTGGCTCGGCATCGTCATGCAGGAAGTCGATCGCAAGCTGGCCGCCTCGTTCGGCATGGACAAGCCGGGCGGTGCGCTGCTGGCCCGGGTGCTGCCGGACAGTCCGGCGCAGCAGTCCGGCCTCAAGGCCGGCGACATCATCGTCAAGTTCAACGACACCGAGATCGCCACGTCGCGGACGCTGAAGCCGCTGGTGGGCGACGTCACGCCGGGCGAGACCGTGACCCTGGAAGTGCTGCGCGACGGCCGCCGGGTGACGGTCAAGGTCGAGGTCGGCGAACTCGCCGAACAGGATCTGGCCGATGGCAGCGGCAGCAGCGATGGCGCTGCCCCCGGCGATTCGAAAGCTGCACCGGCCGATCCGGCCGGGCGTCCGCTCGGCGTCGTCGTGCAGACGCTCAGCGATCTCGAACGGCGTGCCGAGAAAGTGGTGTCCGGCGGCGTGCGCGTCGTGGAAGTCGGGCCGGGACCGGGCCGCGATGCCGGCCTGGTGACTGGCGACGTGATCCTGTCGATTGCCAGCCAGGAAATCGACAGCGCCGACCGCTACGCCCAGGTCACCGGGCGGCTGACGCCGGGACAGACCGTGCCGATGCTGGTCCAGCGTCAGGGTGCGCCGCTGTTCCTCGCCCTCGGCGTGCCCGCCAAGCCCTGATTCCGGATCGCCTGACGTGTCGGCGCTGACCCTGCTGAGCCGCGAAGGCTGCGGCCTCTGCGAAGAATTCCTCGCAGCCTTCGCGACCGCCTGCCCGGACCTGCTGCCGAGGCTGGTGGTCGCCGATGTCGACAGCCGCGCCGGCTGGGCCGGCCGCTGGGGCAACGTGATTCCGGTGCTGATCGACGACGACGGCAGCCCGCTCTGCGAGACTTTTTTCGATGAAGCGCAGCTGCGCGCCGGGCTGGGAACGGGAGCGGCGCGATGATCGTCCGGCCGCGTCCGCACTGGTTCAAGATGCTGTGGATCTGGCGGGGCTCGATTCTCAGCAAGCTGGTGCCGCGGCTGGCGATCATCGGCGGCCTGGGCGTTTTCGCGCAGGTGCTGCATGTGTCGGTCGATGCCGACCTGCTGCAGAAGATCGAGCTGAGCCTGCAGCCGTTCACGCTGCTCGGACTGGCGCTGGCGATCTTTCTCGGCTTCCGGATCAACGTCAGCCACGAACGCTACTGGGATGCGCGCAAGCTCTGGGGCTCGATCATGAACGCCTCGCGGGCGCTGGCCCGGCAGGCGCTGACCCTGACCGAGTGGGCGCCGAAATCGGAAGCGGCGCAGCGCTTCGTCCGCACCCTGATCGCCCATGCCCACGCGTTCCGGCACCAGCTGCGCCATACCGACGCGAGCGATGACCTGCGTCGTCTGCTGGCGGCCGATGACCTGCCGCGGGTGCTCGCCGCGCGCTGGAAGCCGGTGGTGATCCAGCAGCTGCTCGGCGACCAGCTGCACGCGGCCCGCCGCGACGGCACGCTGCCGGACATCCTCTCGGCGTCGATGGAACAGAACTTCGGCACGCTCGGCGATGCCGTCGGCGGCTGCGAGCGCATCGCCGGCACGCCGATCCCGCTGACCTTCTCGGTGATGGTCCATCGCACCATCTACTTCTACTGCTCGCTGCTGCCGTTCGCGCTGGTCGGCACCATCGGCTGGTATGCGCCGGTCTTCGCGGTGTTCGTTGCCTACACCTTCATGGCGCTGGAAGCGATCGCCGAAGAACTCGAAGCCCCGTTCGGCTTCGACGACAACGATCTGGCGCTCGGTGCGATCTGCGACAACATCGAGGCCTCGCTGCTGGAAATGCTCGGCGAGCCGCTGCCGCCGGTGAAGCCGATTCCGGCGGATTACGTGTTGCACTGAGCTGCGAGTATCGGCGTCCACCGCAGGCCGGTGGGCCTATGCCAGGCACCGTCGCTGGGCGTGACGCGCCCCGGAAGTGGGCAGGGACTTTGCAGTCGATGCTCGACTGGCCTGAAGGAACGACGCTCGATCAGCGTCTGGGCCTGCCCTCCGCACAGTGCCTGGATGTGACGGAAATCACGAATCCGCCCCTGATTCGCGTTCGACCAGCCGAGGTCCGGGTGCGGTCGGCGAGGCCGTGCGCCGTTCGTTAGAAATCCGTTAGGAATCCGATGGGATTTCGGCCTTGGCCCTCGTGTCGACTACGTGCACGTCACCTCGCCAGAAGGTGACTTCACTAGGGATAGGGTATGTTGCGCGCGAATTCGAGGGTATGGCTGCGGGTACTTGTCTGCTCCATCCTGGTGCTTCGTACGGCGCCGCTATGGGCGGCCGATACCGTCGCCGAGCCGATCGTCTTCCCGGCCGTGACCAACGCCGAGCCCGGTCGTACGGTGATCAGCGACAGCCAGACCATCGCCGGCATCGATGCCAGCGTGCCGATCAGCGTCAGCGGCGGGGCGTACAGCATCAACGGAGGCGCGTTCACCACGGCTTCCGGACGCGTCGTCAATGGCGATGCCGTCCGGGTCAGCGTCGTGTCGTCGGGTGCCTTCTACACGTCCGCCAGCGCCAAGCTTAAGGTCGGCTCGCCATCGGCGTCGTCGACGTTCAAGGTCACGACCCGGAAGGCCGACACCGTGCCGGACGCGTTCTCGTTCGCGCCGCGCATCGAGGCTGCGCTCGGCAGCGTCCAGACCAGCGAACCGACGACGATCAGCGGCCTCGAAGCGGCGGCAGCGATCAGTGTCGGCAGCGGCGGCAGCTACAGCATCGATGGCGGACCGTTCACGACGGTTGCCGGCACCGTCGCCAACCATGCCCAGGTGCGTGCCCGCGGCACCGCGAGCGCCACGGCCAACAAGTCGGTCAGTGTCACGGTCAGGATCGGCGGCATCAACGGAACCTTCAAGATCACGACGGTGAAGACCGCCGATACCACGCCGGATGCGTTCAGTTTTGCCCCGACGAGCAATGCCGCTCCCGGCAGCGTGCAGACCAGCACAGCGATCGTCGTCAGTGGCATCAACACCGGGGCGCCGATTTCGGTGACCGGCGGCAGCTACAGCATCGACGGTGGCGCCTTCGTGACCACGGCCGGGACGGTGACGGCGGGGCAGACGGTCCGCGTGCAGCAGACCGCCTCGAACGCGGCGAACACGACGACCACGGCGACCTTGACCATCGGCGGCGTCGGCAGCGGCTTTGCGGTCACCACCGCAGCGGTCGCGGTTCCCGGCGTCAGCATCAATGACGTGAGCGTGGTCGAGGGAAACAGTGGAACGGTGGTGGCGCGTTTCACCTTCCGACTGTCGGCGCCGACCAGCCAGACGGTGACGGTCCGCTTCGCCACCGCGAGCGCCACGGCGAGCGCCGGCAACGACTACCTGACCAGAACCGGCACGACGACGTTCGCGCCCGGCGAGACCAGCAAGACCCAGCCGTTCACGGTCAATGGCGATCTCGATTTCGAGCCGGACGAAACCTTCGTCGTCAATCTGAGTGCTCCGGTCGGCCTGACGATCGAGAAGGCGCAGGGGGTGGCGACGATCGTCAACGACGATCCGGCGCCCGACACGAAGCCGGATCCGTTCGGCTTCGACCCGACCCTCGATGCACCGCTCGGCAGCCCGCAGAGCAGTCATCCGATCACCGTGACCGGCCTGACTGCGCCAAGTCCGATATCGATCGCCGGCGGCTACTACAGCATCGACGGCGGGGCCTTTACCGATGCTTCCGGCAGCGTCGGCAACGGCGCGACGGTGGTCGTGCAGGTGCTCGCCGCGTACGGCTATTCGGAAACCCGGACGGCGACGCTCGACATCGGCGGGGTCGCCGGCACCTACAGCGTCACCACCCGGACCTTCACGGCCGACGGCACACCCGACGCGTTCCATTTCCAACCGGTCGTCGATGCTCCGGTCGGCAGCCTCCAGCGCAGCCAGCCGATCGTCGTCGGCGGCATTGATGTCGCGGTCCCGATCACCGTCAACGGCGGCCGCTATCAGGTCAACGATGGCGCGTTCACTGCGGAACCCGGCGAGGTTTCCAACGGTGACCGCGTCACTGCCGAAGTGCAGGCGGCCGAAACGGACGCCACGACCCGCACCGCGACCCTCGTCATCGGCGGCGTCAGTGCCGATTTCTCCGCGACGACCGCGCGCAATCCGATCGACATCGATCCCGATGCGTTCGCGTTCGCGCCGGTCGTCAACGTCGAGCCCGGGAGCCTGCAGACCAGCCAGCCGGTGATGATGACCGGCATCAGCGCCGGTACGCCGATTGCGGTGGTCGGCGGGCGCTACAGCATCAATGGCGGGGAATTCACTGCCATCAGCGGCGTCGTCGCCAGCGGAGACAGCGTGGCCGCCGAAGTGATCGCCAGCGCGGATTTCGCCGCCGGCAGCGAGGCCGTGCTGACGGTCGGCACGGCCAGCGCCGCGTTCCAGGTCACGACCCGGCCGGCGGATGCAACCCCGGATGCCTTCGCCTTCGCACCGATCGTCGACGCCGTGCCGGGCAGCATCGGCATCAGCGCGGCGGTGACCATCAGCGGCATCGATGTCCCGGTCGCGGTCTCGATCACCGGCGGGACGTACAGCATCGGAAATGCGCCGTTCACCAGCGACCCTGGCGAGGTTCGCAATGGCGATGCGATCCGCGTGCGCACGTCGGCATCTGCGAAGCCTGCGACGACGACGGCCGCCACGCTGACCATCGCCGGGATCAGCGCGGTCTTCGACATCACCACGTCGAGTGCCGACATCACCCCGGACCCGTTCAGCTTCAATGGCAACCCGAGCGCGTTTCCGTTGCTGGCCGCAGTCAGCGCGCCGATCACGGTCAGCGGCATCGATGCGCCGATCACGGCGTCGGTGGTCGGTGGGGAATACAGCGTCAATGGCGCAGCCTTCATGTCGGTTCCGGGGCCGGTCAGCAATGGCGACCGGATTCGCCTGCTGGTGACCCCCGGCGCCAATCGTGGTGATACGCGCACCGCGACGCTGAACCTCGGCGGGGTCGTCGGCAGCTTCACGGTCACTGCGGATGCGCCGGTCGACGATTTCCCGGACATCTTCGAGTTCCGCGAGACCATCGGCCCGCGCAACGCCATCGTCCGCAGCGAAACCAGCGTGATCCGCGGAATCAACGTGGCGACCCCGATCTCGGTGGTCGGAGGCAGCTACAGCATCAATGGCGGTCCGTTCGGAAGCGCGGCGTCGACCGTGCGCGGCGGCGATCAGGTGACGCTGCAGGCGAATAGCGGCAGCAGCCATGACGCGCAGGTGCGGGTCACCCTCGACATCGGCAGCAGGAGTACCGTCTGGTCGCTGCGGACCGAGAGCGATCCCACGAAGCTCCAGGCGTTCACCCTGGTCAATGCATCGATGTTCGCCGGCGGGGCAGTCGTGCCGGGAAGCGTGCAGACCACGGTGCCGATCACTGTCTACAACCCGTCGTCGCCGACGGCGATCAGCGTCAGCGGCGGCAGCTACAGCGTCAACGGCGGATCATTCACCCCGGCCGCCGGCACCGTGGTCAGCGGCGATTCGGTGGTGGTCCAGTTCACCGCGTCGACCAGCTATGACACGCCCAAGTCGGCGACGCTCAGGATCGGCGCGTTCAGCTCGACCTTGTCGGTGACCACCACCGTCGATCCCGTCGCCGCCACGCCGACCTCGGCCACCGACTGCAGTTCGCACATCTTCCGGCAGCAGGCGCCGGTGCCGTTGCGGATCTTCGTCTGCAAGCCGGCAGGCTGGCGGTCGACCGATCGCCGATCCGCGCTGGTGCACTGGTTCGGTGGCGGCTTCATCTTCGGCAATGTCGACAGTTCGGTCGGCGAGGCTCGGTACTGGGCCAGGAACCACGGCATGGTCGGCATCGCGCCGGACTACCGTGTCAACGACCGCTTCGGCACCTACGCCTACCTTTCCGCCGACGATGGCCGTGCCGCAGTCCGTTGGCTCCAGGAGCACGCCGAGGAACTGGGCCTTGATCCGGCACGGATCGCCCTGTCGGGCTCATCCGCCGGCGGCGGCGTGGCGTTCTTTGCCGCAATGCGCGAGGCGCCGGTGACCGGCTCGCCGGCCGACAACCCCTTGCTGCGCCCGGCAGCGATCGTGACGCGTGCCGGCGTGCCGGACATCACCACCGAGTCCCACATCCAGGCCTACAAGAGCGCCGATCGCTTCGCGGATCTCGGCTCCGTGATCTCGCCAAGCGTCCATCTGGACACCGGTTTCCCGCCGGTGCTGCTGTTCCACGGTGATCGCGACACCACGGTGGCGCCGACGCCGAGCGTGCATTTCTGCTCGTCATTGATTCGTCTCGGAATCCGCTGCGAGTACCGGAACCAGGCGGGCGCCGGGCATGACCTGTCTGTCGGCGCCAATGGCCTGGATCCGATCCGTGAAGAAACGCGCGTGTTCCTGACCAGTCTGGGGCTGCTGCCGGCGCTTCCTTGATGTCGCCCAGCTGACCAGGCACAACGGTGCCTGGTCAGCTGGGCGACACACCGGCGAATGGTTGAGACGTGCGGCGCGTACGGTCCATCAACCTTCGGGCGACTTCGGTGATTCTTTTGAATCGCGCGACCGCCCGCGTCAGCGGTCGAGGCGCTACGGTGCTTTCAGCCCGCGCAGCGGCGAACGACGACCCTCGCGAAAACCGGTTCCGGACAGTTTCATCTTGCACGGAGTGCGGAACGACGGGCATCCTCCGCCCCGTCAGGTCGGCAGCGAGGAGCTGAGCCGATCACTCGGCGGGCACGAGTTCTTCGCCTCAAGCGCCGGAAAAATCGACGCGACCGCTGTTCGGATTCAGTCAGACGCACGCTCGTGCAATCTCCATCGCGCAAGACGTCAGGTACCTCGTCATCGATACGATGAAGGGCCAAGGTCAGGCGCTGCGGGTGCGTGATGACGCGGCCGAGCCGTCAGGCGGATAGGGCAACACATTAACTTCATTGGGAATCCGCGACGTTTTCGCGGCTTCTCCCGCGGTACACCGGTATTGCGCTGCCGCCTCGGAAGGTGGCGCATCAGGGGCAAGCATGATGGGGCTGTCGTCACTCAAGCGACTCGGCGTGCTGAGTTGCGCCATGTTGGTGTTCATGTTGCCGAAGGCTTGGGCTGCCGACACTGTCCCCGATCCGATCGTGTTTCCCTCCGTGACCAATGCGGAGCGATCGCGCAATGTCATCAGCGCCGGCCAGACCGTTGGCGGCATCGATACCGGTGTGCCGATCAGCGTGTCCGGGGGGGCATACAGCGTCAACGGCAGCGCGTTCACGAAAGTCTCGGGCAAGGTGGCCAGCGGCGATGTCGTCCGAGTCCGGGTGATGTCTTCGGACGCATTCAGCACGCCGGTCAGCGCCAAGCTCCGGATCGGCACACCGTCGGCCACGTCGACATTCAAGGTGACGACCCGCAAGGCGGACACGGTGCCGGATGCATTCGGCTTCGCACCGCGCACGGAAGCCGCTCTGGGAAGCGTGCAGACCAGCGACCCGTCAACGATCACGGGGCTCGAGGCCGCCGCCGCCATCAGCGTCAGCAGCGGCGGCAGCTACAGCATCGATGGCGGGCCGTTCACGTCGGCCGCCGGCACCGTCGGCAACAATGCCCAGGTGCGCGCGCGGGGAACGGCCAGCAGCAGTGTCAACACCAGTTCCGGCGTCACGGTCACGATCGGCGGGGTCAGCAGCAGCTTCAGGATCACCACCGTCAGGACGGCTGACACGACGCCCAATCCTTTCAGTTTCCCGTCAGCAGCCAATGTACCGCGCGGCAGCGTACAGACCAGCGCCCCGATCACGGTCGGCGGCATCAACACCGGCGCTCCGATTTCGGTGACCGGCGGCCGTTACAGCATCGACGGCCAAGCGTTCACGAACCTTGCCGGTACTGTCGACGCTGGCGCCCGGGTGACCGTGCAGCAGACCGCGTCGAGCAGCTTTTCGACGACCACCACTGCGGTTTTGAAGATCGGGACGGTCAGCGGTTCGTACGCGGTGACCACGGAAGCCGTCGACACCACGCCGGACCCGTTCAGTTTCGCGCCGAAAGCGGACGCACCGCTGGGGTCCCTGCAGACCAGCAGGCCGACGACCGTGGCGGGCATCAACGCGCCGAGTCCGATTTCGATCGTCGGCGGCTTCTACAGCGTCGACGGGCGGGCGTTTACCGACGCGCCCGGCAGCGTCGTCAACGGCGCCTCGGTCGCGGTGCAGGTCCTGTCCGCCTATGGCTACTCGGAAGCGCGCGAGGCGGTCCTGACCATCGGCGGGGTGTCCGGCGCCTATCGGGTGACCACGCACAGCATCACCGCCGATGCCTCGCCCGATCCTTTCAGCTTTCCCGCCGCGCTGGATGCCGAAGCGGGCAGTGCCGTGCGCAGCGAGCCGATCGTCGTGACCGGGATCGACATCGCGGTGCCGATTGCAGTCAGCGGCGGGCGCTACCAGATCAATGGCGGTGCGTTCACGGCTTCGCCCGGCGAAGTCGTGAACGGGGATGTCGTGATCGCCGAAGTGCTGGCGTCCGAACTGCCATCGGAGACCCGCAGCGCCACCGTCACGATCGGCGACAAGCACTCGGATTTCGTGGTGACGACGACCTCTCGCGTCACGATGGATCAGGAGCCCCTGCCGTTCTCGTTTGCCGCGGCGTTCAATGCCGAGCCGGGCAGCGTGAAGGCGAGCCATCCGGTGATGATTGCGGGCATCTCCCCCGGAACACCGGTGTCGGTCGCCGGCGGCCGGTACAGCGTCAACGGTGGCGCGTTCACATCGGCTCCCGGCACGGTGTCGAACAACGACAGCGTGGCGGTGGAGGTCGTGGCCAGCGAGGCCTACTCGGCGAGCCGCGAAGCGGTGCTGACCGTGGGCAGCACGAGCGCGACGTTCAGGCTGAGCACGCGGCCGGCGGATACCACGCCGGCGGCCTTCGCATTCGCGCCGATCGTCGACGCCGCAACCGGCAGCGTGCGCAGCAGCGCTGCGGTGACGATCGGCGGCATCGATGCGCCGGCGGAAATCGCCATCGTCGGCGGCCAGTACAGCATTGGCGGGGCGGCGTTCACCAGCAACCCCGGGAACGTCCGCAATGGTTCCATCGTCCGTGTGCGGGCCACGGCGGCGAGCACCGCCGCGACGACGACGGCGGCCACGCTGACCGTCGGCGGGATCAGTGCCGTGTTCTACGTCACCACCACCGGAGCGGATGTCACGCCGGCCCGGTTCAGTTCCGCGAGCAACCCCGCCGCGTTCCCGTTGCTGGGTGCCGTGAGTCCGCCGTTGCCAGTGAGCGGCATCAGCGCGCCGATTCCGGTGTCGGTGACCGGAGGCGAGTACAGCCTGAACGGTGGACCGTTCCTGTCGATGCCGGGCGCGGCCCGCAACGGCGACCAGGTTCGCGTCCTGGTGATCCCGGGGGCCAATCGAGGCGATGTCGCCACGGCGACGCTGAATCTCGGCGGGATCACCGGCAGCTATACCGTGACTGCCGATGCGCCAGCGGACGATTTCGCGGACTTCTTCGAGTTCCGCGACGTCACGGTGCCGCGCAACAGCATCGTCCAGAGCGAGGCCATCGAGATCCGCGGCATCAACGTGGCCACGCCGATTTCGGTGGCCGGCGGCAGCTACAGCATCAATGGTGGCGCCTTCCGCAGTTCGGCCGCGACGGTGCGCGGCGGCGATCTCGTGACCTTGCAAGCCACCAGCGGCGCCGGCTACGACGTCGAAACGCGGGTGACCCTGAATATCGGCAGCCGCAGCACGACCTGGTGGCTGCGGACCGGCAGCGACCCGAGCCAGTTGCAAGCCTTCACGCTGGTCAATGCCGAGATGTTCCCGGGCGGCACCGTGTCGCCGGGCCGAGCGCTGACGACCTTGCCGATCGTCGTTTCCGGCTCCCCGTCACCCAGCGCGATCAGCATCACCGGCGGCAGCTACAGCATCAACGGCGGCGCGTTCACGTCGGCTCCCGGCACGGTGGTCAGCGGCGACTCGGTGGTCGTCCAGTTCACCGCCTCGGCGAGCCACGACACCAGCACGTCGGTCACGCTGAGTATCGGTGCGCTCAATTCGACGTTGTCGGTGACCTCGACGATCGATCCCGTCGCGGCGACGCCCACCACCGCGACCGACTGCACGTCGCACATCTATCGCCAGCTGGAGCCAGTGGCGCTGCGCCTGTTCGTGTGCAGGCCGACCGGCTGGCGCTCGACCGATCGCCGGTCGGCGCTGATCCACTGGTTCGGCGGCGGGTTCGTGTTCGGCACCATCGACAACTCCATCGGCGAGGCCAGGTACTGGGCCAGCAACCACGGCATGGTCGGCATCGCGCCGGACTACCGGGTGAACAATCGCTTCGGCACTTACTCGTACATCGCGGCCGACGACGGGCGCGCAGCACTGCGGTGGGTGCAGGCCCACGCGGATGAACTCGGCATCGATCCGGCGCGGATCGCGCTGTCCGGTTCATCGGCCGGCGGCGGCGTGGCCTTCTTCGCCGGGCTTCGTGATGCGCCGGCGACCGGGGTGGCGGACGACAACCCCCTGGTGCGCCCGGCAGCGATCGTCACGCGCGCCGGCGTCCCGGACATCACCACGGAATCGCACATCCAGCGCTTCGAGGTGGCCGAGATCTTCGCCAATCTCGGCCCGGTGATTTCGCCCAGCGTCAATCTCGACGCCCGCCATCCACCCGTACTGCTGTTCCAGGGTGATCGGGATACCACCGTAGCCCCGACGCCGAGCGTGCATTTCTGCTCGTCGCTGATCCGTCTGGGTGTCCGCTGCGAATACCGCAATCAGGCGGGCGCCGGTCACGATCTGTCGGGCAGCGCGACGGCGATCGATGCTGTCCGCGAGGAAACCCGGGTTTTCCTGACCAGCCTCGGTTTGCTGCCAGCGTTGCCGTAGCCCAGGTCCCGATCGTCGTCAGCGAAGCAGGGAGGAATGCCAACGGGCAGAGACGTGTCCGTGACCACTTGTCCGGCGTGACGAGGTCCTGCTGTACAGCGTCCGGTCAGGTAACGCGTTCGACCTGCCGCATTCGCGCGGCTGGATGGGCTGGCGGCGCGGCGACGGCCGCCGCACCGGTATACTCGCGCAAATTTTGACCGCCCCGACCATGTCGCAGCCCGCTCCCCGCGTCCCGCAAGCCCAGATCCGCAACTTCTCGATCATTGCCCACATCGACCACGGCAAGTCGACCTTGGCCGATCGCATCATCCAGATCTGCGGCGGCCTCGAGGAACGCGAGATGCAGGCGCAGGTGCTCGACAACAATCCGATCGAGCGCGAGCGCGGCATCACCATCAAGGCGCAGGCGGTGTCGCTGAACTACCGCGCCAGGGACGGGCTGCTGTACCAGCTGAACTTCATCGACACCCCGGGCCACGTCGATTTCTCGTACGAAGTGAGCCGCAGCCTGGCCGCCTGCGAGGGCGCGCTGCTGGTCGTCGACGCCTCGCAGGGTGTCGAGGCGCAGTCGGTCGCCAACTGCTACACGGCCCTCGAGCAGAAGCTCGAAGTGATGCCGATCCTCAACAAGATCGACCTGCAGAACGCCGAGCCGGAGCGCGTCAGCCAGGAGATCGAGGACATCATCGGCATCGAGGCCACCGATGCGCTGCGCATCTCGGCCAAGACCGGTCTCGGCGTGATCGACGTGCTCGAAGCGCTGGTCGAGCGGCTGCCGGCGCCGAAGGGTACGGTCGACGCGCCGCTGCAGGCGCTGATCGTCGATTCCTGGTTCGACCCGTACCTGGGTGTCGTATCGCTGGTCCGGGTGGTCAACGGTCGCATCCAGAAGGGCCAGAAGATCCGCGTGATCTCGACCGGCAAGGACTACGAAGTGACCATGCTCGGCGTCCATTCGCCGAAGCGGGTGCTGCGCGATTCGCTGGAGACCGGCGAAGTCGGCTTCATCGTCGCCGGCATCAAGGATATCTTCGGCGCGCCGGTCGGCGACACGCTGACCGAAGCCAGCCGCGCCTCGGTCGATCAGCTGCCCGGTTTCCGTCAGGTCCAGCCGCGGGTGTTCGCCGGCATGTTTCCGGTCGACGCCGACGATTTCGAGGACTTCCGCGAATCGCTGCAGAAGCTGCGCCTGAACGATTCGGCCCTGCAGTTCGAGCCCGAGAATTCCAGCGCACTCGGCTTCGGCTTCCGCATCGGCTTCCTCGGCATGCTGCACATGGAGATCGTGCAGGAACGCCTGGAGCGCGAATACAACCTGAACCTGATCACCACCGCGCCGAGTGTGGTCTACGAGATCGAGACCGCGAGCGGGGAGACCAGGAAGATCGACAATCCGTCCGATCTGCCGGACGCCGGCGCTTACAAGGACGTGCGCGAGCCGATCATCCTGTGCCGCCTGCTGATGCCGCAGACCTATGTCGGCTCGGTGATGCAGCTGTGCATGGAAAAGCGCGGCGTGCAGAAGAACCTGCGCTACCACGGCAACCAGGTGCAGCTGGAAGTCGAGATGCCGCTGGCCGAAGTGGTGCTCGATTTCTTCGATCGCCTGAAGTCGGTCAGCCGCGGATTTGCCAGCTTCGAGTACGAGTTCGTGCGCTTCCAGACCGCGCCGCTGGTCAAGCTCGACGTGCTGGTCAACGGCGACAAGGTCGACGCGCTGGCGACCATCGTCCACCGCAACGACGCCGAAGCGCGTGGCCGCGACCTCTGCGAGCGGATGAAGGACGTGATCCATCGGCAGATGTTCGACGTCGCGATCCAGGCGGCGATCGGCGCCAAGATCATCGCCCGCTCGACGGTCAAGGCGATCCGCAAGAACGTGCTCGCCAAGTGCTACGGCGGCGACATCAGCCGCAAGAAGAAGCTTCTCGAAAAGCAGAAGGAAGGCAAGAAGCGCATGAAGCAGGTTGGCTCGGTGGAGATTCCGCAGGAAGCCTTCCTGGCCGTGCTCGGCGTCGATCGCCGCAGCTGATCCCGTTCAAACCCTGGGCGCTCGCGGCCAGTCCAACGCCTTATCCGTCCACCGTCCGGTTCCCATTCATGAGCTTCACCGTCCTGTTCAACCTGATCCTCACCGTGGCGACGCTGTTCACCGGCGTCATCTGGGCGGTTGAACGCTTCAGCGTCGCTCCCAAGCGCGCCCGGCGCGTCGCCGCCACCGGCGTCCCGGAAAAGCAGGGCGCGTTCTCCGAATTCTTCGGCGGCCTGTTCCCGGTGATCGCGGCGGTGTTCGTGATCCGCTCGTTCCTGTACGAGCCATTCCGGATTCCGTCGGGCTCGATGATCCCGACCCTGCACGTCGGCGATTTCATCCTGGTCAACAAGTTCTCCTACGGCCTGCGCTGCCCGGTCGGCGGCTGCAAGATTCTCGAACTCGGCGAGCCGAAGCGTGGCGATGTCGTGGTGTTCGTCTATCCGAACACCGATGCTTCCGATCCGAATCGCGGCAACGATTTCATCAAGCGGGTGATCGGCACCCCGGGCGACCGTATCCAGTACGCCCGCAAGCGGCTGACCGTGAACGGCGTCGAAGCCCCGATCACGATGGCCGAGGTGCAGAACGATGTCGGCTTCGGCGATGTGCGGATGCACGAGGATTTCGGCGGCGTGAAGCACGACATCCTGATCAAGCCGGATCGCATGTCCGATCCGTTCAGCTGCCCGTTCGTGCAGCCCAACGGCGACAACTTCGAATTCACCGTGCCCGCCGGCCACTATTTCATGATGGGCGACAACCGCGACGGCTCCAACGACAGCCGCTGCTGGGGAACCGTCCCGGAAGCGAACCTGAAAGGACGCGCCGAACTGGTCTGGATGAGCTGGGACCATGAGCGGTCGCGACCGGTGCTGTCGCGGATCGGTACCTTGATCCGCTGAGGCAGACCCTGGGTTCGGCCACTCGAACCGCGGGTCAATGGAGCGCCACATGAAAGCACGCACGTCGCAACTCGGCCTGAGTCTCTGGAGCGGCCTGTACCTGTTCGGCAGCATCGCCTTCATCGCGCTCTGCGGCATCAAGATCGGCCCGCTGTACCTCAACGAGTTCACCGTCAACAGGGCGGTGCGTGATGTCGCCGCGCAGGCCTCGGTGGTCGGCAGCGACGTCGATGTCGCGGCGGTCCGCAGCGCGCTGCAGAAGCGTTGGGACATCGATTACATCGACCAGATCGAGCCGCGCGACATCAAGGTGGTGCGCACCGCAGGCGGCCTGTTCCTGAGCTACGACTACGACGCCGAAGTGCCGCTGTTCGCCAACATCATCGTGGTCGCGCGCTTCGCCGACGACATCCCCCTGCGCGCGGTGCCGGGCGGTTGAGCGCGCTAGAGATCGAACGGGTCGCCCGCGAGCGGCTGCAGCACGCCATCGGCTATCGCTTCCGCGATCCGGCGATCCTGCTGCGGGCGCTGACCCACCGCTCCTACGGCCACGACAACAACGAGCGCCTCGAATTTCTCGGCGATGGCCTGCTGAATTTCACCGTCGCCGCCGAAATCTTCCGGCTGCGGCCGAAGGCGCCCGAAGGCGATCTGTCGCGGCTGCGCGCCAGCGTGGTCCGCGAGGAAACGCTGGCGGTCGCGGCGCGCCGGATGCCGTTGTCGGAAGCGATGCTGTTCGGTCCCGGCGAACTGCGCACCGGCGGTCACAAGCGCGCCTCGTCACTGGCCGACGGGCTGGAAGCGCTGGTCGGCGGGGTCTACCTCGACGGCGGCATCGAGCCGGCGCAGGCGCTGTGCCTGAAACTGCTGGCGCCGGAACTGGCCAGCCTGCCGGAAGTCGGCTCGCTGAAAGATTTCAAGACCCGCCTGCAGGAAGTACTGCAGGCGCAATCGCGGCCGCTGCCGGAATACAGCGTGCTCAGCGAGGATGGACCGGCGCATCGCCGGAATTTCCGGGTGCGCTGCCAGCTCGTCGACGAGCCGGCGGCGACCGAAGCGGAAGCACACTCCCGGCGCATCGCCGAGCAACGGGCGGCCAGCATGATGCTGGACGCGATCACCTCGAAGGAAAGGAAAAATGCGTAGCGGAATCGTGGCCATCGTCGGCCGGCCGAATGTCGGCAAATCCAGCCTCCTCAATGCCCTGGTCGGCCGCAAGGTGTCGATCACCGCACCGAAGCCGCAGACCACCCGGCACCGCATCCAGGGCGTGCTGCACGGCGACAATGCCCAGGTGGTGTTCGTCGACACGCCGGGCATGCACCGCGCTGCCAAGAAGGCGCTGAACAAGGCGATGAACGACGCTGCCAGCAACAGCCTGCACGACATCGACCTGGCGCTGTTCGTCATCGAGGCCGGCCGCTGGACCGACGAGGACGATGCGGTGCTGGAACGCCTGAAGTCGGTCAAGGCGCCGGTGGCGCTGGTGATCAACAAGGTCGACCAGTTCAGCGACAAGAACGCGCTGCTGCCGCTGATGGAAAAGCTCAGCCCCCTTCGCGAATGGGCCTTCGTGATGCCGCTGTCCGCGCTCAAGGGGGCGAATGTCAACGTGCTGGCCAAGCAGCTGATGGAGCGGATGCCGGACGGCCCGCCGCTGTACCCGGAAGGGCAGGTGGTCGGCCACGATCTCGGCTTCACGATTTCCGAGCTGGTGCGCGAGAAGCTGATGCGCTCGCTGGCCCAGGAACTGCCGTACGCGCTGACCGTGGAGACCGAGGCGCTGGAGCAGGAAGGCGGGCTGCTCAAGGCCAGCGCGGTGATCTGGGTCGAGCGCGACGGCCAGAAGAAGATCGTCATCGGCGAGAACGGCGAGATGCTCAAGCGCATCGGCACCGCCGCCCGTCGCGAACTGGAAACGCTGACCGGCCGCAAGGTGTTCCTGAAGCTCTGGGTCCGGGTCAAGGAAGGCTGGACCGACGACCCCAAGGCACTGAGCCGCTTCGGCTACGAAGGCGGCTAGTTCCGTCGTCGCGGGCGGCACGACCCTTCCATGTCCGACGTCCGTATCGAGCTGGAACCGGCCTGGCTGCTGTCGCAGAAGCCGTATCGCGAAACCAGCGAGCTGCTGGAAGTCCTGACGTTGCGTCGCGGCCGCGTCGGTCTCGTCGCCCGTGGTCTGCGCGGGCCGCGTGCCCGACAGCGCGGCGTGGTGGGGCTGTTCCGGCCGCTGCTGCTGTCCTGGATCGAGAAAGGCGACCTGGGGACGGTGACCGCCATCGAGGCCGACGGACCAGAGGTGCACCTCCCCGGCGAACGCATGCTCCACGGCTGGTACCTGAATGAGCTGCTGCTGAAGCTGCTGCATCGCCATGACCCGCATCCCGGGCTGCTGGCGGACTACGCGGCGGCCGTCATCCGTCTCGGTGGCGACGAGATCACTGCCGAAGCGGCGCTGCGCATCTTCGAGAAACGCCTGCTCGAGCAGCTCGGCTACGGCTTGCCGCTGGACGAGTCGATCGATCCGCAGGCCTGGTTCCGGTTTCGGCCGGGCGAGGGCTTCGTGCGCTGCGAACCCGGTGACCGAGGGGCACTGGCAGGCGCCAGCCTGCTGGCCTTGCATCGGGAGCAGCTGTCGACCCCGGCCGAGCTCGAGGACACGCGCCGCCTGATGCGGATGGCGCTCGAGCCCCACGTGCCGCGCACCTCGTTGCGGACCCCGGGGCTGCTGCGTCACCTGCGGGCGCTGCGCGGGCAAACCTGACGTCGCGCCGGTGCTACCGTCCACGGCCCTCGGCTGAACGCCACCTCATCTTGGCGGCACCATCGGATAAATTCACGTTTCTTCGACAACGAGGTTGACCATGCGCTTAGCCACGCCCGCTGTAAAAGCCGCCCCCGTACTCCGCGCGATGACCTCGCGGTCCTGCCGTATCGCGACAGCCCTTGCGTTCGCGGGTGTCGGTTTGCTGGCCTCGGTGGCCAGCCAGGCGGATTTCCTGTCGCCGATCCCGACCTATGGCACCGCCGGCACGTCGGTATTCTCGATCGGAGCAGGGTTCACGCTGCGTGACGACGAACCGGGCGGCATCGTCGCGGCGGCGGTCACCGACAGCGCAGGTCAGTTGTATGTGCTGTACCGGGCCGTGCCGCCATTGGCCATCGACAGCCACCTGTACCTGGTCCGCCTCGGCAGCACCGGCACGCTCGACAGCAGCTTCGGGCCGTTGGACTTCGGCCTCAGCAGCGCGTTCGACGACAACCTGGCGCTGGGCCTCGACGAGGTTCGCCAGCGCTTCTACCTGGTGACGTTGCCGGCGACGTTGACGGCCGATGAGATCACCGTGTCGGCGCGGCGCTTCGACGCTGTCCGCGATGCGACCTTCAACGGCGGCAACGATCTGGCGATCGACTCCGGTCGCATCGTCGACAATCGTTTCAGCCTCGCGGCCACCGTCAATTCGACCACCGGCCGGCTGTTGCTGAGCGGCGCGTTCGTCGTTGGCACGGCGCCCGATGACGCGCTCGGCAACCTGGAGGCGGTGACCTACGCGGTGACGCCGGAAGGGGCACTCGACAGC
Source organism: Lysobacteraceae bacterium (assembly GCA_013823855.1). Taxonomy (GTDB): domain Bacteria; phylum Pseudomonadota; class Gammaproteobacteria; order Nevskiales; family Nevskiaceae; genus Nevskia. The sequence goes on along the minus strand of PNMW01000058.1, from coordinate 8,496 downwards.
ACGTTCAACAGCACGGGCCTTCGGATCGAGACACCGCCGGTTCCGTCCGGGATCACGTCGGCGCTCGGCTTTGGAGTGGCGACATCGAGCACGACCGGCCGGGTGCTCAACTTCGGCAGCGGCAAGGTGTCGTCGTCGCGGTTCGTCGGCACCGTGTTCAGCGATGACATGGCCGGTGCGGCGGACACGACGTTCGGCACCGACGGCCTCGGGGTGGTCGACATCGACGCGATCGCGACCCCGGGCGAGGGCCAGGCGAATCTCACCCAGCTGCTGTTCGGCCGCATTCTGCCCAGTGGCGTGACCCAGTTGATCGGCGTCAACGGTGTGTTGCAGCTGTCGAACCGCACCTACGTGTCCGGCACCACCTCGGTGGCCGGCGTGCAGCTGACTCCCGCCGGCGTGCCGGACACCCGTTTCAAGGGCACCGGCATCTTCACGACGCCGTTCTCGATCGGCCGCGCACCACCGACGGTGCTGTTCGCCAACGGCAGCTTCGCCTCGGTGTTCAAGTCCGGACCCAGCGAAATCTCGGTGCTGGCGGTGGAAGGCTTCAGCGTGTTCGCGGAAGACGGCACGACCGGCGGCTCGACCACCGGCAGCGGTACCTCCGGCGGCACCACGGGCGGGTCCACGACCGGCGGCACAACCACGGGAGGCACCACGACTGGAGGCTCCACCACCGGTGGTACGACCACAGGTGGCACCACGACCGGCGGTACGACGACGGGCGGCACCACCACCGGTGGCGCTTCAAGCTCGGGAGGCGGTGGCTCATTCGATCTGTTCGGCGTCTTCGGCTTGATGATCGGCGCCGCGCTGCGGCGTCGCCGCGGCGCGAGGCTGGCGGCGGGCGTCTGATCGGCGCTGTCGAAATCGGCTGACCGGTTGAACGCTCGACGGGAACGGAGGCCCGTCGAGCCGACAAAAGAAGAGCGCCTGGCGGCGCTCTGAAAGGTCACATCCTGTTGAAAGCAAGCTGCTTGCGTCACCGCGAGCCGAGCAGGATGGCGATCGCGAACTGAATGACGCAGTGCTTGGATGCGCGGCGCCGTTCATTCGGTTGCAGTCCTGACTGACGACTTTTCGATCCGAGATGACGTGTCGCGCCAATCACGATGCCTGCGCGGTTCCGGCAGTGATGCGCGGCGGAGCCGTGGATCGGGCGCCCGGAGATCGGCGCGCGGTGGCGGGCTCCGGACGATGAGGCTGGCCTACAATGCCCGACCTTCTTTTCGTCCCCTTCGTCCATGCGCAGCTTGCGACTCGGCGTCAACGTCGACCACATCGCCACCGTCCGTCAGGCCCGTGGCACGCCTTACCCCGATCCGGTCGAGGGCGCGCTGCTGGCTGCGGCCAGCGGTGCCGACAGCATCACCATCCATCTGCGTGAAGACCGGCGTCACATCCAGGATCACGATCTGGCGCGGCTGACGCCGGTCTGTCCGGTGCCGATCAATCTGGAAATGGCGGTGACGCCGGCAATGGTCGACATCGGCGTGGCGGCACGGCCGAAGTACGTGTGCCTGGTGCCCGAGCGGCGCGAGGAGCGGACCACCGAGGGCGGCCTCGATGTCGCCGGCAACCTGCCGGCGGTACGCGAGGCCTGCCGGCGGCTGGCCGACGCCGGCTGCATCGTCGCGCTGTTCATTGCCGCCGACCCGGCGCAGCTGGCGGCGGCCAAGGCCAGCGGTGCGCCGCAGCTGGAAATCCACACCGGGCATTACGCCGACACCCGCGGCGCCGAGCAGGATGCCGAACGGGTGCGGATTGCCGGCTTCGCGCGCGACGCCGAGGCGATGGGTTTCGAAGTCCACGCCGGCCATGGCCTGAACGCCTGCAATGTCGGGCCGATCGCGGCGATTCCGGAAATCGTCGAACTGAACATCGGCCACGCGATCATCGCCCGGTCCTTGTTCATCGGCCTGCCGGCGGCGATCGCCGAGATCCGTCAGGCGATGACGGTCGCCCGACGCGCCGCGCTGGGTTGATCCGGACCGGTGATCTACGGCATCGGCACCGATCTGCTGCGCATCGACCGCTGCGAGGCGCTGTACGCGCGGCAGGGCGAGCGCGCGCTCAACAAGCTGCTGATGCCGGAGGAGCGCGCCGCGCTCGGCCAGGCCAAGAGCCCCGGCTACGCGATCGCCCGGGCGTTCGCGGCCAAGGAAGCGTTCGTCAAGGCACTCGGCACCGGCTTTCACGGCGTCAGCTATCAGGATGTCGGTGCGCTGCGCGCGCCGAAAGCCAGGCCCCGGTTGATTTTCAGCGCCGCGACGCAGGCGCGGCTGGACGCGCTCGGGATCGGCGCCGCCCATCTGTCGTTCACCGATGAAGCCGGCATGATCATCGCCTTTGTGGTGCTCGAGTGCGGGCCGGTCCGCGCCGCGCCGGCCGAGCAGTCCCCGTAAAATGCCGACATGAATCCGATCACACTTCCCGACACCATCGGCAACACGCCGCTGGTGCAAGTCACGCGCCTGCCCGGCATCGGCAACAACCGTCTGTTCCTGAAGCTGGAAGGCAACAACCCGGCCGGCTCGGTCAAGGACCGCCCCGCGTATTCGATGATCCGTCGCGCCGAGGAGCGTGGCGAGATCAGGCCCGGCGACACGCTGATCGAAGCGACGTCCGGCAACACCGGCATCGCGCTGGCGATGGCGGCGGCGATGCGCGGCTTCCGCATGGTGCTGATCATGCCGGCGCACCTGTCCGTGGAGCGACGCGCGGTGATGAAGGCTTTCGGTGCCGAGCTGATCCTGGTGTCGAAGGAAGAAGGCATGGAAGGCGCGCGCGATCTGGCCGAGCAGATGGAGCGCGACGGCAAGGGCAAGGTGCTCAACCAGTTCGGCAACCCGGACAACCCGCGCGCCCACTACGAGGGCACCGCGCCGGAGATCTGGACCGCGCTGAGCGGAACGCTGACCCATTTCGTCGCGACCATGGGCACCACCGGCACGATCATGGGCTGCTCCCGCTACTTCAAGGAAGTGAACCCGGCGATCCAGATCACCGGCGTGCAGCCGGACGGCGAATCGTCGATCCCCGGCATCCGCAAGTGGCCGGAAGCCTATCTGCCGACGATCTTCGATCGTTCGCGCGTCGACCGGGTCGTCGAGGTGTCGACCAAGCAGGCCGAGGACACCATGCGTGCCCTCGCGAAGATCGAAGGCGTGTTCTGCGGCCCGTCGTCCGGTGGCTCGGTGTGGACGGCGCTGCAGCTCTGCAAGGCGCTGGACGGCGCCACCATCGCCGCGATCATCTGCGACCGTGGCGACCGCTACATCTCGACCGGCGTCTTCCCCGAGTGACCCGTCGCCGCAAGCCGGTCCCGGAAACCGAGTTCAGCGCCACCGTCACCGGTCTCGATCACGATGGTCGCGGCGTCGCCCGCGTCGACGGCAAGGTCACCTTCATTTTCGGTGCGCTGCCCGGCGAAACGGTGCGTTACAAGCTGCTGCGGGTCACCCGCGCGCTCGATGAAGCGCTGGCGACGGCGATCGACGTGCCGTCGCCGGATCGGGTCACGCCCGGCTGTGCCCACTTCGGCACCTGCGGCGGCTGCTCGCTGCAGCATCTGGCGCCGGCCGCCCAGGTCCGCTTCAAGCAGCAGGCGATGCTCGAAGCGCTGCGCCGCATCGGCGGCGTGTCGCCGGAGGCGGTGGCCGAACCGGTGCTCGGCCCGGTCTGGGGCTATCGCCGCCGCGCCCGCATGGGCGTGAAGCTGGTGCACAAGAAGGGCGGGGTGCTGGTCGGCTTTCGCGAGCGCGATGCCAATGCGCTGGCGGTGCTGGACCGCTGCGAGGTCGTCGATCCCCGGCTTGGCGAACGGCTGCGCATGATCGGCGCGCTGTTCGACACCCTGAGCATTGCCGACCAGATTCCGCAGATCGAGGTCTCGGCGGCCGGGCACGTCGCGGTGACCATCCGCGTGCTCGCGCCGCCCAGCGACGATGACCGCGCGAGGCTGCTGGCCTTCGCCGCCGAGCACGATTTCGATTTCTACCTGCAGGGCGGCGGCCCGGATTCATTGCTGCCGCTGGCCGAGGTGCGGCCACTGGACTATTCGCCCGATGGCAGCGCACTGCGGCTGAGCTTCCTGCCAGCCGATTTCATCCAGATCAATGCCGAGGTCAGCCGGCGAATGGTCAACCAGGCACTGGACTGGCTGAACCCTTCCGCTGGCGATTCGGTGCTGGAACTGTTCGCCGGCCTCGGCAACTTCACTCTGCCGATCGCTGCGCGCGGCGCCCGGGTCACCGCCGTGGAAGGCGAGGCCGGGCTGGTGGCGCGCGGGCTGGCAAACCTGAAGCGCAACGGCTTCGACGGCCGCTTCCTCAAGGCCGATCTGTTCAAGCCCGATCCCAAGGCCGACTGGCTGAAGACCCGCTACGACCTGGCGCTGATCGATCCGCCGCGCTCCGGCGCCAAGGAAATCCTGTCGCAGCTGGCCGCGACCCGGGCGCGCCGCATCGTCTATGTGTCCTGCCACCCCGGCACGCTGGCGCGCGATGCCGGCGAACTGGTCAACAGCCATGGCTACCGGCTGAGCCGGGTCGGCGTGCTGGACATGTTTCCGCACACGACCCATATCGAGTCGATGGCACTCTTCGAGCGTACGTAGGGCGGGTCGCGACCCGCCTCGAATTCAGCGCAACGGCAAAAAAAGCGGCGGGTCGTGACCCGCCCTACTCACCGGCCACCGCACGCCCGCGAGCCGCACACGATTTCCCCAATGAAAAGACGATGTGAACCATGGCAATTGAAATCGAGCGGAAGTTTCTGGTCGTCGGCGACGACTGGCGTGCGCAGGCGACGCGGCGGGTGCCGATGCGGCAGGGCTATCTGACCGAAGACAGCGGCAAGAGCTCGATCCGGGTCCGCCTGCAGGGTGTCGAGGCGCGGATGAACATCAAGGCTGCGGTGGTCGGCCGGGCCCGCGCCGAGTACGACTACGAAGTGCCGGTCAAGGACGCCCACGAAATCCTCGACACCTTGTGTGTCGGTCTGGTCGACAAGGTCCGCCATTACATCGACGTCACCGGCCCGGACGGTCAGTCGCTGACCTGGGAGATTGATGAATTCGCCGGCGCCAACGCCGGTCTGGTGGTTGCCGAGATCGAACTGAAGACCGCCGACCAGGCCATCGACACGCCCGCCTGGCTGGGCGTCGAAGTGACCGAAGACCGGCGCTATTACAATCACAGTCTCGCGCTGCACCCGTGGCGCGACTGGCCCGAGAACGATCGGCCTGCCTGAAGCTGCCTTCCCCACTGCACCCCTACGCGCCCGCATGACCCTGGGACCGATCATGGCCGATGTCGCCGGCCTGGCACTGACTGCCGAAGACCGCGAGGTGCTCGCCCATCCGCTGGTCGGTGGCGTGATCCTGTTCGCCCGCAACTACTCCGATCCGGAGCAGTTGCGGGCGCTGTGCAGCGAGCTGCTGGCGATCAAGTCGCCACGGCTGCTGATCGCGGTCGATCACGAGGGCGGGCGAGTGCAGCGCTTCCGGGTCGGCTTCACGCGGGTTCCGGCGATGGGCACGCTTGGCCGGCTGCATGACGAATCCGGGCTGCGTGCCGTCGAGGACGCGCGGCTGCACGGGGAAACCATCGGCCGCGAACTGGCCAGCTTCGGCATCGACTTGTGCTTCGCACCGGTGCTCGACCGCGACTGCGGCGTGTCGACGGTGATCGGCGACCGCGCGTTCTCGTCCGACCCGCAGATCATCATCAAGCTGGCGCGGGCGTTCCGCGCCGGTCTCAACGCCGCCGGGCTCAAGGCCACCGGCAAGCATTTCCCGGGGCATGGCGCGGTCGCCGCCGATTCGCATCTGGAACTGCCGATCGATCGCCGGCCGTTCGCCGACATCGAGCGCCAGGATCTGGCGCCGTTCAAGGCGCTGATCGACGACGGCATCGAAAGCCTGATGCTGGCGCACGTCCGCTACAGCGCCTTCGACGAGACGCCGGCCTCGTTCTCCCGCAAGTGGATCCGCGGCCTGCTGCGCGGCCAGTACAAGTACAACGGCGCGGTGTTCTGCGACGACCTGTGCATGAAGGGTGCGGTGGTGATCGGCGACATCGTCGAGCGTGCCCGCGTGGCGCTGGCCTCCGGCTGCGACATGCTGCCGGTCTGCAACGAGCGCCCGGAAGTCGTGAAGCTGCTGGATGCGCTGCCGGTCAAGCAGCGGCGCCTGTCCAGCGCGCGTCTCAAAGCCCTCTATCGCACCGCCTGAAGCCATGAGCATTGATGTTGCCGACGCCCTGAAGGTCCTCAGAGAAGCCGACTGCCTGCACGACGCCGCCGAAGTCTCGGCCGCCTACGACAGGCTGGCGGCACAGATCAGCGCCGAGTACGCCGACAAGGCGCCGCTGATCCTCTGCGTGATGAACGGCGGGCTGGTCACCACCGCCGAAATCACCCGGCGGCTGAATTTCCCGTTCCAGATGGATTATCTGCACGCCACCCGCTATCGCGGTGCGACCACTGGCGGTGGCCTGATCTGGAAGCGTCAGCCGCCGGCGATCCTCGATGGCCGCCATGTCCTGGTGATCGACGACATCCTCGACGAAGGCCATACGCTGGTCGCGATCCGCAAGGCGCTGGAAGAGTTCGCGCCGCTGAGCCTGAAAGTCGCCGTGCTTGCAGACAAGCTGCACGACCGCCGCGCCGCTGGCGCCCTTGCCGAGTTCGTCGGCCTCAGCGTCATCGACCGCTACGTCTTCGGCTGCGGCATGGACTACAAGGAATGCTGGCGGCAATTGCCGGCGATCTACGCGATGCGCGGCGCCTGATCATCATCCCCCTGCCGAATTTCGACGGACGCTTACGCCATGACGCTCGCTGCCCACTCCTCCGCCAAGGTCGCCGTCATCGGTGGCACCGGCATGAATAGCTGGCCGGGGCTGGAAATCACCAGTTCCTCGATCATCAACACGCCGTACGGAGCCCCGTCGGCGCCGCTGGTGCGCGGCCGTGTCGCCGGCGTCGAGGCGATCTTTCTGGCGCGCCACGGCGAAGGCCACAAGCTGCCGCCGCATGCGATCAACTACCGGGCCAATCTCTGGGCGCTGAAGCAGGCCGGGGTCGAGCAGGTGATCGCCATCGGGGCGGTCGGGGCGATCGCCGGCTGGTTCGCGCCCGGCGCGCTGGCCATTCCGAACGATCTGATCGACTACACCTGGGGTCGCGAGCACACCTATTTCGATGGCAAGCCGGGCAGCAGCCTGAAGCACATCGAGTTCAATCATCCGTACGCCCCGTCGGTGCGCAAGGCGCTGGTCGACGCCGCAAAGGCTGCCAACGTCGAAGCCCGCGATGGCGGCGTGATGGCGGTGACCCAGGGTCCACGTCTGGAATCGCCCGGTGAAATCCGCCGGCTCAAGCAGGATGGCTGCGACATGGTCGGCATGACCAGCATGCCGGAGGCGGCGCTCGCCGCCGAACTGGACCTGCCGTATGCCTGCCTCGCGGTCAGCGTCAACTGGGCGCCGGGTATCGGCAGCGGCGATATCCATGGCCAGATCGAACATTGGCTGGCAATGAGCATGGCCAAGGTCCGCGCGATTCTCGAACAAGGGCTGCCGGTGCTGTCGAAGGACTGACGGTTCGCAGCCGGCCTTCCGGGTCGCTCAAGCTTTGCCGGTCGCTGCCGATACCGCAGGACAACAGCCGGATTCGGACTTTGGTCGGGGGTGGCGGCAACGCTTGATTCGGCCGATCCGAGGACGCCGGGGAGAGCTTCGACACCGAGAATTAGCACCATTCCAGGGCATTTCGGACCGACATCACATTTCCCACTGACTTTTGCCCAATCGGGAAAACAAGGTTGTGGAAAAAACAGGCCATATTGACTTTATTTTTACATTGTTGGTTCAGTATTGATGGCGTGACGGCGGATTCGGCTGCTTGATGTCGTGTTCCGTCGACTCTTCCCTCTCAATCGAGCGTCGTGATGAAGCCCCGCTATTCCTTTCTGCGTCGCAATCTCGCCCGGAGCGTGCTCAGTACGCTGTTGCTGGCGGCTCCGCTGATGCCGGTTCGGGCGGTGGCGCAGACGCTGCCTACGGTCAGTTTGGAAGACGTCAGCATCCAGGAAGGGAACGGCGGCACGTCGACGGCTAGGATGACCTTCAGGCTGTCCGCGCCCTCGACGCAAACGGTAACCGTGCGTTTTGCCACCGCAAACGGCACCGCGACGGCCGGTAGCGACTATGTCGCACGATCAGGCACGACCACGTTCGCGCCCGGAGAGACCAGCAAGGCACAGCCCTACACGATCAATGGAGACACGGAGTTCGAAGCTGACGAAACGTTTCTCGTCAATCTGAGCAGCCCTGTCGGAGTGACTATTGCCCGCGGCCAGGGCGTGGTAACGATCATCAACGACGATGCGGCGCCTGACACGACACCTGACGCATTCAGCTTTGCACCGGTGACGGATGCGGCGCTGGGCAGCGTGCAGACGAGCAATGCGATCACGGTGAGCGG
>PNMW01000059.1 GCA_013823855.1 Lysobacteraceae bacterium | reverse complement strand
GATGCCTTCGAACTTGTCCTGCGGGAAAGCGCGATCCATGTCGACATAGCTGGTTTCCCAGCCGAGACCGCGCGTCAGCAGCGCGTAGTTTTCCTTCAGGCTCAGCTTCTTCGCCGGCTTGGCCGTCAACGGCATGTTCATCGTGGTGCTCCTCGAATCGAAAGAAATGAAAGAGAGGGGACGGTCAGTTCCAGTGCAGGACGAATTCGTCGTCCGACTCCTCGATGTTTCCGGACAGCGAGATCAGATTGACCTGCAACTCCCGCAGGTCATATGCGCGACCGATGCGGTCCTCGATCGATTCGCGCCTGACCACCAGCCGGCCCGGCACGTCGATCTTGACCATCGCCGGGTAGCGCTGGACCTTGGCCTCGGGGTTGTCGGACTCGATCGCTTCGATGATCGGGCGGGTATCGTCGTTGGTCTGGAAGGCGATGAAGACATTGCTCATCACGCCTTCTCCGCCAGCGCGATGCCGAGTTTCTCGACGCGCACGCCGAACGCCTGATCGACCTGCGCAATGACCGTTTCCGCATGCTCGCCGAACACTTCGGCGGCGTAGACCTGCAGGGCCGACAGCGCAGTGGCGCGCCAGCTGACGATCCACTCGCGCAGCAGTGCACGGTTGTCGTCGGACTCCATTGCGGCGGTCTTGACCACGGCATCGACCCAGCGCGCGCTCTCGTCGTACCAGTTGTTCATGAACTCGGTCAGCAGGCTCAGCACCGGGCCGACTTCATCGCTCATCAGTCGATCCAGATGCTGGTAGACCAGTGGATAGAGCAGACCGTCGACGACCAGGTTCTGGGCCACGAAGACTTCCATGCAGTCCTCGGTCACCATCACCGTCTCGACGGCCTTGCGCAGGCCCTGCCAGGCGGCATGTTCCATCCACAGCGTCTTGCCGCGCGACAGCGAGTCGCCACTGTTGCCGTCGAGCAGCAGACCGATCCGGCTGACGTACTGGGCAAGACCCAGACGGTCCATCGTGTGGTACATCGTCGCCTGGGTCAGCGCCGTGCCCCAGCCATAGGCGGTGATGTAGCAGTTGTTGGTGTTCGCACCCCATTCCAGATGGCGCAACGGCACCAGCGCCATGATCAGTCGATCCCGCAGCCCCTCCGGCAGGCTGCGCAGCAGGCCGCGCTTGTCGACGAACTCGATGTTCTTCTCCATCGCGTCCTGCTGCCGCGCACGGGCGATGGTGTAGGCGCCGTAGTAGTACTGGCGCGGATCGCGCAACGCGTACCAGTTCTTCATCACGATCTTGGTACGGCGACGGTCGTAGACCTCCAGTTCCGGCTGCCACAGCGGCCGGTAATGGAAGTTGACCTGCGGCTGCAGGTCGTAGGTCGCTTCCTGGTAGCGCGATGCCGGCTTGTCGCCACCGATGTGACGCGCGGTATGCGAGAACGTCTGGCGGATCTGGGTGACCGTTTCGGTCCTGATATCGACTTGCATGAACTCCCCCTACTCTTGGATTCCGGGACGCCCGAACTGCCATTTCGATCGCTCGAAGTCGATCGTCTCGGCCTGTTCGCGCGTCAGATAGATCACGCCGCGTTCGCGGCAGAAAGCCTGGTAAGCCGCCAGAGGGAGCATCAGTTCCACCGCCAGCTCGGGGTCACCGATGGCGAAGTCGAACAGCACGTAGCCGTCATCGCGAATCTCGCGAAAGCGGACGTAGTGCTTGTTGACGTCGAACCGCGGGCGCACCTGCGGCAATTGATGGAACGACACCGTTCTCCTCCGGTCGCTGCCCGGACGAACTCGCTGCTTTTTTTTCGCGGCGTTCGTCCGGTGCGCAGCGACGTCATTGCAGCGGCCGTGCCATGAATTTCATTGCTGCACCGCGTCATCGGTGCAAGCAATTGTGTGCCATCGATTTATTTCTGTTTCAGGCCTAGAAGTGGAGTCCGCAATGGCGTGAAATGCGGCCAGGCCGTTCGCTGAAATCAATCAAACAGGCCGTCGAGACACGCGGTCATTCGCTGAAAATCCGCAACGGCGCGGCGCATCTCCGCGCGGCTGCGAGGCCCGATGACCCATCCCCGCCGTCCGCGCGCCGGCCTCCGCGCCGCCGGTCCGCAGCCGTCCAGACACTGGCGCGCTGCGGCCGTCAATCACTGCCGGCTATTTGCCGATTCATCGCGCTGCAGGCGACCTCGCCGGCGCAACCGGTTACAGTCCGGCGATAACGATCGGCACACCGGCAGGGCCGGATGCGCCGCGCATGGACCGTGTGCAAGGAGGAGGCTTATGCGGATCGATGCCGAGGCATCCGCCCAGCAGCGCAACTGGACCCCGGGCGAAACCCAGGTCGATGCCGGCAATACGCCCGACATCGCCGATCTGCTCGCGCGCCTGCATTTCGCGCCGGGCGAGGGCCGGATCTGGCTCGACGACCAGCGCATGCAGCTCATCCACACTTCGGCGATGGGGGTGCTGCGGCGCGAGCTGATCGAAAGCCTCGGGATCGAGCGCGCCCGCGGCCTGCTGACCCGCATGGGCTACAACTCCGGCGCTCACGACGCCGAACTGGCCCGCCGCCTGCGGCCCCAGGCGGCAGACGGCGACGCGTTCGCGGTCGGCCCGCAGCTGCATGCGCTCGAAGGCATGGTCAAGGTCGAGCTGATCCGTCAGGAGATGGACGTCGCCCGCGGTCAATATCGCGGCGAGTTCATCTGGCGTCATTCATCCGAAGACGAGGTCCATGTCCGCACCTACGGCATCGGTGTCGAACCGGTGTGCTGGATGCAGATCGGCTACGCCTCCGGCTACACCAGCGTGTTCATGGGCCGCCCGGTGCTGTTCCGCGAAGTCGAATGCCGGGCTACCGGCAGCGAGCATTGCCGGATCATCGGCAAGCCGGTAGAGGAGTGGGACGACGCCGAGGACGATGTCCGCTACCTGCGGGCGCAGAGCTTTTCCAGCGGCCTGTCGGCCAGCGGCAACCGGGCCCGGCGCGCCGCGCCGAATCCGGAAACCGCCGCGATGTTCGCCGACGACGAGATCGTCGGCGTGTCGACCGGCTTCAACGCGGTATGCCACATGCTGCGTTGCGTCGCCGATACCGACGCCACGGTGCTGTTCCTCGGCGAAAGCGGCGTCGGCAAGGAAGTGTTCGCCCGCACGCTGCACCGGATCAGTCCGCGCGCCGACAAGCCGTTCATCGCGGTCAACTGTGCGGCGATTCCCGAGAACCTCGTCGAATCGGAGCTGTTCGGCGTCGAGAAAGGCGCGTTCACCGGCGCCACCGCGTCGCGCGAAGGTCGTTTCGAGCGCGCCCACGGCGGCACGCTGTTCCTCGACGAGATCGGCATCATGAACCTGACCGCGCAGGGCAAGCTGCTGCGCGCGCTGCAGGAGCGGGAGATCGAACGGGTCGGCGATACCCGCGTGCGCCATGTCGATGTCCGGGTGGTCGCGGCCACCAACCTGAATCTTAAAGCCGAGGTGCGCGCCGGCCGCTTCCGCGAGGACCTGTTCTACCGGCTCAACGTGTTTCCGGTGAAGGTACCGCCCCTGCGTGAACGGCGCGAAGACATCCCGGTGCTGATGAACCACTTCCTGCGCAAGTTCTGCGTCCGTCACCGCCGCGACGTCACCGGCTTCACGCCGCGGGCGATCAATGCCCTGCTGAGCTACGAATTGCCGGGCAACATCCGTGAACTCGAGAACATGATCGAGCGTGGCGTGATCCTGACCCAGCATGGCGGCGCGATCGACGTCGGCCAGCTGTTCGTCAGCGGCGAGCGCTGGGACACGGCAACCTTCGGACTCGACCGCGATGGCCATGTCGCCGCCACCGATGCGCTGCATGCCGGCGCCGACAAGCCCGGCGGTTGCGCCGACAAGGATGCCGACGCGGTCCGGGCGGCGATCCTGCGGATCGAGGCCCTGCTGACGGGCGACGCCGATACCGGCGAGTTCTCGCTCGACCAGGTCGCCGGCTCGCTCGAACGGGCGCTGCTCGAACGCGCGATCACCAAGGCCGACGGCAACCTGTCGGCCGCCGCGCGGACCCTCGGCATCACCCGCTCGCGGCTGGTCTACCGGCTTGGCAACCTCGGCGTCACGGCGAGCTGAGTCCGAACGCCCGCGGCGTACAGGCCTCAGAGTGCGGCACGGACCTCGCGCGCAGCGGCCACCATCTGCGCCGGTGCCGACCCGGCCTCCGGCCAGCCGCGGCTCTTCAGGCCGCAATCGGGATTCACCCGGAGCCGTTCGGGCGGCACCACTTTCAGCGCGCTGCAGCAGTTCGCATCTCGTCGCGGGCCGGGACCTGCGGCGAGTGGATGTCATAGACCCCGGGGCCGATGTCGTCGGGATATCGGAAGTCGCCGAAGCCGTCGAGCAGCTTCATACGGCCGCGCGAGGTCTCGGTGGTGACGACGTCGGCATTCATCGCCGCGATCGGCGGCAGGATGGCGTTGAACTCCGAACAGCACATGCGGGTGTGGATCCGGGTCTCGGCGCGCATGCCCGACGCGGTGATGCGGAAGGTGTGCACCGCCCAGTCGAGGTAGCCCGGCCAGTCGACGTGCTTCTCGGCGCGCTTCGATGGCAGCCCTTCACGAATCGTCGGCTCGTCGACCTGGGCGATCCGGACGCCTGCGGCCTCGAGATCGCAGACCTCGTCGCGCAGGGCCAGCGCGAGCCGCAGCGCTGCGCGATCGTCGGCCTCGGATAGCGTGCCGGCCCGGCGGGCGGCACGGATCTCGTCGGTCTGCGGGAATGAGCCGATCGTCATCGTCGGCGGTTTCGGCAGCTGCAGCCGCACTTGCAGGCACTCGATGCGCGCGACGAATGGCCGTCCGCGTTCGGCGTCATGCGAACACAGGCCTGCGAACTGCGCGCGCACGGCCTCGCGCCGGGTACTCGGCGCCCGATGCAGCAAGGCGAGCGCCGACGCGACATCGGTTCGGCAGAGATCGCGGTCATCGATCACGCCCCGGCGAAAGCGCCTCGTCCGGGCGTCACCATCGAGCCGCTATTCCGCTACCGGACGCTGGCGATTCTGTCGCCGAGGCATCGCCTCGCCGGTCACAGTCATCTGAATGTCGAGGACTTCGCCGACGAAACGCTGATCAGTTACGCGGTCGACGACGAACTGCTCGACGTGATCCGCCATTTCCTCAAGCCGGCCAGCATCAGGCGCCACAACGCGGCTATCGCGCCCCAATTAAAGCCACCCACGCTGATCGCCCCCGCAGAGCAAATGGCTACGGCTGCTGGTTGATGTCGAGATGCACCAGCCACCAATGAGCGGCTCGCAGAACCTGCGGACGTTCTGCTGCGGGCACGAACGCGGGACGAGGATGCTCACGGTCGCGGGCGACTCGGATGCACCGTCCGGCGCGACGGCATCGCCCGCGCCATTGCCCGGGCAATGGTCGGGCCAATCTTCCTGCGTTTCCGAAGCAGGGCCCGATGGAGCGCGAACGCCGTCCCCTGTTCGCAGAACAACGTGTCCTGACTGCGGATCGCGCTCTGGCCCTGCGCCCTGAGCCGCGCCCGACGCGACGCGTCGCCAAGCACAGGCACTGCCGACGACACGTCAGCCGCCGCGTGTTGTAGGAGCTTGTTGACGATTAGATCTCAATCGAATAACTTTATAACAATTAAATCTTTAATCACTGACTGCACGGCGACTGCCCTTCGGTAGGCGTCCGCCAAAGGCACGTGAATCGTCAAATGGGTCGAGGAGTGTTTGATGACTGATCGGGTCGATGGCCTTGGACGCATTCGTCCAGCGCCTGAAAGTTTCCTGACGCAAAGCCAGATCGCCGAAGTTTCCGCCGGTCGCCGCGATTTCCTGCGCAAGGCGATGCTGGCGGCATCGGCCAGCGCCGGGGCACCTGCGGCGATCGCAGCAGCAGGCAGTGATCCAGCGATCCTCGACAAGCAGCCTTGGGGCACGACGCTCGGCAAGCCGGTGGCTTCCGATCTTTACGGCATGCCGTCGAAGTACGAAAGCAATCTGGTCCGCCGTGAATCGCCGGGGCTGGCCAGCGTCGGCGGGGCTTCGGTCGCGTTCACGCCGCTGCAGGGCCTGTTCGGGATCATCACGCCGAGCGGCCTGCACTTCGAACGCCACCACCAGGGCTGGCAGGACGTCAATCCGTCCAAGCATCGTCTGATGATCAACGGCCTGGTGAAGACGCCCAAGGTCTACACGATGGACGACCTGCTGCGCTTCCCGTCGGTGTCGCGCATCCATTTCCTGGAGTGCGGTGCGAATTCGGCGATGGAATGGGCCAATACCGCCGTGCCGACCGTGCAGTACACGCACGGCATGCTGAGTTGCTCGGAATGGACCGGGGTTCCGCTTCGCCTGCTGCTCGAGGATTGCGGCATCGACTTGAAGAAGGCGAAGTACGTCTACGGCGAAGGCGCCGATGGCTCACACCAGAACCGCACGATTCCGCTCGAATGGGCGCTCGACGACGTGCTCGTCGCCTACGGCCAGAACGGCGAGATGCTGCGTCCGCAGCAGGGCTATCCGTTGCGGCTGGTGGTGCCAGGCGGTCAGGGCGTGTCGTGGATCAAGTATCTGCGCCGCATCGAAGTCGGCGACCAGCGCTGGAATACCAAGGATGAAACGCTGCACTACGCCGATCTGATGCCGGACGGCACCACGCGCCAGTACACGCCGGTGCAGGAAGCGAAATCGGTGATCACCTCGCCGTCCGGCGGCCAGGTGATTCTGGACAAAGGCCAGCACACGATCACCGGGCTGGCCTGGTCCGGCCGGGGCAAGATCAAACGCGTCGATGTTTCTGTTGATGGTGGCCGCAACTGGCAGACCGCGAGCCTCGGTTCGCTGGTACTCGACAAGGCCCTGACCCGCTTCCAGCTGCCGTGGAAATGGGACGGCGGCCCGGCCCTGCTGCAGAGCCGCGCCATCGACGAGACCGGTTACGTGCAACCGCAGATGCGCCAGCTCCGCGAAGTTCGCGGCACCCGCATGGTCTATCACAACAATGCCATCCAGACCTGGAAGGTGACCGAGACCGGTGAGGTGTTCAATGTCCAGATCGCCTGATCGCGCCATGCGCCTCGCGTTTGCATTTGCATTTGCAGCCCTGCTGCCAATGTCGGGCATTGCGATGGACGGCATCGGCCGTGCCGCCACACCGGATGAAATCAAGGCCTGGGACATCGACGTGCGGCCCGACTTCACGGGTCTGCCGGCCGGCTCGGGCACTGTCGCCGAAGGCGAAGTGCTGTGGGAAGCCAAGTGTGCGAGTTGCCACGGCTCGTTCGGCGAATCCAACTCGGTCTTCGCGCCGCTGGTCGGCGGGGTCAGCAAGAAGGATCTGGAAACCGGCCGGTCGGCGACCCTCGCGAGCGATTCGCCGACCCGCACCGCGTTATCGATGAGCCCGACGGTCTCGACACTCTGGGACTACATCAACCGGGCGATGCCGTGGAACGCGCCGCAGTCGCTGTCGACCAATGAGGTCTACGCCGCCGTGGCGTACCTGCTGAACCTCAGCGACATCGTGCCGGCCGATTTCACGCTCGACCAGAACTCGATCCGCGAGGTGCAGAAGCGGATGCCCAACCGTAACGGCATGGTCGAGTTCTCGGGCCTGTGGAACCGCAAGGGGAAGTCGGACGTCATCGCCGTGGCCTGCATGAAGGATTGTGCAAAGACCGCCGCGATCAGTTCGTTCCTCCCCGACTTCGCCCGCAACGCGCACGGCAACCTCGCACTGCAGAGCCGCGAATGGGGACCGGTGCGCGGTGCCAATACCGAAGTCGCGGCCGGCACCGGCGCCACTGCGCCGATCAAGATTGCCGCCAAGGCCGTTTCGGCTGCCGCCACGACCAAGAAGCTCGCCGACGGCAAGGGCTGTCTCGCCTGTCACGGGCTGGCCAACAAGGTAGTCGGTCCCGGATTCACGGATGTCGCCGGCAAGTACAAGGGCGACGCTGCCGCCCAGAAAAAGCTGGAAGTCAAGGTCAAGGCGGGCGGTGCCGGCGTCTGGGGCGATATCCCGATGCCACCGCAGGCCGGCCTTTCCGATGCTGACGCCACGGCCATCGTGCAGTGGATTCTCAATGGTGCGGCGGCCGAATGAAGCCGTCGCCTGAACTCTGGAGCCTCTTGATGATCCGTCGTTCCCTGATCGCCAGCGCCGTGCTCGCTGCCCTTTCCCTGTCGACCGGCACGGCACAGGCCGACGCCGCAGCAGCGTCCGCCAGTGCCGCCAAGTACGGCTGCCTCGGCTGCCACGGCGTCGCCAGCAAGGTGGTCGGTCCCGGCTTCCGCGAAGTGGCCGACAAGTACAAGGCCGACAAAGCCGCCGAGGCCACCTTGATCGCCAAGGTCCGCGCTGGCGGCGTGGGTACCTGGGGCCAGATTCCGATGCCGCCGCAGGCGGGCCCGAAGGACGACGAACTGAAAGCCATCGTCGGCTGGATCCTCTCCGGCGCGCCGGACAAGTAAGCGCACGTCACGCACGCGAACACCCAGGACACCTCCATGAACATGAATCGTCGTCAATTGCTGAAATCCGGCGGCAACGCCAGCCTGCTGGCGGTGCTGATGGGCGCCGGCCTGCTGAAGCCAGGCTTCGCCTTCGCGGCCGAATGGAACAAGCCGGCATTCGGAGCCACCGACCTCGCCGGGGCCATCAAGGGCATGGGCGGCAACGAGCCGGCTCCGAGTACGGAGATCAGCTTCACCGCGCCGGACATCGCTGAGAACGGAGCTGTGGTGCCGGTCTCGATCACCTCGAAGATTGCCAATACCCAGTCGATCTCGGTGTTCGTCGAAAAGAATCCGAATCCTCTGACCGCAGTGTTCGACATCGCCGAGGGCACCGAGCCTTCGGTCACCACGCGCGTGAAGATGGGTCAGACCTCGAACGTCTACGCGCTGGTCAAGGCCGACGGCAAGTTCTATTCGGCGGTCAAGGAAGTGAAGGTCACGCTCGGCGGCTGCGGCGGGTGAGGCGGCGCGCGGGCGCTGCTCGCACACCGTCGAACGCCCGGCGTTCGGCTGAGCCGGTATTCCGGTCGGACCGCAAGACGGTGCCGACCAAGCTAACGAGGAGCAAGAGACATGGCTGACCCGATGAAGATTCGCGCTGCGATGACCGACGATGTCGTCGAAGTGAAAGTGCTGATGAGCCACCCGATGGAAACCGGCCAGCGCAAGGGCGCCGATGGCAACGCCGTGCCGGCCCATTTCATCCAGCAAGTCACCGCGACCTGCAACGGCAAGACCGTGATGAGCGCGCAGTGGGGCGCGTCGGTCTCGAAGAATCCGTTCCTGTCCTTCAAGTTCAAGGGCGCAGCCAAGGGCGACAAGGTCATCGTCACCTGGGTCGACTCCAAGGCCGACACCCGCACCGACGAAGGCGTGATCGCCTGATGTCGAGTCGCCGCCATCGTTCGTGGACAGTGTGCTCGGCGCTGCTTGTCCTGGTCGCGATGGCGGTGCCGCTCATGCCGGTGCGGGCGGCTGACGCCGCGAAGCCGGTCGCGGCGGCCAGCGAGCCGGTCCGCGTCGTCTATCACTTCAGCGAAGGTGCCGAGCAGGCGCAGCGCGGCATGCGCAACATCCACAACCACCTCAACGCCGATCCGACAGCGAAGATCGTGGTCGTGGCGTTGGGGCACGGCATCGACTTCCTGCTTGACGACGCCAAGGACAGCAACGGCCAGCCGTTCGACGCCACAGTCGCGGCCTTGACCGCGCGCGGCGTCGAGTTCCGCATCTGCGCGAACACCTTGCGATCCCGCGACATCGCGGTCGCCAAGATCAATCCGGAAGCGGTGGTGGTGCCGTCGGGCGTCGCCGAAATCGCCCGACTTCAAGCCCGCGAAGGCCACGTCTATATCCGGCCGTGATCTCCAGCCCCCTCTTCAGGACCCCAGAATGAACAAAAACATTGTCGCTGCTGCAGCGAGCCTGCTGCTGGGTGCGGGCGGTATCGCGCTCGCCCAGGATGCATCTGTCGAGGACTCGATCGCCGCCTATCGCGAGATGCTCGCCGACGACAACCCGGCGGAACTCTGGGAAATCAAGGGCCGGGAGTTCTGGTCGAAGAAGCGCGGGCCGAAGAATGCATCGCTTGAAGCCTGCAACCTCGGCCTCGGGTCGGGCATGGTCAAGGGCGCATTCGCGCAGCTGCCGCGCTACTTCGCCGACGCCGGCCGGGTCCAGGATCTGGAGATGCGGCTGGTCAGCTGCATGATCGACCTGCAGGGCCTGAGCCGTGCCGAAGCCGAAAAAAATCATTTCTCCACGGACAACGATGCCTCGGACATCGAGGCGCTGGTCGCCTGGATCGCCAGCGAATCGAAGGGCGCGGTGATCGCCGTGCCGCAGACGCATCCGAAGGAAAAGGAGGCCTACGCCATCGGCGAAAAGCTGTTCCACTTCCGCACCGGGCCGTATGACTTCGCCTGCTCGACCTGCCACAGCACCAGCGGTACGCGTATCCGCCTGCAGGTGCTGCCGAACCTGACGGAGCCGGCGGAGGCCAAGCCAATCTTCGCGACCTGGCCGGCCTACCGCGTCTCGCAGGGCACGGTGCGCTCGATGGAAAACCGCATCACCGACTGCCTGCGCCAGCAGCGCATGCCCCTGGCCGACTATGGCGCCGACGTGATCACCGACCTGACGGTCTACATGGGCGTGCAGGCCGCTGGTGGCCAGATGGCGGCCCCCGGCCTGAAGCGCTGAACGCCCGACTGGATCCCGACATGAACCCGATCAGAATCACCCTCGCCGCGCTCGCCATCATCTGTTGCGCCGCCGGCTGTGTCGCGCCGCAGACCGGCAGCGAACCGGCCAGCATCGATGCCAAGGCAGCCGCTGCGCTGTCGTCCTCGTTCACCTCGGCCAGCCCGGAATGGCAACAGCGTCTGGTACAGGACGAAGTGCAGAAACAGTGCAGCGCAGCGCGCGGCAAGCTGACCGGCGATCTCGCATCGGCCATTGTCCAAAGCCAGCAGGCGACCCTGAAGTATCCCGAAGGCGGCCTGATGGGCGACTGGAAGAGCGGCGAGAAGGTCGCCCAGAGCGGCGTGGGGCTGCAGTTCTCGGACAAGCCCGGCACCGTGCCGGGCGGCAACTGCTACGCCTGCCATCAGATCAGCAAGGCGGAGATCGCCCACGGCACCATCGGTCCCAGCCTGCTGGGCTACGGCAAGTTGCGCGGCCAGTCGGAAGCGATGCAGAAGTACACCTACGGCAAGATCTACAACGCGCAGGCCTACATGCCCTGCTCGCTGATGCCGCGCTTCGGCCACAAGGGCATCCTCAACGAACAGCAGATGAAGGACCTCACGGCCCTGCTGCTTGATCCGGCCTCGCCGGTGAACCAGTGAGCGCAATGCTCTCCGAGCCCGCTGCACCTGCCGATCCGGGCAACGCACGCCGCGAGCACTGGCAGCGGGCCTGGACTTCGAAGCCGGCCACCGCCACCAGTTGGTATCAGTTGCTCCCGACCGTATCGCTGGAACTGATTGCTGCCGCGACCGATGAACGCAGCCTGCCGCTGATCGACATCGGCGGTGGGGCCTCGACCCTGGTCGACGCGCTGCTCGACGCCGGCTGGCAGGACTTGAGCGTGCTCGACATCTCCGCCGCTGCGCTGGCCGTCGCCCGCGAGCGGCTGGGTGCAGCGGCAGCGAGCGTCCGCTGGCTGGAGATCGACCTGCTGGACGCCACCTTGCTGCGCGAATACGCGATCTGGCACGACCGCGCGGTGTTCCATTTCCTGACCGATCCGGTCGACCGCGAGCGTTACCGGCAGCTGGCCGAAGCCTCGGTACGGCCTGGCGGCCAGCTCATCATCGGCAGCTTCGCCGAAGACGGCCCGCTGCAATGCAGCGGCCTACCGGTACAGCGGCACAGCGCGCTGACCATCGCGGCAGCGCTGGGTGACGCCTTCGAACTGCTCGAAACGCGTCGCGAAACCCACCTGACGCCGTCCGGCAACGCGCAGCACTTTGTCTACTGCCGGTTTGTCCATCGCGGCACGTACCCCTGACGCCCCCATGTCCCTGAACCGTCGCGAGTTTCTCAATGTGCTGGCGATCGCCAGCGCCAACGGCCTGATGCTCGACAGCCCGCTGGCGCTGGCCGGCGACCGCGAGGCGCTGTACGACATCGCGCCGTTCGGCAATGTCAGCCTGCTGCACTTCACCGACAGCCACGCCCAGCTGCTGCCGAACTGGTTTCGCGAGCCGGACGTCAACCTCGGCATTGCCGGCATGCGCGGCAAGGTGCCGCACCTGGTCGGCGAAAACCTGCTGAAGGCTTTCGGCATCAAGCCCGGCTCGATCGAAGCGCACGCCTTCACCTGCCTCGATTTCACCGCAGCCGCAAAGCGCTACGGCAAGGTCGGCGGCTTCGCGCATCTGGCGACCCTGGTCAAGCGGATGCGCGCCAGCCGGCCGGGTGCGCTGCTGGTCGATGGCGGCGACACCTGGCAGGGCTCGGGCACCGCGTTGTGGAGCAACGGCCAGGACATGGTCGATGCCTGCAAGCTGCTCGGTGTGGATGTGATGACCGGCCACTGGGAATTCACGCTGGGTGCGGCCCGCGTGCAGGAGATCATCGCCAAGGATTTCGACGGCAAGGTCGAGTTCGTCGCCCAGAATGTCGCCACCACCGATTTCGGCGATCCGGTGTTCAAGCCCTACGTGATCCGCGAGATCAACCAGGTACCGGTCGCGATCATCGGCCAGGCATTCCCGTACACGCCGATTGCCAACCCCGCCTACCTCGTACCGGACTGGTCGTTCGGCATCCAGGACGCACGCATGCAGGCGACTGTCGACGAAGCCCGCACCAAGGGCGCGAAGGTGGTCGTCGTGCTGTCGCACAACGGCATGGACGTCGACCTGAAGATGGCCAGTCGGGTCACCGGCATCGACGCGATCCTCGGCGGCCACACCCACGATGGCGTCGCCAAGCCGGTCAGCGTCGCCAACGCCGGCGGCAAGACGCTCGTCACCAATGCGGGCAGCGCCGGCAAGTTCCTCGGTGTGCTCGATTTCAAGGTCGTCGACGGCAAGGTGTCGGACTTCCGCTATCACCTGCTGCCGGTGTTCTCGAACCTGCTGCCGGCCGATGCCGAGATGCAGGCGCTGATCGACCGTCACCGCAAGCCCTACCTCGACAAGCTGAACGAAAAGCTCGCCGTCACCGAAGGCCTGTTGTACCGGCGCGGCAACTTCAACGGCACCTTCGACCAGGTGATCCTCGATGCGCTGCTGAAGCAGAAGGATGCCGAGATCGCCTTCTCACCTGGCTTCCGCTGGGGGGCCAGCCTGCTGCCGGGGCAGCCGATCACCATGGACGATCTGATGACGCAAACAGCGATGAGCTATCCGTACACGACGCTCGCCGAGATGAAAGGCGACACCATCAAGACCATCCTCGAGGATGTCTGCGACAACCTGTTCAACGACGATCCTTACTACCAGCAGGGTGGCGACATGGTGCGCGTCGGCGGCATGCAGTACGCCTGCGAACCGGGCGCGAAGATCGGCTCGCGGATTCGCGACATGACCTTGGGCGGCAAGCCGATCGACCCGGCCAAGACTTACAAGGTGGCAGGTTGGGCACCGGTATCGGCAGCTGCGCGCGATGCCGATACCGAGCCGGTCTGGGAGGTCGTCGCCCGGCATCTGCGCGAGGTGAAGACGGTCAATCCGGTGCTCAATGTGCCGAAGCTGATCGGCATCGGAGCCAATCCGGGGCTGGCCTGAAATGCGCACCGCCGCGCTGCTGATGCTGGCGGCGCTGCTGCCCGGCGGCTGCGCGACGCCCACGCCGGCGCCACGGGTACCCACGCCCGTCATCGCCGACGGCAGTGAACGGCTGCCGGTGCTGAAGCCGATCCGGGTCGGCCCGCACAGCTGGTATGTCGAAGGCTTGCCCGGCGTCGCCAGCCAGGGCAATCAGGGCTACAACTCGAACGCCGGCTTCGTGGTGACGCCGGCGGGCGTGGTGGTCATCGACACGCTCGGCACCCCCGCCCTTGGCCGGGCGCTGATCGAGGCCATCCGCAGCGTGACCCGGCAGCCGATCGTCCGGGTGATCCTGACCCACTTCCACGCCGATCACTTCTACGGCCTCGAAGCATTCAAGGCACTCGATGTCGAGACCTATGCCCAGGTTGCCGCGATCCGCTACACCGACAGCCCGGAAGCGCGACGCCGCCACGCTCAGCGCGCCCGCGAC
Organism: Lysobacteraceae bacterium; assembly: GCA_013823855.1. Taxonomy (GTDB): domain Bacteria; phylum Pseudomonadota; class Gammaproteobacteria; order Nevskiales; family Nevskiaceae; genus Nevskia. The sequence continues at coordinate 118,805 of PNMW01000059.1, read as the reverse complement.
CTGATGCCATGGGTGCAGGCGCGCGATCGCCTGTTCACCGCCGACTACTGGATCGACGGCCATGCCGGCTTCACGCTTGGCGGCGTGCGCTTCGAGCTGACCCATCTCGGCCCGGCCCATTCGCCGGAGGATCTGATCGTGCAGGTCATCGATGATCAGGTGCTGTACTCCGGCGACATCCTGTTCGCCGGTCGCATTCCCTATGTCGGTGAGGCCGACAGCCGCGAATGGCTGGCGACCACGGCACGCCTGCTGGCCTTCCAGCCTCGGGTGATGGTGGCCGGGCATGGCCGCGCCTCCCACGACCCGAATCGCGACCTGGTCCTGACCCGCGACTACATCGCCGATCTGCGGGCGCGCATGGCCCGCGCAGTGACGACGCTGACCGACTTCGATACGGCCTACGCGGCCGAGGACTGGTCGCAGTGGTCCCGACTGCCTGCCTTCGAGGATGCCCACCGTGCCAATGCCTACAACATCTACCTCCAGGTCGAGCAGGAAGCCCTGCAAGGCGACGCGCAATCCGGCGACCCGCCGTGACGGCCGGGCGGCCTTTCGTTCGGCCGTCCTGGGGCTGAGCCTGCTGCTGGCGGGACCGTTGCTGGCAGCCCCGGCCGAACCGGCGCGCGACGACACCAGCCTGCTGACCGCCGACCTGAGAGCCGACGGACAGGCCTTGCCCGAAGGCGGTGTACTGATCCTGCTGGTCAGCCTGCCGGACTGCCACTGGTGCCACGAGGTCCGCAGCCGCTACCTGCTGCCGATCCATCGTGACCGCGACAGCCACCGCGACCTGGGCATCCGCGAGATTCGCCTGACTGGCGACGATACCGGCGATTTCGATGGCCGCCGGAAAGGCATCGAGGCGATCGCCGCACGCTGGTCGGTGCAGGTCGCGCCGACCGTCCTGTTCCTCGATCGCTGCGGTTCGCCGCTGACCGAGGCCCTGATCGGCGGCGATGTCGCCGGCTTCTACGGCGCCTACTTCGATCGCGCGCTCGCCGCCGCCCGGGCCGGGGCACGCGCGACACCGATCCGCGATTGCTGAAGCGAAAGCGGCGGACTATGCCAGTGCCGGCAGGGTCCGCCGCGACGCGCGATGCGGCGAACGGCGATGTTCAGAACGTCGAGTTCTTCTTGCCGCCGGCCACGTCCTTGAGCAGCGCTTCGACCGCCGCCGGGCTCGCGACGATCTTGCCGAAGGTGACCATGGTCAGATCCGGATGCCAGACCGCCATGCGGAAACGCATGTGCAGCGCCCGCACCTCCTTGCCATCCACCACGATCTCGTACGGCAGATAGGCCGTGGTCTTGATGTCGAAGGTCTTGTCGACGGTGTCGGCCATGATGGTCTTGTCGTTGGCGTTCTTGTCGGTGGCCGCCGCGCGCGAGACACCGAACACCGTGACCTGCTTGCCGGGAATCTCCAGCTTGTAGACCTGGGCGGCGCCGCCGACCTTCTTCGCGAGGTTGGCCTCGACCGTCTTCACCGCATCCTCGTAGCTCCTGTGCTTGGCGAGTTCGTAGAAGTCGTCGAAGTACTCCATCCCGACCAGATAGTGATAGCCCTTCAGATCCTTCACCGATCGGCCTTCTGCAGTGCCGTAGCGCTTGGCGGCACCCAACGACGCCTTCAGCGTGGCGGCCACGTCCTCCAGCGATGCATCGAGCCGGTAGGCGGCCGCCATGTAGGTCGGATGCTGATAGCTGACCTGCGCCTTGCCGCCGAGCACGGTTACCGCAACGCGGACCACGGCCGCAAACGCGCCGTTCTTCTCCGCCGCCGCCGTCTGTTTCAACGATGCACTGGTCACGCCGATCACTTCGGCATCGGCATAGGGCTGGTAACTGCCGAGGACCTCGAAGCCGGCTGCCGTCAACCGGTTCTTGACCTTGCCGACTTCGGTTGCCAGATCGCTGGCGCCCTCATAGGCCAGCACGTACGGCTGCAGCTTGTCCTGCGCCTGGGCCGCCGGCGTGATGGCCAGCGCGGTCAACGCGAGTGCGGTGGCCGCCAGGCCACGGATGATGGTGTTCATGGATGTCTCCTCGTCTTCAAGAAGGCCGGCCGCTGCATGGGCGATCCGACCGGATGGATGTGCTCGCCGGATGGCGCGGATCAGAAGCGGTAACTGAAGCCGAGCGAGTACTGGATTTCCCGCAGCCGCAGACGGATGTCCTGATCGTTCGGATCGGCGCCGAACGAATCGGCCAGCGTGTCGCTGCCGACCACGCCATCGAGCAGAAGACGCACGATGTCGGCATCGGTGTTCGACAGCGGATTCTTGCCGGTCACCGAATGGTTGATCGCGTACATCACGCCGAAGTCGAGGTTGAGCTTCGACGACATCGCGTAGCTGAGGCCGCCGGTCAGGTGCCGCCGCGGCACGGCGGTCGCGAACACGTTGAACAGGATCTGGTCGGCCCTGATCGGTCCCTTGGTGTAGCTGTAGCCCGCGCGCAGCTTCAGATCGCCGAACTGGGCCTGGTAGCCGACCTTGTAGACGTTGATATCGCGCCAGCCAAAGCCCGGGCCGCCACCAGCACCGAGACAGGCAGGGCTGAAATCGCTGTTGCCGAGCAGCCGCGGGATCGCGCAGTTGTTGACGAAATCGTTGCTGTCGAACTCGTTGCCGACGGAGTCGATTTCGCTGAAGTAGATGCGCTGGAAATCCACCAGCAGCCGATGGCCCTGGGCAACGTGCAACTGGAAGCCGGCGTTCCAGTTCGACGGCACGTCAAAGCTGCCCTGACTCGCGAACAGGCCTTCGTACTTGTCGAAGCCCTGGGTCCAGATCCGCGACTGGTACGAAGCGCCGAAGCCGACGCCCGGAATCAGATCCACCAGCACGCCGATCCGCGCGCCGCCGCCGTAGGAGTGATCAAGCCCATTGCCGGTGACCTTGTCCGGGCGGTTCGAGAAGCGGGCAAACGCTTCCAGGCCGAACGACTTGAAGCGCTGGCCGACGAGGATCGGCGAAAAGCCGACCGAAATGCGATCGGTCAGCTTGCGCGCGTAGGTCGCCTGGACGAACAGCTGGATCAGATCGACGCCGGCATCGCTGTTGGCGCGACCGCAGAAGCCGAGCAGATCCGCACCCGAGTTGCCACCGCCTCCGAACGTCCCGGCGCAGTTGGCGGTGAAGCCCGGCAGGCCACGCCCGAAAGTTGCGCTGTTGGCGCCGGTGTATTCGGTGTTGAGGCCGCCGTTGCCGTACATGGCGAGGCCCCAGGACGACACGTCGTCGATCTCCTGCGAGTAGGCCACGCTGGGCAGGTAGTAGATGTCGTTCTTCGACGAGCGATTGCCCGGATCGATCTGGAAGATGCCGTTGACGGCGTCGGGGCCGACATCGGAAGCCGTGTAGTCGCGGGTCGGCATGAACACGCTGACGCCGACGGTCGCGCGATTGCCGACCCAGGCCAGACCGGCAGGGTTCTGCGCCACGGTCAGGGCATCGTCAGGGTTGGCCGTGCCGGCCCCGCCGAGCGCGATCTGGCTGGCGCTGTAACCGTGCGAGAAGTACCCGTTGGTGGCATGCGCCGCGAATGGCAATGCGGAGGACAGCAGGAAGGCGGCAGCAAGCGCCGGTCTGCCGCTGGGCGGCAGGCCGGCGGCCATCGGGGGTCTGGAAATCATCAAGGCGTCCTCTTGGAATGTACGGCGGTGGTCTTCCTGTCCCGGAAGTTCAAGGCGTGATCACCGGCGTCGGGAGGCGCCGATTCCGCAATGGCGCGTGCCAGTCGATGCCGAGATGGCCATCGAGCATTCGCCAGTACAGACGCGGCAGCAGATGCCGCTTGAGCAGCGCATAGCGCCGCCGCGGCAGCCGCGGATCGCCGCCGAAACTGGGCAGCATCTGGCCGTTGTGGCCAAACTCGGCGAGCAGCACTCGTTCGCGCGACGTCAGGATCGGGCAGGCGGAATAGCCGTCGTAGCGGGCGGGCAGGTCCAGTTCGTCGATGGCGGCCAGCAGGTTGCGAGCGACGACAGGCGCCTGCGCGCGGATGGCGGCGACGGTCTTGCTGCCGCTGGCGGTGCAGCAGTCGCCGATTCCGAATACGTCGGGATGCCGCAGGTGACGCAAGGTGCTGCGGTCGACCGGCAACCAGCCGTCGGCATCGCCCAGCCCGCTGGTCACGATCAGTGGCGTCGGGCCCTGCGGCGGGGCGACATGCAGCAGATCGAACGGCTGCTCGACGAGTGTCCCGTCGAGCCTCTGGAAGCGTGCAGTGCGGCGGTCGCCGTCGACGGCCAGCAGACGCGAGCCGAGTTGGAGATCGATACCGTACTGGCGCGCCACCTCGGCCAGCGTGCGGTCGTAGTGGACGACGCTGTGCAGCGCTGGCCCGTCGACGTGAAACGACAGCGCCGTCGCCAGACCGCGGCGACGGAACAGATCGGCCGCTGCATACAGGATGCTCTGGGCCGAGCCGGCGCACTGGATTGGCAGCTGCGGCCGCACGAAAACCGCGCGTCCGCCCTTGAAGTCGGCGACCAGCGTACGGGTGACCTCGGCCAGGTCCGCGCGGTAGATGCTGGTCACCCCGTTGCGGCCGAGCGTCGCCGCGAGTCCGTCGACCTGGTCCCAGCGGCTGACCAGCCCGGTGGCCACGAGCAGTTTCCGGTAGCGGAGCACGCGACCGTCGGCAAGCGACAGGCAACGCGCCTCGGCATCGATGCGATCGGCACCGGCGCGAATCCACGCGACACCCGACGGGATGCACTGCTCGCGCGGCCGTTGCATCGCGGGCGCCGCCGCCTGCCCGGTTGCCACCAGCGTCCAGCCGGGGCGGTAGTGATGCACCGTCTCCGGTTCGACGATCGCGATCGACAGGCGCGGCCGAAGGTCGCGAAGACAGGCAGCAGCAGTGGTACCCGCGACGCCGCCGCCGATCACCAGCACATCGAACGACGACGGTCCTGCCGCTGCAGCGGTGAGATTCGGCACTGAACTCCCCCGCCCGCAGCTCGTGGTCTGCGGGTCGCTCTTGATGGCCCCACCTAACGGCGGCGCCCTGATTCCCCGGCTTCGGCGCCGTCTGCTGGCGCTAGGCCGCAGGCACGGACGTCATCGGGGGTGATTTCTTGTATTAGATCGAAAATATATAACCTTATAACTAATCTATTGCATGCTTGACACGGCCGCAATAGACTTCAGTCGCAATGGCGAGCCAGGCGCAGAACGAGCACGCCGGATCGCGAACCCGTCTGTCATAGAACCCGAGGAGAACGAGTGATGCGCGGAACCACGAAGGGCCCTTCGGCCCACTGCCTGCCCCTGCCATGTCAGGGACCACGCTCATGAGCGCCACGACGCCGTCGGCCGGGCCTCGCCCGTTCTGGCAACCCCACCTGGCCGGTGTGCTGCTCGGTCTCGGCCTGCTGATGACCTTCGTGCTGACCGGCCACGGCCTCGGCGCCAGCGGCTTCACCACCGCGCTGGCCGCCACCACGGCGGATGTCGTCGCGCCGGCCGCCACCGAATCGAGCAGCTACTGGGGTCCGATGTTCGAGAACGGCCGCAATCCGCTCGACAGCTGGATTACCTGGCAGGTGATCGGTGCCGCGCTCGGCGCGCTGATCGGTGCCATGACGGCTGGCCGTTTCCAGATCAGCTACGACGGCCCGGTCCGTCTCGGCAAGCCGCAGCGCCTGCTGATGGCCTTCGCCGGCGGCGCGATCTCCGGGCTCGGCGCGCGCATCTCGCTGGGCTGCACCAGCGGCCTCGGACTGTCCGGCGCAGCGACTCTGGCATCCGCCGGCTTCCTGTTCCTGGGCGGCTTCTTCATCACCGGCGCGATCATCGGTCTCGCCACCAAGAGGATCTGGCAATGAGCTTTCCACTCGGCATCGGCGGTATCGCGTCTGGCCTCGTCTGCGGCCTCGTGTTCGGTTTCGCGCTGGAGCGCGCCGGCTTCGGCAGCGCCACCAAGCTCACCGCTCAGCTGCGCTTCAAGGACTGGGCGGTTTTCAACGTCATGTTCACAGCGATCCTCGTCGCCGCCATCGGCCTGTACGTGCTGCAGCTGATCGGCTACGTCGACATGGAACAGATCTACATCCCGAGCGCCTTCCTCTGGGCGACGCTGCTTGGCGGCGTCGGCGTCGGTGCCGGCATGAGCATCGGCGGCTACTGCCCCGGGACCTCGGTGGTCGGCTTCTGCTCCGGCAAGATCGACGCACTGCTGTTCTTCGCGGGACTGATCTTCGGCACCTTCATCTTTGCCGGCGCCTATGACTTCCTCGAGCCGATGCTGAAGGCGATGCCGGCGCCCGAGGCGCAGACCTTGCCGGAACTGCTCGACGTGCCGACCTGGGTCGTGCTGGGCGCGCTGGTCGCCGTGGCGGCGACTGTCGGCTACCTGACCACACGCAAGCCGGCCTCGCCGTCGAGCGCGGCCTCGGCCTGAATCACTCCCGTCCCTCCGTTCCCGGCGCACGGCGCTCCTGCGCGCGCCGGCTTTTCGGCGGCATTCACCGATCCCCTCTTGAGAATCCGATGCACTCCAATACCCGTCGTTCACGGCTGTCGCGGGCGCTGCCCGCGTTCGCCACCGCACTCGCTGCCGTCTCCGCCATGCCCGCTGCCCGCGCAGCGCCGACCGATGCACCGAAAACGGACACCGCAAAGCCCGCGGAACCGGCCAAGCAGGCTGAACCGGCAGCACCGGCCGGCAAACCCGCTGAACCGGCAGCACCGGCCCCCGCGGCCAAGAAGAAGCGCGCTGCCAATCCCTGCGCCGGCCAGTAGGCCGGCCGTCGGCGCCTCCGAGCCCCTGAATGGCACGCAGCGACGCGGCGGAAGCGCTCATCGCCGAATGCAGTGCTCGCTCGCTGCGGGCCATGGCGAATGCGGCGCTGGACATCATCGGGCAGACGCAGCGCTGGGCTGACTCGGGACGCTCGGCGCTGCAGATGACGATCGGCCATGTCGCGCCGATTGCGTGGCAGCATCACCCGGATGGCGATGCCCGCGATCGCAATTCGGGATATCGCTGGTACTACCACTGTCACGGCGCGACCCAGCGAGCTGGCGAGCACGGCCATTTCCATCTGTTCTCCGAACACCAACGCAGCACGCGGGAAGCACCGACGTTGACCCATCTTGTCGCGATCGGAATCGATGCCCGCGGCTTGCCGACCCGGGCGTTCACCGTCAACCGCTGGGTCACTGACGAAGTCTGGCGCGATGCCCCGCAGGTGCTGCGCCGGCTCGCCCGCTTCCGGGTCGATCTCGACGGCGAGCACGGCGACGTCAGCCGCTGGCTGTCCGCGTTGACCGTGCTGTTCGGGCCGCAATTGAAGCAGGTGGTCATCGACCGCGACGCCGCGATGAACCGGCGCGCCCAGGGCGGCGGCCGCCCCAACCTGCGTGACGACCGCCGTCTTGAAGTCATCAGCCAGCTCGGCCTATCGCTGGCCCGTCAGATCAACGCCATTGACGCGCGACTGGATACCCTCAGGAAGCGCTCGCTCCGTATGCCGCCAGCGATGCTGGCATATCAAGAGGACACGCTTAGATGAACCTCCGCACGACCCGCACGCTGGCCGCACTGGTCACCGCCCTGATTGTCGACGTCCATGCCGCCGATGGCGGGCTGCCGGGCCCGGTGGTCAACGCCCAGTGGCTGGCCAGTCACCTCGATCAGGTCACCGTGCTCGACGTCCGCAGCGACGTTGATGCGTTCACCGGAACGCCGGAATTCGAGGCCAACGAAAAGACCGGCGCGAAAACCCTGGTGACGGTCGCAGGCCACATCCCGAAAGCCCTGCTGGTGGACTTCGACCGCACCCGGAGCCCGCGCATGATCGGCGGCCGCAAGGTCGAGAAGATGCTGCCCGAGAAGGCGGCGTTCGAAGCCGTGATGCAGGAAGCCGGGCTGTCCGCCGGCCAGTCGATCGTGATCACCGCCAACGGCCAGACGGTCGACGAGATGGACATGGCAGCGCGGCTGTACTGGTCCCTGAAGGTCTACGGCGAAGACCGCATCGCGATTCTCGACGGCGGCGACGCCGGCTGGCTGGCCGCAGGCCAGACACTGGTCAGTGACAAGCCGGTCACCACCAGGGGCGACTGGAAAGCAACGGCTGAACGTCGCGAACTGCTGGCCGAGGCCACCGATGTCGAGAAGGCCGCGGCCGCCAAGGTGCAGTTGGTCGACGCCCGTCCGCTGCCGCAGTACGCGGGCCTGACATTCAAGAAGCCGCTGGTCACGGCAGGCGGCCATATCGGAGGCGCACGCAACCTGCCGACCGATGTGCACACCAAGGCGGCCGGCGGCGCGCAGATCTTCCTGACTCCGGCCGAATATCGCGGCATGATGGCTTTGCAGGGGATCGACCCGGAAGCGCCTTCGATCTCCTACTGCAACACCGGCCACCTGGCCTCCGGCGCCTGGTTCGTGATGAGCGAAGTGCTGGGCAATCGCAGCGTCAAGCTGTACGACGGCTCGATGCACGACTGGACCCATTCGGGCCATCCCGTCGTCAGCCTGGCAACGGGTGGATGATCCCGAGACCGTTCCACACCGCACCTGCCGACACGCCATGAATCTCTACGATCGCTACGTGATGCCCTGCCTCATCGACGGCTGCTGCGGCATGCCGGCGGTTCAGCAGCAGCGCGCAAAACTGCTGCCGCGTGCCACCGGCCGGGTCCTGGAAATCGGGATCGGCACCGGTCGCAACCTGCCGTTCTACGACCCGGCCCGGCTGAAAACGCTGGAAGGGCTCGATCCGGCCGGTCAGATGAACGCCAAGGCGATGAAGCGGGCGAAGCAGGCCGGCATCGACGTGCAGATCGTGACACTGTCGGCGGAGACGATCCCGGCCGACGATGCCAGCTACGACACCGTGGTCTGCACCTTCACGCTGTGCACGATCCCGGACCCGATCAAAGCGCTGCACGAAATGCGCAGAGTGCTCCGGCCGTCCGGACAGCTGCTGTTCTGCGAACACGGGCTTGCCCCGGATGCCGGCGTCAGCAAGTGGCAGCACCGCCTGACGCCGTGGTGGAAGCCGATCGCCGGCGGCTGCCATCTGAACCGAGATGTGCCGTCGATGCTCGCCGCAGGTGGATTTCGCGCCGTCGAGATCGAATCGAGCTATCTCAAGGGCCCGAAGCCGCTGGTCTGGGTCACGCGCGGCGTTGCCGTGGCGGCCTGATCGACACTCGATGTCGAGCTGACACGCTTGTCGCGAGCCGTTTCGTAGTCGGTGCCAGCGGCGCCGATGCCTTGGGCAACGCACCGGATGCCGCTTCGCTGAGGAGGCGGCGAAAGGTAGGACACTCGGCATGGCTTGGCGCCGGGCACTTCGCGGCGTGGCGCAAGCCACGGCTGACGGCGCGCAATTGCTTGATCGTTGCGTCGATCTCGCCGGCCTTGCGCGACAGCAGCGATCGATCGATGGTTAGCGCCCCACCCGGTGTCAGCATCAGCCTGATTTCGTCGAGCGACAGACCGGCCGCCTGCCCGAGCGCAATCAAGCCGAGCTGCTCGATCACCGTGCCGACGAATACCCGCTTGGCACCCTCCCGCCCGAGCGAGACCAGCAAGCCCTGCTTCTCGTAATAGCGCAGCGTCGATGCCGGTACGCCGCTCCGTCGAGCCACCTGCGAAATGTCCATGCTGCCCTCTTGCGTTGAAGTCGACTTCAACTCGTAGAGTGATCTCGCGGTCATCCGACCGCGAGCATTCAGCGGGTTGGATCATGTCAACGCCATCATTGCTGCCGACGATTTTCGCGATCGGCTTCGGCTCCACTGCGGTCATGGATATTTGGCTGACGCTGCTGCGCCGGCTCGGCGTCCAGACCCTGAATTCGCCATGATCGGACGCTGGGCAGGGCATCTGGCGCGAGGTCGATTCGCGCATGCGTCGATCGCGAACGCAGCTCCCGTATCGGGGGAACGCGCGCTGGGCTGGACCGTGCACTACCGACCGGCATCGGCTTCGGCTTCGGCTTCGGCTTCGGCAGCTTGCTTGCGGCATCGACGGGCTTTCGCTGGATCGAAACGCCCACGCTTGCGCCCGCCCTCTTGTTCGGGATCGCCTCCGTCACGGCACCGCTGCTGGTCATGCAGCCGGCCATGGGCCTCGGCTTTCTTGCGAGCAAGACCCCGAAGCCACTGCCGAACTGCCTGCGCAGCCTCATGAACCACACGGTATTCGGTGTCGGCCTGTTCGTGGCTGCCGAGGCGCTGACCCTGCCGGCGCGATGAACCTGCCCCCCTCTTCCAACCCAGGGATCCGAGGCCATGAACAGCATTGCTGTCGTCTTTCACAGTGCCCACGGGCACACCGAATTCATCGCACGACGGGTTGCCGGGGTGCATCCCGCGACACGTTGGCGCAGGTCGAACGGCTGAGAGCCGAGAACCCGATCGCCGACCCTGACGCACTCGTTTCGTACGACGGCCTGATCCTGGGATCGCCGACCTACCTCGGCGGCGTTTCCGGGACCTTCGAGACCCTGATGGACAAGACTGGCGGCCTTTGGCGCCAGCAGAAGCTCAAGGGGAAGCTCGCTGCCGGCTTCACCGTGTCGTCTCTACCATCGGGGGACAGGCAGTCGGCGCTGATGTCGATGCTGGTGTTCTGCATGCAGCATGGGATGATCCGGGTCGGCAATCCCATCGTTCCCGAGCAGCATGCCGGGGTGCCTTACGACGACGCCGCTAACCGCGTCGGTTCATGGGTGGGCCTGATGGCGCAGGCGGGACACGGCGCGGCAGCAGACGCATTTCCCGCTGGCGACAAGCGGGGTGCGCAGTTGTTCGGGCAGAACTTCGCCCGAACCCTGGACCGTCTGAAGCAGGAAACTCCGGCCACGCAGCGACAGGAAGAACCCGCATGATGAGGCGCAAGCACCCCTTGCTGTTCAGCTTCATCCTGCCGGGGATGATGTCGCTGACCATCTCCGGAATTTCCGCCGTCCGGCTGTCGGGCTTTGATTCGGCACGGGGAACGGCCTGGTTGGAATCATGGCCATCCGCGCGGGTGATCACCTTTCCGGCCGTGATGGTAGTAGCGCCGCTTGCGCGTCGGATCGTCGATCACCTGACGGCCTGATCGCCGATACGTGAACGGGTGGATGCCCGAAGCCAGCCCAGGCCGTCACTTCAGGAGTCGGTGGGCACGACACGTTGCCGCCGTGCTGAGATCGCTCATGACGGCACTGCTGGGTGTGGGGGACGTTATCTCGGCCTCGTTTCGCCCCACTTCCCGTCCTGCAACGGGACGGGACAGTCGGGGAAATGCGGCGCAGGCCGGAACGAAAAAGCCCCTGATTCCAGGGGCTTCTGTCGAAATGAACAAGGAATGGCGGAGAGGGTGGGATTCGAACCCACGGTACCTTGCGGTACGCCTGATTTCGAATCAGGTACGTTCGACCACTCCGCCACCTCTCCGCGTTGCGTCAGCGCCAACATGCCGGAGGGTCGATTCCGGACACGGGCTTTGTTGCTGCAGCCCGACTATTCTATCAATCCGGTTGGGGCTGCGCAGGACTTTTTGCGCGATCGCAAAGCCAGCCGGGCGGCGGGCATCGGATTTCAGGTTGGGCGTCGGCAGTGCCCCAGCCGACCCGCGCCGCTGCGGAGACCAGAACAACACCGCCACCGGACCGAGGTTCGCGTGGCTGCAGTCAGGCGAGACGGGACATGACAAGGGGAGCTGCTAGACGATGACGGCGACGCCGCGCCAGGCCTGGGCGCTGCGCAGCGCGATCGTGGCTGCGGTCGCGCTGGTGGTGCTGGCCACCTGCTCGCCGCATCCCGGCACGCTCGAACGGGTGCGCGGCAATGGCGTGCTGCGGGTCGCGACGACCAACAGCCCGACCACCTGCTTCGATGGCCCGGCCGGCCCGACCGGCTACGAATGCGATCTGCTGCGCGGCTTCGCCGAGCAGCTCGGCGTCAAGCTGGAACTGGTCTACCTTTCCAACGGCGCACAGGTGCTCGACTACGTGGCAGGCGGCAAGGTCGACATCGGCGCTGCCGGCATCAATGTCACTGCCGCGCGCAGCGCGCAGGTCCGCTTCACCAAGCCGGTGCAGACGGTGCGCCAGCAGCTGGTCTACCGGGCCGACCAGAAGAAACCGCGCGACCCGGGCGACCTCGACGGCAAGCTGGCGGTGCCGCTCGGCAGCTCGATGGCCGAGCGGCTGGTCCAGCTGCGCGCCAGCCGCTACCCGACGCTGCAATGGCTGGAAGTTCCGGATGCCGGCGGCAACGATCTGCTGGCCCGGGTCGCCGATGGCGAGCTGACCTACACGATCGCCAATTCCGATCTGGTGGCGCTGAACCGTCGTCATGCGCCCAAGCTGAAGGTAGCCTTCGACCTGTCCGGCAACGAGGACATCGCCTGGGCGCTGCCCTCGGGCCGCGACGCCAGCCTCTACGACAAGGTTCAGCACTACCTGACGACTTTTCCGGAAGTGGAGCTGGCGCGCCTGCGCGATCGCCATTTCGGGGTGGTCGAGAACGACGAGTATCTGGGCGTGGTCCGCTTCGTCACCGACGTCAAGGAACGGCTGCCGAAGTACCAGCGGCACTTCGAGGACGCCGCCGAGCGCTATGGCCTGGACTGGCGCACGCTTGCGGCGATCGGCTACCAGGAGTCGAAGTGGGATCCGGATGCGGTCAGCTATACCGGCGTGCGCGGCATCATGATGCTGACCACGGACACCGCCCAGCACATGGAGGTGCGCGATCGCGAGGACGCCGCGCAGAGCATCGAAGGCGGTGCCCGCTACTTCCAGCAGCTGCTGCGCAAGATGCCGGCGTCGATCGCTGAACCGGATCGCACCTGGATGGCGCTGGCCGCCTACAACCAGGGCCTGGGTCACCTGCACGACGCCCGCAAGCTGGCCCAGAAGGTCGGCAAGAATCCCAATCACTGGCCCGATGTGCTCGAAGGCATGCGTCGGCTGTCCCAGGAGCAGTGGTACTCGCAGACCAAGCACGGCTACGCGCGCGGCGGCGAAGCCGTGCGCTTCGTCACCAACGTGCGCAACTATTACGACGTGCTGCTGTGGATGACCGGCGAGGCGACCGTCGCCCCGAGCACCGAAGCGCAGGCGGCCGCGATCAGATCCGCAGCCGAGTCACCGGAACCCCCTTGACCAGGTGTTCGGCGACGATCTCGTCGACATCGGCCTGATTCGCGTAGCGGTACCAGACGCCTTCCGGGTAGACCACCATCACCGGCCCCTGCTCGCAGCGATCGAGACAGCCCGCCTGGTTGACGCGGGCGCGGCCGACGCCGGTGATCGCCGCCTTCTTGACCTTCTGCTTGCAGTAATCGCGCAGCGCCGTGGCGCCGTGATCCTCGCAGGACGCGCGGCCATCGCTGCGCTGGTTGCAGCAGAAGAACACGTGATGCCGGAAGTACGGGTCCGGTACCGGCTGGGTCTCTGCGTCGCTCATGGCGTTCCGAACGTGTATCCGAGGTTGATGGTGGAGATCTGGTCGACGTGGCGAAGGCCGTCCGGGACCTGCGAGTTGTAGCGGATTTCGTGATTGAAGGTCGCGAACAGGTTGCCGACGATGGTCAGCTTCAGCGCCGAGATGGGGTTGACGTAGATGTTGGTCTTGCCGGCTTCGGTGCGCAGCGTCTGGCTGAACTCGGCGTTCGGGGAAATCGCCCAGATGTACTTGCCGCCGAAGGTGGCGATCGCCGCGGTCTCGTAGAGATCGTCCTGATCGCGGGTACGGTTGGCACCGACGCCGGTTTCGATGTCGAGCGTGTGCACCGGCCCGGTCAGCAGGTGGCGGCCGTAGCCGAGCGTCACCGCATAGCGCTCGGCGACACCGGCGAAGCGGTCGTTGTCGTAGGCGATGTTGGTGTACGCGTAATTCCGCTCGTCGAACTGCAGATCGGTCTTGTTGGCCGCCGAATAACGCTCGTCGGTGGTCAGGCCGTCGCGGGTGCCGCTGAACGCCAGGGCGCTGAAACGGTTGCCCCAGCGGCTGCGCCGGTACTCCAGCGCACCACGCACGTTCACCGACCGCGTGCGGGTGTTGCCCGACGTGTTGACGACGCCGATCGCGAGATCGCCCAGCCACGGCGACTTGGCCGCAGGCGCCGGCACTTCCGCAGCCGGCGCCTCGGCGCCAGCCTCAGTGCGGATCTCGGCGCTGGCTTCGGTACTGGCCTCGGGCCCGGCTTCGGGCGCGGGTGCCGGCTCGTCATCGGCAATCGCCAGGCCGCTGCCGGCCATCAGGGACAGCAGCAGGGCGGCACGGGGCAACAGCGGGCAGGCCATCGGCTTCACGGACATCGGCAGGGGTTCCTCCAGGGATCGGGGTTCGGATTCACGCGGGTGTTGGTGGCCGGACCGGCATCGGGCTGTGCTAGCGTCCGGCCACCATGCCGACGCCAGAATCGCGCCCGTTTCCGCTTGCCGATGCCGACCTGTGCGTGAAATGCGGGCTGTGCCTGCCGCACTGCCCGACCTACGGGCAGTCGCGCAACGAAGCGGACTCGCCACGCGGCCGGATCATGTTGATGCAGGGGCTGGCGACCGGCCGCATTGTCCCGTCATCCACCGTCGAGCGCCACCTGGACGACTGCCTCGGCTGCCGCGCCTGCGAGCACGTCTGCCCGGCGAGCGTGCCCTACGGCGCCTTGATCGACGCCGGCCGCGCGCTGCTGGCCGAGGCGCGCCCGACCCGCCTGCGGCGGTCCCGCTGGACCAGCGCCGTGCTGTCGCTGCGGCCATTGCGACGAATGCTGGCGCTGCTGCTGCGCCTGCATGCCGCGAGCGGCCTGCAGGCGCTGATCCGGCGCTTTCGTCTGCTCGGCCGCGGATCGCTGGCGCGGCTCGAATCGCTGCTGCCGGCACCGCGCCGCCGGCATCATCACGCGTCTGCGGCAGTCGCCGCGGTGCGCGGGACGGTGGCGATCTTCAGCGGCTGCGTCGGCGACATCGCCGATCCGGCACTGGCCGACGACCTCGCCGCCCTGCTTGCCGATTGTGGCTACCTCGCCCGCCGCCCCGCGGCGCAAACCTGCTGCGGCGCGATCGACCAGCACGCCGGTGATCCCGCCCGCGCCGCGCATCTGGCGGCGCGCAACCGTGCGGCGTTCGGCGATGCCGGCGACCCGATCCTGCCACTGGCGACCGGCTGCGCGGCCACGCTGGCGGATTACCCGAGGCTGATCGACGGCGGCGATGGCATCAGCCGCCGGCTGCGTGATCCGGTCGATTTCCTGCTTGAGCACGGCAAGCGGCTGCGCTTCCGGGCGACACCGCTGACCGTGGCGATCCACGAGCCGTGCACGCAGAAGAACGTGATCCGTCGCGGCGACGCGCTGCGCACGCTGCTGGCCCGCATTCCGGCACTTCGGATCGTCGAACTGGATGCCACGGGCCGCTGCTGCGGCGCAGCCGGCACGCATTTCATCGCCCATCCGGCCGAGGCCGATGCCCTGTTGCAGCCCAAGCTTGATGCGATCGACGCGCTGGCACCGGATCTGATCGTCAGCGCCAACATCGGCTGCGCGCTGCATCTGGCCGGCGGTCTGCGCCGGGCCGGCGGGCTCAGCCCGGAGGTGCTGCACCCGGTTCGACTGCTGGCACGATGCCGGGCCTGACCGTCGGCGCGTCCGGATCGACCGACACCAGCCGCGCCTCGACCCGCAGCAGCACCCGCTCGGCCAGTTCGTCCTGGATGTAGCGGCGCAGGCGCGCCTCTTCGGCTTCCTTGGCGAGAATCTGCTGGGCGCTGAAGCTGTAATCGCGCGACACGGTCTGCGATTCCGGGGCGATCAGGATCTCCGCCTTGCCGTCGACCACGCGGCGCATCTCGAAAGTCACCCGGGTCACCAGGCGATATTCGATGGCGCGCCCGTCGGTGCCGATCGACAGCACTTCCTGGGCTTCGCGCAGATCCGACAGCCGCAGCACGGCGGTCGCATCGTCGGCCCTGGACATCACTTCACCGCCGCCGCGGACGATGCGGGCCTTCAGGGCTTCCTCGACCGGCGGCGCGGTGACCCGATACGGATCGACCAGTTCGACGTGCACCGAGCGCAGCGCCTTCGGCAGCGGCCGGCTGCCCACCGGATGGAAGCCGCAGGCGGCCAGCGCCAGCGCGGCGAGCGAGATGCCGATCGGTCGAACGAGATTCATGCGCGGATCACACCACGAAATTGACCAGCTTGCCCGGCACCACCACCTGCTTCTTGATCGGCGCACCGGCGAGGAAACGCTGCACGCCTTCGTCGGCCAGCGCGACGGCGATGATCGCGTCCTGCGCCAACCCGGCCGGCACGCTGATCTGGCCGCGAAGCTTGCCGTTGATCTGCACCACCATCGCGATGTTGTCCGACACGCGGGCATCGGCTTCCGGCTCCGGCCATTCGGCGTCGATCACCGGTGAGGTGTTGCCGAGCGCCAGCCACAGTTCGTGGGCGGCATGCGGCACGATCGGCGACAGCACGCGAACCAGCGCGCTCAGCGCCTCTCCAAGCACCGCGCGGCCCTGCGGGCTGCGGTCGTCGAACTTGGCCAGCGCGTTGACCAGTTCCATGCAGGCGGCAACCGCCGTGTTGTAGTTGTGGCGGCGGCCGAAGTCGTCGCTGATCTTGGCCAGCTGGTCGTGCAGCTTGCGGCGGATGTCCTTCTGCGCGGCGTTGAGCGCCGCGCGGTCGAGCGGCTCGATGGCGCCGAGTGCCGCGTGATCGGCCACCAGCTTCCAGACCCGCTTCAGAAAGCGCAGTGCGCCGTCGATGCCGGCATCGCTCCATTCCAGCGTCTGCTCGGGCGGCGCGGTGAACATCATGAACAGGCGCACGGCGTCCGCGCCGTGCGATTCGATGATCGCCGCCGGATCGACGCCGTTGTTCTTGGACTTCGACATGGTGCCAAGGCCGACTGCCGTCACCGGCTCGCCACTGGACTTCAGCGTGTAGCTGCCATCGGCCGCACGCTCGACATCCTTCGGATTGATCCAGTCGCGGCCACCGGCCTCGGTGGTCCGATAGAAGCCTTCGGCCAGCACCATGCCCTGGGTCAGCAGGCGCTTGAACGGCTCGGCCACCGCCGGCAGGCCGCAGTCGCGCATCAGCTTGGAGAAGAAGCGCGCGTAGAGCAGATGCAGGATCGCGTGCTCGATGCCGCCGATGTACTGGTCGACCGGCAGCCAGTAGGCGGCGCGCTCGTCGACCATGCCGGTGTGGCTTCCGGCGCTGGCGAAGCGGGCGTAGTACCAGCTCGAATCGACAAAGGTGTCGAAGGTGTCGGTCTCGCGGCGGGCCGGCTTGCCGCACTGCGGGCACGGCACGTTGACGAAACTGCCGAGCTTCAAGAGCGGGTTGCCGCGGCCATCCGGCACCAGGTCTTCCGGCAGCCGCACCGGCAGCTGGTCGGCCGGCACCGGCACCGCGTCGCAATCCGCGCAGTAGATGATCGGGATCGGGCAACCCCAGTAGCGCTGGCGCGACACGCCCCAGTCGCGCAGGCGGTAGTTGATGCGGCGGCGACCGGCGTTCTGCGCTTCGAGCTTGGCGGCGATGCCGTCGAACGCGTCATGGAAGCGCAAGCCGTCGAACTCAGCGGAGTTAACCAATGGACCAACGCCTTTTGTTGCGTACCAATCCTTCCATTGAGTAGGAACGTATAGATAAAAGTTTGTGTTCTGAGGGTTGCTTACCGGGTTTTTGAGATGGGCGTACTGAATCTCTGCTTCCACCACTTGCTTGATCGGCAGGTTGTACTTGGTCGCGAACTCCCAATCCCGCTGGTCATGCCCCGGCACCGCCATCACCGCACCCGAGCCGTAGCTCATCAGCACGAAGTTCGCGGCATAGACCGGAATCCGTTCGCCAGTCAGCGGATGGATGACGTCGACGCCCAGCGCGACGCCGCGCTTCTCCATCGTTTCCATCGCTGCTTCGGTGACGTCGCCACGGCTCGCTTCCTCGACGAAGGCAGCCACGGTGGCATCCCGCGCGGCGGCTTCCAGTGCCAGCGGATGCTGGGCGGCCACCGACACAAAGGTGACGCCGTACAGCGTGTCCGGACGGGTGGTGAAGACGGTCAGCTTCTCGTCGCGGCCGGCGACGGTGAAATCGATCTCCAGCCCTTCCGAACGCCCGATCCAGTTCTCCTGCATGCGCCGCACCGCTTCCGGCCAGTGTTCGAGCTGCTTGACCTCGGCCAGCAGCTCGTCGGCGTACGCGGTGATCTTCAGGAACCACTGCGGAATCTCGCGCTGCTCGACGATCGCGCCACTGCGCCAGCCGCGGCCGTCGATGACCTGCTCGTTGGCCAGCACGGTCTGGTCGACCGGGTCCCAGTTGACTCGCGAATTGCGGCGGTAGATCAGGCCGCGCTTCAAAAGCTCGGTGAAGAACCACTGCTGCCAGCGGTAGTAGTCCGGCTCGCAGGTGGCGAGTTTCCGATCCCAGTCGTAGCCGATGCCGAGCTGTTTCAGCTGCCCGCACATGGTGTCGATGTTCGAATAGGTCCACTCGGCCGGCGGCACCTTGTTCTTGATCGCGGCGTTCTCGGCCGGCAGGCCGAAAGCGTCGAAGCCGATCGGCTGCAGCACGTTCTTGCCCTTCATCCGCTGGTAGCGGCTGATCACGTCGCCGATCGTGTAGTTGCGCACGTGGCCCATGTGCAGCTTGCCGGACGGGTACGGGAACATCGACAGGCAGTAGAACTTGTCGGCACCCGGCTTTTCGACCGCCTTGAAGCACTGGTTGGCTGCCCAGAACGCCTGGGCGCTGGACTCGACTTCGACGGGGCTGTAATCGGCTTTCATGAGGCGGCTGGGGTTGAGGCGCGTCAGGGCGACGGGCTGCGGGGGCGCACAGTTTACAGGCTGGTTCCGCTGGCCCCGCGCCCTGCGGACTGCAGCCGCCCCGCTTGCCCCGCGTCGAGGCCGATCACGCTGCAGCGGCGACAAGGCCGGACAGCAGCGGCGCGATCCGAGACGACAATTTTTGTCAGCTTGCGACCAGGACCGCTCGCATCGTGTCAGTCGCCCGCGCTGTCGTCTGCGGAATCCCCTTTGATTTCCAAAGACTTTTCCCAAGGCACGTCGTGGCACAGCGGTTGCTCCCAGGTCACCGCGACGCACCCCGAATCCGCGACTTCCGCCACCACACCCGGAGCACTCCCATGAAGAAGGTCCAGCAAGGCTTCACCCTGATCGAACTGATGATCGTCATCGCGATCATCGGCATCCTCGCCGCCATCGCACTGCCGGCCTACCAGGACTACGCGAACCGCGCCAAGGTCAGCGAAGTGGTGGTGGCGGCCGATGCCTGCAAGTCGGCGGTCACTGAATCGTTCGCCTCGTCCGGCACGCTGCCGACCGACGCGTCGGCTGCAGGCTGCATCAACGATGCGACCAAGTACGTGGCCTCGCTGTCGGTCACCGATGGCGCCATCACCGTCACCGCCAAGAGCACCGGCCAGACGGCGATCGACGACAAGACGCTGGTGTTCACGCCGACGGCATCGAGCAGCGGCACGCTGACCTGGGCCTGCAACACCGGCACGATCCCGGGCAAGTACCTGCCGCAGGCTTGCCGCTGATCCCGGTCCCGCGCCACGGCTAACCTGATCACCGCCGCATCCGATCCGATCAAGCAGCCGTCGAAAACGCCGCCGCCAAGGCGGCGTTTTCGTTTCCGGCTCAGGAGCACGACGTGAAGCCAGCCGCATATTCCCTGTCTGCCCTGCTGCTGGCGCTGGCGGTGGCAGGTGCTGTCCTGCATGTCGGCGGCGTCGACACGACCTCGCTGGTGACAGCATCGGCGCTGCTGCTGGTGATCCTGATGCTCGCCATTGGCGTTACGGGAGATCGCCACGAGGGGCATCAAGCCACGCTGCCCACTCTGCCGCTGACCCTGACGAGCGTCAGCCTGCTGGCGCTGGCTCTGTGGCTGCTGGTGATGCCGCGCTGGAGCCAGCTGCCGGGCACCAGCGCGACCGTCGGCTGGGTGCTGGCGGCGCTGCCGCTGGGCTATCTGGTCGCCGTCGTGGCGTTTCGCGATGCATGCGCCTGGGCCGCGGGCCTGGCGCTGGTCCGGGTGGTTGCCGCGCTGGTGCTGGTGCTCGGCGTGATCGATTTCCTGATCATCCGCAGCCGGCCGTTCTCGGTGTTCGAGGACGTCAACGCCTTCGCGGCGTTCTGCAATGTCTTTGCGGTCTCGGCGATCGTCCGCCTGCACACGCGCCTGCGCGCCGACGGCCTCGGCCGCGCCCTGCGGTCGGGAACGGCCGCATTCGCGCTGCTGGCGCTGGCCTGCCTCGCGGCCACCGCGTCGCGCGGCGGCCATCTGAGTTTCGTGCTGGGCCTGGTGGTGCTCGGCGCCCTGCTGGTCCGCCACGACCGCAGCGCCTGGAAAACCCTGGCCGCCAGCATTCTGAGTTTCGCCGCCCTGCTCGCGCTCATCGCGCCGTTCCAGCACCACGCCAGCGCGCTGTCGCGGTTCGCGGCGATGGACAGCGACAATTCGACCAGCGACCGGCTGGAGATGCTGAAGTCGACCTGGCGGATGGTCGAGGACGGCCCTTGGTATGGCAGCGGGCTCGGTACCTACAAGGTTCGCTACCTGATGGTTCGCAGCCCGGACGAGCTGTCGACCACCGGCGACCTCGCCCACAACGACTACCTGCAGATGCTCGCCGAAGGCGGCCCGCCGCTGTTCGGGCTGCTGGTGCTGCTGGCGCTGAGCGTAGCCCTGGCGGCGCTGCGCCTGTGGCGAACGGCGCGCCGGGTCGACGACCGTCCTGGCTTCGTCGAAGCGGCGGGCCTGGTCGCCGCCCTGTGCTGCCTGTTCGGCCATGCGGCACTGAACTTCATCTTCTACGTGATGCCGCTGGCGCTGCTCGCCGGCCTGTATCTCGGGCGTCTTGATGTGCTGCGGGACGATGTCCGTCACCTCGACCCCGGCCGTCACGTCTCCCGGCCGATGCTGCTGACCGTGATCGGCGGCCTGCTGCTGTGGCTCATCGCCACCCTCGGGCTGCAAAGCGCCTATCACGCGATGACCACCGGGCAATGCGCGCTGCGCCTGTGCACCCAGCTGGCCGGCGACGAGAAGTTCTACGGCCGCTACTCCGCACTGCTGGTCGCGACCCAGCCTTCGTACCTCCCGGCGCGCGAATGGTTCGTGAACGCCTATACCGCGGCGGCCGACAGCGCTGCCGATGACGCGAAACGCCGCGACGCCGCCCGGCTGGCGGCGCGCGAACTGGCGGACCAGATCCGCCGGTTTCCGGCCGTACCGTACCTCTACCGCGATCTCGCCAGCCTGCTGATCCGGCATCCCGATGCCGCATCGGCGGTCGGTGCCGGTGTCGACGCCGGGCCGACGGCGCTGCTGCGCGAAGCGGTCAGGCGCAATCCGTTGGACATGCGGGCGCGGGCACAGCTGGCGGCGAGACTCGCTGCCGACGGCCAGACCGAGGCCGCATTCGCCCTGCTCCACGACGACGGCATGCGCTGGTGGAAGGTCAGGGCGCTGCCGGACAGCGGCCGCGCCGAACTGCTGAAGGCGGCGATCCCGCTGGCGGTGAAGCTGGGCCGCTGCGCGGCTGCCGCCGAGATGGCCCGTGGCCTCGGTGCCTTCGTGCCGGAAGATCCCCTGGCCAAGCCGATCGCGGAAGACGGCCCCGGCTGCCGGGACACCGCCGCCCGCTCGCCGTCACCGCCGGCCTGAAGCCCGGGACGCGGCTTGCATCGCCAATTCGGCACGGGCTACGTTTCCTTCATTGCCCCTGCACCGACTGCCCGATGAGCGCCACCGCTTCCCCGCTGCCTGACACCACGGCGTCGCCCACCCGGTCCGTCGATGCCCCGAAGACCGGCGTCGCCCAGGAGCCGGGCTACCTGTTCGGGCCGTGGACCGATTTCTTCTGTCTCGGCGGCGCGACCCTGCTGATCATTCCGTGGTTCGCGCTGCTGCCCGGCGACTGGAAGCAGTACGCCGACGTGCTGGTGATCACCACCGCGATCGCGCACTTCATCAACAACCCGCATTTCGCGCACTCGTATCACCTGTTCTATCGCGACTTCACGCGGCGCGGCTTTGCCGCCGAGTACCCGCGCGAATGGCGGATCCGCTACCTGATCGCCGGCATCGCCGTGCCGCTGGCGCTGATCGGCTTCTTCCTGTGGTGCCTGCTGACCAAGAACGCCCGCGCGCTCGGCTACAGCGTCAACCTGATGTTCTTCACCGTCGGCTGGCATTACGTGAAGCAGGGCTACGGCATGCTGATGCTCGACTCGGTGCTGAAGCGGCGCTTCTTCACCGAGACCGAAAAGAAGATCCTGCTGTGGAACGCCTACGTGGTCTGGTTCCTGTCGTGGCTGCTCGGCAACGCGATCGCCTACAAGGCCGATTACTGGGGCATCGCCTATTACACCTTCGCCACGCCGGCGCCGATCCTGACGGCGCTGGAGATCATCGCCGGCCTGAGTTCGGCCGCGGTGCTGGCGATGCTCGGCCTGAAGTGGCGGACGACGCGGGCGCTGCCGCCGATCAACGGGCTGGTCGGCTACACGGTGGCGCTGTACCTGTGGCTGCTGTACCGCGACCCGGTGCTGACCCTGATCTTCCCGGCGCTGCATTCGATCCAGTACATGGTTGTCGTCTGGCGTTACGAACTGAACTACCAGCAGGCGCAGACCGGCGGAACCCGGCACCCGGCGCGCTTCGGCCTGCGCATGGTGCTGTTCTATGCCATCGCGCTGGGGCTCGGTTATCTCGGCTTCTGGATGGGACCGAAGTGGCTGGCCACGGCGGCACCGTCGCTGATCGCCGGCGTCGGCGATTACGCCTTCCTGCTGGCTGCCTGGATCTTCATCAACGTGCATCACTACTTCCTCGACAGCGTGGTCTGGCGCAAGGGCAACCCGGAAACCGGGCGCTACCTGTTCCGCTGAGCGCGCGGCCGGCCGGCGGCGGAATCCGGCAGAATCGACACAAGGTGCCGGTCGGCCGTCGAAGCCGTCTGGCAGTGCTGGTCCGGCTCCGCCGGTCGGTGTAGCGTTCCGTCACAGGCCCCGGTTGCCGATCCGGCCGATGGCCCCGCACGCAGGCTGCGCATCCGCGCTGCCGCAGGGTCGATCGTTTCAAGGCGAGATTCGTGGTCACCAACGTCCAGACCGTTCCATTCAGCACCTTCATCGGCGGCCTGCCGCGCCGCCTGATCAACGACGGTCTGCTGACCGAGGAGCAGGCGCGCGATGCGCAGGCCAAGGCCGCCAAGACCGGCTCGCACTTCGTTTCGGTGGTCGTCGAATCGAAGCTGATCAACCCCGGCCGGCTGGCCGAGATCGCCAGCATCGAGTTCGGCACGCCGCTGATCGATCTGTCGACCTTGACCATCGAAGCGCCGCTGGCGCGCGAGATCAACGAAAAGCTGATGCGCAAGCATCACGTGCTGCCGATCTACAAGCGCGACCGCAAGCTGTTCGTCGCGCTGTCCGACCCGACCCGCCTGCAGGCCCTCGACGAGGTCAAGTTCGCGACCGGCTATCTGGTCGAAGGCATCCTGGTCGAGGAGGACAAGCTCACCAAGGGCATCGAGGCGGCGGTCGCCGCCGTGCAGGCCACGGCGCTGCAGGGCGGTGACGAAGACCTGGAGAATCTCGAAGTCGAAGGGGGCGACGTCGATCCCGGGGCCGACGCCGGTGCCGGCAACGGCGGCGATGCCGACGACGCGCCGATCATCCGTTACGTCAACAAGGTCCTGATCGACGCAATCAACCGCGGCGCCTCCGACATCCACTTCGAGCCCTACGAGAAGAAGTACCGCATCCGCTACCGGATGGACGGCGAACTGCGCGAGATCGCCACCCCGCCGGTGCAGATGGGCGGTCGCCTGGCCGCGCGCCTGAAGGTGATGGCGCGGCTCGATCTGGCCGAGCGCCGGGTGCCGCAGGACGGCCGCATCAAGCTGAAGCTGTCGGTCAACAAGGCGATCGATTTCCGCGTCTCCACCTGCCCCACGCTGTGGGGCGAAAAGGTCGTGATGCGTATTCTCGATGCGTCGAGCGCGATGCTCGGCATCGATGCGCTGGGCTACGAGCCGGACCAGAAGGAGCTGTACCTGAAGGCGCTGTCGAAGCCGCAGGGCATGATCCTGGTGACCGGCCCGACCGGCTCCGGCAAGACCGTGTCGCTGTACACCGGCTTGAACATCCTCAACACCGACGACTGCAACATCTCCACCGCCGAGGACCCCTGCGAAATCAATCTGCCGGGGATCAACCAGGTCAATGTCAACGTCAAGCAGGGCCTGACCTTCGCCGCCGCGCTGAAGGCCTTCCTGCGTCAGGACCCGGACGTGATCATGGTCGGCGAGGTCCGCGATCTGGAAACCGCGGAGATCGCGATCAAGGCCGCGCAGACCGGCCACCTGGTGCTGTCGACGCTGCACACCAACGACGCGCCGCAGACGCTGACCCGCCTGCTGAACATGGGGGTGCCGGCCTACAACGTGGCGAGCTGCGTGACCTTGATCATCGCCCAGCGCCTGGCCCGCAAGCTGTGCAAGTTCTGCCGCCGCCCCGACCGGGTGCCGAAGGAGGAACTGCTGCGCGAGGGCTTCGCCGCCGAGCAGATCGCCGCCCCCGGCTTCACGCTGTTCAAGGCGGTCGGCTGCGACCAGTGCAACGGCGGCTACAAGGGCCGCACCGGCATCTACCAGGTGATGCCGGTCACCGAAGCGATTTCGCGGGTGATCATGGAAGGCGGCAACGCGATCGACATCGCCGACCAGGCCCAGCGCGAGGGCATCCGCACGCTCCGTCAATCGGCGCTGCGCAAGGTGCTGGACGGCACCATCGACCTTACCGAAGCGAACCGCGTCACCACCGATTAGCGGTACTCTTGAAGCCGCGCAAGGCCTCTGAAAACAGGCGGCATGGCGCGGAATCCAGAGCCGCAACCATTGCTCCGGCGCGCGCCGCGACAACCCGATGGCCGTGGCCGGCAACGAACACGGGATAGCCATGGCCGCCGCAAACGCACCTCTCAAGGATTCGACCTTCAAGTGGGAAGGCCGCGACCGCAAGGGCGCCGTGGTCAAGGGCGTGTCCGAAGGGCCGAGCGAAGCCGCGATCAAGCTGCAGCTACGCAAGCAGGGCATCAACCCGACCCGGGTCAACAAGCAGCTGTCGCTGTTCGGCAAGCAGAAGAAGCCGATCAAGGGCCAGGACATCGCGGTGTTCAGCCGCCAGCTGGCGACCATGATGTCGGCCGGCGTGCCGCTGGTGCAGTCCCTGGAAATCGTCGGCCGCGGTCACGCCAATCCGTCGATGGGCGAAATGGTGCTGGGCATCAAGTCGAACATCGAAGGCGGCGCCACGCTCGCCGAGTCGCTGGCCAAGTATCCGCGCCACTTCGACGACCTGTTCGTCAATCTGGTCGACGCCGGCGAACGCTCCGGCGCACTCGAGGCCCTGCTCGACAAGATCGCCACCTACAAGGAAAAGACCGAGTCGATGAAGAAGAAGGTCAAGAAGGCCTTGACCTATCCGGCGGCGGTGATCGTCGTCGCCTTCATCGTCACCGGCATCCTGCTGTACTTCGTGGTGCCGCAGTTCGCGTCGCTGTTCCAGGGCTTCGGCGCCGATCTGCCGGCGTTCACCAAGATGGTGGTGGCGCTGTCCGACTTCATCCAGGAAGACTGGTGGGTGATCCTGCTCGGCGGCCTGATCGCCTTCTTCGGCCTGCGCGAGGCGCATGTCCGCTCGCCGAAGGTACGGCGCTTCACCGACCGGCTGATGCTGCGGCTGCCGGTGGTCGGCGACATCCTCTACAAGTCGGCGGTGGCGCGCTTTGCCCGCACGCTGTCGACGATGTTCGCCGCCGGCGTGCCGCTGGTGGAGGCGATGGAATCGGTCGCCAGGGCGGCCGGCAACATCGTGTTCACCGAAGCGATCCTGCAGATGCGCGACCAGGTCTCCACCGGCCAGCAGCTGCAGCTGACGATGCAGCAGAGCGGCCTGTTCCCGGCGATGGCGGTGCAGATGGTCGCGATCGGCGAAGAGTCCGGCTCGCTCGACCACATGTGCGCCAAGCTCGCCGACTTCTACGAGGAAGAGGTGGACTCGCTGGTCGACAACCTCACCGCGCTGCTGGAGCCGATGATCATGGTCGTGCTCGGCGTGCTGGTCGGCGGGCTGGTGGTGGCGATGTACCTGCCGATCTTCAAGATCGGCCAGGCAATCTGAGATTCGCCGGCGGGACCGGTCGGCCGTTGCCGGCTCCGGCCGATCAGGGCCGCCACCGAGTTCCCAGCACCGGAGCGCCGCCGTGTCAGCGCGTGGACTAGGTCCGCTTGATCGACAGGCGGACTTCCGAGCGACCGCCGAGATACCAGAACTCGTACTGCCGCCACGACGCTTTCGGGCTGTGCGGGGTCAGCACGATTTCCTGCTGGCGATGCCGGGTGATCAGCAGGATCCTGGCGCGGGGAATCGCCCGTCGATCCGGCTCCGGCGTCAGCCACTTGTCCGCCAGTTCGGTGACCAGCAAGGTCAGGCGCGCGTTCAGATCGAAGGGCTCGTCTGGCCTCAACGTGACGGCGATCTGTGTGCCCATGGAAGGTTCCGGCGCTCGCGGCGTGCGGGTCTATCTTCGCGTATCGATCGGCGTCCGTCACGCGATCCTGAACACCGCCGAACCGCCGTCGCGGGACCGCGGATCGGCTGGCCCGCACTCAGTCGATGGCGGCCGGTTTCACCGCGCGATGAAAGCCTTCGAACGGCACCGTGTTGCCGCTGCCGGCCAATGGAAACGCGCGCGGCGACAGGCTGGTGCCGCCGTCGATCCGCAGGCAGGCCCCGGTGACGAACGCCGCCGCCGGCGACAGCAAATAGACGATGGCGCTGGCGATCTCGCTTTCGCTGCCCATCCGCTTCAACGGCGCGACCTCGGCCATCTTCGAGATCACCTCGGTGCGGAAGCGCTCGTCGTAATGGTCCATGCCGCTGGAAATGATGTAGCCGGGTGCCACCGCATTGACCCGGACGCCGTCCGCCGCCCATTCCAGCGCGGCGGTTTCGGTGAGATTCATCATGCCGGCGCGGGCGGCGCCGCTGTGGGCCATGCCCGGCATGCCGCCCCACATGTCGGCAATCATGTTGACGATGGCGCCGCCATGCGCCTGCATGCTCTGCAGGTAGACCTCGCGGCTCATCAGGAAGCCGCCGGTGAGATTGTTGGCGACCACCGCGTCCCAGCCCTTCTTGCCGATGCTCGCCAGCGGCGCCGGATACTGGCCGCCGGCATTGTTGACCAGGCCGTGGATCACGCCGTGCCTGGCCACGATCGCGGCCACCGCCGTCTTCACCGCCTCCTCGTCGCGAATGTCGAAGCTGCAGCTGTCGGCCTGGCCGCCGTCCTCGCGGATCTCGGCGACGGCGCGGTCCAGCTTGTCCTGCTTGCGGCCGGTCAGCACCAGCCGGGCGCCGAGCGCCGCCAGCTCGTGCGCGGTGCAGCGGCCGATGCCGGAGCCCCCGCCGGTGACCACGATGGTCTGGCCCTTGAACAGGTCCTTCGCGAAGATCGACTGGTAAGCCATGTTTTTCCCTGCTGCGGAAAAGACGAAGGCCGGTTGCCCGGCCTCCGTGGTTCAACGCGATGCGGGTTGCTGCAATCAGGCCTTGGCTTCGAGTTCCGGCACGATCGCGAACAGGTCACCGACCAGACCGTAGTCCGCCACTTCGAAGATCGGCGCTTCCGGATCCTTGTTGATGGCGACGATGGT
This sequence comes from Lysobacteraceae bacterium, assembly GCA_013823855.1. GTDB lineage: Bacteria > Pseudomonadota > Gammaproteobacteria > Nevskiales > Nevskiaceae > Nevskia. The sequence goes on along the minus strand of PNMW01000059.1, from coordinate 91,054 downwards.
GCGGGCGTCCTTGATGCCGGCGAGATGCTGGATCGCGCCCGAGATGCCGATCGCGAAATACAGCTCAGGGGCGATGATCTTGCCGGTCTGGCCGACCTGCATGTCGTTCGGCACGTAGCCCGAGTCGACCGCCGCGCGGCTGGCGCCGACGCCGGCCTTCAGCTTGTCGGCCAGCTTGTAGATGATCTCGAAGTTCTCGCTTGAACCCAGCGCACGGCCGCCGGAGACGACACGGTTGGCGCTCTGCAGTTCCGGACGCTCGCTCTTCTGCGCTTCCAGCTTGACGAAGCGGGTGTGGCCCGGGATCACCGCATCGACGCTGATCTTCTCGATCGGCGCGGCGGCAGCAGCAGCGCCGGTGGCCTGGAACGAGGCCAGACGGACGGTGGCGACGATCGCCGGCGCGGCCGGGGCCTCGACGGTCAGGATCGCGTTGCCGGCGTAGATCGGGCGATCGAAGCTGGTCGCCGAGTGCACGGCCATGATGTCCGACACCTGCTGGACGCCGAGCTTGGCGGCGACGCGCGGCAGGAAGTCCTTGCCGCTGGTGGTGCCGGCGGCCAGCACGTGGCTGTAGCCGCCGCTCTGGGTCAGCGCGACGATCTGCGGGGCGATGGCGCTGGCGACGTAGTCGTCGTTGCCGGCGCGGTCGACGACCAGCACCTTGGCGACGCCGTCGAGGGCCGCAGCCTGGGCGGCAACGGCCGCGCCGTCGTTGGCGAACACGGCGACGTGAATCTCACCGCCGATGCCTTTCGCCGCGTTGACGACCTTGGCGATACCGCTGTTCAGCTTGCCGTCGGCGTGCTGGCCGATGACGAGAATCTTGCTCACGGGAATGCTCCTGAAAATGGGAAGACGCTTAGATCAGGCCCTTGGCCTTGAGCGCGGTGACCAGTTCGTCGACCGTCTTGACCATCACGCCCTTCGAGCGCTTCGGCGGGTTGGCGGTCTTGACCGACTTCAGGCCGGCGGCGGCAGTGACGCCGAGATCGCCGAGGCCGACGACTTCGATCGGCTTCTTCTTCGCCTTCATGATGTCCGGCAGCTTGAGGTAGCGCGGCTCGTTGAGGCGGAGGTCGGTGGTGATGATGCCCGGGAGGTCGAATTCCAGGGTTTCGAGGCCGGCGTCGACTTCACGGGTGACCGTGGCCTTGCCGCCGTCGATTTCCACCTTGGAGGCGAACGTCGCCTGCGGCAGGTCGAGCAGGGCGGCGACCATCTGGCCGGTCTGCGCGGCGTCGTCGTCGATCGCCTGCTTGCCGAGGAAGAACAGTTCCGCGCCTTCCTTCTTGAACACGGCGGCGAGCGCGCTCGCGGCGGTCAGCGGCTGGATCTCGTCGTCGACCTTGACGTGCACGGCGCGGTCGGCGCCGAAGGCCAGCGCGGTGCGCAGGGTTTCCTCGCACTTCGCGCCACCGACGGTGACGGCGATGATTTCGGTCAGCTTGCCCTTTTCCTTCAGGCGCACCGCCTCTTCCATCGCGATCTCGTCAAACGGGTTGACGCTGTGCTTGACACCGTCGACCACCACGCCCGAGCCGTCCGGCTTGACCTGGATGCGAACGTTGTAGTCGATCACTCTTTTGACGCTGACCAGTGCTTTCATCTTCTCTCTCTAGCGAACCACAGTAGTTGATTGACAGTTCTTGATCCGGCCATCAAATAGTAGAACGTAAGCCGGCTACCGGATTGATCGGAGCCCTTGCCCGCGACAGACGCAGGGCCGGATCAACAGCAAAAACGCATTGATTTCATTATTGATTCGGCCACGAGCGCCGTCTCGGACGAACGCTGGCTTGGAATTCAGGCGCTGCATCCCGTCTCGCTATTTCGTGGCCGAATCAATGATCAGGCACCGTCGCCGAACAGGCCGTTCCTGCGCAGCATGTCCAGTTCCGCGACACCACCGATGCTGACGCCGGTCTCGTGGATCAGCCCATCTTTCAGGCCATAGACCCAGGCGTGCACCTGCACCGGCTGGCCGCGTTCCCAGGCGTCCTGGATGATCGTCGTCTCGCAGACATGGGCGGCCTGCGAGATCGCGTTGAACTCGCACAGCAGGTCGCCGCGCTTGGCCAAGTCCGGCTCGGCATCGAGCTTCTTGCGGAAGCGCACGATGACGTCGCGGACGTGCTGCAGCCAGTTGTCGGCGAGGCCGACCCGGGTACCGTTCAGCGCCGCCAGCACACCGCCGCAGCCGTAATGGCCGACCACCAGGATGTGCTTCACCTTCAGCACGTCGACCGAGTACTGCAGCACCGACAGGCAGTTCAGATCGGTATGCACCACCACGTTGGCGATATTGCGGTGCACGAACACGCCGCCCGGCGGCAGGCCGATGATCTCGTTGGCCGGCACGCGGCTGTCGGCGCAGCCGATCCACAGGTATTCGGGCACCTGCTGCTTCGACAGGCTGGCGAAGAAGCCGGGCTGGGCCTCCTCGATGCTCCGCGACCAGGCGCGGTTCTGATCCAGCAGCTTCTTCAGTTCGGACATGTCACGGGTCGCCATCAGGCCGGGTGGGGGCAGGGCCAGCAGATTACATCGCCGCGTAGTTCGGACCGCCCGAGCCTTCCGGCGCGATCCAGGTGATGTTCTGCGCCGGGTCCTTGATATCGCAGGTCTTGCAGTGCACGCAGTTCTGGGCGTTGATCTGGAAGCGCTTGTCGCTGCCCTCGCCGATCACCTCGTAGACGCCGGCCGGGCAGTAGCGCTGCGCCGGCTCGTCGTACAGCGGCAGGTTCCTGGCGATCGGGATCGTCGCGTCGGCCAGCTTCAAGTGCACCGGCTGCTCTTCTTCGTGGTTCGTCGAGGACAGGAACACCGACGACAGCTTGTCGAAGGACAGCTTGCCGTCCGGCTTGCGGTAGGCCGGCTTCGCGCTCTGCGAGGCCGGCTTCAGGGTCGCATGGTCCGGCGTGGTGTCATGCAGCGTCAGCGGAATCTTGCCGCCGAACAGGTTCTGGTCGACCCAGTTGAAGGCGCCGCCGAACAGGATGCCGAACTTGTGGATCGCCGGGCCGAAGTTGCGGCTGCGGTACAGCTCGTCGTAGAGCCAGCTGGCCTTGAAATCGGCCGTGTAGCCGGTCAGGTCGTCGCCGCCTTCCGTACCGGCCAGCAGCACCTTGGCGGCCGCTTCGGCGGCGAGCATGCCGCTCTTCATCGCCGTGTGGCTGCCCTTGATCTTCGAGAAGTTCATCGTGCCGAGGTCGCAGCCGACCAGCACGCCGCCCGGGAAGCTCATCTTCGGCAGCGAGTTGAAGCCGCCCTTGGCAATCGCACGGGCGCCGTACGACAGGCGCGTGCCGCCTTCGAGGTGCTCGGCGATCTTCGGGTGATGCTTGAAGCGCTGGAACTCGTCGAACGGCGACAGGTAGGGATTCGAGTACGACAGGTCGACGATCAGGCCGACCACCACCTGGTTGTCCTCGAGGTGGTACAGGAACGAGCCGCCAGTCGCTTCCGAACCGAGGCCCAGCGGCCAGCCGGCGCCGTGGACGACCAGACCCGGCTGGTGCTTGGCCGGATCGACCTTCCACAGCTCCTTGATGCCGATGCCGTAATGCTGCGGATCGGCATCCTTGTCGAGCTGGAATTCCTTCAGCAGACGCTTGCCGATGTGGCCGCGGCAGCCCTCGGCGAAGAAGGTGTACTTGGCGCGGATTTCCGGGCCCGGTGCGAAGTTGTCGGTCTGCTCGCCATGGCGGTTGACACCCTTGTCGCCGATGGTGATGCCACGGACCACCCCGCCTTCGATGATGACGTCTTGCGCTGCGAACTCAGGGATGATGTCGACACCCAGTCCTTCCGCCTGCGCGCCCAGCCAGCGCACCAGTTTCCCGAGGGAAATGATGTAGTTGCCTTCGTTGTGCATCGGCTTCGGCACGAACAGGCCGGGCAGCTTGACGGCGGCGGTCTCGCTGCGGAACAGGTAGATGTCGTCGCGGACCACCGGCGTTTCCAGCGGTGCGCCGAGTTCCTTCCAGTTCGGGAACAGCTCGGTCAGCGCACGTGGCTCGAACACCGCACCCGACAAGATATGGGCGCCGACTTCCGAGCCCTTCTCGACCACGCAGACAGAAATCTCGCCACCGGCTTCGGCCGCCTTCTGTTTCAGACGGCAGGCCGCAGACAGGCCGGCCGGGCCGGCACCAACGATGACAACGTCGTACTCCATCACATCGCGTTCAACAGACATGGCGCACTCGAGGACTGGGAAATCGGATCAATACTTTACCGTATTGTAACGCGGCTATCGCACTGCACCATCCCAGTGCTGCCCCGTCGAGGTGACAGTATATAGTACGGTACCTTACCAATTATGCCGCCGATTACAGCCGCCTGGCACCCGGCCGCGCTCAGCCGATCGCCACCAGTCCGGCCGCCAGCACGGCGGCGGCGAACAGGCCGGCGACCAGATCGTCAACCATGATTCCGACCCCGCCGTGCAGGCGGGCATCGAGCCAGCCGATCGGCCAAGGCTTCCAGATGTCGAAAATGCGGAACAGTACGAAAGCTGCGGCCATGCCGGCCACCAGATCGTGGCGATTCAGCGCCAGCACCGGCAGCAGCGGCACTGCGGCAACCACATAGCCGACGATCTCGTCGAAGACGATGCCGCCGTAGTCGTGCACGCCGAGACGCTGCGCGGAGGCGCCGCACAGCCAGCAGCCGAAAAGTGTCAACACCAGCAGCAGCAGTCCGAACCACGGCAGGCTGAGCCCCATCATCGCCAGGAACAGGGGAATGCCGACCAGCGTGCCCGCCGTGCCCGGCCCCTTCGGCATCAGCCCGATCCCGAAGCCGAAGGCGAGCAGATGCACCGGCGAACGCAGGATCAACGAAGCTTTCGGCCGCCAGGCGTTGCGCGCGGATTTCCCGCTCGGGTTCACGAACGTCGGGCAGCCAGCGGGCGGGCAATCGGCGGCATGTCGTGACGGCCTCTAGCGCCGGTAACCGCTGAAGAAGTTCCAGAGCAGGCCGGTGGCCTGGATGTCACGCGTGGTGACGCCGAACAGCGACGAATCACCGCCCGGCCAGGCGTGACCGCCGCCGGTGATGGTGTACAGCTCCAGCCGGGTGCCACCGCGACAGCCGCCGTAGACATTGCGCGTCACCCGGGTGCCATCGGCTGCGCGGTCCGGCAGCTGCGCCGAAACCACCGGATCGTCACAGCCCTGCTGGGCGGACCAGAACGCCATCGTGCCGTCGGCGGAGCGCTGGCCGTTCGGCATCTCCGGAAACACGCCGTTGTAGGCCACGATCAGGTCGGCGGTGCCGAGGAAGTAGAGCTTCGGTCGCACCACGCTCGGACTGCCGCAGGTCGCGGCCATCGAATTGCGCATCGTCGCGGCATCGATGGCGAACGCGGCAATCTTGCCCGGCAGATCGCAGACCAGGCGCTGGGTCATGAAGCCGCCGCTGGAAAATCCGGTGGCGTAGACGCGCGTCGGATCGACGCTGCCCTGGGCAACCAGCGTGTCGATCAGCTGGGAGACGAACAGCACATCGTCGTCACGGCTGGGCACGGCGTCGTCGTTCCAGCCGCCGGACTGCGACTGCGGCAGCACCACCCAGAAGCCCTGGGTCAGCGCGTAATCGGAGACATTGGTGGTGTTTGCCATCGTCTCCGCGGAGGTGAACGAGGGATGCAGCATCACCAGCAGCGGCGGGTTCGACAGCTGCGCCGTCGGCCGCAGCAGCACGTAGCGACGGCTGGTACCGGCGACGGTGATCGTCTCCGAGGTCGCCGTGGTGCCCACCGCGATGCGCAGCGGCGCCGCGCCGGAATTGACGTTCTGCTGTTCGATCGGCGTGCTGGTGTTGAGGAAGCCGCTGACCGGATCGATGGTCACCGTCGGGCTTGGCCCCGGGCCCGGGCCCGGCCCGGGGCCGGGATCGCCATCGGTATTCGAACTGCCGTTGCAGGCCGACAATGCGGCCATGGCCAAAGCGGCAACCGCCACTCGCAAAGATTTCACGCACTACCCCTGGAATATCCGTGTGACGCTGCGGCTGCCCATCGCTGGACCGCAGCACGAAAGCGCCCAGCTCGCGCGGTGAATGCCGCAGGCCGGAGCAGAAGCCGAAAACAGTGCCGCCTTGTGTTCACGCCACCAGCGGCTGCGCCCTCAGGGACGCCCCCCAGAGCCGACCGCCGATGGCCTCCATCTGCATCGGATCGCCGCTGCTGAACCAGCGCCGCGCTGCGGTCGGCACCCCGATCACGACCGACGCCGGTGGCAGCAGGCTGTCGACCCGGCGCGCCACCGCCTCGCCAGTATCCAGCAAAGTCACGCCGGTGCGGACGATATCCGCCAAAGTGGCGCGCAGGAAGGGGTAATGCGTGCAGCCCAGCACCAGCACGTCGGCTCCGGCGGCGACCAGCGGCAGCGCGTACTCGGCCAGCAGGCGCCGGGTCTCCGGACCGTCGAGGTCGCCGTGCTCGACCTGCTCGACCAGTCCCGGACACGGCTGGGTGATCACCCTGACCTCGCCGCGGTGCCGGTCGATCAAGCGATGCAGCTTGTCGCCGGCCAGCGCCGCGCCGGTGGCCAGCACGCCGATCACGCCGGAGCGGGTTGCCGCCACCGCCGGCTTCACTGCCGGCTCCATGCCGACAAACGGCACCGAGTAATGCGCGCGCAGGTATTCCACTGCGGCGATCGTCGCCGTATTGCAGGCCACGACGATCAGCTGCGCGCCCTGGCCGAGCAGGAATTCGGTGATCGCTTCCGCGCGCGCGATAATCTGGTCGGCCGACTTGGCGCCATACGGGCAGTACCCGGAATCGGCGACGTAGATCGTCGACAGGTCGGGACGCTTCGCGGCGATCTCGCGCAGCACCGACAGACCGCCGAGGCCGGAATCGAAGACGCCGATCGGCGCTGGTTCAGCCATGCCGCGCAGCGCCCTCGAAATGCCGATAGCCATGCTGCGGGCCATCGATCGTCTGGCCGTGCCGCTGCCAGCGCAGACCCGGTTCCGCACTGAGTTCGCCGATCACGGTCAGGCGACTGCCGGCAGCCGCGACGGCCGCCTGCGCTGCCTGCAGCCGCGCCGCCGGCACGCAGACGCAGAGTTCGTAGTCGTCGCCACCGGCCGCTTGCAGGGCCAGCCGTTCAGCGGGTTCTGCCTGCCGAGCAAAGGCAGCCGACATCGGCAGCGCGTCGGTATCGATCCGTGCGCCGACCCGGCTCGCGGCGAGCACATGGCCGAGATCGCCGGCGAGGCCGTCGGACAGGTCGATGGCGGCGCTAGCGAGCCCGCGCAACGCAAGTCCGGCGGCCAGCCGCGGCGTCGGGCGATCAAGCCGGGCGCGCAGTTCGGCGAGGTCATGCGCGGTCTGCGCGCAGGCGTTATCCGCCAATGGCGCCAGCCGGCGCAGGCCGAGCGCGGCGTCGCCCAGCGTGCCGGTGACGCAGACGACATCGCCGGCCTGCGCGCCATCGCGACGCAGTGCCATGCCGGCGGGCGCGCTGCCGACAGCGGTGATGGTGATCGACAGCGGCCCCTGGGTGGTGTCGCCGCCGACCAGTGCGATGCCGTTGTCGCGCGCCAGCAGGCCGAGGCCATAGGCAAAGCCGGCGAGCCAGCGGTCGTCATCGGACGCCGGCAAGGTCAGCGCCAGCAGGAACCACAGCGGCTGCGCCCCCATCGCCGCGAGGTCGGACAGGTTCACCGCCAGCGACTTCCAGCCGAGGTCGGCGGCAGCGGTCTGCAGCGGGAAATGCCGGCCGGCGACCAGGGTGTCACTGGTCATCAGCAGCTCCTGGCCGGATGGCGGCACCAGGATCGCCGCGTCGTCACCGATGCCGAGACGCACGCCGGTCGCGCCGGCCGCGGTCAGGCCGGTGAAGTGGCGGCGGATGAGTGCGAACTCATCCATGGCTCAACCGGCAGCGCTGATCTCGTGCACGCGCGTCTGCCGCGCAATCTTGTCGAGCACGCCGTTGACGAACTTGTAGCCGTCCTCGGCGCCGAACACCTTGGCCAGATTGACCGCTTCGTTGACCACCACGCGGTACGGCACTTCCGGCCGATGGCTCAGCTCGAAAGCGCCCATCAGCAGCACCGAGTACTCGACCGGATCGAGCTGGTTCAGCGGCCGGTCCAGGTGCGGCACGATCTGCGTGGTCAGCACCGCCGCCTCGTCGACCGTGCCGCGCAGCAGCTCGGCGAAATACTGCGGATCGGCACGGCCGAAGCCGTCCGGCATCTCGCGGAATTCCTTGATCAAGGTATCCGGCGCCGTCTGGTTCAGGATCCACTGATACAAGGCCTGCACGGTCAGCCGGCGGGCCAGGCCGCGACGGCTGGTCGGATTGACGCCCTGCCCGGCCTGCGGGCTGCCCGGCTCAGCCACCGACTTCATCCAGCAGCGCGATCATTTCCAGCATCGCGGCGGCCGCCTCGTAGCCCTTGTTGGTCTTGCCCGGCTTGCACCGCTCGAAGGCCTGCTCGGCGGTGTTGACGGTCAGCACGCCGAAGCCGAGCGCGGTCTTGTAGATCTGCGAAGCCTCGCGCAGGCCGCGCGAGCATTCGCCGGCAACGAAATCGAAGTGCGGCGTGTCGCCGCGAATCACCGCGCCGAGCGCGACCACGCCGTCGAAGTGGCCGCTGTCCATCAGCGCCGACACCGCCAGCGGCAGCTCGAAGGCGCCCGGCGCGTGGAAGTGCTTGACCTTGGCCGGGGCCACGCCCCAATCCTTCAGGCACTTGACCACGCCATCGGTCAACGCGTCGACGATCTCGACGTTCCAGCGGGTCTTGATGATGGCGATGCGCTTCTGGCGGAAGCGGCCCTTCTCGGGCTTCGGCGGCGCGGCATAGCCACTCTTGTGCACGCTGGCGGCGGCGGGCTGCGACTTCTTCGGGGCTGCTTTCGGCACGTAATGGCTCTAGGTAGTGGCTTACTGGGTGTGAACGTATTCGACGACTTCGAGACCGAAGCCGGACAGCGCCTGCATGCGGTACGACGAGCCCGACAGCACCCGCATCCGGCGCACGCCGAGATCGATCAGGATCTGGGCGCCGATGCCATAGGTGCGCAGGCTCTGGGCATCGTCGACGCCGGCCGTGGCGGCCGGATTGGCACTGGCCGCGTGCGGCGTCGACAGCGAGATGATCTGCTTGACCAGGTCGCGCGGCGATGCGGTCTTGCGCAGCAGCACGACGACGCCGCTGCCTTCCTCGGCGACTCGCTTCAGCGCCTTGCGCAGCGGCCAGGAGAAATCCGGATGCTCGACGCACAGCACGTCGGACAGGATGTTGCCGACATGGACGCGCACCAGGGTCGGCTGGTCGGCCTCGACATTGCCGCGCACCAGCGCCAGATGCAGCGTGTTCTCGACCGCATCCTGATAGGTCACCAGCCGGAAATCGCCGAACTCGGTGCGCACCGTGGTTTCGGCAACCCGCTCGATGGTGTGCTCGTGGTGCAGGCGGTAGCGGATCAGGTCGGCGATGGTGCCGATCCTGAGTCCGTGCTCGCGAGCGAAGATCTCCAGATCCGGACGGCGCGCCATCGTGCCGTCGTCGTTGAGGATCTCGACGATCACCGAGGCCGGCTCGACTCCGGCCAGGCGGGCCAGATCGCAGCCCGCTTCGGTATGGCCGGCGCGGGTCAGCACGCCGCCCGGCTGGGCCATCAGCGGAAAGATGTGGCCCGGCTGCACCAGGTCTTCGGGGCGGGCATCGGACTTGACGGCGGCCTGCACGGTGGCGGCGCGGTCATGTGCCGAGATGCCGGTGGTGACACCCTGCGAGGCCTCGATCGACACCGTGAACGCGGTCTGGTGCAGGTCATCGCCGTAGGCGACCATCGGCGGCAGACGCAGCTGGCGGCAGCGCTCGGCGGTCAGGGTCAGGCAGATCAGGCCGCGGCCGAAGCGGGCCATGAAGTTGATGTCTTCCGGCCGGCAGTGCACCGCCGCCATGATCAGATCGCCTTCGTTCTCGCGATCCTCGTCATCCATGATGACGACCATCTTGCCGGCCTTGATGTCGGCAATGATCTCTTCGGTACTGTCGAGGCCACGGCCGCGAGCTTCGGAAATCGGGTGGACATTACTCACTGCGGGCCTCCAGCAGGCGTTCGAGGTAGCGGGCGATCAGGTCGACTTCGAGGTTGACCGGATGGCCGGGTTCCAGGCTGCCCAGGGTCGTGTTTTCCCAGGTGTGCGGCACGATGTTGACCTCGAACCGGCATCTTTCGACCGCGTTGACCGTCAAGCTTACTCCGTCGATCGCCACCGAGCCCTTGCGGGCGATGTAGCGGGCGATGGCCGCCGGCGCCTCGAAGCTCAGCCGCCAGGAGCGGGCGTCGACGTGCTTCCCGACCAGATGGCCGACGCCATCGACATGGCCGGACATCATGTGGCCGCCGAGCGGCTTGTGCGGCGTCAGCGCCCGTTCCAGGTTCAGCCGGGTGCCGACCCGCCACTGGCGGGCGGTGGTCGCATCGAGGGTTTCCACCGAGACATCGGCGATGAAGGCCTTGCCCGGCAGCCCGACCGCAGTCAGGCAGACGCCGTTGCTGGCGATCGAATCGCCGAGATTGACGCCGTCCAGATAGCGGCCGTCGGTGGCGATGGTCAGGCGCACATCGCCGCCGACCTGCTCGATCCTGTCGACGCGCCCGAGCGCTTCCACGATTCCTGTAAACATCCTTAGCGTTCCCTGCTCGTCGTGCGAGCCGTGATTTTGAGATCGGGGCCGACCCATTCGGCCGAGGTGAAGTGCAGCGCGAGGTGGTCGGCCAGCCGTTCGAGGCCGGGCAGATCGACCAGCCCGCGTGCCGCGCTGCCGAGCAGCTTGGGCGCTGCGTAGACCACCAGTTCATCGACGAGGCCGGCGCGCAGGAAGGCACCGGCAAGGCGCGGACCGGATTCGACCAGCACCTCGTTGACATCGCGCGCCGCGAGATATGCCAGCGCCGCCGGCAGCGAGAGGTGGCCGTCGGCAGCGCACGGCAGCACGGCGGCTTCGACGCCGTCCGGAGCATCCGCAGTGCAGGCGGTCAGCCAGAACCGCCGCGCAGCACCCTTCCAGACTTTCGCCGATGCCGGCACCCTGGCCCGGCTGTCGAGCACGATGCGATCGGGCTGGCGCCAGCCTTCGGCGCCGGCTTCCGGAATGCGGACGCTGAGTTCCGGATCGTCGGCCAGCACGGTGTCGCCGCTGGTCAGCACGGCACCGGCTTCGGCGCGCAGGCGATGGACATCGGCACGCGCGGCGTCGCCGGTGATCCAGCGGCTTTCGCCGCTGGCCATCGCGGTGCGGCCATCGAGGCTCATCGCCAGCTTCAGCGTGACGAACGGCCGCCGGCGTTCGATCCGAGACAGGAAGCCGCGGCTCAGTTCGCGCGCTTCGCCTTCCAGCAGCCCGGATTCGCAGGCGATGCCGGCGGCGCGCAGCTTGGCGAAGCCGGCGCCAGCCACCTGCTCGAACGGATCGCCGACCGCCGCGAACACCCGGCCGACGCCGGCCGCGATCAGGGCATCGGCACAGGGCGGCGTGCGGCCTTGATGGGCGCAGGGTTCGAGCGTCACATAGGCATCGGCCCCTCGGGCGCGGTCGCCGGCCATGCGCAGCGCGAATACTTCGGCATGCGGTTCGCCGGCGCGCTGATGCCAGCCCTCGCCGACGATGTGCGGTCCATCGGGGCCGTCACGCACCAGCACGCAGCCGACCCGCGGGTTGGGCTGGGTGGTGCACTTGCCGCGTGCCGCGAGCGCCAGGGCGCGGCGCATGTACGACGGATCCGGTGCGCTCACTTGACCCGCTTGGTCGCCTTGGCCGGCTTGTCGTGTTCCACGGCCAGTCGCTTGGCCGTGGCCGCTGCCAGCGCGGCGGCGGCGGCGGCGGCCGGATCGTTCTCGATCAGCAGCATCTGGCTGCGCCGGGCTTCCGGGGTCGGCAGCTGTTCGAGGCGGTTGATCTCCTCGCGGAAGGCATTGACGTCGGAAAACGCACGGTAGATCGACGCGAAGCGCACGTAGGCGACGTGGTCGAGGTCGCGCAGCTCATCCATCACCCACTCGCCGATCCGCATCGACGGCACTTCGCGCTCATTGACCGCGCGCAAGCGGCGCATCACGTTCTCGATCGCGTGATCGACCTTCTCCGGCGGCACCGGCCGCTTGAAGATCGCGTGCTCGATGCCGCGCCGCAGCTTGTCCTCGTCGAACGGCTCCGGCGTGCCGCTGCGCTTGAGCACGTACGGCATCTGCAGCTGGGCGCGCTCGAACGTCGTGAAGCGGGCATCGCAGGCCGGGCATTCGCGGCGTCGCCGCACCTGGGTGCCGTCCTCGAACAGCCGCGAATCGATGACCCGGGTGTCCGGGGCCTTGCAGAACGGGCATTGCACGCGTGCGTCTCCTCAGACCGACGGCGACGCACAGCTGGGCCACGCCCCGGGCATGGCCTAAGCCGCCGCCTTCTTCGCTGCCGTGTAGACCGGGAAGCGCGCGGTCAGCTTCGCCACTTCGCCGCCGACGCGGGCGATCACGGCATCGACATCGGCGCCGCCGGCCATCGCCTCGACGACATCGGCGATCCAGTGGGCGACCTGCACCATCTCCGCTTCCCTGAAGCCGCGGGTGGTCGAGGCCGGCGAACCGAGCCGCAGGCCGGAGGTCACGAACGCCGACTTCGGATCGTTCGGCACCGAGTTCTTGTTGACCGTGATGTGGGCACGGCCGAGCGCGGCTTCGGCGTCCTTGCCGGTCACGTTCTTGGCCACCAGATCGAGCAGGAACAGATGGTTGTCGGTGCCGCCGGACACCACCTTGAAACCGCGATCGAGGAATACCTTGGCCATCGCGCGGGCGTTGGCGATCACCTGCTGCTGGTAGCTCTTGAACGATGGCTGCAGCGCTTCGCGGAAGGCCACGGCCTTGGCCGCGATCACGTGCATCAGCGGGCCGCCCTGGATGCCCGGGAACACCGCCGAGTTCAGCTTCTTGGCGAACTCCTCGCCCTGCCCCTTCGACAGGATGATGCCGCCACGCGGGCCTCTGAGCGTTTTGTGCGTGGTCGAGGTCACGACATGGGCGTGCGGCAGCGGGCTCGGATACTCACCGGCCGCGACCAGGCCGGCGATGTGCGCCATGTCGACCCAGAACCAGGCACCGACCTTGTCGGCGATGGCCCGCATCCGCGCCCAGTCCTTGACCCGCGAGTACGCCGAGAAGCCGCCGATCAGCAGCTTCGGCTTGTGCTCCAGCGCCAGGCGTTCCATCTCGTCGTAGTTGATCAGGCCGGTGTCCGGGTCCAGACCGTAGGGCACGATCTTGTACTGCTTGCCCGAGAAGTTGGCCGGGTGGCCATGCGTCAGGTGGCCGCCCTGCGCGAGGTTCATGCCCATCACCACGTCACCCGGATTGACCAGCGACAGGAAGATCGCGGCATTGGCCTGGGCGCCGGAATGCGGCTGGACGTTGGCGTAATCGCAGTCGAACAGCTGCTTCAGACGGTCGATCGCCAGCTGTTCGGCAACATCGGCGAATTCGCAGCCACCGTAGTAGCGCTTGCCCGGATAACCCTCGGCGTACTTGTTGGTCAGCTGGCCGCCCTGCGCTTCCATGACCGCCGGGCTGGCGTAGTTTTCCGAGGCGATCAGCTCGATATGCGCTTCCTGGCGACGGCTTTCCGCGACCAGCGCGGCGTTGAGTTCGGGATCGGCAACAGCGAGCGACGGGGCGTTGGTGAACATGTGCGTCTTCGGGAGGCGTGATGAAAGGGAATTCGGGGGCTGCCGGGCGGCTCAGTCGACGACTTCGAGCATCAGATCCAGCGCCCGGCGCGCCGGCACGGCGACATCCTTCGGCACCTGGATGCGGTTGACGACGGTGCCCGCGACCAGGTTGTCGAGCACCCAGGCCAGATGCTGGGGATCGGTACGGAACATCGTCGAGCACATGCAGACCATCGGCGACATGAACTGCACGGTCACGTTCTTCGGCTTCATCTCGTCCCTGAGCCGGTTGACCAGGTTCAGCTCGGTGCCGACCAGCCAGTGCGAGCCGGGTTCGGCGGCACGGACCACGCGCAGGATGTATTCGGTGGAGCCGACGAAGTCCGAGGCCTGGCAGACCTCGTAGGAGTTCTCCGGGTGGCTGATCACATGGCCGCCCGGCACCTCGCGGCGGAACTTCTCGATCTGCGCCGGGTGGAACATCTGGTGGACCGAGCAGAAGCCCTTCCAGAGAATGATCTTCGCCTGGCGGATTTCCTCCACCGTCAGGCCGCCCTGCGGCTGCGTGAAGTCCCAGGTGACCATCTGCTCCAGGGGCAAGCCCATGGTCAGGCCGGTGTTGCGGCCGAGGTGCTGGTCCGGGAAGAACAGCACCTTTTCGCGGCGGCCGAATGACCATTCCAGCACCGCGCGGGCATTGCTCGACGTGCAGACGATGCCGCCGTGATTGCCGCAGAACGCCTTCAGGTCGGCCGCCGAGTTGATGTAGGTCACCGGAGTGACCATTTCGTCGGGATTCAGGATCTGCGACAGCTCGTCCCAGCACTTGCGGACCTTGACCAGGTTCGCCATGTCGGCCATCGAGCAGCCGGCCGCGAGATCCGGGAGGATCACCTGACGCTGGCCATCGGTGACGATGTCGGCCACTTCGGCCATGAAATGCACGCCGCAGAACACGATGTACTCGGCCGAGGTCTTGGCCGCCAGCTGCGACAGCTTCAGCGAATCGCCGGAGAAATGGGCGTGCTTGAACACTTCGTCGCGCTGGTAGTGATGGCCGAGGATCGCCAGGCGATCGCCAAGAATCGCCTTCGCGGCCGCGATGCGGGCGTCGCAGGACTCGTCGTCCAGCAGGTTGAACTGATCGATCTTCAATGCGGCGGACATGCCGTGCCTCCTTCCTGTGCCGCGGGAAACACCTTGCGGCAGTGCATCATTCTACGGGGCGGGGACCTGTCCCGGCAGCGGTTCGAAGCTCTGCGGGCAAGACGGTGCCGGGGTCGTCGTCGGCGCAACCGAGGTGAAGCTGCTAGTCGCCGTGAACGGCGTTCCGGTGCCATTGGCAATCGTCGCGGTGATCGTCGCGGTGCCCGGCGTGATGCCCGACGAACCGACCTGGCCGGCAGTCAGCGGCAGCGAGCTGACGATGGCGATCGCGGTATCGCTCGAGGCGAACGTCGCGCGGCGCGTCACGTCCTGCTGTGCGCCACTGCTGTAGGTACCCACCAGGCGCGTCGGACAGACCGTGGCCGAGCCGACCACGGCGCTGACGGCAGCCGGCTCCAGCGCGACGCTGACCAGGGTGTCGGCGACGACGGTCTGCGGGATGGTCGGCGCATGACGCGCCGGGGTGGTCTCCGGCGGCGTCGGGGTGACGATGGCCGGCCGGGTCACGGTCAGGGTGATCGGTCCGCCAGCGGCGATCGAACTCATCAGGTTCGGCACCCCGATGAAGGCGCTGATGAAGTTGGCGACCGCCGTGTCGCTCGAGGTGATCGTCGCGAACGGACTGACGTTCTGCTCCGGACCGCTTTCGTCGAAGCCGGCGAATACCGTGTAGCGCTCGGAATTGGGGACGATCAACGGCTGCGCACCGAATTCCGGCACCAGGCGGACCGACCGGATCGGCGACACCGAGAACTGCACGGCAATGCTCTGATTGCACGGCGCGAACGTGGCGCGCGCGGTCAGCGTTCGCGGGTCGACCGTGGTCGCGGTGACCAGGCCGTCGGAATTGATCGTCGCCACCACCTCGTTGGCGGCGTTGCTGACCGAGGTCACCGAGGTCCCGGGGACATCGGTGTCGAAACTCCAGTTGGCGGCGGAGTCGATCCGGGTCGGGATGCCGCCGAGATTGGCCGTCAGCGCCAGATCGACCGAGGTCAGCGGGCCGAGCTTGAACGTGCTGACGACGGTCGGATCGGTCGGCGAACTTCCGGCCGGCAGGGCCTCG
This sequence comes from Lysobacteraceae bacterium, assembly GCA_013823855.1. Classification (GTDB taxonomy): domain Bacteria; phylum Pseudomonadota; class Gammaproteobacteria; order Nevskiales; family Nevskiaceae; genus Nevskia. The sequence continues at coordinate 75,119 of PNMW01000059.1, read as the reverse complement.
TTCAGATTGGTGCCGATATTGCGCTGCACCAGCGTGAAGTCCGGCTTCGGCATCACCCGCATGTCGATGCTGTCCGTCAGGCCGCTGAAGCTGGCCGTGATCCGGACCCGCTGCTCGCCGGTCGTTGCGCTGACCGGCGTCAGCACGCCGCCGGCCAGACCCGTGGTCCGATCGAAATTGCTGATGGTCAGGAAGCTCTGGTCGGCCGGCAGGACCGACCAGTTGACGCGCTGCGTGAAGTCCGCCGAGGTGCCGTTCTCGAAGAACAGTGTCGCGGTGAGGCCCGAACGCAGACAGACGAAGGTGTCGCCGGTGGCAGCGTCGGCCTCGCCGGTCGGGCCGTTGATGACCAGCCTGGTCGGCCCGGTGCCGCTGCCGATCGGATTGCAGCCAGCCAGCATCGCCAGACTGGCCGTGACGGCCGCCAGCGGGAGCGCGCGTGCCAGCGAGGGGCGGCGGATCATCGTCATTGAACTTCAGGCCTCGGCAGACACGGGGCGCGGCGCAGCGGCGGCCGGTGCCACGGTGGAACGAATGGACAACTCGCGCAGCTGCTTGCCGTCGACCGTGCCCGGGGCATTGGTCAATGGGCAGTGGGCGGTCTGGGTCTTCGGAAAGGCGATCACTTCGCGGATCGAGCTCGCGCCGGTCATCAGCATCACCAGGCGATCGAGGCCGAGCGCGATGCCGCCGTGCGGAGGGGCGCCGAACTTCAGCGCATCGAGCAGGAAGCCGAACTTCTCACGGGCGTCCTCGTCGCTGATGCCGAGCAGGCGGAACACCGCGCTCTGGACATCAGCGCGGTGGATGCGCACCGAACCGCCGCCGACTTCGACACCGTTCAGCACCAGGTCATAGCCCTGCGACAGCACGGTGCCCGGGTTGGCTTCGATGTCGGCGACGTCGAACACCTTGGGTGCGGTGAACGGATGGTGCAGCGCCACCCAGCGGCCGTCGTCCTCTTCGAACATCGGCCAGTCGATGACCCACAGCGCGCGCCAGCCCTTGGTATCGGTGAAGCCGTGGTCGAGGCCGACCTTGATGCGCAGGGCGCCCATGGCGTCGCAGACCACCTTGAACTTGTCGGCACCGAAGAACAGCAGGTCGCCGTCGACCGCACCGGAGCGGCTGATGATGCCGGCGAGTGCCGCATCGGACAGGTTCTTGACGATCGGCGACTGCAGGCCGTCGCGGCCCTTGGTCGACCACTCGTTGACCTTGATCCAGGCGAGACCGCGGGCGCCGTACTGGCCGACCATCTTGGTGTAGTCGTCGATCTGGCTGCGCGGAATCTTGCCGCCGCCGGGCACCCGCATCACCACCACGCGGCTCTTGGGATCAACGGCGGGTGCCGCGAACACCTTGAACTCGGAATCGGCGACGAGATCCTTGATCTCGACCAGCTCCAGCGGATTGCGCAGGTCCGGCTTGTCCGAGCCATAACGGCCCATCGCTTCGGCGTACGACATGTGCGGCAGCGTGCCGAGGTCGACGCTCATCACCGTCTGGAACAGGTCGACGAACATCACCTCGATCATCGCCATGATCTCTTCCATCGACAGGAACGAGGTCTCGACGTCGAGCTGGGTGAATTCCGGCTGGCGATCGGCACGCAGATCTTCGTCGCGGAAGCAGCGGGCGATCTGGTAGTAGCGGTCCAGCCCGCCGATCATCAGCAGCTGCTTGAACAGCTGGGGCGACTGCGGCAGCGCGAAGAACTTGCCTTCATGGGTGCGGCTCGGCACCAGATAGTCACGCGCGCCTTCCGGCGTGGCACGGGTCAGGATCGGCGTCTCGACGTCGATGAAGCCGAGTTCGTCCATCTTGTTGCGGATGCGCCGGATCACGTCGTGGCGCAGGCGCAGGTTCTTCTGCATCAGCGGCCGGCGCAGATCGATGTAGCGGTACTTGAGGCGGGTCTCCTCGCCGACGGTGTCGTCATCGAGCTGGAACGGCGGCGTCTCCGCCTTGTTCAGGACCTCGATCGCGCGACCGAGCACTTCAATGCGGCCGGTCGCAAGGCTCGGGTTGACCGTGCCCTCCGGACGGGCGCGGACCAGGCCGGTGATCTGCACGACGTATTCGCTGCGCAGGCGTTCGGCGGCGGCGAAGGTTTCGGCGTTGTCAGGATCGAACACCACCTGCAGCAGGCCTGCACGGTCACGCAGGTCGATGAAGATGACGCCGCCATGGTCGCGGCGACGCTGCACCCAGCCGCATACCTGGACGGTCTGGCCGGTGAGCTGCTCGGTCACCTGGCCGCAGTAATGGGAACGCATCATCGGAATCACGCAACGGGGGGAAAGACTCGGGATTGTACCGCCCGCCGCCTGCCCTGTGTTCAGCGCGGCGGGTTCGCCGCCGGGGGCGGGCTGGCGCCCGGGGCGACCACACCGAGCGAGATGATGTAGCGCATGCCCTCCTCGACCGGGATGTCGAGGAAGCGCAGTTCGGCGGCCGGCACCTGCATGATGAAGCCGCCGGTCGGGTTCGGCGTGGTCGGCACGAACACCGGGATCAGTTCGAGACCGGTGGCGTCGCGGACCACCTGGATCGGGTCGCCGGTCTGGAAGCCGATGGTCCACAGGCCCGATCGCGGCCATTCGATCATCACCACCCGCTTGAACGCGGTGGAATCGCGCGAGAACAGCGTTTCGGCGAGCTTCTTGACGCCGCCGTACAAGGTGCGGATCAGCGGAATCCGGAACAGCAGGTCTTCGGCCCAGCTGAGCATCCGGCTGCCGAGGAAGTTCGCCGCCAGCGCGCCGGTGCCGAGCACCAGCCCGACGCTGAGGATGACGCCGAAACCGGGGAAGTCCGGCCGTATCGAGTCCGGCACCAGCAGCAGGCTGGTGTCGAGCAGGCCGACCAGGAAGCGGATCACCAGCAGGGTCGCCGCCAGCGGCACCCAGATCAGCAGCCCGGCGAAGAACCACTGGCGCAGCACCGTCATCATCAATGGCGGCGGTGGCGCCGGAGACGGCGGCGGCGTCGCGGCCAGGGCCTCTAGCGGTTCGACCGGATCGGTCACCGCTTCAGGGCGCCGGAGTCGTTGCCGCCGGTGCAGCGGGCGCGGCAGGCGTGGCCGCCGCCTTTTCGGCCGGCTTGTCGGCCTTCGCGGAGCTGTCGCTGCTGCCCTCGACCAGGTTGCGCTTGGTGTCGGAACCGGACTTGAAGTCGGTTTCGTACCAGCCGCCACCCTTCAGGCGGAAGCCGGCGGCGGAAATCTGCTTGACCAGCCCCGGCGTGTTGCAGGACGGGCAGTCGACGGCGGGGGCGTCGGACATTTTCTGCAGCAGGGTGACCGGCTTGCCGCAGTGGGTGCAGGCGTATTCGTAGAACGGCATGGGAGCTCTTACCTCGGAATTCGGAAACGGGCGCGCCCGATACGGCGCGACGACCGCTTGGCGCTGTATGGGGCACATGGTGCTCGCAATCAAGATGCCGGGCGATCGCGGCGTCACCCGGTGCGCTTACTTGGCCTTCTTCTCGGCCTTCTCGGCGTCGGCGGCGACCTGCATCCTGACGATCTTGGTCGGCTCGCCGAGCACGGCACCGTTGTCGTAGGCCACGCCCTTCTTGATCGCGTCGACATACTCCATGCCGCTCTCGACCTGACCCCAGATCGTGTACTTGCCGTCGAGGCTCGGCGCCGGGCCGAACATGATGAAGAACTGGCTGTCGGCGGAATCGACCGCCTGGGCGCGCGCCATCGACAGCACGCCACGGACGTGGTGTTCGGTCGAGAACTCCGGCGGCAGGTTCTTGCCGGAGCCACCGGCACCGGTGCCGGTCGGATCACCGGTCTGGGCCATGAAGCCGTCGATCACCCGGTGGAACTTGATGCCGTTGTAGAAGCCCTGGCGGGTCAGTTCCTTGATCCGGGCGACATGCTTCGGCGCCAGATCCGGGCGCAGCGCGATCACCACGCGACCGGCCGGCAGGTCGAGGTAGAGCGTGTTCTCGAGTTCGGCGGCGCTGGCGGCCGGCGCTGCGGCTTCGGCGGCATGGGCGGACGCGCCGATCAGCGCCGAGGCGGCAATCAGCAGGCGGGCAAGGAATTTCGTCATGGCGATCGGTCCGGTATCGGTTGGCGGGACGCGAGCATAGCCGTGCCGCCCGGCCGGATGAAGTCGGGCTGCAACGCAGTGCCTGTAATTGATTGGGCCACGAGCGTCCTCCCGGACGAACGCCGGACTCGATTCATGCACTGCACGTCGTTTCACTATTTCGTGGCCGAATCAATAAACTCACGCCATGCAATTCTTCATCGTCGTCGGCGGCCTGATCGGCCTTGCCGTGAATGGCTGGCGTGGCGCGCTGATCGGCGGGCTGCTGGTATGGGCCCTGCTGCCGCTGCTCGGGCGGCTGCTGCTGCGGACCGCGGTCAAGAAGGTCGCCGCAGTCCAGACCCAGTTCCTCGATTCCACGTTCGCGGTGATGGGCGCGGTCTGCAAGGCCGACGGCCATGTCAGCGAGAACGAGATCCGGGTCGCCGAGGCGCTGTTCGACCAGCTGCGCCTCAACGGCGAAGCCCGCGAAGCCGCCAAGCGCGCGTTCAATCGCGGCAAGAGCGCCGATTTCGATCTGGATGCCGAGCTGGCCCGCTTCGCGGCCGCCAGCCGCGCCCAGCCGATGTTCCGGCAGATGTTCCTGCAGGTGCAGGTGTCGGCGATCATCGCCGACGGCCAGATGCATGCCGCCGAACACGCGATGCTGACCCGCATCGCCCGCGCGCTGGGGCTGTCGGACCGCGATCTGGCGATGCTCGAAGCGATGATGCGCAATGGCGCGGGCGGCTTTTCCGGCCCTGGCGCGGGCACCGGCGGCGCGGCGGGTCGCGATGCCCCGGGGTCGCTCGATGACGCTTACCAGGTGCTGGGCGTGGCGGCGACCGCCAGCGATGCCGACGTCAAGCGCGCCTACCGCAAGCTGATGAGCGAGAACCATCCGGACAAGCTGGCCGCCAAGGGCCTGCCGGAGTCGATGCGGGCGCTCGCCGAGGAAAAGACCCGGCGCATCACAGCCGCCTATCAGCGCATCGAGCGGGCGCGCGGCGGGGTCAGGAGTTGATCCGGCCCGAGCGCCGCCCGCTCGCCGCTGCCGCCCCCGGGGTTCCGTCATGCGCCTGCCGTCAACCACGGTCCTCGTCTGCCTGGCTCTGGCGGGCTGCGCGGGGAAGCCGGTGATCCCGGCGCTGCCGCAGCCGGTTGCCGGCACCGCGATCGCCGTCGAATCGCCGAGCGCCGGCCGGGTGCTGATGTTCGAAGCGCCGCCGCCAGTGCAGCCCCCCGCGAACCGTCCGCTGCTGCTGATCCACAGCGTCAACGCCGCCGGCAGCGCCTACGAGGTGCGGCCGATTTACCAGCACGCGCAGGCGACCCGCCCGGTGTACGCGATCGACCTGCCGGGCTTCGGCCTGTCCGAGCGCAGCGACCGCGCCTATACGCCGAGGCTGATGACCGACGCGGTGCTGGCCGCCGTGGCCGAGATCCGGCGCCGTCACGGTGGCGTCGCGATCGACGCGCTGGGCCTGAGCCTGTCGTCCGAGTTCCTGGCCCGCGCGGCCGTCGAGCAGCCGGACGCCTTCGCCCGCCTGGCGCTGGTCAGCCCGACCGGCTTCAGCGGCAACAAGCAGCGCCGCGGCGCACCCGGCTCCACGCGCGGCCAGGCCTGGCTTTACCGAAGCTTGAGCTGGTCGGTCTGGGACGACGGCATCTACCGCCTGCTGACCCGGCCCGGCACCATCCGCTACTTCCTGGAACGGACCTGGGGCGGCAAGCAGATCGATGAAGGCCTCTGGGCCTATGACGTGATCACCACGCAGCAGCCGGGTGCCAAGTTCGCGCCGCTGCATTTCGTCTCCGCCAACCTGTTCGCCGCCGACATCAACACGCTGTACGACGGCCTGACGGTGCCGGTCTGGATGTCGCACGGCATCCGCGGCGATTTCGTCGATTACCGCGGCAAGGCCTGGTATGCGGATCGTCCGAACTGGACGTTCACCGAGTTTCCGACCGGCGCGCTGCCGCAGTTCGAAGTTCCCGATGCCTTTTTTGCTGCGCTCGACCGCTTCCTAGCTGGTGAACAACCGTAAGCCGTAGCATCCTCCCCGGACACGAGGGGAGACCGATGACATGAGCGCAACCAAGCGCCTGAATCCGCTGGACTGGACGTTCCTGGCCGGAGAATCCGGCGAAACGATGATGATGGTCGGCGCACTGATGCCGTTCTCGCCGCCGCCGGATGCCGACGACGCACTGCTGCGCCGGCTGATGGACGAGGTCCGCGCCGAGGCGCGGGCCTGCCCGCCATGGAACTACAAGCTGCGCTTTCCGAACCGGCTGGCGAACCCGCTGCAGCACTGGATCGAGGACGATCGCTTCGACGTCGAGTACCACATCCGCCGCTCGGCCCTGCCGTCGCCCGGCGACGAGCGCGAGCTCGGCATCCTGGTGTCCCGGCTGCATTCGAACCGCCTCGATTTCCACCGCCCGCCGTGGGAAGTGCATTTCATCGAAGGTCTGGAAGGCGGCCGCTTCGCGATCTATTTCAAGGTCCATCACGCGCTGGTCGACGGCTACACCGGTATCCGGCTGCTGTCGAACAGCCTGTCGTCGACGCCGGACGAGCGCGACACGCCGATGTTCTTCTCGATCGCCCAGAAGCCGCGCGCGCCGAAAGCCGACAAGGCGCCACGGGAGCCGACCCTGGACCTGCTGATGCGGCTGGCCCGCGAGCAGGTCGACACCTCGCAGACCATCACCCGGGCGCTGCGCGACACGGTGATGGGCGCCTGGAAGCCGGAGAAGGCCCGCGATCCGGCGCTGAAGGCACCGATGCAGGCGCCGAAGTCGATCCTCAATCAGAAGATCAGCCGCAATCGTCGCTTCGCGACGCAGCAGTTCCCGCTCGATCGCCTGAAGCGGGTCGCGAAATCCCATGGCGGCACGCTGAACGATCTGGTGCTGGCGCTGTGCGCGACAGCGTTGCGCCGGCTGCTGCTCGAGCTGGGAGCGCTGCCGGCCGAGCCGCTGACCGCGATGCTGCCGGTCAACGTGCGGCCGAAGGACGATCCCGGCGGCGGCAACGCGGTCGGCGCGATCATCGCGTCGCTGGCCACCGATGTCGCCGAGCCGCACGCCCGTTTCCGGGCGATCGTCGCCTCCACCGCCGCCGCCAAGGCCCAGCTGCAGGGCATGACCCGCAACGGCATCCTGCAGTACGGCGCGCTGCTGATGGCGCCGCTGCTGCTCGCCCGGGTGCCGGGCACCGTCGGCCGCATCCGGCCGGCGTTCAACCTCGTAATCTCGAACGTCCCGGGGCCGACCAAGCCGCTGTACTTCCGTGGCTTCAAGCTCGATGCCTACTACCCGCTGTCGATTCCGATGCACGGCTACGGCCTGAACATCACGGTGGTGTCCTACGGTGACCAGCTAAACTTCGGTTTCATCGGCTGTCGCGATGGCCTGCCGCATCTGCAGCGTCTCGCGGTCTACAGCAAGGCAGCGCTCGATGAGCTGGATGACGAAGCCTCGGCCTGAGCGGCCGGCTCCTGGACAGACCACCACTTAAAGACAAGTTCAGGGAGTTCCGATGACCGGTTTCGAGGCTGTGCTGCTGTACGTGTTCGTGATCATTGCGCTGGTGCTGAGCTACGCGTTGCCGCGCGTGCCGCAGGTCCTGACCGGCGCCAGGCCGGCCAACGCCTGGGGCCGCGACCAGCCGTCGATCGACCCGGCCCTGCTGGTGCGTGCGCAGCATGCACATGCCAACGCGGTCGAGAACTTTCCGCTGTTCCTCGCCGTGGTCGTGGTCGGCGCGCTGATCGGCAAGAGCGCGACCGCCGTCGATCCGCTGGCGATCTACGTCGTCTACCTGCGCATCGGCCAGGCCGGCGTGCATCTGCTCGGCACCTCGTTCTGGCTGGTCATGACCCGGGCGACGTGCTTCCTCGCGCAGATCGGCCTCGTCGCCACGATGGCCTGGCGCCTGTTCGCCGCCTGATCGCCACTCGCACCGTCGCTGCCGCATGGCCGAACTGATCAACCTGAACAAGGCGCGCAAGCGGAAGGCGCGCGCCGATGCCGAGGCGCAGGCCGCCGCCAACCGCATCAAGTTCGGGCGGACCCGGGCGGAGCGGCAGCGCGATGCGGACACCGAAGCCGAGGCGGCGCGCCGCCTCGACGGCCTGAAGCGCGAGCGGCCCGCCGTCGCCGATCCCGACCAGGATTGACGACGGCGACATGGTCACGCACGCGCCGCTGAGCCGCCTGCAGCGCGGCATCGTCTGGGCCTGCTGGCTAGGCGGCGGCCTGCTGCGGCTGATCTACCTGCTGGCGGTGCACCCGCCGCAGCGGCACATCTACAGCGACATGGCCGGTTATGTGCACCGCGCCCGTGCGCTGCTCGACGGTCACGCCGAAGGCATCGCCGATTCCCTGTATCCGCCAGGCGCCTCGTACCTGTTCGCCGCCCTGCTCAAATACGACCTCGACGGCGGCCTGTTCATCGTCGCCCAGTGGCTGTTGTCGCTGGGAACGATGGCCGGCCTGTGGCTGCTGGCGCACCGGCTGTACGGCAATCGCGTGGCGGTGCTGAGCCTGGCCATCGTGACCCTGTACCTGCCGCTGTTCCACTACGCCGGCCTGTTCCTCGCCGAAAACCCGTTCACCTGCGCGCTGGTCTGGGCCTATGTGCTGCTGCTGCGGGCGATCGACGCGCCGGTGCCGGCGTCGACCGCCCTCTGGGCGCTGGCTGCCGGCCTGGTCGCTGGCCTCGCCGCCGCGCTGAAATCGACGATCCTGCTGCCGGTCGCGGTCACCGGCGTGCTGGTGCTGCTGTGGCTGCGGGCACGGCACCGGCGCGGCGCGCTGACCCTGGTGTTCGGCGTCGGCCTCGGCCTGGCCACGGTGCTGCTGCCGCTGGCCAGCCGCTGCACGCGGCTGGCGGAAGGCCATTTCTGCCTGATCAGCACCAATACCGCGATGAATGCGCTGATGGGCCATGCCGGCGCGAAATCGGAATTCCGCTGGTTCGACGGGCCGCGCCAGATGACCTTCTCGTTCACCAGCCCGAGTGCCCCGCTGCGCGGCTACAGCGAGCGGGTCGACCTGCCGTTCGGCGCCTATGACGTGCCGGCCAACCTCGACGAGCTGCATCGCCGCATCGCGGCCGACCCGCGGATGGCGCTCGACAGCAGCCTGCGCAACGTCGCCGACCTGTTCGTCGGTCGCGACTTCTGGCCGGCCGCCCACTACCGCAAGCGCGACTGGGCGCGGGCCTTCCAGCATCTGTACAAGTGGGTCCTGCTGCCGCTGGCGCTGCTCTGGCTGCTCTGGCGCGCACCCAGGCTGCTGCGGCTGACGGACGACAGCCTGTCCGAATGGCTGCTGCTGACGCCGATGCTGGGCCTGATCGCCACCGCCTTCATCGCGCTCGGCGAAGTGCGCTTCCGCATTCCGTTCGACGGCTTCGTGATCATCCTCGCCGCGCAGGCACTGCTGGCGCTGTTCGATCGCCACCAGCGCCGTGTCGGCCTCGCCGCCGCGCCGCGGCCGGTGATCGCCCGGCCCTAGCGGGCCGGCGCCGCCACCCCGGCGGTGACGATCCGCCCGCGGATCGCGATCAGCCGGGCCACCAGCGCCTCGCGGTTGTCGCTGCCGATCCGCCACAGCAGCCGCCGGCCGTACGACGCGCTCTCCAGCGCCGGGTCGGCGTATTCCCAGTAGATTTTCGGCTTCACCAGTGCGAGCGGTTCGGCGGCCGTCGGCGTGCCGATCAGGTGATCGAGCACCGCGATCAGCCGGTTGTTGAAGCTGGCACCCGGGTAGCCGAGATCGTTGTAGGCCTTCTGGAACAGCGGATACCAGCGGAAGTACAGCGCCACCAGCGCTTCGTCGTCGATCGCCCGCAGCAAGGTCAGCGCCGCGCCATAACGCGACGCGTTGACCGGGCTGATCGTGGCCCCCTGGTTGCTGACATCGACCAGGAACTCGCCCGTCGCCGGCTGCAGCGGCCGCAGCTTCAGCGCCACGCGATCGCGCGGCAGGTTGTCGAGGGTCACCACGATGCGCCGGATCAGCAGGTCCGGAATCAGCCAGGCTTCCAGCGGACCCGCGCCGGGCAGACCGAGCAGCGCACTGCGGAAGGCGGCATCGCTGTCGTCGATGCCGGGCAGCGCGGCCGCACCGGGCGCCGGCGGCGGCACCGGGTACTCCGGCGCCGGCGCGGGCGTCGGCACTTCCGGCGGCGTCTCGACGACCGGCGCGGCCACCGCTGGTGATGCCGGTGGCGGCGCCAGCCAGAAGAACCAGGCACCGGCCAGTGCGCCCAGCCCGGCAACAAGTATCAAACCCCAGCGAGTGGCGGACATCGTCGGCTCCGGTCAGGCGTGGATCGGACAGCGCTCCGCAGCATCGAGGCTGCGGGGCGACGAAAAGTTCATCGCCGGCACCACCATACCTTCATGCAGCTCAGGCCGCCCGGCGCTGCCCGGCGAACGCGGTGGTCAGCAGTTCGTAGGACTTCAGCCGCTCGGCGTGGCCGTGGATGTTGGTGACGATCATCACCTCGTCGGCGCCGCAGTCCTCGGCCATGGCATCGATCCGCGCCCGCACTGCGGCTGGCGAGCCGACGATGCTCAGGCGACGCTGCCGGCGCACGTCCTCGCGATCGAGATCGGTCCACTCGTGGGCCGCGACCTCCTCCGGCGACGGGATCGGCAGGTACTGGTTGCGGTTGATCCGCAGCCAGGTCAGGTCCATCGACTGCGCCAGCTGGTCGGCCTCGGCATCGGTTTCCGCGCAGACCACCTGGACGCCGAGGATCGCGTGCGGCTTCTGGAAGCTCGCCGAAGGTTTGAAGGCCTCGCGGTAGGCCCGGAACGCCGGGGCCGGCGGTTCGGTCGAGAAGTGGCTGGCGAAGCTGTAGCCGAAGCCGGCCGCGCCGGCCGCCGCCGCGCTGGCACCGGACGATCCGAGAATCCAGATCGGCGGCAACGGCACACCGGTCGGCATCGCCGTGACCTTGGCGTAGGGATGGCCGGGGCCGTAGGGCTGATCGCCGCCGAAGCGGAGCAGCTCGTTCATCATCGCCGAGAAGTGTTCGCCGCCGGCCGCCCGCAGCGCCCGCGTCGCCGCACCATTGGTGCCCGGCGCCCGGCCGATGCCGAGGTCGATGCGGCCCGGATGCAGCGCCTCCAGCGTGCGGAAAATCTCCGCCATCCGGTACGGGATGTGGTTCGGCAGCATCATGCCGCCGGAGCCGACCCGGATCGAGCGGGTCGCCGAAGCGATGTGGCCGATCAGGATTTCCGGCGCGCTGCTGGCGACGCTGGCCAGCGCGTGATGCTCGGCGAACCAGTAGCGGCTGTAGCCGAGCCGCTCGGCCAGCCGGGCCAGATCGACCGTGCGGCGCAGCGCTTCGGCAGGATTCGAGCCGGTGCAGTTGGGCACCAGATCGAGTACGGACAAGGCGAAGCTCATCGGCAGTCTCCGGGGATGCGTGTCTGGCGCGTGACGATCGAGGGTGCCGCGAGAATACCGAAAAGCGGCCGTTCGCCAGCTGCGGGTCAGCCCCCGGACAGCGAAAAGGCCGCTTGCGCGGCCTTTTCGGGAAGCGGTCGAGCCTCGGCCTCAGGTGCCGAAGTTCCAGCGCACGCCGACTTCGACGCGATCGTCGTCGCCGCCCTGCACCGCTGCGGTCAGCGCGAACGGCGGCGAGAAGGCGTAGACGCCACCGACCCGGAACGACACGCGGCCATCGCCGACGGCATCGAAGTAGCGCAGTTCCGGCGTCACTTCAAACGCCTTCAGCGGCGTCCAGCGCAGACCGCCGCGCAGACCGAAGCCGAGGTCGTCCTGCGGGCCGACATCGACGTATTCCAGGCCACCGCCGGCGAACCAGTCGAGTTCCGAATTGATCGGCTGATGGAACACGGCACCGGCGCTGAACTGGTCGAGGCGATCGTTGCTGCTGAACTCGCCGTACGCGGCCAGCGGGGCGGCCAGCGCCACCGAGCCGCCGACGCGGAAGCCGGCATCGTCGTTGCCATAGGTGTCGCGGTACAGGAAGCCGCCTTCGACGTAGTTGTAGTTGGCCGCCGAGGCGATGCCGGACAGGCTGGCCAGGGCCAGGGCAATCGAAGTGGTACGAACGGTCGTTGCGAGTTTCACGGGGATGTCTCTCCATTCTTATTGGTTGGCGATGGCGATCCGGCAGGCGGGAGCATGCCGCGATCGTCAACGGCCTCGCGGCCGGCAGGGCCGGCGACGAGGCGGACGGACAATGCACCGGGCTGGCTGAACGGAATCTGAAGACCGGCATTCCTGCCGGCCCGGCAACTGCGGCATTGTTGACACCAGATCCTGATCCGGAGTGCCCGATGTTCCGTCATCTCGTCATCGCTTGCGCCTTGCTGTCCGCCGCCTGCAGCGCGCCGACACCGCAAACGGCCGCCGTGCCGCTCGATCTGGCACCGATGTTCGCGCGCTACTGGGACGAAGCGCTGGAACTCGACCCGCTGCGCGCCACCTACATCGGCGACGGTCGCTACAACGACCGGCTGCCGAACCTGCTGTCCGCCGACTACCGCGCCCGGGAAGCCGCGTTCGATGCGCGCTGGCTGGCCGAGGTCAAGGCGATCAGCCCGGCCGCGCTGACCGCGGACGACGCACTGAGTCTCGACATCCTGCGCCGGCAGCTGGAGCGTTCGATCGAGGCGGCACGCTTTCCTGAACACCTGCTCCCGATCAACCAGTTCTACAACCTGGCCGCGCAGCTGGCCCAGCTCGGCACCGGCACCGGCGCGCAGCCGTTCAAGACCGTTGCCGACTACCAGCGCTGGGCGACGCGCGCCGCGCAGATCCCGGTGCTGTTCGATCAGGCGATCGCCAACCTGCGCGAGGGCGCCGCGAAAGGGGTGGTCCAGCCCGACGTGCTGATGACCAAGGTGCTGTCGCAGCTCGATGCGCTGGCGGTGGCCAAGCCCGAGGACAGCCTGTTCTGGAAGCCGGTCACCGCGTTCCCGAGCGACTTCAGCGACGCCGACCGCAGCCGCCTGACCGCCGATTACCGGACGCTGATCGCCGGCGCCGTGCTGCCGGCCTATGTGCGGCTGCGCGACTACATCCGCGACGACTATCTGCCGGTCTGCCGCAAGAGCGCCGGCCTCGCGGCACTACCGGACGGCGCCGCCTGGTATGCCTCGAAGGTGCGGGCGATCACCACCACGGCGCTGACCCCTGCGGACATCCACGACATCGGCCTCAAGGAAGTGGCGCGCATCCATGCCGAGATGCGCGGCGTGATGCAGCAGGTCGGCTTCAGCGGCGATCTGCCGGCGTTCTTCTCGTTCGTATCCGACGATCCGCGTTTCACCTATCCCAGCGAGGCCGCGGCGCTGCAGGCCTACAACGATCTGTCGGCGGTCGTCGATCGCGGCGCCAGCCGGCTGTTCGCGGTGCGTCCGAAGGCCGGCTTCGAGATCCGGCCGGTCGAGGCGTTCCGGGCCCAGAGCGCCGCCGGCGGCAGCTACCAGCGGCCGAGCGAGGACGGCTCGCGGCCCGGCATCTTCTACCTGAACACCTACGATCTGCCGTCGCGCAAGACCTGGGCCGCGGAATCGCTGTTCCTGCACGAGGCGATTCCTGGCCATCACTTCCAGATCGGCATCCAGCAGGAACTCGTCGGCGTGCCGGCGTTCCGCCGCTTCGGCAGTTTCACCGCCTACATCGAGGGCTGGGGCCTCTACGCCGAGTCACTGGGCAAGGAACTCGGCGTCTATCGCGATCCCTACCCGTACTTCGGTCGGCTGCAGGCCGAACTGTTCCGCGCGATCCGGCTGGTCGTCGACACCGGGCTGCATTCGAAGGGCTGGACCCGCCAGCAGGTCATCGACTACATGCTCGCCAACTCGGCGCAGGGCCTGACCCAGTCGATCTCGGAAACCGAGCGCTACATGGCGATTCCCGGGCAGGCGCTGGCCTACAAGATCGGCGAGCTGAAGATCCTCGAACTGCGCCATCGGGCCGAGGCCGCGCTCGGCAGTCGCTTCGACATCCAGGCCTTCCACGGCGAAGTGCTGAAGGACGGCTCCGTGCCGCTGGACGTGCTGGCGACGAAGATCGACCGCTGGATCGCGGCGCAGCACTAAGGCCTCACGGCCGGGGTCTCGCCCAGTTCGGCGCCGATGGCGGCCTTCGCCTTGTCGAGCAGCGTGATCAGGCGCCGCTCGCTGGACGCCATCTGCTTGAAGCAGTTCTCGGTCAGCCGCAGGTCGCGGCGGCTGTCCTTGTCGTCGGTCTGCAAGGTGGCGGCCGCGAACATCCGCAGGTTCTGCGTGTATTCCTCCTGCTGGGTGTACAGCGCCGAGATCGCCGACAAGGTCCGTGATTCCAGATGCGGCAGGGTCTGGCTGAGCAGCGCGGAATCGTAGGCCGCGCGCTGGAACAGGATCTGGTTGAGGCCGTCGAACGCCGCCGGGTACTCCCAGGCCTCGCCCTTGTTCAGCGCCTGCCGGGACGCCCGGAAGCCGTCGTACATCTTCTCGTGGTACGGCAGCGCCTCGACGATCGCCTGCTGGTTCTGCTCGACTTCCAGCTTCAGCTCCAGCAGCACGCGCTGCGCCAGCCGGGTCCGTTCGCGCTCCTCGGTCCAGTCGTTGACCGCCAGCGCCAGCATCGCCGACGCGATCAGCAGTGCCACCTCGAACACCGCGCGCTGCCAGCCGTGGCGCTCGATCAGCCGCAGCCGCGCCGCCACCGGCGCTGCGACGGCGGGAACGGCGGCGGGCGTCGGTTCGGCCGGATCGGGCGCGCTCGACATGGCGGGGCTGGCGGGAGGGTCTGACCGCGATGGTAGCGAGGCCGGCAGGGTCGCCGCCATCCCGGCCTCGAAGCCCGGACCGGTGCCGAGATCAGCCAGCGGCCCTGTCGAGCACCGCCTTCAGCGCCGGCGAGCTGTAGAAGCCGGCCAGCCGGCGGCGGACGATCGGCTCCAGCAGCTTTTTCTTCTTCAGCACCTTGATCACGCTCGGCGCGTAGCGATGGGCCTCGTCGATGATGTGGCCGCGGGTGACGCCGAGGTCCTCGAGCAGCGCCGCCAGGCTGACCTCCTCGTACTTGTCGAAGAAGCCGTCGATGCCGGCGTCGATGATCACCGCGTACCAGTCCTGCTGGCGCAGGTGCCGCCAGGCCTCGAAGCCGGTGACGAACAGCTCCTCGACATTGCGCGCCTCGATGTCCTCGCGCAGCGCGCCGATCGGCTGCACCTTGATCCGGTCCCAGGTGTCGAGCGCCAGTTCCTTCAGCGCCTCGGCATCGGCGTGGTTGATCAGGAACTCGGCACTGCGCGCGGTGGAGGCCTGCACGGCCTTGGCGATGTACTTGCGCAGGCTCTCTTCGAGCGAGGCTTCGAGCGTCGGCTTGGCAACGCTCAGCGCCGCCCGGCCGAGCTTGAGCATCGAGCTGGCACCGGGAATGTTCTTGGTGACATTGCTCTGCGCCAGATAGCCGGTGATGCCGCTGTACAGCAGGTCCGACGCGAAATCGTTGTACAGCGGGCTGGTGACCACGCCGCGGATGATCTTCTCGCGCAGCGTCTCGAGTTCCAGCGCCTGGCTGGTGAAGTCCTCGAAGTGCTGGTCGGTCAGCAGGGTGCCGACGTCGGTCTGGTCATGGATGGCGTGGGCGAACAGCTTGCGGGCAATGTCGCCGACCATCTCCGGCAGTCCGGGCCCGAACTCGATCTTGGCGGCAAAGATCCGGGCGGTGTCCTTGATCTGCTTGCGGCTGACAACGGCGCCCAGGCTCAGCTTGCCGGCCATGACCAGCGCCGCCTCGACTTCCTCGTCGATCAGCGTGCTGAGCCCCGGTCCGGTCAGCTCGTCGATCACGTATTCGACGTGGGCGTCGAACAGTGCTGCCGCCAGTCCCGTCTTCTTCTCGGCCATCGTGGTTGTCCTTGGTTCGGTTCAGGTAAACACTCGTTCGCAAGCTTGGCACAGGCGATCGCCGATCGGCAGTCGCGAGCCGCTATCCTTTCGGCCATGGAATCCGCGCCCTCCGCCCTGCCGCCGAAGCCGCAAGCCCCGGTCGATTACGACTGCTGCGGCGGCGGCTGCGCCGACTGCGAGCTGCGCATCTACCTGCGCGAGCTGCAGCGCTGGCAGAAGCAGGCGCGGCAGCTGGGCCTTCCGGTCGATGACTGACCCGGCGACCACCCTCGCCGGCTTCCTGCGCGCCCACCCGAAGCTGCTGGTGCTGACCGGCGCCGGGGTGTCGACCGGAAGCGGCATTCCGGACTACCGCGACGCCGACGGCCAGTGGAAACGCCGGCCGCCGATCACCGGCCAGGTCTTCCGGGGCGATCCGCTGCAGCGGGCCCGCTACTGGGCGCGCAGCATGATCGGTTGGCCGCTGCTGGCAACCGCGCAGCCGAACGCGGCGCACCGGGCGCTGGCGCGGCTGCAGGACGCCGGCCGCGTCACCCGGCTGGTGACCCAGAACGTCGACGGCCTGCACCAGGCCGCCGGCAGCACCGGGGTGATCGACCTGCATGGCCGGCTCGACGTGCTGGTCTGCCTGGCCTGCGGCGCGCGCACGCCGCGCAGCCGGTTCCAGTCCCGCCTGCATGAGGCCAATCCGGACTGGACCCACCGCAAGGCCGAGGCGCTGCCCGACGGCGATGCCGATCTGGAGCACGTCGACTTCAGCGGCTTCGTGGTGCCGGCGTGCACGCACTGCGGTGGCCTGCTGAAGCCGGATGTCG
Organism: Lysobacteraceae bacterium; assembly: GCA_013823855.1. Classification (GTDB taxonomy): domain Bacteria; phylum Pseudomonadota; class Gammaproteobacteria; order Nevskiales; family Nevskiaceae; genus Nevskia. Next base: position 58,349 of record PNMW01000059.1, on the reverse strand, counting down.
TGTTCTTCGGCGAGAACGTGCCGCGCGAGCGGGTCGACGCGACGTTTGCCGCACTCGCCGCGTCGGATGGCCTGCTGGTGGTCGGCTCGTCGCTGATGGTCTATTCCGGCTACCGTTTCGCGGTCGCCGCGCAGCAGCAGGGCCTGCCGATCGCGGTGCTGACCCAGGGCCGCAGCCGCGCCGATCCGCTGGCGCCGCTGAAGATCGAGGCGCCTTGCGGCGAGGTGCTGCCGGCGACGCTCGAACAGCTCGGCGATGTCGTGCAGGTCTGAGCGCGACCTCGGACTACCAGTGCGGCGGGATCTCGTCCCGCGCGGTGCCACGGAACACCGGCTCGTCGGCCGTGGCCAGGCGATCGTTCAGCGCCCGCAGCTTCATCTCCAGCGCCTCGATGGCCTTCTGCTGCCGGGCGATCTCGGCGCCGAGCGTCGACAGCGTGTCGTCGGCCCAGGCCAGACGCGATTCAAGTTCGACCACGCGCGCTTCGAGGGCGGCGGTCGGATCGGCATCGGGGCTTGAGGTCATGGCGGGCGGCGAACAGGGCGGGCGCGGCAGTGTAGCGGCAGGCACAGGCTATGCTTGCCGCATGGATATGAAGGACGGCGTGACAGCGCCGATGCGGATCAGGGCCGATCTCGCCATCTGCGAACACTGCGACAGTGTGCATCGGCGCGGCGCGCTGGCGCCGGGCGAGGCCGCCGACTGCCGCGTCTGCGGCGCGACGCTGTACCGGCGCTCGCGGCTCGATGTCGACGCCATGCTGGCGCTGACCCTCGCGGCGCTGATCGTGTTCGTGCTCGCCAATGCCGCGCCGATCGTCACCATGCAGTCCGGCGGCGTCACCACCCGCGGCTGGCTGATGACCATCGTCGCCAGCGCCTGGGATCACGGCGTCGGCCCGGTCGCGGCGATCGCCGCGGGCACCGTCTTCCTGTTCCCGCTGGCCCAGCTGGCGCTGTACCTGTTCGTGCTGCTGGCGGTGAAGCTGCCAGCCCGGCCGCGGGGTTTCGTCGCGGCGATGCACGGGCTGCGCTGGCTCAGGCCGTGGAGCATGGTCGAGGTGTTCCTGATCGGCATCCTGGTGTCGATCATCAAGATGTCCTCGCTGGCCCGGGTCACCGCCGAGGCCGGCCTCTGGGGTTTCGGCGTGCTGACCATCCTGCTGACCGCGCTCAGCACCTTCGAGCTGCGCGAACTCTGGGACGCCCACGATGCCTGACGACAGCCTGATCCCGAGGGGTGCCGCGCTTGGCCTGACTGGCTGCGAAGCCTGTGGCCTGGTCGTCGAGCACGCGGCCGCCGATGCGCCCTGCCCGCGCTGCGGCAGCCGCCTGCACGCGCGCAAGCCGGACTCGCTGACCCGCAGCTGGGCCTATCTGGTCGCCGCGTTCATCCTCTACCTGCCGGCCAACCTGCTGCCGGTGCTGCACTCCTCGAAACTGTTCAAGGAGTGGTCGGACACCATCATGTCCGGCGTCGTGTCGCTGTGGAACGACGGCTCGTACGACCTCGCGATCGTCGTGTTCACCGCGTCGGTGGTGGTGCCGCTGCTGAAGATGGGGGCGCTGGCGCTGCTGCTGGTGCAGGTGCAGCGCGGCTCCGCGCATCTGCCGCGCGAGCGGACCCGGCTGTACCGGATCCTCGAATTCATCGGCCACTGGTCGATGCTCGACGTTTTCGCGGTGGCGCTGCTGATCGCGTTGGTACACTTCGGCAGCCTCGCCAACGCCGAACCTGGCGCCGGCATCGTGGCCTTCGGGGCGGTTGTGGTGCTGACCATGCTGGCGACGATGAGCTTCGATCCCCGGCTGATCTGGGATGCCACCCGCATTCCCGCCCGCCGCGCCACCGACCGTCATCCGACATGAGCGAAACTTCCCCGACCTCCGCGCTGCCTGCACCGGAACCGCGCCGCGACGGCCGCAAGCGGCTGTCGCTGATCTGGCTGGTACCGCTGGTGGCGGCGCTAGTCGGGCTGGCGCTGGTGGTGCGCACCTGGCTGCAGACCGGCCCGACGATCACGATCACTTTCGATACCGCCGAAAGCCTCGAGGACGGCACTACCGAGGTCCGCTACAAGGACGTGGTGGTCGGCAAGGTGTCGAGCATCCAGCTGCGCGAGGACGACAGCGGCGTGGTCGTCGAAGTCGAACTGACGCCGGACGCCAAGCGCATCGCCGTCAAGGACAGCCGCTTCTGGGTGGTCAGGCCGCGGATCGGCATCGGCGGCGTGTCCGGCATCAATACCCTGCTGTCCGGGGCCTACATCGGCGTCGATGTCGGCCGCTCGGCCGAATCGCAGCGCGATTTCGTCGGCCTCGAGAAGCCGCCAGCAGTGACCAACGACCAGAAGGGAAGGCAGTTCACGCTGACCACGCTGGACGCCGGCTCGGTGACCATCGGCGCGCCGGTCTACTACCGGCGGGTGGCGGTCGGGCGGATCGTCGACGCCGCGCTCGACGAGGACGGCAAGCGGATCACCGTGCAGGTCTTCATCGATGCGCCGTACGACCGTTTCGTCACCGGCGGCGTGCGCTTCTGGAACGCCGGCGGTGTCGATCTGGCGGTGTCGTCGGAAGGACTCAAGCTGAACACCCAGTCGCTGGCCACGGTGCTGGCCGGCGGCATCGCCTTCCAGGCGATCGACGAGCGCAATCCCGGCGAGCCGGCCCAGGAAGACAGCCGTTTCGTGCTGTACGACAGCATCGCCACCGCACTGGCGCCGCCGGATGGTCCTTCGGTGCGGGCGCTGCTGGTGCTGCGGCAGTCGACACGAGGCCTGACCGCCGGCACGCCGGTCGACTTCAACGGCATCGTCATCGGCGCGATCCGCTCGATCGAGCCGCAGTACGACACGCGTACGCAGGTCTTCTACTCGAAGGTGCTGGTCGAGCTGTTCCTCGAACGCCTCGGGCCGGCCTGGACGACGCTGAAGGAACTGCATCCGAGCGCCGAACAGCCTGGACTGACAGTGCTCCACAAGCTGATCGACCAGGGGCTGACCGCCCAGTTGCGCGCCGGCAACCTGCTGACCGGCCAGCAGTACGTGGCGCTGTTCCTCAAGCCTGGCGCCAAGGCCCGACGCGTCGCCACGCTCGACGCGGTGCCGGAAATCCCCACCGCGGCGGGCAGTCTGGAAGAGATCCAGACCCAGATCGAAAGCATCGTCACCAAGCTCGACAAGATCCCGTTCGCAGAACTCGGCGCCGACCTGCGCACCACGGTCAACAGCGCCAACACGCTGCTGCAGACCTTCGATCGGGAGATCGCGCCGCAGGCGAAGCAGACGCTGAACAATGCCGCCGCCGCGATCCGTTCCCTGGAACAGAACCTGACTTCGCCGGAGGCGCCGCTGCAGCAGGACACGCGACGCGTGCTCGAACAGCTGAATCGCACCGCGGCTTCGTTCCGGGTGCTGGCCGACTACCTCGAGAAACATCCGGAATCCCTGTTGCGCGGTCGCCCGGCGGACGCCGAGCCGCCCCGCGCGCCGCCGGAGACCCCCGATGTCCAGAACCATGACTGAATCGCCGATGCGCAAGCCGCTGACCCTCGCCGCCCTGTGCCTGCTGCTGGCCGCCTGCCAGAGCGCGCCACCGATCCGCTACTACACGCTGGTGCCCGCCAAGTCGGGCGAGGCGGCCGCGGCCCAGGATCCGGCCTATCGGGTCGTGGTCGAGCCGGTCGGCGTGCCGGCCCAGGTCGACACGCCGTACATGGTGGTGCGCGAAGGCCGCAGCCAGCTGGTGCAGGTCGAAGCGCAGCGCTGGGCCGCGCCGCTGGCCGATGAAGTGCGCGCCGCGCTGGTCGACAAGCTCGGCCCCGTGGTCGCAGGCCCTGGCGCCCAAGGCGACGGGACGCTGCCGCTGTACCGCTTGCGCGTGGTGCTGCGCCGCTTCGATTCGGTGCTCGGCCGGCAGGCGCTGGTCGACGCCGGCTGGACCCTGGAAAGCACCCGGGATCCGCAACGCGCGGCGACCTGCGACACCCAGGTGGCCACGAGCATCGCTGGTGGCTATCCGGCGCTCGCCGATGGCCACCAGCGCGCGCTGGCCGATCTGGCCGGCCGCATCGCGACCGGTCTCGACCGCCTGCATGCCGGGCGGACCGCCGATGTCTGCGTCGCCGCCAACAGCAACTGAGGCGCGTGCCGTGCTGGTGGTCAACGAACGGCTCAGCATTCCGCTGAGCGAGATCGAACTGAGCGCCACCCGCGCCCAGGGCAATGGCGGCCAGCACGTCAACACCACGTCGACCGCCATCCACCTGCGCTTCGACATCCGGGCCTCGAGCCTGGCCGACGACCTCAAGGCAAGGGTGCTGCTCAAGGCCGACCAGCGGATCACCCGCGACGGCGTGGTGGTGATCAAGGCGCAGCAGCATCGCAGCCAGGAAGCCAACCGCGAGGCCGCACTCGCCCGCCTTGCCGACCTGCTGGTGCGGGCGCTGCATGTCCCGGCACCGCGCCGCGCCACCCGCCCCAGCCGGGCAGCGAAGCAGCGCCGGGTCGACGACAAGACCCGCCGCGGCGGCATCAAGGCGCTGCGCCGCTCGATCGACGACTGACCGCTGCGCGGCGACGTCACGTCGCTCACATCGGCACGGCCCGACATGCGCGCGGCACGATTTCTGGATCACAATGCGTGCACACCTTTTTCCGGTTCGCGCATGTCCGGCTACACCGTCACCCGTCGTTCTGAGATTCACGGCAACGGCGTCTTCGCCGCGCAGAAACTGCCGGCCGGGCTGGAGGTGATGGATTATGCGGGGCGCCTGCGCACACACGCCTGGATCGACAAGGCCTACGCCAACACCGTCGAATCCGGTCACACCTTCTTGTTCACGCTCAACGATCGCTACGTCATCGACGGCAACTTCGACGCCAACGATGCGCGCTGGATCAATCACAGCTGCGAACCGAACTGCAAGCCGTACGTGATCGAGTCGCCGGACAAGGATCCGAAGCGCGACCGCATCATCATCGAGACCCTGCGCGAGATCGAGGCCGGCGAAGAGCTGACCTTCGATTACGGCATCAAGCTCGAATGCCGCCATACCGCCCGGATGAAGAAGATCTGGGAATGCCGCTGCGGCGCGCCGAGCTGTACCGGGACGATGCTCAAGCCGAAGCGCTGAGCGCGCGTTCCGCTCCGCGCGCGGCGAACCAGCCGCGCCGGCCCGCCACCCGAAGGTTCAGGCGCAGCGCCCGTTGATCACCGCCAGCAGGCGGCTCAGGGCAATCAGGTGGGTGCCGAGGATCGCCTTGCCGGTCGTCAGCAGGGCTGCCGACAGGTGTCGCGACGGGTCCGCCCAGCCGAGGATGTTCATGAAGCCGAGGTGGCCGTAGGCCTCCGGCGTATCCGGGCCGTACAGGCCGGCGGGGCGTGCGCCGAGCATCATGCCTTCGCTGTACTGAAGTGGAATCATCAGCATCCGGTCGATACCGATGCGGCCGACCGGCCGGCGCAGCCGCGCCACCGTTTCCGGCTTCAGGATCTGCTTGCCGTGGGCGGTGCCGCCATCGAGCAGCATCTGGAAGAAGCGGCTCAGTTCGTCGGCGGTCGCGTAGATGTTGCCAGCCGGGATCACCGCCTGCCTGAAGCTAGATGTGTTCGAGGCGCGTACCACTTCCGGGAACGGCACGAACAGCGCGCGCTCGGCGACCGTCGACAGCGGAAACCGCACCGGTGCTCCGGCTTCGTAGTTCAGTGCCACCTCAGGCCAGTGCTTCTTCGCGATGCCGTAGGTGAAATGCCCGAACTTCAGCGGTTTGCGGATCTGCGCGTCGAGGTAGTCGGTGATCGGCGCGCCAGTGACGCGCTTCAGCACCTCGGCCAGGATGAAGCCGCCAGTCATCGCGTGATAGGCCTGCTGGCGGGTCGCGGTCGGTGGCGAAGCACAGATCAGCTGGATCACCCGATCCCAGTCCTCCATCAGCTCGACCTTCTTGTCGGCGGCGCGGATCTTCATCATCGGGAAGCCGCCGCGATGCGCGAGCACGTCGCTGACCGTGGTGTCCTGCTTGCCGGCCTGCGCGAACTCCGGCAGGTAATGGCTGACCCGCTCCTCGAGCCGGATGCCGCCGTCCTCGGCCAGCTTGTGGATCAGCACGGCGGTGACCGCCTTGGACGCCGAGAACAGGCAGATCGGCGTGGCCGGCGTCAGCAGGCGCTTCGGCGCATCGACCGGATCCGCCGGTCCATTGCCTTCGGCGTGACCGATCGTCCGGTTGAACACCACCTGGCCATGACGGCGCAGCGTGAAGGCCACGCCCGGATAGGCGCCGCTGCGGTACAGGCCTTTCAACGCCGACCAGATCGCCTTGGTGTCGGCGACGGACAGGCCGGCGCGCGCGGCATCGTGCTCGACATCGTCGGCAATGGTGGTGATGGCGTGCAGGTCGCGCGGCACGCGCACCTTCATCGGCTGGAATACGGGCATGGATTCGGGAAGGGCAAGGACCGATCTGGCAATGCATCGGCAGTCGCAAAACCTTAACAGAACACTTGTTCCGTTTTCTTTGCCGCTACAGTCGCGGCATGAACGAACGGCACCGCTACATCCGCATCGAACAGCCCGGCCCGCCGGAGGTCATGACCCTTGCCGAGGGCGCGCGGCCGCAGCCGGCGCCAGGCGAGGTGCTGATCAAGGCCATCGCCGCCGGCATCAATCGGCCTGATGTGCTGCAGCGCAAGGGCGTCTATCCGCCGCCGCCAGGCGCTTCGCCGATCCTCGGCCTTGAAGTGGCCGGCACCATCGCGGCGATTGGCAGCGGCGTCACCGAGTGGCGGATCGGCGATCCGGTCTGCGCCCTGACTCCGGGCGGCGGCTACGCCGAATACTGTGTGACGCCGGCCGCGCACTGCCTACCGGTGCCGGCCGGCCTGTCGATGACCGAAGCCGCCACACTTCCGGAAACCGCGTTCACCGTCTGGGGCAATCTGTTCCGGCGCGGCCGGCTGGCGGCGGGCGAAACGGTGCTGGTCCACGGCGGCACCAGCGGCATCGGCAGCACGGCGATCCAGTTCGCCAAAGCCTTCGGCGCGCAGGTGTTCGCGACCGCCAATGGCGCGGAGAAGTGTACGGCCTGTGTCGCACTGGGCGCGGATGCCGCGATCGACTACGGCCGCCAGGATTTCGTCGTCGAGGTGCAGCGGCTGACTGCGGGCCGCGGGGTCGATGCGGTGCTCGACATCGTCGGTGGCGATTACACGGCGCGCAATCTGGCGGCGCTCGGGACCGATGGCCGCTTGCTGCTGGTCGGCTTTCAGCGCGGCCCCGCTGCGACCATTGATCTGACCGCGATCATGCGTAAGCAGATCGTCGTCACCGGCTCGATGCTGCGGCCACAGACGCACGACGAGAAGGCCGCACTGGCCCGCGAGCTGCGCGAGCGGGTCTGGCCACTGATCGAACGAGGTCTGATCCGGCTGCCGATCGCCGCCCGTTTTCCGCTGGCGCAAGCCACCGATGCGCATCGGCTGATGGAATCGAGCCAGCACATCGGCAAGATCGTGCTGACCATGTAGGTTGCTCGGCCGCAAAGAAAAAGCGCAGCCGGGGCTGCGCTTTTCGGGGTCCCGCAGTTCGCTCAGGCGATCTGCAGATGCATCGAGCGCATCCGCTCGCGCTGCTCGCGCAGGCGATCCTCGAGCACCAGCAGTTGCTGGCGCACATCGCTGTGCTGCCACTGGTCGGCGAGCTTGTCGCGCGCCGCCTCGATGCGCTGGCTCTGCAGCTGGCTCCAGGCGTCGACCGTGGCCCGGAAGGTTTCCATCTCGTGCTCGAACTGCTGACGCAGCGCGGCCAGTCGACCCTCGTGCTTGCAGCGAGTCATGCGTTCCCGCACGGCTTCGAACTGACGCTGCAGCATCGCCCGCTGGATGCGGAATTCGGGGACGCGGCGCAGTTCCCGGGTGATCCCGACCCAGGACAGGCCGGCGATCAGCCACTTGGTCGGGTCGTACTGCCACCAGCGCACGCCGTTGCGGTAGTCCCACTGAAACAGGTGGTGATAGTTGTGATAGCCCTCGCCGTAGGTCAGGAAGGCCAGCAGGTCATTGTCGCGCGCCGTATTCTCGGCCGTATACGGACGACGGCCCCAATAATGGGCCAGCGAGTTGATCAGGAAGGTCACGTGGTGATTGACGACCAGCCGCAGCAGGCCGGCAATCATCAGGTATCCCCAGACATCCCCGGCGGCCACACCGATCAGCATCGGCACGCCAATGTTCATGAACAGCGCCAGCGGCAGGTAGTAGCGATGCTGCAGCATCACCAACCGATCATCGAGCAGGTCACGCGCGTTCGAAAAATCGGTCTTCGCGCTCGGATAGTCACGCAGCATCCAGCCCATGTGGGCGTACCAGAGACCCCGGTTGATCGAGTAGGGATCGTGGTCGACGTCATCGACGTTCGCATGATGAATTCGATGTGTCGACGCCCAGACCAGCACGGAGTTTTGGAAAGCCATGGCGCCGAACAACAGGTAGAAGGTCTTCAGGCTCCAATGGGCCTGGTAGGCGCGATGCGCCCACAGACGGTGGTAGCCGCCGGTGATCGACAGCCCACAGGCGTACAGCAACACCAGACCCGCGATCCAGGCGCCAGCGCCGATCGCGTGGGTCATCAAGTACCAAGGAAACGCCGTCAGCAGCAGGCCAGTACTGACAACGAACATGATCAGGGCCGGCCCGTTGTAGGGCGGACGGGTTTCGGGCTTTGCAGCAGTCATCGCGGGTCGCTCGGGAATAGGCTTGAACACAGTATCGGCATCGGAACGTCGAACATAAAAAAACCGCAGCCGAGGCTGCGGTTCTTCAATACGCGCGCTCTATTAGAGCGGGCGGATCTGGGTCGCCTGCATGCCCTTCGGGCCGCGCTGCGCCTTGTACTCAACGCGCTGGCCTTCCTTCAGGGTCTTGAATCCGGTGCCCTGGATTTCCTTGAAGTGGGCGAAAAGGTCTTCGCCGCCGTCGGCCGGGGTGATGAACCCGAAGCCCTTGGCGTCATTGAACCACTTAACGGTACCGGTCGAATCTGACATTGCTACATTCCTTTAACGATAATTGACGATGTGTTCGCGGTGCGTGCTGCATCGCATTTGCGGACGATCAAGAAATGTAGCCGGGAAACGACAGAACCCGTTTGTCGCGGGAAAACTGACCACGGTGAATACCTTGCTTGAAACGGCTGCCGACGCACTGTACGCGCTAATTTTGCCGCTGTCTAACCGTCAGGACACTTGCCGCGACGCCCGTCACGCTTCAGTTTTGCTATTGCAATGCAGCATCCGGATCCGGCCCACCGATCGCCGGCCGCAACGCCGCTCCAGGGGCCGGTCGGACGCATTCGAGTCGCTTTTGATTGGCAGCTTCCGGCCTGATTGCTAGGCCGGACGAGATCTGAAGAAGCCTACAGGCAAGTTTGCCTGCAACAAACACGACGGCAGCGAAGGCCTGTCGCGCTGTAACCGATCGTTGCCCGATTGCATGGGTGGCGCGAACGCCGGCCCGCTACAAACCCCATTCGCGAAACCGAACGACGCCAGACATCAGCGCCCGCCCTGCGGCCTTGAGACCGGCTCTTCGCAATGGTTCGCATGTCAGATATCGATGTCGATGGCGCAACGGTCCGAGGCGTTCCGTCGAATGTCGTTCCGGCGCGACCCGCGAGCTCGGCAATGGCCGTCACGGCAGAGCTTTTCAGTACGCGTCGCCACGGGGTCGAACCGGACGGTCACCCTGTTTCGAGGAAGATCGGCCATCAAAGAAAACTTGAGTGCGTGCCATACATGAGCACGACCGCCTCCAGGGCTTCGCTGCGCTGCAGCATGAGCGCCAACTCCATGAAGTCCCAGCATTCGATCCGTCAGGCTTTCAGAAAAGCAGACCGGCAACGAAATGGCCGTTGTGCAGCCTGCATTGGCATACACATAACGGTGCGCTACTAGATATTGTGTTTGTTGTCCAGCGATGACACTATTGGCTGTGACCTCAGAATTGTCAGCGAAAGGCGTTGAACGATCGGGTCATTACCTTGAAAGTTGGGAGGTTCCCATGGCTGTGAAGAAAGCTGCTGCCAAGAAAGCCGTCGCAAAGAAAGCGGTCGCGAAGAAGGCTGTTGCGAAGAAAGCAGTCGCCACCAAGGCGCCCGCTAAGAAGGCTGTTGCCACCAAGGCTATCGCCAAGAAGGTCGCCGCTGCTCCGGCCAAGAAGGTTGCCGCTGCCCCGGTCAAGAAGGCCGCTGCTCCGGCAAAGAAAGCCGTTGCAAAGAAGGCACCTGCCAAGAAGGCTGCTGTAAAGAAGGCGCCGACGCCTTAATCAGGTCGTCGCGGCAGCGTTGTCAGGCTCGGCACTGTACATGCCGAGCCTTTTTTGTGGGGATCACGCTCAGGCAGCAGCCGCCAATCCGTCCGCCGACCATTCGATGCCGAAGAAGCGCGCGACGGCATGACGCTGCCGGAGCCCGCAGGATTCGCCGCTGACGGTCGGCCAGAACGCCCCGGCATCCGGATGGTCCTCGCAGTACCAACGGATGTGCTTGCGGCCGATACGCACGCCCTGTGCCTCGCCGTACAAACCGGCCATCGCGTCGAGATGCTCGAGCAGCAAGGCGCCGATCCACGCCCGCGAAGGCGCCGGCAGATGCTCGCCAGTCGCGAGGAAGTGCTGGATCTCGCTGAATATCCACGGTCGCCCCTGTGCCGCCCGCCCGATCATCAAAGCGTCTGCACCGGTGAGCGCAAGGACCCGGCGCGCCTGTTCTGGCGTACGGATGTCGCCGTTGGCGATGACCGGAATGGCCACCGTCTGCTTGATCGCAGCGATGGTGTCGTACTCGGCCTCGCCCTCGAAGCGATCCTCACGGCTGCGCCCGTGGACGGCGAGTGCGGCGATGCCGCAGTCCTCGGCGATCCGAGCGATCCTCACGCCATTGCGCTCCGCACGAGACCAGCCGGTGCGGATCTTCAAGGTCACCGGCACCGGCACCGCAGCCGTCACCGCCGAGCAGATCCGGGCCACCAGTGCTTCGTCGCGCAGAAGCGCCGAACCGGCGTCGACCTTGCAGACCTTCTTGGCCGGACAGCCCATATTGATGTCGATGATGTCGGCGCCATGGCCGACGTTATGCCGCGCAGCCTCGGCCAGCAGCTGCGGATCGTGGCCGGCGATCTGCACCGATACCGGCCCTGATTCGCCGTCGTGGTCCATGCGGGTTCGGGACTTCTCGGTCTTCCACATCCGGGAATCGGAAATGGTCATCTCTGACACCGCCAGTCCGGCGCCGAGCCGTCGACACAGCATGCGGAACGGCCGATCGGTGACGCCGGCCATCGGCGCCAGTACCAGCGCCGGTTCGATCAAGTGGGGGCCGATCCTCATGCCGGCATTTTCGCCGATCGCCGCGCCGCGTGCGCCGAACGACGACGGGGATGCTCCATTAATATGTCTCGATGAATTCCACTGCCAACGGCGTCCGCCTGCTTCGGGCCGATGTCCTGTCGCTCACCGCTGCCGCCGTCGCCATGGTCGCGGTCCTGTACCTGCACTTGCTGTCGGCGCTGATCGGCGGCCTGCTGGTCTACGAACTCGTGCATGTGCTGGCGGCGCGGCTGCGCGTTGCCGCGCTGGGCCGCGAGTCGGCCAAGCTGGTCGCCGTGGCACTGCTCGCGGTGATTGTCGTCGGGCTGCTGACGGCGGCGGTGCTCGGGGTGGGCAACTTCCTGCGCAATGGTACGGACAGCCTGCCGGCGCTGCTGGTCCGCCTAGCCGAGGCCATCGACAATTCGCGCGGCCGCCTGCCGGAATGGATCGTGAGTTCGCTGCCCAGCGATGCAGAGGCACTGCGCCACGATCTGGTCGGCTGGCTGCGCGAGCATGGCGCGGCGGTGCAAGGCTTCGGCAAGTCGTTCGGGCGCAGCCTCGCGCACATCCTGATCGGCATGATCGTCGGCGCCATGCTGGCGCTGCGCGAGGCAACCCCGAACGGGGTACGCGGCCCGTTGTCGAGATCGATCGCCGAACGGGCGGCACGGCTGGCGGAGTCGTTCCGGCGCGTGGTCTTCGCCCAGACCTGGATCGCATCGATCAACGCGCTGTTCACCTGGCTCTACCTGGGCATCGCGCTGCCGCTGTTCGGTGTCGACCTGCCGCAGGTCAAGACCCTGGTGCTGGTGACCCTGATGGCCGGCTTGCTACCAATTCTCGGCAACCTGATCTCGAACACCGTGATCGTCGCCGTCAGCGTCGGCCATTCGCTCGAACTGGCCTTCATCTCGCTGGCCTATCTGGTGGTCATCCACAAGCTCGAGTATTTCCTGAACGCGCGCATCATCGGCTCGCAGATCCGTTCCCGCGCCTGGGAACTGCTGATCGCGATGATGGCGATGGAAGCCGCGTTCGGGATCAGCGGCCTCATCGCGGCGCCGATCTTTTACGCCTACTACAAGGAAGAGCTGTCGCGCCTGCGACTGATCTGACGTCGCCCTCGGTTTTCCCTTCGCACCCTTCGATCCCCATGGTCAGTGCCCACGATCCGGCCGCTGCCGGCGAACCGCCGCATCCCCACGACTTCTCCGAGCAGCTGATCCGCCAGCTCTACGAAGACCTGGACGGCTTCCTGTTCGACGGCAGCGAAGCCATCGACGAAGCGTGGCCGCTGGTGATCGATGCGGTCCGCAGCGCCCGTATCCGCGGCGCGGTGCCGCTGGTCTTCGCGCGGGCGACCCTCGCCGCCCATCACCGGCTGGTCTTCGACGAACCGCCGCCGGACGAGGCCCTGGCACTGGATGCCGCGGGCGACGCCATCGCCAGCTTCCTGCCGGAAGCCCGCGCACAGCTGCCGGCGCTGAAGAACCAGGCCGAGCGACTGACCCGGCAGATGGCGATTGCCGAACAATCCCCGGACGCCATCCACGTGCCGCTGTCGCAGGCGATCCAGCGCTTCTATGTGGCGCTCGGCGAAGAGAACGCCCCCGCAGGCAGTCGCGCCCTGATCGAGATGCGCTCGATCATCCTGCACCTCGACGCCTGCGCGGTGCTGCTCGATCAAGGCGAATCGGCGCCGGAGCCGATCCGGGTGATTCGTCCGGATCGCTTCCACGATTACTTCATGCATTACGTCAGTCTCGCCCGCACGCCCGAAACCGCGCGCGGCGAGAAGCCGGTCGCCACCTTGACCGAAGGCGGGCGGATCACCGCCGTGATCACCGAGGACACCCATCCACTGGAAGCGGCCGCCGTGGCCGTGCGGGCCACGATCCACGGCGACGACACCACCCGTGACCACGCGCTGGCCAGAATCCGCGCGCTGCTCGACGTGCTCGACGGCCTGCGGCGAGCGCCCAACCCGCTGCTCGGCGATGCGATCCAGGACGACACCGTGCACCTGAGCCTGGTACTTGCTGCGGCGACCGCGCCACTGGCCGCCTCGGGCGGCTTCCGCTTTCCGGCGATCGCCCAGATCGCCCGCTACAACCAGCGCCTGCTGCGTGGCGCCGCCGCTGTCAGCGGCGCCGCTCACTGAGCCGCCGACCGCCTGTCATATTGCAGGCGCGACTCGTTCGGCTCAGGCCGCGACCATCCGCGTGCACACCCCTGTTCATCGGGCACCAACACGGCGCGAACGACCTCGTCCAGCGGGCGCAAATACCCGTCTTGGCGCCCCCTCAACTGTTGCGATGCAGCAGAAATTCGCCCTGAATCAAGCGTTTGCTTCGAGCAGACAAGCGGCCTATTCTCGGTCCAGCAGTGAAAGTCGACGACACGGACAACGGCTCGATTCTTGCCATCTCGCCGAGTCACCGACAAATCGAACGTCCGTCGCCTGGGTCCTTCCATCAAGGTCGCTGCTGCGACGGCCGGGGAATTCGCAAATACCTATCCGGGAGTGGGTCCAACCATGAAGAAATATGCGATCGGGCTGATCGCTGCAGCCCTGGGTGCGTCCAGCGCACTCGCGGCGCAAGCGCCGGCCAATTACGACGCGGCGCTCAGCGCCTCGTCGCGCAACGGCAACAACGGCGTTGTCGCCAAGCGCAAGTCGACAGCGCAACTGCGCAATGCAGCGAGCCGCAAGGGTTCGGTCTCCGTATCCAGCGCCGCGGGCTCGACGCGCGCCGGCATCAAGTCGATCTACGACGCCAAGCTCGACGCCACCACCTTCCTGTGGGCCGATGCCCGCACGCCGACCGCCCTGCTGGCACCGGTCAAGCGCCAGAAGCTCGCTGAAACAGCCGCCCGCGATTACCTGCTGAAGCAGGCGGGTCCGCTCAAGCTGTCGAAGGCCACGGTTGCCGACGCCCGCATGGTCGATGTCCACGACGTCGGTCGCGGCCCGATCATCGCCCGCTTCCGCCAGTATCACGACGGCATCGAAGTGTTCGGCCAGAATCTGAACGTGCTGATGGGCCGCGACATGAAGCTGGTCGCGACCTCCGGCTACTTCGCGCCGTCCAGCGCCTTCGAGAGGACCTCGAAGAACGGCCCGGTGACTTCGGCACGCGGCGCGTTCTCGCTGAGCGCCGAACAGGCGCTCGCACGAGCGTTCTCCGACATCACCGGCCAGAGGACCTCGCCGTCGCTGTTCACGGCGAAGACGCAGAAGGGCGACTACACCCAGTTCGCCATCGGCGGCCAGCATGACGAGATCCGCGCCTACGGAACGCCACGGGCGAAGAAGGTCTGGTACTACAACGAAGGCAAGCTCAGCTCGGCCTGGTACGTCGAAGTCAGCGGCCGCTCGGTCGATCTGGTCGACGATTACGGTTACAGCTACGTGGTGTCGGCAACCGACGGCGCCGTGCTGTTCCGCAAGAACCTGTCGGAAGATGCCGCGTTCAACTATCGCGTCTTCGCCGACGCGAACGGCATCAACCAGCCGTTCGACACCCCGATCGGCAACGACACCGCACCGTACCCGGCACCGGGCACGCAGAACCAGAAACTGCCGCGCATCGCCGCGACGCCGAATCTGGTGACGCTGGAAAGCGGTCCGATCTCGACCGGCGATCCCTGGCTGGCCGACGACGCCACGACCACGCTCGGCAACAACGTCGATGCCTATCTCGACCTCGTCGACGGTGGCGTCCGCCCGCCTGGCACCAATCCGGATGATCGCGTCGACGGCTTCACGCCGGACACCGACGATCAGCGCGGCACGGTCAACGCCGCCAACACCTTCTCCTACCCGTACACGCCGGACGCCAACCCGACGACGACGACGCAGCGCCAGCACGCGGCGACCCACCTGTTCTACATCAACAACTGGCTGCACGACTGGTGGTACGACAACGGCTTCAATGAAGCCGCCGGCAATGCCCAGACCGACAACTACGGACGCGGCGGCGAAGAAGGTGACCTGCTGCTGGCCGAGGGGCAGGACTTCAGTGGCCGCAACAACGCCAACCAGCGCACCCCGGCGGACGGCGCCTCGCCGCGGCAGCAGATGTACTTGTTCGACGGCCCGGTCAACGGTGAACTGACGGTGTCGGCACCGGTCGGATCGCTGGCGTTCAACACCGCAGGGTTCGGCGCGCAGATTTTCGATGTCAGCGGCCCGGTCGTGGCGTCGGAGCCGGCCGACGGTTGTACGGCACTGAGCAATGCGGCGGCTATCGCCGGCAATATCGCGATCATCAATCGCGGTACCTGCGGCTTCGTGGTGAAGGTCAAGTTCGCCCAGGATGCCGGAGCCACCGGGGTGATCATCGCCAACAATCAGGCTGGCGCGGCACCCGGCCTCGGCGGCGCCGACCCGGCGATCACCATCGGCACGCTGTCGGTCTCGCAGGCCGACGGCGCTGCGATTCTGGCGGCGCTGCCGACCACGGCACGGCTGCGTCGTGGCGCGTCGACCGACATCGACGGCACGCTCGACACACAGATCATTGCCCACGAATGGTTCCACTACACGTCGAATCGTCTGGTCGGCAATGCTGCGGGTCTGTCGAACCAGCAGGGTCGTGGCATGGGCGAAGGCTGGGCCGACTTCTCGGCGATGATGCTGACGGTGCGTCCGGAAGACCGCAACGCGCCGGGCAACGCCAACTTCGAGGGGGCCTACCCGCAGGGTGTCTACGCGACGGCTGATTCCTACTACGGCATTCGCCGCGCCCCGTACTCGACCAGCTTCAGCCTGTTCCCATTCACCTTCAAGCACATCTCCGACGGCGTCGCGCTGCCGACCGGCGTTGCGCCGTTCCTGAACTTCGGTGCCAACTCGGAAGTTCACAACACCGGTGAAATCTGGGCCAACACGCTCTGGGAGCTCTACGCCAGCCTGCTGAACGATCCGCGCTACAGTTTCGTTCAGGCCCAGGAGCGGATGAAGGACTACGTGATCGCCGGCCTGAAGATGACGCCGAACGCGCCGACGCTGCTGGAGGCACGCGATGCCATCCTCGCCGCCGCGCTGGCCACCGATGCCACCGACTACGAGCTGGCCGCTGCGGCGTTCGCGAAGCGCGGCATGGGCGCCGGTGCCATCGCGCCGGATCGCAACAGCGCCACCAACCAGAACCCGCGCGCAGTCGAGGACTTCACCGTCTTCGCGGGCAACCTGTCGGTGACCGATGCGTCGCTGGACTTCACGTTCTTCGACGGTGCCGTGGGCTTCATCGACAACGATGGCGTGCTTGATCCGGGTGAAACCGCGCTGCTGAGCGTGTCGCTGGTCAACAACGGCACGGCGGAGATCACCGATGCCGTGACAGCAACGGTCAGTGCCGATGGCGATGTGCTGTTCCAGACCACTGCGGACCGCACGGCAGAAACGCCGGTGCCGGGCTCGGCAACCGGCACCATCACCTTCCCGGGGCCGATCCCGATTGGCGGGACGGCCACCGGTACCATCGAAGTCAAGCTGGTTTCGGCGACGACCACGGCACAGCGGGTGAACCTGACGCTCGACTTCCCGGATGCCGGCGAAGCGCCGACGTCGGTCTTCGAACCGGGCTCGCAGGTCATCGCCCTCGACGTCAACTACGACATCGCACTGAACCAGCGCGAAGCGGATGATCTCGAACAGCCGCAAGCGTCGAGCCTCGACTGGGGCCGTACGCTGATCGGCCAGGGCGAGAACTGGCAGATCGTCGATGGCAATCCGCCGCCGTTCCTGTTCGAGTCGGGCAACATCTGGTCGATTCCGGACAACGGTTCGCCTGCCGATGCCCGCCTGACCACGCCGCCGCTGATCGTAGCCGCGGCGGAAGCCCCCACCGCGACGGGCAGCGGTCCGTTCACGATGAGCTTCGAGCACTACTTCCAGTTCGAGTTCGCCGGCTTCGCAGAAGATGGCACGCCGGTCGGCTACGACGGCGCCGTCATCGAGATCACCAGCGACGGTGGTGCGACCTGGCAGGATGTGGTCGCGGCCGGCGGCACCTTCACCTCGGGTGGCGGCTACAACGGCCTGGTGCTGGCACTGTCGGAAGACGGCAGCTTCGCACCGTTCGGTTCCGACACGCCGGCCACCGGCTTCGTCGGCGACAACTTCGGTGCCAACGACGGCTTTCTCGAGCCGGTCACGCTGACCTTGCCTGACAGCTTTGCCGGCAAGACGGTCCGGCTGCGCTTCCGCATGCTGTCGGACGTCAACACCGGCGAGTTCGGCTGGTCGATCGACAACGTGTCGTTCACCGGGGTGACGGTGGCGCCGTTCAGCGCCGTGGTCGCCGAGGATGGCGTTGCCGACAATGCCGCGCCAGTTGCGGTGGCGGGCGATGACAGCATCGTCGCTGCAGGTCGCGAGGCAACGCTCGACGGTACGGAATCCTCGGACGACGTCGGGGTCGTGAGCTATGCCTGGGTGCAGACCGGTGGTCCGGAAGTCGAACTGACCGATGCCGATACGGCAACCGCTACGTTCACCCCGACCTCGCTCGGCGAGTACAGCTTCAGCCTGACCGTTACCGACGAGCGCGCCGTCTCCAGCACCGATTCGGTCACGCTGACCGTGATCGCGGCGCCGATCGCCAATGCCGGGCCGGACCAGACGACTCGGCCGTTCCGCGATGTGCAGCTCGATGGCCGCGGATCCAGCGCGCCAGCGCCAGGCAGCACGCTGAGCTACGCCTGGGCGCAGACCAGCGGTCCGACCATCACGCTGACCGGTGCCAGCACCGCAACGCCGAGCTTCAAGACCGGCGAAGCGAGTGCCTACGTGTTCCGGCTGCGGGTGACCGACTCGCAGTCAGGTGCCGTCTCGGAAGACTTCGTCACCGTCAACGCGACGATTCCGGCCGGTGGCTCGTTCGGCTTCCTGATGCTGCTGCCGGGCCTGGTGGCTGTCTGGCTGCGTCGCCGCCGCATCGGCAAGTAATCCGCCGCAAATCGTTCGCTGATCATCCCGGGGAGCTTCGGCTCCCCGGGATTTTTTTGTGCGCCGGACGGCTGCAGTCGACGAGGTTCGCAACATGAAATCTATCGATCCGCAGCTTCACCCTCGGCCTGATCTGCAGGCTGACCGCCTGCAAGGCGCACGCCCCTCCGGCCGCAGCCGTTGCCTCGCCGCCGGCCAGCCAGACCCCTGCGGCCAGACCCGGCGCTGGCGTCGCGTCTCTCGACACCGGCGGCAGCGTTGCCGGATGCCGTCGTCGCGCCGGGGGGATTTCGAGGTGGAATCGAGACGCAGCGGCTGCTTGGGCCGCTGTCCGTCCTATCGGCTCAGCCTGCGGGGAGACGGCGCGGTGCGCGTTCTGGGCGAGCGCTCCGTCGCCGACGCGGGCGAACAGCCGGGCCAGATCGCACCGGCGGCAGTGGCACGGCTGCAGGCCGCGTTGCGGGCTGCACCGCTCGCCTCGCCGAATGGCCGCTGCACGCCGGACGTCCTGCGCTGCGGCTCGGCGGCCACCGACGCGGCATCGGCGTCGACATCACGATTCCCGATCGCGGCGACCGAGCGTCGCCGGCAACGTGGGAATCAGGCCTGGCCGGTCCAGTCGGCCAGCAACGGGGCGTGGAGCACCGGCTTGAACTCGACATAGCGGTAGGTGGCACAGCCTTCGCGGACGAAGGGATCGGACGCGAAGAACGTCTCGATCGTCGCCTGGGAATCGCCGCGCACCAGGACCACACCTCCGATGCCGGAGGCCTGCGGCCCGGCGCACAGCACGATGCCCTGGTCGATGCCGGCCTGCAGGTACACGCGATGGGCGCCGCGTACCGCTTCCAGCGCGGCGGGCGGGACGAGATAGGTGCTTTCGACCAGGAAGTGCTTCATGGCGGTGACTCGATGGCGGGGCGGCGGCGCAGTGTACCGGCAGCGTGCCTCAGCTCCGCGCGGCGTGCACCAGCAGCGACGCCCAGCCGATCAGGAACAGCAGGCCGCCGAGCGGCGTCACCGCGCCCAGACCGCGCACGCCGCTCAAGGCGAGCGCGTAAAGGCTTCCGGAAAACAGCAGCACGCCGATCGCGAAACTCCAGCCGGCGGCGTTGAGCAGCGGGCCCGGACGCGACAGCGCCAGCAGTCCGATCGCGATCAGCGCCAACGCATGCCAGAACTGGTATTCGACGCCGGTGCGCCAGACCGCGAGCAATTCCGGCGTCAGCCGCGCGCGCAGCGCATGGGCGCCGAAGGCACCGAAGGCCACGCCGACAAAACCGTACAGCGCACCCAGCATCAGCATCAGTTTCGGAGTCATCGTCGATCGGTGGCCAGCGGGAAATGGAATGACGCCGTAACGGCGTCAGCGCACATCGTAGCCGCGACCGTCGTCCTCGATGTCGACGACGATGCCGTTCTCCAGCACCACCCTTCGCAGCAGCGAGCGGGACCCGAAGTTGTAGGTCCATTCCTCGCGGTACACCGGCGTCACCAGCGAATCCGGCAGCGGCAGGTGGCGCCGGCCGTCGCCGCGGATGACCGGGCTCAGCAGGCTGATGCCGCGCTGCTCCGCCGGGGCGCCGCAGCGCGCCAGCAGGCGGTACTTCGACAGCCCGCCAACCAGGTCGAATGGCGTGCAGCGCGGTTGCGCCGGTGGCGTGAAGCCATAGCCTTCGGTATCGATCGCCACCAGCCGCCCGCCGCGGAAGCGCAGCAGCCGCAGCAGCTGCCTGGTGCCGAAGTTATAGGTCCATATCTCGATGTCATTGAACACGCGACCCTGACGCAGGTCGAATAGCGGCTGCGGGTCTCGCAGCGCCGGTTCGCCGCAGGCAGCCTGCACGCGCGCCATGGAATCCTCGACCGACACGATTCGCGAACCACACCGAAGACTGCTTCCCGCCGCTCCGGAAAAATGGATAAAAATTAATGAAATCAGCATCATCCCGCGTATCGGCGGGAATGGACCAGTGATGCTGCCGGCGGCCTTCCGCCGGCGCCCGATTTCATACACTGCCGCGCACTCCCTGGTTCCGGAATTCGACATGCGATCTGCACCGTACCTCATCGCCACCTCGCTGGCGCTGCTGCTCCCCACCACGACGGCCCGCGCGGCCGCCGTGAAGACCGATCACGTCGAAGCCGAACTGGTCGCCGAGTCGACGACGCTGCGCCCCGGCGCCGATCAAAGTCTGGCGCTGCGCCTGCAGCCCGAACCCGGCTGGCACGTCTACTGGCGCAATCCCGGCGATTCCGGCCTGGCCACCTCGATCAGCTGGACCCTGCCCGACGGGCTCACCGCCGGCGAGCTGCAGTGGCCGTATCCGCACCGCGAAACGCTGGGGCCTATCGTCAACTACGGCTACGCCGAACAAGTGCTGCTGCCGGTCACGCTGACGGTCGCCGCCGACCTGCAGACGCCGGAGCCGCTGCTGATCCGCGCCAAGGCCAAGTGGCTGGTCTGCAAGGACATCTGCATCCCCGGCAGCGCCGACCTGGACCTGCAGCTGCCGCTGGCCAGCGATGCTAGCCCCGGCGGCAGCGACGAGCGCTGGCGCGAGGCCTTCGCCAAGACACGCAGCGAACTGCCGCAGCCGGCGCCGGCCGACTGGCAGCTGCGTTTCCAGATTCACGAGCAGCCGGATGACAAGGCCTTCGCACTGGCGATTCGCGGCACCGGCATCGGCAGCGCCGACGATCTGGCGTTCTTTCCGTACGCCAATGACCTGATCAACCATTCGGCCACCACACGCCGGGTGCTCGACAGCGATGGCAACCTGCGCCTGTCCCAGACCCTCAGCGACTACTTCGTCAAGGCACCGGCCACCGTCGACGGCGTGCTGGTGATCCATGGCAGCGGCGGCGACAAGGCCTGGGAGATCAGCGCCACGCCGGGCTCGGTCAAGCGGGTGCCGCCGTCCGCCGGAGCACCGCCGGTGGCCGAGGCCGCCGTTCCGACGCCTGCTGCGCCACCGGCCTATCTGCTGGTGCTGGTACTGGCGATGCTCGGCGGCCTGGTGCTGAACCTGATGCCCTGCGTGTTCCCGGTGCTGTCGATCAAGGCGATGAGCCTGGTCGATGCCCGTGGCGCCACGCTGGCCAAGCAGCGCAGCCATGCGCTCGCCTATACCGCCGGCGTGTTGCTGAGCTTCCTCGGCCTGTCCGGCCTGCTGATCGCGCTGCGCAGCTCCGGTGCGGCGATCGGCTGGGGCTTCCAGCTGCAGCATCCGGGCTTCGTCGCCGCCCTCGCCTATCTGTTCTTCGCGATGGGCCTGTCGTTGTCCGGCGTCGTCGAATTCGGCACCCGGCTGATGGGCGTCGGCCAGTCGCTGGCCAGCGCCGAAGGCTATCGAGGCTCGTTCTTCACCGGCGTGCTCGCGGTCGCCGTCGCCAGCCCCTGCACGGCGCCATTCATGGGCACCGCACTCGGCTACGCGCTGTCGCAGCCGGCCTATGTGGCGCTGACCGTGTTCGCGGCACTGGGCCTCGGCCTGGCGCTGCCGTTCCTCGCCATCGGTTTCGTGCCGGCGCTCGCCAAGGCGCTGCCGCGCCCTGGCAAGTGGATGGAAAACTTCAAGCAGTTCATGGCGTTCCCGCTGTACCTGACCACGGTCTGGCTGCTCTGGGTGCTCGGCGGCCTGACCGACCGAAACGGCATGACCCTGGCGCTGCTCGGTCTGACCCTGATTGCCTTCGCGCTGTGGCTATGGAACCGCAGCGGAGGGTTCGCCACGGTACTGAAGATCGCCGCGATCGGCGGTGCGCTGGCCCTGCTGGCCAGCCCGCTGATGGCCAAGCAGGTCGCCGGGCCGGGCACCGCCGTCGCCGGTGCCGCGCACGAGCCGTATTCGGACGCGCGGCTGGCCGAGCTGCGTGCCGAAGGCCGCACGGTGTTCGTCGATTTCACCGCCGACTGGTGCATCACCTGCAAGGTCAACGAGCGGGTGGCGCTGGCGTCGTCCGACGTCCGCAAGGCATTTGCCGAACGCAAGGTCGCCTGGCTGGTCGGCGACTGGACGCGCGAGGACCCGCTGATCACCCGCACGCTGGAACGCTTCGGCCGCAATGGCGTGCCGCTGTATCTGGTCTACAACGGCAACGCCGAGGCTGCCGTGCTGCCGCAGCTGCTGACCCCCTCGATCGTCATCGGCGCACTGCCGCCCGCTCCGCCCTGATCACCCGCCCCGAGGATTCACCATGCACCTGAAAACCCGTTTCGCCGGCTTCGCGGCAGCCCTGCTGATCTCCGCCACTGCCCTCGCCGGTCCCACTGTCGGCCAGCCAGCCCCGGCCTTTTCAGCAGTCGACAGCAACGGCAGGACAGTTTCGCTGGCCGACTTCAAGGGCCGGCCGGTGGTCCTCGAATGGACCAACGACGGCTGTCCGTTCGTCAAGAAGCACTACGGCTCCGGCAACATCCAGGCGCTGCAGAAGGCGTTCACGGCGAAGAACGTCGCCTGGCTGTCGGTGATCTCCTCGGCGCCCGGCCAGCAGGGCCATGTCGATGGTGCCGCGGCCAACAAACTGTCGGCCGATCGCGGAGCGGCGCCAACCGCTGTGCTGCTGGATCCCTCGGGTGCCGTGGGCAAGCTCTACGACGCCAAGACCACGCCGCATCTGTTCGTGGTCGATGCCAAGGGCGTGCTGGCCTATGCCGGCGGCATCGACAGCGTGCCGAGCGCCGACGCCGACGATGTCGCCAAGGCGACGCCGTATCTGAAGCTGGCGGTCGATGCGGTGCTGGCCGGCAAGCCGGTGGCGAACCCGTCCACCAAGCCGTACGGCTGCTCGGTCAAGTACGGCTAAGTACAGGCGCCTCGACCGCGCGCGGTCCGAACGGGGCCAGCGCGGCATAGGCCAGCACGGCCGCAGCCAGCGACGCGAGGTACGGCATCGACCATTCCAGCGCCGAGGCCAGCGCGTAGACCACGACGCTGGCGATCAGCGCTGCGGCGGCGCTGGCCACGCCGCCGACGGCGGGCACGAAGATCGCGACGACCATCAGCACCAGGACTCCGGCCGAGGCCAGGCCGGACGCCTGTTCGACCAGCGCGTACAGGCTTTCGCTGCCCAGCGACAGCAGATAGGCGATCACCCCGAAGACCACGACCGCGCCGCGATTCAGGCGCAGCCTGGCGCGCTCGCCGAGTCTCGGCCCGGCCAGCGGCGCGATCAGGTTGTGGGCGGCCAGCGAGCCGGCGACCAGCAGGGCGCCGGACAGGGTCGACAGGATCGCCGACAGCAGCGCACCGAGGAACACCACGTAGAGCACGGTCGGCAGCTGCGCCCGGGCGTAGCGCGACAGCACCTGCTCCGGCTCGACATCGGTGCCCAGCGTGCTGGCGGCGCCAAGGCCGATCAGCACCGGAATCATGCCGACCGCCAGGTAGACCAGCCCGGCGGCCACCGTCGCCGAACGGGCCAATGTCACATCGCGCATCGCCAGCACCCGCGAGGTCAGTTCCTGCGCGGCGATGGTGCCGAAGATCGGCACCGCCAGCACCTCGATCAGCGGCCGGTCGCGGCTCGACGCACGGGCCGCCGCCGCTGCGGCCGTCTCCGGCAAGGTCTCGAAACCGCCGGCCAGCATGAACACCGCCAGCAGCAGCACCAGCCCGAGGATCAGCACCAGCCCCTGGACCAGATCGGTCCAGGCGTCGGCCCACATGCCGCCGACCGCCGTGTAGGCGATGACCACGAACGCCGCGAGGCCGGTGGCGGCGATCAGGCTCAGATCGCTGACCGAGGCGATCACCTGGCCAAAGGCCCGGACCTGTGCCGCCGCCCAGAGCAGCGACGAGGGAATCATCACCAGCGCCGCCAGCCGCTCGACGCCGGAACCCCAGCGATGGCGGAACAGGTCGGCCAGTGTCAGCAGGCCACGCCGGCGCAGCGCCGCCGCGAACAGCAGGCCCATCGCGACGATCCCCAGCGCGTAGCCGAAAGGATCGGCGGCCACTGCCTCCAGGCCGCCGGCATAGGCTTCGGCAGCGGCGCCGATGCAGGTTTCCGCGCCGAACCAGGTCGCGAACACCGAGAACACCGCCAGCCACGGACCGAGGCTGCGGCCGGCGAGCAGGTAATCGCTCTCGGTCTGCGGCTTGCGGGCCAGCAGGAACACCACCGCCAGTTGCAGCACGACGTAACCGAGCAGCGCTAGCAGTATCCAGTTCATGCATGCCCCGTGGCAGGTCCGATCAGCGCGCCGATCGCGCAGCGATGATCACGGCGGCACGGCACGCGCGCGGCGACCGGCCGGCATGGTCACGCCATCGGCGAAGACGTGGCGCGTCAGCTTGCAGGCTGCGGCGGCGCGCGCCGCCGCACCGCCACGTCCGCGCGCTTCAGTCCTGCCGCGCCTTGATCGCGCCGACGATGTACAGCAGCACGATCGCGCCGATCAGCGCACCGATGAAACCGGCCGGCTCGCCCGGCTGGTACAGGCCAAGGAAGGTCCCGGCGTAGGTTGCAAAGAACGAGCCGGCGACCCCGAGCACGGTGGTCAGGATCAGGCCCATCTTGTCCGAGCCCGGCTTCAGCCAGCGCGCCAGCCAGCCGACGATCAGGCCGATGAACAGCGTTCCGATGAGGCTCATGCGCCGCTCCATGTGAAGGAGCCAGCACTGTAGCGGAAGGCGATGACGCCCCGCGAACCGGATCGGCGACGCGGCCCGCACCCCGCTTTGTGCGCTGATTCACAGCGATGCCGACAGTTGCCGACGTTTTGCGACCTGGATCAACGACGATCCCGCGCCGCTCCCGCAACATCCGTTCCGCAGATGCGCCCGCTGTTGCCCAGCTGGCGTCCCACCACGAAACGGGAGTCATCGCCATGCTTCGCAGCTTCGTCGCCGACGACATCTATCGCGTGATGCTCGGCGCCAACCGCCTCGACACGCTGAACCGCACGCTGCAGGAATACGCCCTGCCTGCCGAAGGTTCGCTGCGCCAACTGCGCCGCGACGACGGCAGCGGCGTCTGGGTCGTCGTGGTGCTGATCGACGGCGACATGCTGGAACGGATTTCACTGCATCAGGCCCTGAGCCTGATGCAAATCGACAACATCAGTGCCCGGCTGCGCGCGGTACCGACGCTGCCCGGTGGCGCCCAGGTGCCGCCGGCTGCACACGACCACGCAGGGCTCTGAGCTTTTCGCTGTCGCAGGACGGGATTCTCCTCCGGCTGACGTTCGTCCCCGTCGAACGCAACGGCCCGCATCCTGCAAGCACTGCGCGAGACGGCTTCGGCCGCTCTCGCGTTTTTTTTGCCTGCCGCTCAGCGCTTCGGCGGTTCCCGATCGGGTGGGGAGTCCGTTGGCCGGGGATCGGGCGGCCCGATCCGCGTTGCGGCGTCATCGCTCCCCTGCTTCAGGGTCTTGCGCAGTTCCCGGCCGACGGCGCGGTTCAGCCCGGCCAGGGCGCCGTAGACACCATCCGTGATCGAGTCATGGACATCGCGGACCGCCTTCGCGCGCTCGCGGGTCGCCGGGATCGACTCCAGCACGTCGAACGGGATGCTGGCGATGTTCCGGTGCACGTCGCGCACCACCGAGCCGCCGGCGGCGATCGCCTCTTCCGCCGTGGCCTGCGCCTCGCGCAGCTTTTCCAGCCCGGCCAGGCGCTCGGCCTGATGACGGCCGTCGGCGAGCGCGCGCTGCAGGTCGGCATCGAGTTGCTGCAGTTCGGCCTTCAGCTTCAGCACCCGCAGTCCGACCAGCAGCAACAGGCCGATGGTCACCAGCAGCGCCGCGCCGAGAACGAGTTCAAGCCCCATGGGTGGTCACCTGTGCTTCGACGCCCTGCGCCTTCAGCTGCTCGGCAATCTGCTGGGCCGCCCGGGAATAGACGATCCGCTCGATCATCCGCGGCGCGACCCGGGCGGCCGGGCCGGCCAGCGGGGTTTCCTTCACCGCGAGATCGAAGGGATTGAGGATGCGGATCTCGATCACCGGCCCGCTGCGCCCCGGCGCGGCGACGCCGATCGCGTCACCAACCAGCTGGCCGTGCAGCGCGTCGACGCGCCGCTGCAGCCGCAGCAGGGCCCAGCCGAGACCGGCAGCCAGCAGGACGATCAGCAGCGACAGCGCAGCCAGCAGCAGACTCAAGGGCGACTCCGGGAACCGAACCGAGGGTGTCCGCAGGCATGCAGACCGTTGCCGATACAATAACGCGGCCTCCCAATCCTTCTCCATGCCATGTGCGGAATCGTCGGCGCCGTCGCCCCCCGTGATGTCACGCCGATCCTGGTCGAAGGTCTGCGCCGGCTCGAATATCGCGGCTACGACTCCGCCGGCGTGGCGCTGCTGACCTGCCACGGCGAGCTGGAGCGACGGCGCGCCCAGGGCAAGGTGCAGCAACTGGCCAACGACATCGCGGCCAATCCGATCACCGGCCATCGCGGCATCTCGCACACCCGCTGGGCCACTCACGGCGTGCCCAGCGAACGCAACGCCCACCCGCACTTCAGCAGCAACCTCGTCGGCCTGGTGCACAACGGCATCATCGAGAACCACGACGAACTGCGCGAGGAACTGCGCGGCAAGGGCTACCCGTTCAGCAGCGAAACCGACACCGAAGTGGTCGCCCACCTGGTCGCCGACGAGTTGAAATCCTGCGGCTCGCTGCGCGCCGCCGTGCAATCAGCGATCACACGGCTGCACGGCGCCTACGCGATCGTCCTGGTGTCGCCGCTCGACCCGGACTGCATCGTCGCGGCCCGCGCCGGCTGCCCGGTGGTGGTCGGCTATGGCGTCGGCGAGCACTACATCGCCTCCGACGTCCAGGCCCTGCTGCCGGTAACTCGCCGCTTCTGCTTCCTCGAGGAAGGCGATGTCGCCGAAATCCGCGAGGACAGCGTGCTGATCGTCGATCGCCAGGGCACGCGCGTCGAGCGCCCGGTGCGCGAATCGAGCCTGTCCGCAGACGCCGTCGAGCGCGGCGACTACGCGCACTTCATGCAGAAGGAAATCCACGAGCAGCCGCGCGCCATCGCCGACACCCTGGCCGAGCGGATCACCGGCAAGCGGGTATTGACCGGCGCACTCGGCCCGCTGGCCGAAGCCCTGCTGCCGAAGATCCGCAATGTCCACATCGTCGCCTGCGGCACCAGCTATCACGCCGGCCTGATCGCCCGCTACTACATCGAGCAGGGCGCCAAGCTGCCGTGCACCGTCGAGGTCGCCAGCGAGTACCGCTACCGCAATCCGGTGGTGCCGAAGGACACGCTGTTCCTGGCCATTTCCCAGTCCGGCGAAACCGCCGACACGCTGGCGGCGCTGCGCGAGGCGAAGAAGCTCGGCTATCTGGCAACGGCGGCAATCTGCAACGTGCCCGAATCGTCGCTGGTCCGCGAAGCCAATCTGGTGCTGATGACCC
This sequence comes from Lysobacteraceae bacterium, assembly GCA_013823855.1. GTDB lineage: Bacteria > Pseudomonadota > Gammaproteobacteria > Nevskiales > Nevskiaceae > Nevskia. Next base: position 30,651 of record PNMW01000059.1, on the reverse strand, counting down.
GCGCCGGTCCGGAAATCGGCGTCGCTTCGACCAAGGCCTTCACCACCCAGCTGGTCGCACTCGGCATCCTCGGCGTGGCGCTGGCCCGGCACAACGGCATGAGCGCTTCCGTGGAAGCGCAGTACGTGCGGCAGATGGCCCACGTGCCGGAAATGATCGAGCGCACGCTGAAGCTGGAAGTGCAGATCCAGGCGCTGGCGCGGCACTTCGCCGACAAGCGCCACGCGCTGTTCCTGGGCCGCGGCCCGACCTGGCCGGTGGCGCTCGAAGGCGCACTGAAGCTGAAGGAAATCTCCTACATCCACGCCGAGGCCTACCCGGCCGGCGAACTCAAGCACGGCCCGCTGGCACTGATCGACGAGGACATGCCGGTGATCGCCGTGGCGCCGAACAACGCACTGCTGGAAAAGCTGAAATCCAATCTCGAGGAAGTCCGCGCCCGCGGCGGCAAGCTCTACGTGTTCGCCGACCCGGAGTCCGGCTTCACCGCCAGCGACGGCGTGGAAGTGATTACCATGCCCGAGCACATCACGCCGCTGCAGGCGCCGATCGTCTACACGCTGCCATTGCAGATGCTGGCCTACCACGTCGCCCTGCTGCGCGGCACCGACGTCGACCAGCCCCGGAACCTGGCCAAGAGCGTGACCGTTGAATAGATTCAAATATTTGTTTTTATTGATGTTCTCGACAATTAAAGTCGTGAACAAGTTAATAAAGTCGTGAACAAGCTAATAAAGTCATGAACAATATAGTGGCTGGTGACAGCCTGATGTATTTGGTAAAACCAGTAAGTTTTGGTAAATCTCGTAAAAATTTGTAGCCGTTGATCTGCGATTCGTAACTCTGTCTAGAAGAAGGTGCTTGCGACGAATGTCTGCAAACAGCTGGCAGCGGACTGTGATCTACGTCACATTTGTGCCAATTCCCGCCGATCGCGAATGTCTGCCTCCGTCTTCCCATAGCCCAAAATTGCAGTTGGGCCAACGCTCTGACGTCTGAGAAAAATAAGTCATGGACGCGGGACCGATACGCGCCCAGGCTTAAGGACGCGAATTTATTTCGATCAGACCTTCACTCGGGAGCGGATAGTGGCGGCGGTGAATAGTTCGGTGGCGCCGATCCTCATGGCGTCCGTGCGGTCATTGCCTGAACGATCCAACGAGTGACGGGGGCGATCACCGCCACGGTCGGAAACGAGATCGCCCAAGCGATGCCCCACGACGCAAGCCACGCCGGCACAAAATCCGAATCAAGCCCCAGAACACGCAGGGTCGAAATCGCCGACACGATGAGCGACATCGTCCCGGACAGGATCGCGCTGAGCAGCACCGGCGCATATCGAGGCGCGATCATGCGGCCACCCGCTCGACGATCTGCGCCCTGCCGACGCGTGCAAGCGTGCGTGAGAAGTTCGCGCCGAACAGTCGGGCCCCCTTGGAATCGCCCGGCGGGAACGCATCGGACGGCGCCCCATGCCGCGCCTGCGCCATCAGCCCGGTCCATGATCCGAGCCGGTTTGACGCCTCGTCGTAGGCCACGCCGGAATGTTGCTCCGGCAGCACCGCATTCCCGACCCAGATCATCCCGTGCTGCATGCAGAACGTGAACATCGACTGCAAGGTCGACTGCTTGTCGCCGGCCGGCAATGACGACACGGTGAAGCCCGCGGCGAGCTTGCCTGCCAACTCCTGGCGCTTCCAAAGGCCGCCAGTGGCATCCATCATCGTCTTGAACACACCGGAGACGCCGCCGAGATAGGTAGGCGACCCAAGGATCAGTCCGTCATAGGCGACCAGCTCGTCGGGGCGCGCGATCAACGCCTCCGCCTTGAGTACCGCGACCGTTGCGTCGCCCTGCGCCGCAACGCCCTCTGCGATCTCGCCGGCAATAAACGCCGTGTGCCCGTGGGCACTGTGATACACAACTGCGATCTTGTTCATGGAATGCTCCGATGTTGAATGTGAATAGGAAGAAGGTTCGCTGCTACACGAGCTGCGCCACCGCGAGCGCCGAGGCGTAGAGGCCCATACCGAAGACGCTGTGGTTCACCAAGCTGCGCAAGCAATTGGCCCAGGGTGTCGGAGTCTTCGAGGCGAGAAGCCCCGAGCCCATTGTCGGCTGCATGACCAATAACGGCGCTGCCACTGAGACCACCCCGAACATCAGCGCCGGGACCCAGGTCGGCGTCTGGATCCACCCGGTGCCGGTCATCGCGACCAACAGGCCCGCGAAGACGACACCGATGGCGTAGTGCACGGCCCAGCCCAACGCGTTCTCGCGCTCGACGGGCGCGGCCTTGGCGATCGAAGCGTGCAAGAAGCGTCCACGCGGCATGTGCGCCACCCATCGCCCGATCAAGCCGATGCTGGCGGTGCGCACGCCCAACCGACGCAGGACTACAAGCCAGGCGTCCATCACCAACGTCGCGCCGCTCCCGATGGCAAGGACTGAGAGAATGATGGCGATCGTGGACATGGCGAACCCCCGTGCAGTTGCTTTGCGTTGAAGTGAGAAGCGACGATACAAGTTGAAGTCGACTTCAACGCAAGGGGGTGCAGGTGGATATTTCGCAGGTGGCGAGGCAAACCGGTATCGCTGCGTCGGCCCTGCGCTACTACGAGCGCCAGGGCTTGATTACCTCCCTCAACCGCCGCGGCGCTCGGCGGATCTTCGCTCCGACGGTGATCCAGCAGCTCGGCCTCATCGCCCTAGGCCAAACAGCAGGTCTGTCCCTCGACGAGATCAAGCTCATGCTCACGCCGCAGGGGAAGTTCGAGATCGACCGCACGCTGCTCTCGCAGAAGGCGCACGAGATCGACACCCGCATCAAGCAGCTGCGCGCCGTCAGCCGCGGACTGCGCCACGCCGCAGCCTGTCCTGCACCGAGTCACGCGGAGTGCGCGACGTTTCAGCGTCTCCTGAAAGACGCAGCATCGGGCGCCCTGCGCCAGTCCGAATTCCCGCTGCCAACTCGCCCCAAGCGTTCGCCCGCCGTCTGAGCCGCCACCCATCGTTTCACTGGCAATGGGCGCTCTCGAATGTCTCCTTCGAATGGGCCGGGCAACTTCGTCAAACGACCGCTTGGGGCTAACAGCACCCGTCGGCTAATCGGTCGGTTGCGTGCCAAAAGCGGTCAGCCGCCAGTATCCGCAATCGGAGTCGACAGCAACGCTCGCCACGTCCCTGCGAGCTGCCGTGACGCCAACAGCAACATTGGATCAGCGCCCGTGAATCGGACGAGCTACGCCTTCAGGGCCGCGATGCTGCGAACCTCGATCTTCAGCGCGGGCAGTGCGAGTGCTTGAATGCCGAGGATGGTCCAGGTGGGAAACGGCTTCTGAAAGTAGCGTTCCTTGGCCGCGATGAAGTCGGGCAAATTCTTTGCGAGATCCACGTGGTAGCTGACGACCTCGACGAGGTCGGCCATCGTCAGGCCTTCAAGGCGCAGCAGTTCCGCTGTGCGCTTCAGGGCCAGCTCAGACTGCTCGGCTACCGACTCGGGAATGGTGCCGTCAGGCCGGAAGCCCACGATGCCAGCGATAAAGAGCAGACCGCCGGCGCGCACGGCTGCGGAATAGCCGTACTCCTCGAACGTCCAGTGGTCGCCTTTGAATTGCGGGTTGTCCTCTGGAATCTCGACGATGGTCTTGGGCACGAAATGGCTCCGTTGCAGATACAGGCCACGAATGAGACTCAGAGCTGCGAGATGCCACCGTCGACCACCAGCTCGGCGCCGACGACGTACCTTGAGTCATCGCTCGCGAGAAACAGCGTGGCGGCGGCAATCTCCTCCGGCTCTCCCATGCGGCCGATGGGAATGATCGAGGCGGCCCCGGCCTGCTGTGTCTTCACTTCTTCTGCGCTCATGCCCATCCGCAACATGATCGGGGTCTTGATGAATCCAGGCGACACGGCGTTGACGCGAATCTTGCGCGGCAGCAGTTCCTGCGACCAGGTCCGCGCGAAGGAGCGCACGGCCGCCTTCGACGCGGCCGTGAGTGACAGCCCAATGCGGCCGGTCGAATTCAGGAAGCTGGTGTTGAGGATCACAGAGCCGCCTTCTCGCAGAAGGGGTGCAATGGCCTGCATCGAGAAGAACAGGCCCTTCACGTTGCTATCCATGAGCTCGTCGTATAGCGCTTCATCCGTGGAGTCCAGCGGCGAAGCAAGGGCGCGACCGGCATTGCCGAAGAAGATGTCGACCCCACCGAAACGGTCCCCGACCTGCCGGCTCATCTCCTTCACGTCGGCGAGCGAACGGACCTCGACCTTGATGATTAGAGCATCCGTGCCGAGGGATTTTCTGACCTCGTCGAACTTGGATTCGTCGCGCCCCGTGACTGCGACCTTCGCGCCTTCCTGGACGAACAGCTTGGCGGTTGCCACGCCTATGCCGCTGGTGCCGCCGGTGATCAAGGCGGCTTTTCCTGAGAGTCTCATGTGGGTTCCTGGGTCGAGCGGGGCATCGCGGTCTGCGGTCGATCAGGCGGGATGCGCCGCTCGTCGATGCTTGAGTCGCGCTCCCGCCTGCTGGGCCAGCGCGGCCGGCATCAACGGTTCGATGACCTGGCGAGCGGTCGCCAAGGTCTCCGCGTCGGCCAGTTCCGGTCGGCCAGTCTTGAACGGCGGCTGCGGCGCGTACTCCACGATCAGTTCGATCAACTTGCCGGCGGGTTCGCCACCCCACTGGCCCGCCATGTGCAGCGCGAAGTCCATGCCCGCGGTGACGCCGCCGCCAGTCGCACGGTTGCGATCGATCACGACGCGTGCGTCGTCGGGCATCGCGCCGAACTCGCTCAGGAGATCGCGTGCAAACCAGTGGCTGGCCGCGCGGTATCCCTGCAGCAGGCCAGCGGCACCGAGCAACAGCGATCCGGTGCAGACACTGCTGACCCATTTCGCATGGGTGCTCGACTTGGCGATGGAGTCGAGCAGCGCCTGGTCCGAAAGCGCCTCGTACGTCGGCGTTGCACCACCGGGAACGAACACGACATCGGGAGCACTGGATGCATCGGCGTAGGTGTGGGTGGCGCTCATCGCCAAGCCCGTGTCGGTGTCGACCGGACCCTTCTTCGCAGCAATGAATTCGAACTGCACGCCCGGTACGAACTGCCAGACCGTGATCGGGGCAATGAGGTCCAGGGAAGTGAAGCCGGGATACAGATAGCAAGCGATCTTCATGAGCGACTCCGGTGGTGTGCATGCAGGATCGTCGGCAGCACCGTTCCACACAAGGTCATTCTTCCGTCGATTAAGGCCATCTTCGGTACGGCCGATTTGCACTGTCCTAGACTGGCGTCTCCGAACTTCTTTCGCACCGACCATGGCCCCGCGCTCCACGTTGACGATCGGCTTCTTCGTCACCCCGGATTTCGTCGTTCTAGACCTGAGCGGCGCGCTCGAGCCGTTCTTTCTGGCCAATGCCGATGGACAAGAGCGCTACCGACTGCGATTCCTGTCGCACAACGGTGGCCCGGTGCGGAGTTGCGAAGGCCTGGTCATCTCCACCGAGCCGGCTTCCATCGAAGGGCTCGACACCTTGTTCGTCATCGCCGGGGAACGCAGCACACAGGTCGCAGTGCCCTCCGATCAGATCGCGCTTGTGCAGTCGGCGATTCGTCGTCGCGTGCGTCGCGTGGCGAGTGTCTGCGTGGGCGCCTTCGTCCTTGCAGCCGCGGGAGCACTGAACGGTCGGCGCGCGACGACGCACTGGTTTTACGCCTCGGCCCTCCAGGCCGCTTACCCCCGCATTCGCGTCGATGGCGATCGCATCTTCACGCGTGACGGCCGACTCTGGACATCGGCCGGCATCACCGCGGGGATCGACCTCGCGCTGGCCATGATCGAGGATGATTACGGGCGCGAGCTCACCCGGACCATCGCGCGTCAGCTCGTGATCGCACAGCGGCGGACGGGAGGACAGCTCCAGTTCTCGACCCTGCTCAGGGTAGACCCGGATACCGACCGGATGCGCCGAGTCTTGTCGCATGTGCGCGAGCACCTCGGGGATTCACTGACGGTGGAGCGCCTCGCGGAGATCGCCAACCTCAGCGTCCGGCAATTCGGCCGCGCGTTCATGCACGCCACGGGCACAACACCCGCCAAGCTCGTGGAGCGGCTTCGCGTCGAGGCGGCCAAGCCGAGGGCCGAGGAGGGCCGCGAGACTCTCGAGGTGATCGCGGCTGCGGTCGGCTTCACGAGCGCGGATCACATGCGCCTGGCGTTTCTCCGTGTTCTGGGCCAATCGCCGCGCGTGATTCGCCGCAATGCCACCGATGTAGAAGCGGCACCCGATTCGAATTCCTCTGTGACGGCAGCGCAGACTACGCGCGCAAAGCAGCACGTGATGACGCCAGCGAACGGCACGCGAAAGGACTCGGTCCGGCGGGCAGCGAAACGCGTACGATCAATGCGGACCGAGTCGAAGACAGGGCCCCTGCAGCGAGACTGAACGCGTTGCAGAGTTCCCGGATGATGCGCAAGGCTGACGCCGAATCAGTAACGCAAGAACGTCTTCGTGTCGGCAGATCGCATGATGCTGTCACTGTCCGCTTCGGGCTGCGGGTTCAACCGGTGGATGCAACACACTGATCCTGCCCTGAGCAGGAGGGAGTGCTGCAAATGCCTCAAAGACCTCGGATTTATTACAGCGAAAGCCAGAAAGCGTTGATGTGGGAGCGCTGGCGCAAAGGCGACTCGTTACAGAAGATCGCTCAGCTATTTGATCGAAACCACTCATCGGTTCAGCGGATTTTATCGGTCACTGGCGGCATTGAGCCGCCTCGGCGGCGACGCTCAGACCGTGCAATGACGTTGGCGGAGCGGGAAGAAGTCTCTCGGAGCCTAGTTGCCGGTCGGTCGATCCGGTCGATCGCTGATGCATTGGGCCGAGCGCCTTCAACGATCAGCCGGGAGATAACGCGCAACGGCGGCCCGGGCGGCTATCGGGCACATCAAGCAGATGCCGCCGCATGGGACCGGGCAAAGCGCCCCAAGGTCTGTAAGCTCGCGTTGAATACCAGCCTGGCTCGCCAGGTGGCCGAGAAGCTGCAGCGTGAATGGTCGCCGGAGCAGATTGCTGGGTGGCTAAAGCGGACCTGCCTCGACGCGAGTGATCAGGTGTCCCACGAGACCATCTACCGAACGCTTTACATTCAAACGCGAGGGGCTTTGAAGAAGGAGCTCCTCGCGTATCTGCGTCGTACCCGAACGATGCGCCGGTCGCGACACCACACGCAGAAGACCGGTGACCATGGTCGTATTCTCGAAACCGTGTCGATCAGTGAGCGGCCGCCGTCGGTCGATGACCGTGCCGTACCCGGGCACTGGGAAGGCGACCTGCTCTTCGGCACTACCGATACCCAGATTGCGACGCTCGTCGAGCGGCAGACGAGATATGTAATGCTCGTGAAGGTGGCCAGCAAGCACACGGAAGTCGTCGTCGACGCACTGATCAAGAACGCACGGAAGCTGCCGCAGGAGCTCTACCGGTCGCTGACCTGGGATCGCGGTCATGAGATGGCTGAGCATCGGCGCTTCACGCTGGCGACTGATGTCCAGGTTTACTTCTGCGACCCGCAGAACCCGTGGCAAAGAGGGACGAACGAAAATACAAATGGACTATTGCGGCAATATCTACCGAAGGGCACCGATCTATCCGTCCACTCGCAGGCCAAGCTCAACGCAATCGCTCGGCGTCTGAACGAACGGCCGAGAAAAACGCTCAACTATCAGACCCCAGCAGAACGATATCGCCAAGCTGTTGCATCCACCGGTTGAACCCGCAGCTGGAAGGAGCCTATCTCACCATCGGCAGCTCATCCCACCGGGTGGTGTAAGCCTGCGTCCGATTTTCCGAGCGCATCGCCCATCGTTTCGCGAGTCCTGCACCGGCCAGCCCGACGGTCCTGCGACCGAACCGGGCATTGATCCGATCAACCGCTTCGTTCAGTCGAGCACGCCGAGCGATGGCATTGACATCCTCGAACAGCGTCGCCTGCCGTTCCGCTTTCGGCATCAGTTGCATCAGCATCACGCCTGACTTCTTGTACCGATAGCCGTCCCGATAGATCGCCTTCAGTCCGGCGATTTGGACCGGCCAGCCTTCCGTAGACCGCTCAGAGCGACGTCGCGGGGGCTGGTCAGCAGCAACAGTGGAAGCAAATGCTGCGCGTCGATTGGGCGTACCGCCCCAGCCGGAGGATCGTCGGACCTTCCCGTTTGCCGCACTTCGGCAGTCCTGCCCCTTATCGGCCTGACCGCCAAGACATCTTGGAGCGCCATCGGAGCATCACGGGTCAAGTCAGAACAATGTCTGTCCGTGAGGTGCCAGAAGCTGCCAGTCGCGTTTTAAGTTGGACTATCGTGGCTAAGGCCCTCATCATGATGCATTTGATTGTGACGTCCAATCCAACCGGAATGCCATCAAACTAGTTAGCGCGATGTGTTTTCTGCCTCAAAAAGCTAGGATCCCGTCGCTCCGTCCATGGGCCGAATGCTTTCTCCGTAGCTCAGCTTGCGCATGGCGATGGACGCTTCTGCGGACCGATGTTCGGCCGCGATCTCGCCGTCCATCCGGCGAACGAACTCGGTGGCGAACGATCGCACTGGTTCGCTGGTGTCCTCCCTCCAAGGTGCGACCGCTAGACGCTTCTGTTCATAGGCTTCGGCGAACCCAAACTCGCCTCTCACCACGCTAGTCTTCATAAGCACCGAATGCGCGTCCGAGAGTAAAGGACTGTCCGCGGGTAGCATCGAGACGACTTTGCGAACCAGCTCGAAGATCTGCGGCACACCTTCCATGCAGTCGAGAACTGCGAGTACGAACTCGAGCGCTTCCGTGGTTCCCTCGTCCGCGATACGGTCGAGTCGTTCGGATAGCTCCGGAGGCAGCCCGTTGAACACAGCTGCTATGAGCCGACCGCCTTCGAACTGGAAGTGTTCTGGATATTGTTCGTACCACCCCCTGGCAACGGCCAGCAGCAAGTCCGGCTGAGCCGACAGCGGGCGTGAGAGCTGATGGATGGAATAAGGGATCGCATTGAACCCCGTCGGCTTAGCGTCCGTACGCTCAAGTGCGAGACGTTCAGCGAAATACTGTAGAACGGCTGCTGGCCATCTCTCTGCAACGGCTCCCAGCACCTGTTCGGCACTCGACTCAATTTCGGGTAGCCGAGCCAAGGCCTGCAACATCCTTTCAGCCTGAGGCAGTTCCATTGCCATGGCAACCTTGCTTTCATACCAAGACACCATGCTGTTGTGCAGCCAGTCGAAGTTGCCCCGTTCGGCCAGGTAACTGATCGCAGGAAGCAAAATTTCGTCGATCAGCGTTCCGGGCTCGCGTTCAAATTGATCGGACGCGGCGATGATCATGTTGCAGACCGACCGCAAGTCGCCAACCTCCTTGGCGCGGACCAGCAACTTGCGGAAAAGGTCGTGGTCGGGTGGTACCATCGATCGAAAGTACAAGCTGATCTCGACCAGGTATCGGTTGGTATCTATCCAGTGATTCATCAGCGCTTCGGCCTGTTTGCGCGCCGTGCTCTCGCCCAGCCCCTTCAGGAACGCGGGCAGAAAGCTTTCCAAAGGCGGCTGTAGTCGCGCGATAAACCGCATCGCCACATGCGGGCGAGTCGCGGCGATCTGGTGGATGAAGCTACCAAAGGTCATGAATGTCGCGCGATCGGTGTCGTCGGTCATCGCGTAGCGGTTCAGGCGATCGAACCACAATTCCGCGCCGCCTTCGTCGACTCGCTCCAGCAGTTGGTCTTCCAGGCTTTTCCTGTATTTCTTGTCTCTCTCGTAATCGTGCGGCGGATGCTCCCAGTGCGGCGCAAACACCGAGTCAAAGCCGACCAAGGTTTTGTAGATGACGTAGTCCTCGTTGGCGTTGACGGCGTCGCGGAAGCGGATGGCCGAATCGATCAGATGAGCCTGCATGGCCTCGAACTCTGGTTTCCCCTGCAACAACGGCGGTAGGGCGGAGTAGGCGCGATGTAGCCAGTGAACCCGGACCTCTGTGCGTTGTGTCAGCTCAAGACTCAACCGTGGCGCGATCTCGATCCAGTAATCGATCACGCGCGCGCAGTCTTCCATGATCTGCAATGCGAGCGCGTCACTCCCTGAAACATTGATGGGATGCTGCGTCGCCTTGTACAGCGCCTGGAGCACGAAGGCCCGATCTTTGTCCGTCGTCGCCAGTTCAAAAAGCCGCTTTAGCTGCGCGATCGCAACTGCCCTCAATTCGGCCAATCGGCTCGATGCGACAACTGCTCCGCGGTGGAGCGTGACTGCTGATGAACTGGATGTCGTTCCCCGCACTTCGGTTCCGAGCAAGCTTTCGAGCATGGCGACAACCAAGGTGCGATAAGCTTCAAGTTCGTCGTCACCGAATTTCGCGATCCGCTCGACGAGGATCTCTTGGACTCTAGGGCCCACCTTTTTCCAGACCTCTATCTGGTGATCCGCGAGGGCCTTCGCTAGTTTCAGAAGTGCCTTGCGACCTTTTTCCGACGGCTCAAGCAGCCATAGACTCAGTAGAGCCTCCATCGTTAGCTTGATATCAACGTAACGGTATTGCCTGAACACCTCCGCGACAGCCGCCACGATGTCGTCGAAGGTCTTGGCATTGAGCGTGCCGAAAGGTGTCTCGATCGGGATCGACGCAGTGTCTTTAGCAAGACGTGTTGCCTCAACAAGCTTCCATACCACCTCCGGGTAAACGGAGTTGATATCGTCGTACAGCGGGAGCACGTTCTCGGCAAAGGTCGAGAGCGCGTCGGCCCGTGCGTTGTTATTCGCTGCCGAAACAACCTCATCTAGGGCCCTGCCGTCAAAGAGTTCTTTACCTTCGACCAACCTTTGAAAATCGGTCGCGACCTTTTGCACCTCGTGGCCGGCTGGAACCAAGTAGACCTCGGCGATCCGCTTCATGCGGTCCTTGATCAGCTGAAAAGCAGCCCTGCCAAAGGCGGAGCCGATCTCGGGCTCCTTGTAAATGATGTCGTGAGCCATCTCAGCCCAAGTGTGATTCAGGATAGTCTGCACCTGAATCTCGCAGCGAAGCGCTGCCAGATGCGAGTACTCCGTAAGAGAAAGTCGATCTGGCTTCAGCCGGACTACAAAGTGGTTCGACACATATAGATCCTTGGCGTCATCCACCGTTGGCGCAGGCTGATGCAGCTTCACCTCAAGCACTTCGAAGTTTTCTTGCACTAGGCCGGAACGGACGAATCGTGTGACGTCGCCATTGGTGTAGAAGATTGCGCGGCATCCCGCGAGATCCTTGATCTCTGCTTCGATGGTCTGCGAGTCCTGAAGCCCGCGCCCGATAAGCTTCTTGCGTAGAGACCCGCAGTCCTTCGCCCGAGACTTGACCTGCTGTAGCCTGAAACCGCCGGCCTTGGAGATCGCCGACTCCAAGATGGACGCTACCGTTTCCGCGAAGTCCGCGTGTAGGGCACGGCCTGTGCGCTCATATTCATCGGTATTCAATTTCCAGCTCCCTGGCGATTAGCTATGCAAATTCATTGTGTTCCCGAGATAGCCCGACGCACTGCAAATGCATCGGTGAAGAACTGTCAATGCGAGGGCGCCACGCGTTCTTTCCAAGGTCCGCTTCGGGCTGCAAAGCGACTTTTGGCCGCCCCTAGGTGCCAGAAACGGACAGCTGGCGCTTCTTATCCTAGGGATTGACGCGGAAGCGAATTAGTCGCAGCATCCCCTGGCGACCCCCCAGTTCTCGCGCGCGTTCGTGCTCTAGCGCTTCACAAGCACGTGTTGAAACCTTGGGCGCATTCATGCGCACAAACTCGACAGGGTGGTATGCGAAGAGGGGGGGGTCGCGCCTTCTTAGGTTGGCTTGCGAAAAATACTCTCAAGTCGAAGCTGTTGCCTAATGTTCCCCCGTGTGAGCCCTGTCTCTCGCCAATTGCTCGGGAAGGTTACGCGCTCATCTAGTCGAACATAAGTCACGCAGGTTCCTTTGTCCGAAAAACGGACATCTCTATAGATCGCGAGAACTTTCCTAGATACCTTGGTGACTCCGTTCAGTTCGGTTAGGGATTGATTGAGCGTCTGTAGCTGATGCGGACGAATATCCAGTAACGTCTTAATGTACGGAAGTGCGGTAAGGCTATCAACAACATGTGACTGTGTTCTCGTTATACGCGTTAAATGCCGCCATACATAATTCGAGATGATGACCGTTCCAAGCGGGCATTCATGGGTCCCGCGAATTTTCTGGAACTTCGGGGCAGCCCAGTTCCTAACGGCGATAACCCCTGCCATTTTTGGCACAGTTATTTTGGGCACGGCGGTGCGGGGCATTCTGTACATTTGTAGCAATCGCTCAATCTCGAAACGAGCAGCGGGCGTCAGCGTGTGATGCTCCGAAAACGATAGTGCTGCTAGAGGGGTGGTTGGACCTACAAATTTCCAGTACACCTTGGTCCTTGGATCCATTCTCACCCAAAGAAGAAGGGTGGGCTGGTTCGAACCTCGCCATTTTTCAATGTGTCCGCGATCAATATTGTTGAATCGCCATCGATTCTTGGTGGGCGTCCAGGTGGCAAAGCTCTTTCCAGCCTTTACTTGAACAGCAATTTGGTGGTGAGTTTTCGTCGGGAACATCACAGGAACTTTAACCTGCAGATCTAGTGCCCCAATACCTTCACCACGCATGGTTTCTCGGACTGCTTCGCCGTTCATAACTGTCGCTAATTGCCATGAAGCTAGTCCCTCACCCATGGCCCCTAGGTCGTGCTTGTGGTCTGTCACTGTTTGCTTTTGGATTTAAGCTAGTCTTCGTATCTGGTAAGCATACGAGTTATTGCCAAGCATTTTCAGATGACCGCTTTGGGCTGCGACGTTCGCTTTTTCGGCGACACATCATTCCGGTCAACTAGGTTTTTACCAAACTCTGACTTATTTACCGGGCGGTCGGCAGCGCCTCCCAGTCAGTGGTGTAAGCCGGCGTCCGATTCCGAGCACGCATCGACCAGGACTTGGCTATACCCGCCCCGGCCAGCTCAACCGTTCGCCGCCCGAACTTGCCGTTGATCTTGTCGACGGCGTCGTTGAGACGCTTCCGCCGTGCGATGGCGTCCGTGTCCTCGAACAACGTCGTCTGTCGGTGCTCGGCGGGCATCAGCCCCATCAGCATCACCCCTGCCTTGTGGTATCGGAACCTGGGTCGGTAGATCTGCCGGATCCCGCGCTCTGCTGCGTCAGCCAGTGCCAACGTGTCGTCGGTCGGGTGCGGTAGCGGCATCACGATCTGCCGGGCGTATTGCGGGTCATCGTTGAAGGGGTTGGTTCGTAGCGACACCAGCACCGAAGACGCCACCGACTTCTGCCGGCGCAGCTTTTCGCCCGCCCGGGTGACGTAGGTGATTACCGCTTCTCGTAGTTCACTCAGTTCCGTCACCGGCCGCCCGAAGGATCGCGACGCCATGATCTGGTCCTTGTCGGGCGCGACGGCTTCCAGCTGCAGGCAGTCTTCTTCCCTCAGTTCTCGGACCGTGCGTTCCAGCACCACCCCGAACCTCGACCGGATCGTCGCAACGTCCGCACGACGTAGATCGCCGACAGTGTTGATCCGCATCGCCTCGAGCTGCGGCACCAGCCGACGACCCACACCCCACACCTCGCCAACATCGATCCGATCGATGAGGGCATCGCGGTCGGTTCGGCTGAGCGCGGTCAGATCGCAAACCCCGTCAGCGCCAGCCAGACCTGTCTTGGCGCAATGGTTCGCAAGCTTCGCCAGCGTCTTGGTTTCGGCGTAGCCGACACAGACCGGCAGCCCCACCCACTGCTGGATACGAGCCCGGATCTGATGCCCATAGGCCGTCAGCCCGGGGATTCCGGTGACATCGAGGAAGCACTCGTCGATGGAATACACCTCCTGTCGGGGCGCGAAGTCCGCCAGGATCGTCATAACCCGGCGGCTCATGTCGCCATACAGCGTGTAGTTCGAGGACAGGGCGACGATGCCGTGCTGCCGGGCCTGGTCTTTCAGCTTGTGCCAGGGCGTACCCATCTTGATGCCCAGCGCCTTGATCTCCGGACTCCGGGCCACGACACAGCCGTCGTTGTTCGACAGCACCACCACCGGCTTACCCCAGAGCCGCCAGTCAAAGACCCGCTCGCAGCTGACGTAGAAGTTGTTGACGTCGACGAGCGCGAAGACCGACCCGGTCACGTCCGGAACTGCTTGATGCAGCTGGTGACCACACCGACCACCACCAGCTCGTCTCCCTCCCGGAATACCCGGGCTTTGTGTGCCGGGTTCGGGGAGTGCGGCACCAGCCGGGTCGTCATCCCCCGGATCTGAAGCTCCTTCACCGTTGCCCCTTCACCGGGAATGATCGCCAGCACCAAGTGGCCGCTCCGGGGTTCGATCGACCGGTCGACCAGCAGTCGGTCACCGCCCTCGATGCCACGATTCAGCATCGAATCCGCGCCTTTCTCGACGGTGTAGAAGAACGTCGCTGGCGCATTCCGGACCAGCAGCCGGTTCAGGTCGATCCCGTCCTCGAGGTAGTCATCGGCCGGCGACGGAAACCCCGCCGCCACCCGGGTCAGCTTGGCGGTGATCTTCAGTTTCGGCGGGCTTGATGCAACCGGGATCAGGGTCGGGGCGTCTGGGAGATCGAAGAAAGACCGACGGAACGGCACCCGGCGCGCGGTGAGACCCGCGCCCGAGAGCCGTACGGGGTCCGGAGAAGAAGGCGGCGGTAGGTCAGACATGGGGCCATCACATTGCGAATATGGAAATTTAGCCATATCGTAATTCAACGTGATCGCAAGCGCGACTTCAAGCCCCGATTGCTGCCGCAGGTCACGGTACCGGCCATCAGGTCGCGTCATGCCTGCCGCGGCTCACGGACAATCAGATTGGCATTGAAGCTGTCGTCGCTCTCCACCGCCCCCTCCCCTGAAACCCATGCACGACATCGTCTGTCCCCGCGGCAACAAGGCCTTCAAGGTGGATAAGGCGCGGTACGCCGACATCCTCACACGGGTCGTGGAGCCGCGCGGCCGGGCAGCGGACGGCGATCAGTGATCTGGGACCTCGTGATTCATCCACTGGTGGACAGAAATCCATCAATCCTCCCCGAAGCGATCAAGGCTGGGATCGGCGCCATCCTGCTGCTGGTCGCCGGTGCGGCTTTCGCTTGTACCGGCCGGGTCGTCGGCGTCACCGACGGCGACACCATCAAGGTGCTGTGCGACCGGACGGAAGTGAAAGTGCGCCCGGCCGAGATCGACGCGCCGGAGCGCGGTCAGCCCTTTGGTGCCAAGGCCAAGGTCGCGCTCTCGGATCTGGTGTTCGGGCGCGAGGTTCGCCTCGACATCACCGACACGGACCGATACGGCCGCAGCATTGCCAGGGTCTGGATCGGAAGGACGGATGCCAACCGGGAAATGATCCGGCGCGGCTATGCGTGGGCCTACCGAAAGTACCTGACGGACATGACGCTGCTCGACGACGAGGCGGCTGCCAAGCGAGCGCGTTCCGGGCTATGGGCGGATGCCGATCCGATGCCGCCTTGGGAATTCCGGGCCCAGAAACGCAAGAAGCCGAACAGAGGCGGATAAATGAGGACGAGTCGGTGGAGTGTTGTACTGGGAGCGCGGCAACCGACTGCGATGCCAGACAGGTCGCTATGCTTGGTCTGTGAACACGGTTGAGCCCTATAACAGCAACGCCGAACGCTTTGCGGCGAGCTACGAGTCGTTGCAATCGGAGGCGGTGCACGGCGCGCTCCGGGAATTCGTCTTGCCGGGCACTGACCGAACCGCCCTCGACATCGGTGCGGGGTCCGGGCGCGATGCCGCGTGGCTGGCATCCATGGGTTACACCGTGGTGGCGGTTGAACCTTCCGCCGCGATGCGCCGCGAGGCACAGACCCGCCATGCTGATTCAGCCATTCATTGGCTGGACGACCGCCTTCCAGGGCTGGCTCGTGTTCACGAGCGGGGTATTGCGTACGACCTGATCTTGCTGAGCGCTGTATGGATGCACGTGCCGCCAGACGAACGCGAGCGCGCGTTTCGCAAGATCGTCACCCTGCTCAAGCCCGGCGGCGTGGTGCTGATGAGCCTTCGGGAGGGACCTGCCGAGGCGGATCGCCCAATGTGGCCCGCGCCCCTCGGCGAGGTAGAAGGACTCGCCAGAAATCATGGGCTGGTCGTCCTGAAGTCAGCGGCGTCGACCGACCAAATGGGGCGAACCGGGGTCACGTGGACCAGCGTCGCGCTTCGGCTTCCCGACGACGGCTCCGGCGCTCTGCCGACACTGCGAGGGATCATCCTCAAGGACGACAAGTCGTCGACGTACAAACTGGGCCTGCTCCGGGCGATCGCAAAGGTCGCCGACGCAATGCCGTCTCTGGCGAGGCCACTGCCAGATGAAGACGCAGTAAAGATTCCGTTGGGCGCCGTTGCGCTCGCGTGGGTGCGCATGTATCTGCCGCTTGTGGCCAAGCGCTTGCCACAGACACCGAGGAATCAGGGACCTGATGGGCTGGGATTTGCGAAAGAGGGCTTTCGCGCGTTACTGAACGGACAGTTTTTAAGCCAAGACCTCCGGATCGGCGCCCAGTTTTCCGCGGAAACCGGCCACAGCGTCATCCTTGCTCTGTCAGAGGCCAGTGAACTCATCACACGGATGCCGGCGCATCACATCACCTACCCCGCATCGAGCCAGCCGATCTTCATCGCCCAACGGCAGAAACTCCCCAGTCGCTCGGACGGTCGCGTTATCGACCGCACTCTCCTCGAGCAGTTCGGATCGCTGACCATCCCCGGCCCGGTTTGGCGCAGCCTGATGCAGCTCGGCAGTTGGATCGAGCCGGTGCTGATCGCAGAGTGGTCACGGTTGGTCAAGGTATATGCCGGACCACAATCTTCGATCGAACTCGGCCACGTTACCGATGCCTTGGCGTGGATCGAGCACGATCGGGACACCCGTTTTGCACGATCGACGGTTGAACGGATACGAACCGCCGGCGTGCCCGTGAGATGCGTCTGGACAGGGGCCGATCTTCGGAAATCCGAAGTCGACATCGACCATTGCCTGCCCTGGTCTGCATGGCCCTGCAATGACCTGTGGAACCTGATGCCGAGCTCTGAATCGGTCAATCGAAACCAGAAGCGGGAACGACTTCCTTCACAGGCCCGGCTTTCGACCGCCCGTACGAATATTCAAAGCTGGTGGGAGCGCGCTTGGCTTGATGATCCCGTTCTTCGGCAGCAGTTTGAACGTGAAGCTGAGGCGGCCCTCCCCATCGCATCCGCCGATACGCTCGAGCACGTCTTCGACGGGCTTGAATGGCGTCGGCTGCGCCTTCGCACGGAACAGCAAGTGACGGAGTGGATGTGAGAAATTAGCGGCCGTCATGCTTCATCTGACGTCCTGAGAGGCTTCCCAGAAATGGCATCGGCAATCGGAAGGGCAATATCGTATGGTTCGGAGCGAGACGTCGGAGAGAGCCAACGAAACGGGTATCGAAATAGGTCAGCATCGCAGCCGACGCACCCGGATCACCTTTAGTCTCATCACGTCATTCGGTATAGAACGTGTCGGAGCAGACCACATATGCTTGGCAAGCTGACCAGCGCGCTTGCGGTGCAGAGGGCCATTGACGAGTTCGTGCGCATCGGGAGAACGGCATTCCTGAACCGCTACGGCTTCGGCAAGTCACGCGACTTCATGGTCCGCGACAACAAGACGGATACCCTCTGCGACTCCAAGGCGGTTGTTGGTGCCGCTTATGGCTATCAGTATCCCGACGAAGGCCCATTGAAGCCAGCCGACTTCTCTGGCGGGGAGGCAACCGTTCTCCCGAAGCTTCAGAGCCTCGGCTTCTCAGTTGTTCGAATCGGGGAGGACTGGACCGAGGATGAAGTCCGCGCCACGGTCGCTTCCTACTTTGAGATGCTCCGACATGAGGCAGCCGGTACGCCTTACGTCAAGTCGACGTTCAACGCGGCATTGCGTCGCAAACTCAGCGGCCGTAGCAAAGCGTCGGTTGAGCTCAAGCATCAGAACATCAGCGCCGTCCTGCATCACCTGAATCTGCCCTTCATTCAGGGCTATAAGCCTCGTGGCAACAGCCAACTGTTGCTGCGTCAGGTCGTACAGCAGTATGTGTTGGCCCACACTCACGACCTAGAACGCGTCGTCGATGCCCTAGAGGACGCTAGGCCAACAGGTGACGCCAGCTTTGTCGCGCGCCTGGTGGATCCGCCGGTGCCGCAGATCTTTGACGCGCCCCCAGTCGTCCGCGAGCGCCTACCCCGCAAGATCGACTTTGCGGCGCGAGACGAGGTCAATCGAAAGCTCGGCAGGGCCGGAGAGCAGTGGGCCATCGAGTTCGAACAGCATCGGCTGAACCATGCGGGGCTCGGCACCCTGTTCAGCAAGCTCGATTGGGTGTCGGACCGCTTGGGTGATGGTACCGGCTACGACATCCAATCATGGGATGCGGCGGAACAGCCTCGCTACATTGAGGTGAAGACAACAAATGGGAATCACGCCTCCTCGTTCATCATCAGCCGGAACGAAGTCGATTTTTCGAAGGAGGTCGAAGATGCGTTCTACCTGTATCGCATATTCAGCTTTCGAAGCCAGCCTGCGCTGTACATACTCCGCGGGGCAGTTGATCGGCATGTGAATCTCGAGCCGCTTGACTACCGTGCGTCCTTCAGAAAGCTAACAGCAGCAGTGAATTGATTGAAGCATACCCGCAACGGATATCGTGTCGGACCTAAGGAAAGCTGCTGTTGAGTGATATGGCCGCTGTATAGAGCTCAAGGTCAACGATTCCTCCGCATGATTGTTGTGACCTGAGCTGTGCACTCCTAGTCAGCTCTTTTCAGGACATGACCTCCCGGGAATCCACGGTGCTTCTAAATTTCCAAACGTATAGACTCCTCGATCTAGACCAAATATTTGAACAGATATGACTGATACCGAAGCTGGTGAATCCACCCCGACGCGCGTCACAGGCGTTAGCGCCAAAATCTTGAACTTGCTACAGGGCGGGGCAAAAACGACCGCTGAGCTGATCAGCGACGGTGGATTTTCGAATGCCGGCGCTTTCCTGAATCTGAAAAAGCTGAAAGATCAGGGCTTGGTAGAAGCAGAACGAGCAGGACGATCGGTGATTTACCGCCTTGCCGAAGCGGCGGAAGGCGTAGTGATCAACGAAAAGCCAGCGCGCGGCCGCTCAAAAGGCGCCAAGACAAAATCGGCCAAGTCCGCATCGGGAAAGAAGGGCGGGCAGAAAAAGCGCGCCGGCTCGACTGGCGGCGTTGTCACCTCATTGCGAGATGAGCTTTCCGCGATCGCAGCGCGATTCGCTCCGATTGATGATCTCAGCCGGAAGCTCGATGTCCTAGACAGGCTGGCAAAGACGATGCCGCGCGAGGTCGCGTCCGTGCTCAGTGCAATCAAAAAAGATCTCAGCCGGTAAAACCAGGCTAAAAATTTAGTCTCAAATAGTCCAAGAAATCGTCCGCACCTCCGTTCAACCAGTTTCATGAAGCGGTTTACGATTTTTACTAACTGTGCAAACTTGAATCGCTGGCAGGCCTACCGTTTACGGGTTTTACTGAAAAATTAGCCTAAGCTTGAAGTTACGAGTTTTACCAATGACTTCAAGCCGATCTAAGGCCGACTTTCATCAGCAGCCTTCGAAGTGCCTGCTCGGCTAACGAAGCAACTAAGGAGGTGTGCGTCTAGCCTGCCCAACTAAGAACCACGAGCGCGGGACAAGACTGCGAATCGAATTGATCCGTAAATGTAACGGGCATTTCCCGAGCCTGCGACCGCATGAACAGGGGCATTGTCGCTTGTTGGCCACTCGCTTTTTAATGCTCAGCATCTGAGTACACATCAACGTAGCAGCTTCCGTCGTAACTCCAAATATTCGTTTGTAATCCTGAAATACTCCATCTGCACCATGATCAAGTTCCCCGAAGTAAAATCCTAATTGTCCAGATAATCGCAGTGATGTGGCATACAGAAAAGGCACCAAGCATCGGTCAGAAAAGTCGCTCAAGGATTGCCCGCCAGCCATTGCGACCCTCAGCCCTAGAGGCGAACCGAGACAAAGAGTGCCATCAGGATTAACGTGATTCTCAGCCGTTCTTGCGATCTTGTGATTGAGCTCGCTCACTTCAGGCAGCGTCCGCGGAAAGCCGTCCGGTACTGCAATCCTAAGACGGAATCTGTCTGTAACGCTTGGGCCGTCTTTTGGCATAGCGGAGAATGAAAATAAACCTTCGATGACCGTCCCCGAATGTCGGCCGGGTACGATCTCCATCTCGATTTGATGAAGCAGAAAATCGGCGATGTCGGTGGACGCTGTCCTCACCGCAGTCGGCGCCAAGGGCGTGGCGGATTGTGGGAGATTACGACATGTGGCGCTTCAATCGGTGCGACGATACTCGTCGCCTCTTGTCCCAATGCCTTCGCGAAGCGATCAGCGCCGATGCTGAGCGCGAACCGATCACTGGCACGTTTCGCGAGCAGTTCGGGATCAGTCGACTGAAGAATCAGTTCGAAGTCGGCGCAAGCCTGATCGATCCACGCATGGAAATTGTCCTTCAATTGTAGGCGCGCATTCTCCGGACGTGACCATCGGTCCGCAAAGTTCTCGGCCGGATCTACGGGGTTCAACACGACGCTGGAGTTTGATCGCTTGAACGCCACCAGCACATTGAGGACGGTGGTCATGGTGGTGACGAGGTCTTGGCCAGCGATGAACGCGCGGCCAGCCAGTGTGGTCAGGATCACGGACGCAGGCTTGATATCGACATCTCGACGGAACATCTGATCGCGGTGTCGTTTCAGAAGCTGGATGACCTGCTGCAGCGCAGATTTCCGCTGATAGAGGGGAACGGGATCGATCTGCGCCTTCATTAGCAGTCCGCGGGGATACGGATCGAGCCGGGAGCGGAACCACGCTGCATAACCTTCCGGGTTGCTCGGCGTCCAGACGGGACTGAGCACTTTGAACGTGGGGCTGCGATCGTCCGTTATCCAGATCGCGGTAGCAGATGCGTCGGCGGCGAGCCTGTGATCAACGCCGGACTTCAACATCATCTGGGTCAGACCGGTTCGCCGCGAATCTTCCGCAGGGATCGCTGGAACCGCGTCCATGTGGAACGCGAGCTGGTCCTGATAACTCAGTCGCCAGCAGCGATGTTTGGGCTCCAGCTTTTGCTCAATGCGTCGGGCCTGACGATAGAGCTCCAGCTCGTGACCCAGCAGGTTCTTGACCTCCGCTTGGGTGTGCGTTTGCTGACTCACGTTGTCCCGCAGCTTGCACGTCAGGTCGAGGTCGTATTCCTCGTCCTTCAGCAGAGGGCGAATCGCGGTTCCCAATGCGAACGAGCCCTGCACCAGCACGTGCGGATCAAAGCCGGCGAGCGTGGAGGATTCGCGGTTCAGCCACTCGCCGAGATCCTCGTATCGGTCCTTCGCCTTCTCGTAGGCGCCTTCCGGCAGTTCGAGGAGTCGCAGGAGTTCTTCAAGCTTGCGCTGCTTTACGTCGATGTACGTATTCATGTTCATGCTCCGGTGGGTGTGCTCGGGGAAGTCGCGGCGTCCAGCCGGGTGCGTGCGATGAAGCCGCCATGCGCACGGTCGTTGTCATAAATCTCCAACGCCAGATCGGAGCGCGGCATCCACACACGCCCCACCTCGACCGCCGCAGATACCGGTGCCGCCGGGAACAGGTGAATCTCAACGTGCTCGCCGTACTGGGCCTTGATCCGGTCGAAGGTCCGGCGCAGCGCTGCCCGTAGCCTGCTCAGATCTTCAGGGGACTGGAGCACATCGTTGTGCGGGGTTTCGGCGGTGATCGACCAGATCGGAACGGCTTCACCCAGCGCCGCGTGAATTCGGCCATCCGAAACCGTTGCGCTGAGCGCCAGCTTCAACGCGACGCAACCGTTGTGCGCGGCCAGCTCGGACGAAGAGCAGCGCACATCGAGTCCATCGTCCTTCGCCCAGCTCCAGCCCGGGGGCTCGCGATGAAGTTGATAGACGTCGCAGGCGCGGATGTCGGACAGCAGGCGACCCAGCTCAATGAGGAGCGGCTGAGGCGCAAGCGCAAAGACAGACAGGTGCGAAACGCTACCCCTGGCAATTCGCTCCCGCACCACAGCCTGGAATTGGGTGCGGAGCGCATCGATCTGGAATTTCCAGTAGTCGGGTTCGTTGCTCTGGTAGGGACAGCCGACCACGTCCAGCGCCAATGGCTGACTCTCGGCGGAGTAACGGCCTTGGTTCATCAGCGCCGTCTTCGCCGCCTCGAAGCTGACCGGACAATTGTGCTCGCCGATGCGCGCGGCATAGAGCAGAACGTGGGATGAGCGGTCCCGCGAGAGGGCGGTCAGGGCCTCAATCCGCGATTCGTGCGCCGCCTTCATCGCCAGCAAACGGGACTCTGGGTGACCGGGAACATCTTCGCGGTCAATCAGGCGGTGGTGCGGGTCGCACATCAACATCAGGTTTTCGACTTTCTTCGCCAGCATGGGTGAACGGATCGGGTCGCCGCGCGGCCCGTCCGGCTCGGCCGCGACGATGTGGGCGATGTACGCCTTGTTGAGCTGCGCTTTTCCGGAAATCAGGTCGCCCAGCAACGGCGCATTGCAGTTTTCGTATTCACAGCGGCCAGCAGCGGCGGCCCACAGAATCGTTTTGATCCGTTCCGGGATTTTTCCGCGAGCCTTTCCACTTGTTGCAGTATTCATTTGTTTAGCACCAATCGTATTGATGCAGATACTATCTCTTGCAATTTGTCTCCCGTCAACAGATGATTCGCATCATCATGATTGACGCAATCAGAAAAGTGCTCAGGGATGTTGCGGAGGTTCGCCTTGGCTACCCGTTTCGGGGATCCGTCCCTGAGGTACCGGACGGTCCAGTAGCTGTCGTCCAGATGCGAGATCTGACGTCGGAAGGCGTCCTCGCCTGGCATTCGGTCCGGCGGACAGAACTCGAAGCCAAGAAGGAGCCGGAATGGCTCCGGCCAGGCGACATCCTTTTCGCGTCACGTGGCCCCAGCAATTACGCGGGCCACTTGGCGAACGTGCCGGTGAAAGCGGTCTGTTCGCCTCATCTATATGTACTGAGCGTGAGAGACCCGGCGAGCGTCCTGCCGGAGTTCATCGCCTGGCAGATCAACCGCGTGGCGTCTCAGCGGTATCTGCGGCAGTCGGCGGAGGGCAGCGACCAGCTCAGTGTCCGCCGCACCATCCTCGAAGAGCTGCCCCTCACGATTCCCTCTGTCGAGCACCAGCATCGACTGCTCGCGTTGGACCATGCCGCCCGCCGAGAGCGGACGGTGCTCGAAACCCTCGTCAAAAATCGGGAACGCCAGATCGAAGCCCTCGCGGCTGCGCTGCTGACCCCGCCGAATTCCTGACCCAAGAACCCATGAACAGCACCGCCATCAGCCAGGACGCGATCAACAATGCCGTCTGGACCGCCTGCGACACCTTCCGCGGTACCGTGGATCCGAGCATCTATAAGGACTACGTCCTCACCATGCTCTTCCTCAAGTACATGTCCGACGTTTGGCAGGACCACTACGAGGCGTACCGGGCGCAGTACGGCGATCACCCCGAACTGATCGAGGAGATGCTCAAGAACGAGCGCTTCGTGCTGCCGCCCAGCGCCAGCTTCTACGCCCTGCACGGCAAGCGGCACGAGGCCGGCAATGGCGAGCGCATCGACAAAGCCCTGAGCGCCATCGAAGACGCCAACATCGGCAAGCTGCGTGACGTCTTCCAGGACATCAGCTTCAACTCCAACAAGCTCGGCGACGAGCAGCAGAAGAACGACATCCTCAAGCACCTGCTGGAAGACTTCTCGAAGCCTGAGCTGGACCTGCGGCCCAGCCGCGTCGGCACGCTGGATGTCATCGGCAACGCCTACGAGTTTCTCATCAAGAACTTCGCGTCCACCAGCGGCAAGAAAGCGGGCGAGTTCTATACCCCGCCCGAGGTGTCCACCCTCATGGCGCGCCTCATGGCGCCGCAGGAAGGAGACGAGATCTGCGACCCGAGCTGCGGCTCCGGCTCGCTGCTCATGAAGTGCGGTCGGCTCATTCGCGAGCAGACCGGTTCACGCAAGTACGCGCTCTACGGGCAGGAGGCCATCGGCAGCACCTGGGCGCTCGCCAAGATGAACATGTTCCTCCACGGTGAAGACAACCACCGCCTCGAATGGGGCGACACGCTGCGTAACCCGAAGCTGCTGGACGGCGTCAGCGGCCTCAAGCACTTCGACATCGTGGTCGCCAATCCGCCATTCTCGTTGGAGAAGTGGGGGCACGAAGGTGCGGAGAACGACAAGTTCAGCCGCTTCCGTCGCGGCGTGCCGCCGCGCACCAAGGGCGACTACGCCTTCATCTTGCACATGGTGGAGACCATGAAGCCCGCCACCGGTCGCATGGCCGTGGTGGTGCCGCACGGTGTGTTGTTCCGCGGCGCGGCCGAAGGACGCATCCGCCAGAAGCTCATCGAAGAAAACCTGCTCGATGCCGTGATCGGCCTGCCCGAGAAACTGTTTTACGGCACAGGCATCCCCGCTGCCGTCCTCGTGTTACGCAAGCGCAAGGCTGACGACAGCGTGCTCTTCATCGACGCCAGCCGCGACTACGAGGACGGCAAGAACCAGAACTATCTGCGCGAGACTGACTTGCAGCGGATTCTCGATACCTACCTGGCTCGCATCGAGGTCACCAAGTACGCCCACCTCGCCACCCCGGCCGAGATCGCCGGCAATGACTACAACCTCAACATCCCCCGCTACGTCGACACCTTCGAGGAAGAAGAAGAGATCGATCTCGCCGCCGTGCGTCGGGAGCGCGAGGTGTTGAAGAAGGAGCTGGCGGTGCTCGAGGAGAAAATGGCTGGCTACCTGAAGGAGCTGGGATATGAGTGACGCCGCGCCGGGTAGCGGCGAATTGGTCCTCTATTCCACAGAGGACGGCCGCGCTCAGTTCAGCCTCAAGGCTGCGGACGGCACCGTCTGGATGACCCAGGCTGAGCTCGCGGACCTATTCCAGACCTCCAAGCAAAACATCAGCTTGCACATCAAGAACGTGCTGGAAGAGGGCGAGTTGGCCGACGCGGCAACTGTCAAGGATTACTTGACAGTTCAAACCGAGGGCAGCCGGGAGGTTCGACGCACGACCAAGCTGTACAACCTCGACCTCATCCTCGCGGTGGGCTACCGCGTCCGCTCACCGCGCGGCACCCAGTTCCGCCAGTGGGCCACGACCCACCTCCGGGAGTTCCTGGTCAAGGGCTTCGTCATGGACGACGCCCGGCTCAAGGAACCAGCTGGCTGGGATTACTTCGACGAACTGCTGGAACGCATCCGTGAAATCCGGGCGTCCGAAAAGCGGTTCTACCACAAGGTCCGCGACCTCTTTGCACTCTCAGTCGACTACCGGGATGACGGCGAGGCAATGGGCCAGTTCTTCGCCGAAGTGCAGAACAAGATGCTGCTCGCCGTCACCGAATGCACGGCGGCGGAACTGGTGATGAAGCGCGCCGACCCGAGCCAGCCCAACATGGCGCTGACAGCATGGAAAGCGGGCCGCGTGCGCAAGACCGACGTGATCGTGGCCAAGAACTACCTCGCAGCGAAGGAGATCGAGCATCTGAACCGCATCGTCGTTGCCTTCCTGGAGTTCGCAGAACTGCGTGTCATGCAACGCAAGCAGCTCTACATGGCGGACTGGCGGCAGTACGTGAACAGCTTCATCGAGTTCAACGAGCGGCCGCTTTTGCGCGGTGCCGGTCGCGTCAGCCATGACGACATGGTGGCCATCGCACATCAGCGCTATGAGCAGTTCGATGCGCAGCGTCGAGTCGCAGATGCGCGCGCGGCCGATGCTGAGGACATCGCAGAGTTGGAGCAGGCGGAGCGACAGCTCACGAAGAAGGGGAAGCCTGATGCTGCCTGAGGGTTGGCGCAGTGTCCCGTTGGCGCAGTTGGTCAGAGCGCTCGATGCGGGCGTGAGCGTCAATGGAGAGGATCGACCTGCCCTTCGAAACGAAGCGGGTGTCTTGAAGATTAGTGCGGTCACTTCGGGCACGTTCGATCCGCTTGAAAACAAAGTCATTCGAGCAGACGAGGTAGGAAGAGCTTCGACCAAACCTCAGGCAGATAGCGTGATCGTCAGCCGTAGCAATACCGAAGAGCTCGTTGGCGCAAGCGCATACGTACCTTCAGACTGCAACAACCTTTTCCTATCAGACAAGTTATGGCAGATGCTGCCCTCGCTAAGCGACCCACCTCACATGCGATGGCTTTCATACTGGCTGGCTTTTCCGCCGACGCGATCTCGAATATCGAAGCTCGCTACGGGGACCAGCGGGAGCATGAAAAATATCTCCAAAGAACAATTGCTGGCTCTTGAGGTAACCGTCCCTCCGCTATGCCAACAGCGAAGAATTTCGAACGTATTGGAAGCATGGGACCGAGCGATCGCGACGGCCAAGTTGTTACTGGAGAACCGTCGAATGCAATTGCGGGCAATACTTGCCTTGACGCTTCATCTGCCTCCGGCCAATCCAGATGCCGATAGTGATTTGGGTAACGGTGGCTATCCCGCGTCGGTACAGCCAGGTATTCCCAACCTCCCAGCTACCCCAGATGGTTGGCAGCGCATGCCACTTAGCCGTCACCTGACAGAAGTGCGACGTCCCGCGCTGCTGGTTGCAGCGGACACATATAGGCTCGTGACCGTCAAGCGTTCTCGCGGCGGCGTTTTACTACGCGAAGTTCTGCCCGGTAGAGAAATCAAGACGCCATCGCAGTTCTACGTGCGCGCCGGTGACTTTCTAATTTCGAAACGCCAGATTGTTCATGGCGCTTGCGGCGTGGTGCCCCCCGAGCTTGACGGCGCTGTCGTCTCGAATGAGTACGCGGTGCTGAACAGCGACGGTCAGATCGATCTGCGCTTTCTGCGCTATCTGTCCGAATCGCGCTACTTCCAGCAGACCTGCTTTCACTCGAGTATCGGCGTGCACGTCGAGAAGATGATCTTCAACACTGAGCGCTGGTTGAGGTGGCCCTTCAATATTCCGCCACTGCCCGTCCAGCACCGGATCGTCGAAGTGCTGGACACCGCGCGGCGCGAGGTGGACTTGATTGCGGAACAGATCAGCAAGCTGAAACAAGAGAAGGCCGCGCTAATGGCCGATCTGCTCACGGGCAAACGTCGTGTCCGTGTGCCGACTGCGGAAGCGTCGCCATGACCGCTGAGGTTCCGAACCCGAAGGAGCAGTACGCCGCCCACCTGCCAGCGCTGCACCTGCTGAGCAACCTGGGCTGGAACTTTCTGACCACAGCCCAGGCATTGGCATTTCGTAGCAACACTCGCGAGGTGTTGCTCAAGGCCCGTCTCATCGAAGTTCTCAAAACACGCCGCTTCGAATACAAGAACGAGTGGTATCCGCTGTCGCCCAGCGGCATCGACCAGATGGTGCGCGAGCTGTCCTCGCTGGGTTTGGGTGAGGGGCTGTTGCCCGCCAATGAACGGCTGTACTCAAAGCTCGCCCTCGGCATCACCGTCACCGAGTTCATGCCGGACGGCAAGAAGCACCAGCCGACGGTGCCGGTGATCGACTGGATCAACCCACAGGCCAATCGCTGGGACGTCACAGAAGAGTTGGAAGTGCTGTCCGCCCACGGCACGCATCACCGCACGCCCGACATCGTTTGCTACGTGAACGGGCTTCCCCTCGTGGTGATCGAGGCCAAACGGCCGGAGTCGGGTCGCGACGGCAAGGCGATGGTGACCGAGGGCATCAGCCAGAACCTACGCAATCAGCGGCCGGATGAAATTCCGCATCTGTTTGCCTATGCGCAGCTACTGTTCTCGATCAGCCAGACCGAGGGCCGCTACGGCACCACGCATACTGCTGCCAAGTTCTGGGCGCGCTGGCGCGAGGAGCAGTTCGATGAGGCGTATTTCACGGCGCTCAAGAACCGACCGCTTGGCGCAGTCACCGCCGCCGCATTGTTCGAGGGCAAGCCTGCGTCTCTGCGGACCTACTTCGAATCGCTGTGGTCGCAGCCGATGTTGCCCAACGATCAGGACCGCCTGCTAACGGCACTGCTCACCCCGGTTCGGCTGCTGGAGTTCCTGCGCGGCTTCGTCCTGTTCGACCGCAAGGTCGGCAAGGTGGTGGCGCGGTATCAGCAGTTCTTTGGTATCCGCGCACTGATCGCCCGTATTGGCACCCTGCGACCGGACGGTGGACGCGAAGGTGGCGTGGTGTGGCACACCACGGGCTCGGGCAAGAGCTTCACGATGGTGTTTCTGACCAAGGCGCTGCTGTTGCACGACACTCTAAAGGAATGCCGCGTGCTGGTGGTGACGGACCGCGTGGATCTGGAAACGCAGCTCTCCCGCAACTTCATGACCGGCGGCGCGTTCGGCTCTGCCATTGCCACCAAGAAGGATGGCGAGCGAGCCAAGGCACTCACGGGCCGTGAGCTGGCGCGGCGCATCAGTAGCGGAAGCGAGCGCATCACGTTCACCCTGGTGCAGAAGTTCAACACGGCCTCCAAGCTGCCCGAATGCCGCAACGACTCCGCCAACCTGATCGTGCTGGTGGACGAGGGTCATCGCAGTCACGGCGGCGAAACCCATGAGCGCATGCGTGCTGCTTTGCCCAGGGCCGCCTACGTAGCCTTCACCGGCACGCCGCTTCTGAAGAACGAGAAGGCGTCCAACAAGTTCGGCCCCATCGTTCACGCCTACAGCATGCAGCGAGCGGTGGAAGACGAGACCGTCGCCCCGCTGTTGTACGAGGAGCGAGTGCCGGAACTGACCATCAACGAGGACGCGGTCAATCGCTGGTTCGACAAGATCACCGCGAGCCTGTCCGACGCCCAGCGCTCGGACCTGAAGAAGAAGTTCGCGAAGAAGGGCGCCATCTACGGCGCTGCCAACCGCATCGAGCTGATCGCCTGGGACATCGCCTCCCACTTCAGCGAGAACATCAAGCTGCTCGAAACTGGCCTCAAAGGCCAGGTGGCGACCGACAGCAAGCTGGACGCGATCCGCTACAAGACGGCGATGGATGAAACCGGCCTGGTGAGCAGCGCCGTAATCATCTCGCCGCCGGATACCCGCGAGGGCAACAGCGAGGTAGATGAGGACAAGCTACCGGAGGTTCAGAAGTGGTGGAAGAAAAACATCATCGATGCCGGTCTCGACCCCGAGCTGTACGAACGTCAGGTGGTGCAGGACTTCGGCAGTGAAGGTTCGCCAGATCTGTTGATCGTGGTGGATAAGTTATTGACCGGCTTCGACGAGCCCCGTAATGCGGTGCTGTATATCGACAAGCCGCTGAAGGGCCACAACCTGATCCAGGCCGTGGCGCGCGTGAATCGTCTGCACGATGCCAAGCGTTATGGCGTGCTGGTCGACTACCGCGGCATCCTCAAGGAGCTGGATACTGCGATCCGCGCATACCAGAACCTGGAAACCCAGACGCAGGGTGGCTTTGATCCGGCGGATCTCGAAGGGCTGTATCGGCAGTTCAGCACCGAGTACAAGCAACTTCCCACGCTGCATGACCGGCTGTGGTCGTTCTTCAAGTCGGTGGTGAACAAGAAGGACACCGAGCAGTACCGTCAGCTGCTGAGCCCGCGGTTCGTGAAAGCCCCGGACGGCGAGGAGTACGACGAGCGCCGCAAGTTGCGTGATGACTTCTCGTCGGCGCTGACCACGTTTGGCCTCTGCCTGCAAACGGCCTTGTCGTCACGCAGCTTCTTCGAGGACCGGAGCTTTTCCGAAGCCCTGATCGCGAGCTACAAGGAAGACCTCCAGTTCTTCACCAGCCTGAGAAAGATCGCGCGCCAGGACGCGATGGAAACCGTGGATTACGGCGTGTATGAAGATCAAATTCGCCGGCTGGTCGACAAACAAGTGATCGGTAACCAGGTGCGCGAGCTCGAGGGCGTCTACCTCGTCCATCAGTTGGGGCAGCCGGACGAAGCGGATGGTTGGAACGAGGAGAAGACGCGCAACGAGACGGACCTGATCCGCACCAGGCTGCGCAAGACGATAGAACAGGACCTGGCGGACGATCCGTACGCACAGAAAGTGTTCGGCGAATTGTTGAAGCAGGCGATCGCCGAAGCTGAGGCGATGTTCGAGCATCCGTTGAAGCAGTACGCGCTGTTCAAGGACTTTGAGCAGAAGCTGGATTTGCGGGAGACCCCCGGAGTACCCGATAAATTTGGCGCTAACGCGCACGCGAAGGCCTATTTCGGCGCGATCCGGATGACGATCGGGGACGATGCGTTTGACGCCTTGGATGAACCCGCCCAAGACAAATTGACGGAGGCTGCTCTCTTGATTGACAGCGTTGTCAGGACGGCCGTTGCGGAGAATTCCCTCAATCCACAGAACATCGAGTCCGCCATCCGCAAGGCGCTTCTGCCGAAGCTGTTTCCGCTAGTCGGGCTGGAGCACGCCAAGTCCATCGTCGAGCAGGCCATCCAGATCACGCGCATCGGTCTGAGCCGACGATGAAGCTTCCTTCGGACCTAGCTGAGCCCAACAGTATTCAATACGGGGACTCAGTGATTCGGTT
>PNMW01000021.1 GCA_013823855.1 Lysobacteraceae bacterium | reverse complement strand
CGAAATGGCGGGTCGCGACCCGCCCTACAGGCCGGCGCGCTGGAGCAGGAAGTACGACACCACCAGCGCCCCGGTGTAGAACACGCTGACCGCCGCCGCGGCGGCGATCCGCAGCGCGATGCCGGCGTGGCCGGTTTCGCGATAGGCGTACGCCGCTGCCCAGCCGAGCAGCGCTTCCGGCAGCAGCACGTAGTCGGCGACGCCGAAATGGCTGCCGACATTGCGCGGCCGCCAGAGATCGAAGACCGGCGCTGCCCATTCCGACGCCGCGAACACCAGCAGCGCCAGCGCGCCGGCCAGCACGGTCGAGCCACGGGCCAGGAGCAGCACCCAGAACAGCGGGATCACCCACATGCCGGCCATGTAGACCGGCACGTGGTGGCCGATCCGCGGTGCGCCGAGGTCGGGAAAGCTGAGGATGCCGATCAGCTGCGACAGCACCCAGTCCGGCACCACCTGGAACACCGACAGCGGCAGCAGGAACGCCCACAGATCGAACCAGTGGCCGTGGCCGCTGTTGCGCGCGAACAGCGGCAGCAGCAGGTTGAAAGCGATCACCAGGGCCAGCACCGCCAGTCCGAGCATCGGCGCGTGCAGGTACTGGAACGCCGCCCAGCCACCGGCGGCGAGCAGGCCGTTGAGGATCAGCGCATCGCGCAGTTCACGCATGGGCGGCTGCGTCCGGCTCAGGCCGCGAGCAGCTTTTCGATGTCCTTGGCGATCGCCGCCGGGGTGTCGATCGAGCCGTAGCGCTTCAGCACTTCGCCATTCTTGCCGACCAGGAACTTGGTGAAGTTCCACTTGATCGCTTCCGAACCGAGGATGCCTTTCTCCTCGCTCTTCAGGAACTTGTAGAGCGGGTGGGCGTCGTCGCCGTTGACCTTGATCTTGGCGAACATCGGGAAGCTGACGTCGTAGGTCAGCGAGCAGAACTGCTGGATTTCCTTTTCGTCGCCCGGCTCCTGGTGGCCGAACTGGTCGCAGGGAAAGCCGAGGATCTCCACCCCCTTGTCCTTGAGCTTGCGGTAGCTCTCTTCCAGCCCCTTGTACTGAGGCGTGAAGCCGCATTTGGAGGCGACGTTGACGATCAGCAGGACCTTGCCCTTGTAGTCGCCGAGGGAAACCGTCTTGCCGTCGATGGTGGTGGCGGTGAAGTCGTAGATCGTGGACATCGCATGCTCCTTGACGAGGGGTGTAACGAAAGCGGGCCGACTGTGAGTCGGCCCGCCGGGTCCATCATGCTTCAGCCGTGCGCGGACTCAGAAATCCGCTGCATCCAGCGCCATCAGCTCGCTGGCCGGCTGGCGCACGTTGGCGCACAGGCTCATCACCTGCGGCAGCATGCGCGCGGCGAAGAACTGCGCGGTGTTGAGCTTCTGCTGCTTGAAGATCTCGTCGCTGGAATTCATCGCCGCCTTGGCCATGCGCAGCCAGTTGAACCCGAGGTAGACGAGGCTGAACGCACGCTGGAAATCGACAGCGCCGAAGCCGGCATCGTTCGGATTGGTCTTGAACGATTCCTGCAGCCAGAGCGTGGTCTTTTCCAGCTCGTCGAGCGCCTCGCGCAGCGGCTTGGCGATGAAGCCGAGCGGCGCGTCGCCGGTCGATTCCGAACGCACCTTGGCGAAGAAGCGATTCGGCAGGCGGCCGTTGTCGATCATCAGCTTGCGGCGCACCAGATCCATCGCCTGGATGCCGTTGGTACCCTCGTAGAGGCACAGGATCTTGGCGTCACGCATGATCTGCTCGACGCCGTGCTCGCGAATGAAACCGTGACCGCCGTAGACCTGGATCGCCGTGCTCCCAAGCTCGACCGCCGAATCGGTGCAGAAGCTCTTGACCAGCGGGGTGTTCAGCTCGACCCAGTCGTTGGCTTCCTCGCGGACCGCCGGGTCCGGGTGGTGATGGGCGATGTCGACATACATGCCGGTCTCGTAGGCCAGCACCCGGGCGCCTTCCGTGGTCGCGCGCATGGTCAGCAGCATGCGGCGCACATCCGGGTGGTCGATGATCGTCGCGCCACCGTTGAAAGCCTTGCCCTGCTTGCGGTCCTTGGCGTAGGCAATGGCGTTCTGGGTCGCCAGTTCGCACAGGCCGAGGCCCTGCATGCCGACCAGGATGCGCGCCAGATTCATCATCACGAACATGTTCTGGATGCCGGTGTTCGGCGCGCCGACCAGCCAGCCCGTCGCGCCCTCGAACTGCAGCGCGCAGGTGCAGGAACCGTGGATGCCCATCTTGTGTTCGATGGACGTGCAGGTGACCTTGTTGCGGGCGCCGAGACTGCCGTCGGTATTGACCAGGAACTTCGGTACCGCGAAGGTCGTCAGGCCCTTGACGCCGGCCGGGCCGCCTTCGATGCGGGCCAGCACGAAGTGGATGATGTTGTCGGCCATCGTGTGCTCGCCGGAGGTGATGAAGATCTTTCCTCCTTCCAGCGAGTAGCTGCCGTCGGCGTTCGGGATCGCCTTGGTCTTGATCGAGCCGAGGTCGGTGCCGGCCTGCGGTTCGGTGATGCACATGGTGCCGGTCCACTCGCCGGTGGCGAGCTTCGGCAGGTAGGTCTGCTTCACCTCGTCGGATCCGGCCGCGAGGATGCCCTCGAAGCAGCCGACGGTCAGGCCCGGATACAGCGCGAAGGCGACGTCGGCCGAGCACAGCATTTCGTCGATGACCTTGCCGAGCGTGTACGGCAGGCCGGCACCGCCCCATTCCGCCGGGTTGGAGATGCCGACCCAGCCGGCTTCCTGATACTGCTTGTAGGCTTCCTTGAAGCCCTTCGGCACGGTGACTTCACCATTGGCCAGCTTGCAGCCCTCGGCATCGCCGGGTGCATTGAGCGGGGCGACCTGGTCCTGGATGAGTTTGGCCGCTTCCTCGATCAGACCGTTCAGCGTGTCCGGCGTGGCATCCGCCAGCGCCGGCATTTCGGTCAGGGAACCGACGTTCAGCACGTCGTTGAGGACAAACTGGATTTCGCGCACGGGCGCAGCGTAGGTCGCCATGAAAGAGCAACTCCGGACGGTTGATGGGAAATGGATTTATCGGTGCCGCCTCGTGACTGGCGTCGCCAGGCGGCACGGATAAAACCATCGGCACGTTGCGCCGAAGCGTATCACGCCGGGGTGCTGCCAGCCCCGGGACGCGTCAGTTTCGACACATTCCGGGGCCTGCGCGGCGACGGCGCGCGCGGATCAGACCGGCGGCTGCAACGCCGGATACGCGACGAAACGCAGTTCGACCTTCGCGGCCCGGGCGGCGCTCGACACGGCTTCGCGATGGCGGTCCGGGCCGACGTAGATCAGCACCATGCCGCTCAGGTCGTCGCCGCGATGGGCGTCGAGCGCCGCCAGCAGCGTGCGGCGGTTGCGCTCCGGGTCAGGGCCGGCGACACCGAGATAGTCGCGTTCGCGGGCGGCCGCCTGCATCTTGCTGCCCAGTTCGGCGATGTCCTGCGCTTCCGGGGCCGGTTCGAGCATCGCGAAGAAATAGAAGCTTTCGAGCTCCGGCGGCACCTGGGTGCCGGCCAGACGCATCGCGATGTCGAGGTCGAAGGCGGCGTCGGGCAGCGTTCCGGACGGCGCCGCAGCGTCCGCAGCCGCCACTTCGGTCGGCGATTCGGTCGGCGCCCGCCAGGCCAGCGGCAGCGCTGCGGCAATGGCGATCAGGATCGTCGCCGCGGTCCTGAAATCGCGGGAAGGCAGCGGAGATGGGGCGGTCATCGGGGCGAGGACAGGGGGCCTGACCCGCATGCTAGCACCGCGAACGGCGAGATCCGTCGCCCGGAATTCCCGTCCCGCCGGTTCGGAATCCGGGGGCGGCGTGCCCGGAAGCCGGCAAAAGGCCGTGTGGCATAATCCAAGCCCTTTTGCCGCCTGCCCAGGTTTCCGACGTGCTGGAATTGCTCGATCTGCTGATCCCGGTTGCCCACGCCCAGACGGCTGCGCCCCAGCCGCCCGGCCTGCTCGCTTCCACCTGGCCGATTCTGGTCATGCTGCCGCTGTTTTACTTCCTGCTGCTGCGGCCGCAGATGAAGCGTTCCAAGGAAGCTCGCGAAATGCTCGCCAAGCTCGCCAAGGGCGACGAAGTGGTGTCCAGCGGTGGACTCGCCGGCCGCATCACCGCGATCGGCGAGAACTACCTGACCGTCGAGATCGCCGACAAGGTCGAGGTCAAGTTCCAGAAGGCCGCGGTCACCACGGTGCTGCCGAAGGGCACACTGAAAAACCTCTAGCCTCCCCCGGCGCCACGGCTGTTCCCGCCCGACGGGCTGGAACGGTGAGTCGCCGATCGAGAACCCCGGAGCCGCGCCATCGACGCCGGTTCCCTGCAGCCTGACGAACCGCCATGCATCACTACCCCTTCTGGAAGCCCGTGACGCTGGTCATCGTCACGCTGCTCGGCGCGCTGTACGCGCTGCCGAACCTCTATGGCGAAGACCTTGCGGTGCAGATCAGCACCAGTTCAGGCGATCCGCTGCCCGTGAGCTTCGGCGATACCGTCGCCAAGACCCTCGACGCCGAGAAGCTCAGCGCTTCGGGCTCGGCGCTCGAGGGCAACCAGTGGGTGGTCCGCTTCGGCACGCCGGAAGCGCAGCTGAAGGCGGTCGACGCGCTGAAGCGTGATCTTGACGGCCAGGGTTACGTGGCGGCACTGAATCTGGCGTCGAAGACGCCGAAGTGGCTGTCGGCGCTCGGCGGCAAGCCGATGGCGCTGGGTCTCGACCTGCGCGGCGGCGTGCACTTCCTGCTCCAGGTCGCCGTCGAGGACGTCAAGAAGGCGGCCGTCGAGCGGCTGATCAACGACGTGCCGAAGCTGCTGCGCGACAAGGACATCCGCTATTCCGGCCGGCGCAAGGCGGGCGAAGCGATCGTCATCGAGTTCGCCGACGGCGAACGTCTCGACAAGGCGCGCAGCGCGATTGCCAAGGAAAACCCTGACCTGACCCTGAGCACGCCGCCGGATGCGACGGGCCCGGCGCTGCAGGTCGCGCTGTCCGACATCGCCGCCAAGAAGCTGATCGACGATGCCGTCGACAAGAACCTGATCACCCTGCGCAACCGCGTCAACCAGTTCGGCGTCGCCGAGCCGATCGTCCAGCGCCAGGGTGCCGATCGCATCGTCGTCCAGCTGCCGGGCGTGCAGGATCCGACCCGGGTCAAGGAACTGCTCGGCGCCACTGCCACGTTGGAATACCGTGCCGTCGACGAGAATGCCGACGCCAATGCGGCCGCCGCCAGCGGCGTCATCCCGCTCGGCGACGAGCTGTATTACGAGCGCGGCAGCCGCCGGCCGTATCTGCTGAAGCGCGAAGCGATCGCCAGCGGTGCCGAGCTGACCAGCGCCCAGCCGACCGTCGACCAGGAATCCGGCACGCCGGCGGTCAGCGTCACGCTCGACGCCAGCGGCGCCAAGCGGATGCTCGACTTCACCTCGAAGAACGTCGGCAAGCTGATGGCCGTCGTCTACCGCGAGACCGAGATCAAGACCACCTACAACGCCCGGGGCGACGCGATCCGCGAACGCCGCGACGTCCAGGAAGTGATTTCCGCCGCGACCATCCGCGGCGTCTTCGGCAGCCGCTTCCAGACCACCGGCCTGTCGAGCCGCGAAGCCCGCGATCTGGCCGACCTGCTGAAGGCCGGCGCGCTGGTGGCGCCGATCGAGATCATCGAGGAACGCACCATCGGCCCCAGCCTCGGTGCCGACAACATCCGCCGCGGCATGTCGGCGGCCCTGCTGGGCTTGGGCCTGGTGATGGTGTTCATGGTCGTCTACTACCGGGTGTTCGGCCTGTTCGCGATCGCCGCGCTGACCGCCAACCTGCTGCTGCTGACCGCCGTGCTGTCGCTGTTCCAGGCCACGCTGACCATGCCCGGCATCGCCGGCATCGTGCTGCACATGGGCATCGCGGTCGACGCCAACGTGCTGATCTATGAGCGCATCCGCGAGGAGCTGCGGGCCGGGCTCAAGCCGCATCAGGCGATCGACGCCGGCTACGACCGCGCCTTCCTGACCATTGCCGACGCCAACGTCACCGTGCTGATCGGCACCCTGATCCTGTTCTTCCTCGGCGCCGGCGCGCTGAAGGGCTTCGCGATCACCCTGGCGATCGGCATCGTGACCTCGCAGTTCACGGCCATCGTCGGTTCGCGCACGCTCGCCCACTGGGTGTTCGGCAGGCGCACCAATCTCAAAGATCTGCCGATCTGGTAACCCGGAGCTGAGCCAATGAAAGTGTTCGCGAATGTTCCGAAATTCGACTTCATGCGCCAGCGCAAGATCGGCCTGGTGCTGTCGGCGCTGCTGACCACCGCCTCGATCCTGCTGGTGATCTTCCGCGGCCTGAACTTCGGCATCGATTTCACCGGCGGCGTGCTGGTCGAAGTCGCGTTCCCGCAGTCGGTACAGCTGGAGAAGGTCCGCGAGGATCTCGCCAAGGGCGGTTACCAGCACGGCATCGTCCAGTACTTCGGCGGCTCGTCGACGGTGCTGATCCGCCTGCCGCCGAACTCGGAAACCTCGGCCAGCCTGAGCAACAAGGTGCTTGCCGCAGTCGGTGCCGGCGAAGCCGGCGTCGAGATGCGCCGTGTCGAGTTCGTCGGCCCGCAGGTCGGCGAGGAACTGAGCGAGAAAGGCTCGATCGCGATGCTGGTGGCTTTCGGCCTGATCGCGGCGTTCATCGCTTTCCGTTTCGAATGGAAGTTCGCGATCGGCGCGATCGCCGCCCTGGTCCACGACGCGGTGATGGTGCTCGGCTTCCTGTCGCTGGCCTGGGTCGAGTTCGACCTGACGACGCTGGCGGCGATCCTGGCGCTGATCGGCTACTCGAACAACGAAACCATCGTCATCTTCGACCGGGTCCGTGAAAACCTGATCCGCACCCGCAAGGCGACGGTGTTCGAGGTGGTCAACCTGTCGGTCAACCAGACCCTGCTGCGCTCGATCATCACCCACGTCACCACGCTGCTGGTCTGCGTCGCCTTGTTTTCGCTGGGCGGCTCGACGGTGCACAGCTTCTCGGTGTCGATGATCGTCGGTGTGATCGTCGCGACCTACTCGTCGATCTACGTCTCTACCGGTCTCGCCGTGGCGCTCGGCGTCACCCGCGACGACCTGCTGCCGCCGGAAGAGAAGGACGAGAAGGTCCGCGCCGAAAAGCAGGCCAAGGCGGAGAACGACGGCGCGGTGGTCTGAGTCGCGATTCCGTCGGATACCCAAAAGCCCCGCTTCGAGCGGGGCTTTTTATGGCGGGTGATGTCTTTACTCGGCGGCCTGCTCGATCGGCCGCGCCACGCCACGCAGCGCCTCGGCCAGCTGCGCATGCAGCTTGTGCGGCGCGGCCAGGACGTGGCCGCTGCTCATCACGTCGCCGCGCGCGTCGTAAAGATCGGTGACCGTGCCGCCGGCTTCCTGCACCAGGACAATTCCGGCCGCCATGTCCCAGGGCTTGAGGCCCAGTTCGAAGAAGCCGTCGAGACGGCCGGCGGCGACGTAGGCGAGGTCCAGCGCGGCCGAGCCGGCGCGGCGGATGCCGGCCGAATTGCCGGCGATGGTCTTCAGCATCGGCAGGTAGGCGTCGAGCAGTTCCGGCTTCAGCGGCACGCCGGTGCCGATCAGCGCGCTGTCGAGCTCCTTGGCCAGGCTGCCGCGGATCTTGCGGTTGTTCAGCGTTGCACCCGAGCCCTTGGTCGCGCAGTAGAGGTCCTGGGTGCTGGGCGCGTAGATCACGCCGTGCTCGAGCTTGCCTCTGACCTGGATGCCGATCGACACCGCGAAGTGCGGAATGCCGTGCAGGAAGTTGGTGGTGCCGTCGAGCGGGTCGACGATCCAGACCACTTCGTTGTTACCCCCGGAACCGGGATTCGCGCCGCCTTCCTCGCCGAGGATCGCGTGCTGCGGGTAGGCCTTGCGGATGATCTTGACGATCTCGGCTTCCGCGCTGCGGTCGACCTGGGTGACGAAATCGTTGCGCCCCTTGCTTTCGACGGTCAGCTGATCGACGCGATCGAGGTTGCGCACGATGAAGTTGCCGGCGGAGCGGGCAGCACTGACGGCGATGTTGACGAGGGGATGCATGGCGGGGAAGCAGGTCCGGTGAACGAGGCTGCGGCGCGAGACTGGCGTCCGCACGATCAAAGCCGGAAACTGCCGGCTTTGCCGTCGATGAATCAAGAAGTGGAACTATTATCCCGCATCCGCGTTGTGCTCGTGGCAACCCATCATCCGGGCAACATCGGCTCCGCTGCGCGGGCCATGCGCAACATGGGTCTGCACGACCTGGCGCTGGTCACGCCGCACCGCTTTCCGGACCCTGAAGCGACCGCGCTGGCCTCCGGCGCCGATGACATCCTCGCCGGCGCGACGATCCACGAGACGCTGGCCGACGCCGTCGCCGACTGCGAGCACGTGATCGCGACGACGGCGCGCGTCCGCTATGTGTCGATCCCGTTCTCCGAGCCTCGCGAATGCGTGGCCCGGCTGGCGGCCGGTCAGCATCCGGGACGGATCGCGATCGTCTTTGGCCGCGAGCGGATCGGCCTGACCAACGAGGAACTCGATCATTGCCGCGAAGCGGTGGCGATCCCGACCGATCCCGAGTTCGGCTCGATGAATCTCGCGGCGGCGGTGCAGATCATGGCCTACGAGCTGCGGCTGGCGGCCGGCGCGAAGATTCCCGAGATGCCCGAGCACCATGCGGTGCCGCAGGGCCAGATGGAGCATCTGTACAACCATCTGGAGAAGGTGCTGATTTCCACCAGCTTCATCGACCCGGAAGCACCGCGCTACATCATGCGGCGGATGCGCCGGATGTTCGGCCGCGCCGCGCCCGACAGCCACGAGTTCAACATCGTGCGCGGCATCCTCACCTCGATCGAGGAAGCGCTGGGCCTGAAGCCCACCAACAAGCGCTTCCCGCATCTGCCGCAGGAGCCGAAGTACCGTCCGCCCGAGGCTGTCGAGCAGTAACCGTGAGCAGCGGCGGCATTCCGACGCTCGACTTCCGGCGCTGGCAGCACGATCGCGCCGCCTTCGTCGCCGAGCTTGGCGCGGCGTATCGCGAATACGGCTTCTGCGGCGTGAGTCATCACGGCATTCCGCAGGTCCTGATCGACGAGGCCTATGCGGTGTTCCGGCAGTTCTTCGCGCTGCCGGAAGACATCAAGCGCCGCTACGCCGCCGGCCCCGGCGGCACGCGCGGGCTGACGCCGTTCAAGGTCGAGACCGCCAAGGGCGCGACGCTGCCGGACCTGAAGGAGTTCTGGCACATCGGCCGCGAGACTCCGCGCGATTCGAAGTACGCGGCGATCATGGCGCCGAACCTGTGGCCGGCCGAAGTGCCCGATTTCCGGGCCAAGGGCTATGCGCTGTACACGGCGCTCGGTGAACTGGGTCGGCAGGTGCTGGCGGCGCTGGCGCTGAACCTCGGCCTGCCCGAAGGCTGGTTCGACGACAAGATCGACCACGGCAACTCGATCCTGCGGGCGATCCACTATCCGCCGATCACCTCGGCCGACATCGCCAATGTCCGCGCCGGCGCCCACGAAGACATCAACCTGATCACCCTGCTGGTCGGCGCCAGCGAAGGCGGGCTGGAAGTGCTGAGCCGGCGCGGCGAATGGCTGCCGATCATCACCGAAGGCGACAGCATCGTCGTCAACATCGGCGACATGCTGCAAAGGCTGACCAACCACGTGTACCCGTCGACGACCCACCGGGTGGTCAATCCGCGAGGCGATGCCGCGCGTCGCGCGCGCTACTCGGTGCCGTACTTCCTGCACCTGAATCCGGACGTCCTGATCGACGTGCTGCCGTCCTGCATCACGCCGGACAATCCGAAGCGCTACGCCACGCCGATCACCGCGAACGACTATCTCTGGGAGCGGCTGCGGGAGATCAAGCTGGGCTGAGCGGTAAACTTCGCCGATGCCGATCTATCTCGATCACAACGCCACCACGCCGCTCGACCCGAGGGTGCTGGAAGCGATGCTGCCGTACCTGTCCGGGCCGTATGGCAATGCCTCCAGCGTGCACCGCTACGGACGTGCGGCGCGCGATGCGATCGAGGCGGCCCGCGTGCAGGTGGCCGCGCTGGTCGGCGCCGAAGCCTCGGAAGTGACCTTCACCAGCGGCGCCACGGAATCCAACAACCTGGCGCTGAAAGGCCTGACGGAAGGCCGCGCGCCGAGCCGCGTCCTGTACGGGGCAACCGAACACCCGGCGATCCTCGAAGCCGCCGAATCACTGCGGCCGCATGGCTGGCAGGTCGAAACCATCGCGATCGACCGCGCCGGCATCGTCGACTGGCCGGCGTTCGCGGCGCAGCTCGCGCGCGGCCCGGTCCGGATCGCGGCACTGATGCTGGCCAACAACGAAACCGGCGTGATCCAGGACTGCGCGCGCGCCGCGCGGATGGTCCACGACGCCGGCGGCCTGTTCCATGTCGATGCGGTGCAGGCCGGCGGCAAGCGGGCGTTCTCGTTCGCCGACACCGGCGCCGATCTGATGTGCCTGTCGGCGCACAAGCTGTACGGGCCGAAAGGGGTCGGCGCGCTGATCGTGAAATCCCATGTCGAGCTGCTGACCCAGCTGCACGGCGGCGGCCAGGAGCGCGGCTTGCGCGGCGGCACCGAAAACCTGGCGGCGATCGTCGGCTTCGGCGCTGCCTGCGAATGGGCTGCAGCGGAAGTCGGACAACGCATCGCCCGCTGGACCGAGTTGAAGGCGCGGCTCGAAGCCGGCCTGCGCGCGCTGCCCGGCATCACCATCTTCGGCGATGGCAGCCCGCGGCTGGCCAATACCGTGCAGTGCGGCGTGGCCGGCTGGGAAGGCGAGGCGCTGCTGATGGCGCTGGACCGGAAAGGCATCGCCGTATCGAGCGGCTCGGCCTGCGCGTCCGGCACCGGCGAGCCGAGCCATGTGCTGATCGGCATGGGCTGGGCGCGCGACACCGCGTTCTCGGCGATCCGCGTCAGCCTCGGTGTCGCGACCACCGAAGCCGAGATCGACCGTTTCCTCGCCGTGCTCGCCGAGCTGCGCGCGCAGGCGGTGGCGGCATGATCTACCTCGACTACGCGGCGACCGCGCCGATCGACGAAACGGTGTTCGAGGCGATGCTGCCGTACCTGAAGCCCGACGGCCTGCACGGCAATCCGGCCTCGACCCACGGCCCCGGCTTCAAGGCGCGGGCGGCGGTCGACGCGGCGCGTCAGCAGGTCGCCGGGCTGATCGGGGCGGAAGCCGGCGAGATCATCTGGACTTCGGGCGCGACCGAATCGAACAACCTGGCGATCAAGGGCGCGCTGGAGTTCCGCGGTTTCCCGA
The DNA here is from genome assembly GCA_013823855.1 of Lysobacteraceae bacterium. Classification (GTDB taxonomy): domain Bacteria; phylum Pseudomonadota; class Gammaproteobacteria; order Nevskiales; family Nevskiaceae; genus Nevskia. The sequence continues at coordinate 123,345 of PNMW01000021.1, read as the reverse complement.
AGAACGGCAAGCCAGCGCACATCGTCACCTCGAAGACCGAGCACAAGTGCGTGCTCGATACCTGCCGCCATCTGGAAACGCTGGGCGCGCGGGTCAGCTATCTGAAACCCGACGGGCAGGGCCGGGTGACGCCGGACGCGGTGCTGGCGGCGCTCACCCCGGACACCGTGCTGGTGTCGCTGATGTGGGTCAACAACGAGATCGGCACGGTCAACGACATCGAGCAGCTGGCGCTGCGGCTGCGCGAGCGCGGGGTGATGCTGCATGTCGACGCGGCACAGGCGGCCGGCAAGCTGGCGATCGACGTCAAGGCGGTGCCGGTCGATCTGCTCAGCCTGTCGGCACACAAGCTGTACGGCCCGAAAGGCGTCGGCGCGCTGTTCGTGCGCCGCAAGCCACGGGCGCGGCTCAGCCCCCAGATGCACGGCGGCGGACACGAGCAGGGCATGCGCTCCGGGACCCTGGCAACCCATCAGGTGGTCGGCATGGGCGCGGCCTGCGCGCTCGCATCGGAACGATTCGCAGCCGACGTCGCGCACTGGAGCAGCCTGCGCGACACCTTGTGGTCGCGGCTGCGGACGATCCCCGGCGTGCTGCGCAACGGACCGGCGGAAGGCGAGCGCGCCGCGCCGCATCTGCTCAACCTGAGCTTCCCGGGTGTTGAAGGCGAGTCGCTGCGGGCCGCGCTGGGCGGCATCGCGGTGTCCAGCGGTTCGGCCTGCTCGTCCGCCACGGCCGAGCCCTCGTACGTGCTGCGCGCGCTCGGCCGTGACGATGAAACCGCCAATGCGTCCTTGCGTTTCTCGTTCGGGCGCGGGACCACGCGGGCCGACATCGAGCAGGTGGCCGACACGGTGATCGCCCAGGTCGCGCGTCTGCGCGCTGTCGCCGTTGCCCCGGAGCCTGTGATGACCGAGATCGACGACAGCAACCCTTTCGGCTACGCCCCGGAAATCTGGCGGCTGTTCCGGCAGACGCCGAACGCCGGCGCTTTCCCGGACGGAACCGATGGCGTGGTCAGCGCCGAAGCCGGCACGCCGGCGGCACGTTCGGTGCTGAGGCTGGCCTTGAAATTCAACGGCGATCGGATCGCCGATGCCCGTTTTCAGGCCTATGGCTGCCCGACGACAATCGCGGTCGGCGCCCGTCTCGCCGGCTGGGCGAAAGGACGGTCATCGGCCGAACTGGCGCGGCTGAATGCCGCCGAGCTGCGCGAAGCGCTTGAAATCCCGGAGGATCGTGCACACTGTGCTCTGCTCGGGGAAGACGCGCTGCGCGCGGTGCTGACCCGATACCAGGAGCAACGAGCATGAGCATCGAACTGACGGCAAGCGCGGCCAACCGTATCCAGGCGCAGATCGCCAAGCGCGGCAAGGGCTATGGCCTGCGCATCGGCGTGAAGAAATCCGGCTGCTCCGGGTACGCCTACGTGCTCGACTACGCCGACGCGCCGGGTGCCGACGACGAAGTGTTCGATGCACACGGCGCCAAGGTCGTGGTGGCCAAGGAGCACCTGTCGTTCCTGAACGGCCTGACCCTCGATTTCCAGCGCGAAGGGCTCAACGAAGCCTTCAAGTTCCGCAATCCGAACGTCACCGGCGAATGCGGTTGCGGCGAGAGCTTTGCCGTCGGCTGAGCCGGTCGCGAAGCCGCCGGGCTGACTTGCTGCACCGCCGCAGATTGCCGGGCCTGCGCGCAACCCGTTAACATTCCGTGTTTTTCCGCCCCCGGATGCTCCGCGGGCGTCGTCTACACCCACACACGGAACATCATCATGGCGGTTGAACGCACCCTTTCGATCATCAAGCCCGACGCCGTTGCCAAGAACGTCATCGGTGGCATCTACACGCGTTTCGAAGCAGCCGGCCTGCGCATTGTCGCGGCCCGCATGCAGCACCTGTCGCGTGAAGAGGCCGAAGGCTTCTATGCGGTGCACAGCGCCCGCCCATTCTTCAAGGATCTGGTCAGCTTCATGATTTCCGGCCCGGTCATCATCCAGGTGCTGGAAGGCGAAGATGCCGTTGCCAAGCACCGCGACATCATGGGCGCCACCGATCCGAAGAAGGCCGCCCCGGGCACGATCCGTGCTGATTTCGCCGACTCGATCGACGAGAACGCGGTCCACGGTTCGGACAGCCTGGAAAATGCCGCCCGCGAGATCAGCTATTTCTTCCGCACCACCGAACTCGCGCCGCGCACGCGCTGAGCCGGTTGCGGCAACCAGGGTGATGCGTGAGCGCTGAGCAGACCGCCTCGATGGACCCGCCGAAGGACGCCGAAACGCGTCCTGATGCGGGAGCGGCTGCACCGGCGGCGCGCGTCAACCTGTTCGGACTCGACCGTGCCGCCCTGCGCGCCGAGTTCGAGAAGATGGGCGAATCCGGCTACCGCGCCGACCAGATCATGCTGTGGATCTACCGGCGCGGGGTTGTCGATTTCGCGGAAATGAGCAATGTCGGCAAGGCGCTGCGTGCCCGGCTCGAACGGCATTTCGTGATCCGCCCGCCGGAACTGGTCACCGAGCAGGTCTCCACCGATGGCACCCGCAAGTGGGTGCTGAAGCTCGAGGAACGCGAGGGCCGTCCGGAGACGATGATCGAGACGGTCTACATCCCGGAAGCCAACCGCGGCACCTTGTGCATTTCCTCGCAGGCCGGCTGCGCGATGGACTGCTCGTTCTGCTCGACGGCGCAGGGTGGCTTCTCGCGCAACATGACCACGGCCGAGATCGTCGCCCAGGTCTATTTCGCCGGGAAGGCGCTCGGTGGTGACTTCCAGAACGAGAAGGTCATCTCCAACGTCGTGTTCATGGGCATGGGCGAGCCGCTGGCGAACTACAACGCGGTGCTGCCGGCGATCCGCATCCTGCTCGACGACTTCGGCTTCGGCCTGTCGAAGCGCCGGGTCACCGTGTCGACCTCGGGCCTGGTGCCGTTCATCGACCGCCTCGGCGGCGATGTCGACACCGCACTGGCGATCTCGCTGCACGCGCCGAACGATCAGCTTCGCGACCAGCTGGTGCCGATCAACAAGAAGTACCCGATTGCCGAATTGATGGACGCTTGCCGGCGCTATCTGGCCGGCAAGGACCGCAAGGCGCACATCGTCTACGAGTACGTGATGCTCGAAGGCGTCAACGACCAGCCGGAGCACGCGCGCGAACTCGCCCGTCTGCTCAATGCCGCGCACGGAGGCCAGTCCGCCAAGGTCAACCTGATCCCGTTCAACCCGTTTCCGAACGCGCGCTACAGGCGCTCGAAGCCGGACGCGATCAGCCGTTTCTCCGAGATCCTGCGTGCCAAGGGCCTGCTGACGATGACCCGCCGCACCCGTGGCGACGATATCGACGCCGCCTGCGGACAATTGGTGGGGAAGGTGCAGAGCAAGCAGAGAAAGCGCCTTGGAGACATCCCTGTGAGGGTGCAGTGATCCGTGGCTTCACGATCGTGTTCGTCGTGCTGGCCGCGCTGACCGCCTGCGTCACCGAAACCACCGGCGAGCTGCGGCCGCAGTCGCCGCCGGACCTCGAGGAGGCCGCACGGATCAATACCCAGCTCGGCGTCGACTACGCTCGCCAGGGCCGTTTCGACATTGCCGAGGAGAAGCTGCGCAAGGCGGTCGAGCAGAACGATCGCTACGCGCCGGCCCGTGGCGTGCTGGCCTACGTGCTGACCCAGCGCGGCGATCGCGAAGGGGCCGAGCGCGAGTACCGCCGGGCGCTGGCGCTGGCGCCGGACGATGCCGCCACCCACAACAACTTCGGCGTGTTCCTCTGCGATCTGGGCAAGGTCAAGGAAGCCGACCACGAGTTCCGCACCGCGCTGGCCGATCGCAACTACGCCACGCCGGAAGCGGCCTGGACCAATGCCGGCATCTGCCAGCGACAGGCCCGGGACCCGCGTGCCGAGGACAGCTTCCGCGAAGCGCTGAAGATCAACCCGGAATACCGCGCCGCGCTGGCGCAGATCGCCCAGCTGACCGCTGCGGCCGGCGACTGGGCCCGCACCGATGCCTTCATCAAGCGCTACGAAAAGCTCGGCAGCCTGCCGCCGGAGTTGCTGCTGATCGCCGCCCGGGCCCAGCGCACGCTCGGCGACCTGGCGGCGGCGCGCCGTTACGAACAGACCCTGGTCCGGGATTTCCCCGAATCCGACCAGGCTGTGCAATTGCTGAAGAACCCGCCTGCACCATGACCCCTGATCCGATCGACCCCCCGCTGCGCGCCGGCTCCGACCTCCCGGAGGCCACGCTGTCCTCTGCCACCGCCGGCCCTGGCCGGGTGATCCGCCAGGCGCGCGAGCGCGCCAAGCTCGGCATCGAGGAACTGGCGACGCTGACCCGGCTGACCCGCGCCACGCTCGAAGCGCTGGAGCGTGACGACTTCTCGAACCTGACCGAAGCGGTCTATGTGCGCGGCTACTACCGCAAGTGCGCGAAGGTGCTGAACCTGCCGGAGGCCGAGCTGATCGCCGCCTACGACAAGCTCTACGCGCCGAAGAACGCGCCGATGGCGACCAAGCTGCTGCTCGGCAACAGCGGTTCGACGATGGGCTCCAGCCACCCGGGCAGCGGCGGCGGTGCCGGCTGGGTGATCGTGCTGGTGATTGCGGTGCTGATCGGCGTCGGTGCTTGGTTCCTGACCCAGGACGGTGCCGAACTCGCAAGCTCGCCGGCCGCCGCTGGCGATACCGGCAGCGCGGCGCCGGCGATTCCGGCTTCGGCGCTGACGGTGCCACCGACCGCCGCCGCCGCGAGCAGCCCGGCGGCCGCCCCCCCGGCGGCGGCTGCCGGCTCGCCGGCCGATCCGGCATCATCGGCCAGCGGCGCGCCGGCGACCACCGGCGGCGTCGCGTCGCCGACGCCCGGCCTGGCCCTGACCGCCGCCACCTCGCTGGCCTCGCTGTCGGCGGCGGAAGCCCCGGCGCCTGCTGTCGCAGCGGCACCGGCTCCGACTCCGACAACCTCGGAGGGTGGCGCCCTGCTGCTGGACTTCCAGTCGTCGTCCTGGGTGCGCATCGAGGATGCCGATGGCCGCACGCTGTTGTCGGGCACCATTCCGTCCGGCGATCGTCAGGTGCTGCGCGGTCGTCCGCCGTACTCGCTGTTCATCGGCTACGCACCCGGCGTCAAGGTCGAGTTCGACGGCAAGCCGTTCGATCTGCTGCCGCACATCCGTCAGAACTCGACGGCGCGCCTCAACCTGCCGTACGTTCCCGCCCCCCAATAGCGTGCTGACCGGCGGTCTCGCGGCCGGTCGAACCCTCGTCACTCCCGCCTCATGAAGATCCAGTCCGTACGCGGCATGAACGATGTCCTGCCGGCCGACTCCGCGGCCTGGCAACACGTCCATGCCGTCGCCGCGCAAGTCTTTGCCGCCTATGGTTACGGCGAGCTGCGCCTGCCGGTGGTCGAACGCACCGAGCTGTTCAAGCGCGCGGTCGGCGAAGTGACCGACGTGGTCGAGAAGGAGATGTATTCGTTCGAGGATCGCGGCGGTGAGGCGCTGTCCCTGCGTCCCGAATTGACCGCCGGTGTGGTTCGCGCCGGCATCGAGCACGGCATCCTGTTCAACCAGCAGCAGCGCGTCTGGTGCACCGGCCCGGTGTTCCGCTACGAGCGGCCGCAGGCCGGCCGCTACCGGCAGTTCCACCAGCTCGACGTCGAAGCCTTCGGCATCGCCACACCGGACGTCGACGTCGAAGTGATCGCCATCGCCGCCCAGCTGTGGAAGCGGCTGGGCCTGACCGGCTTCGAGCTGCAGATCAACACGCTCGGCATGCCGGGCTGCCGCGCCAGCCATCGCGCGGCGCTGATCGCCTATCTCGAACAGCACGAAGCCGGGCTCGACGAAGACGCGAAGCGCCGCCTGCACAGCAATCCGCTGCGGGTGCTCGATTCCAAGGTGCCGGGCACGCAGGCGATCGTCGAAGGCGCGCCGAAGCTGCTCGATTACCTCGACGAGCCGTCGCTGGCGCATTTCGCGGCGGTCAAGGCCGGCCTCGACGCGCTGGGCATCGCCTACACGGTCAATCCGCGGCTGGTCCGCGGCCTCGACTACTACACGCACACGGTGTTCGAGTGGGTCACCGACCAGCTCGGCGCCCAGGGCACGGTCTGCGCCGGCGGCCGTTACGACGGTCTGGTCGAACAGCTCGGCGGCCCGAAGACCACGGGTGTCGGCTTCGGCCTCGGCATCGAGCGGCTGATCCTGCTGATCGGCGTGCAGAAGGTCGCGATCACCCCGAACACGCCGCAGGTCTATGTCTGCCGCTTCGGTGCCACGGCCGAGCGGCAGGCGCTGCAGCTGGCCGAATCGCTGCGCGACCGTTTCCCGGCGCTGCGCCTGGTGCTCAATGCCGGCGGCGGCGGGTTGAAGTCGCAGTTGAAGCGCGCCGACCACTCCGGCGCCCGCTACGCGCTGGTGATCGGCGACGACGAAGCGGCGGCCGGCACCGTTCAAGTAAAATCCCTGCGCGGCGAAGGCGAAGCCTATCGGTGTCGCCAATCGGAGCTGGCTGCGGAACTCGGCAGCCGACTCGCGCTCTGATCCGCAGCCCCTTCGTGCAGCCCCAGACAACCAGAACGGGCGACGCCCTGTCGCCACGCGAGAACGAGACATGAGCACCCATTACGACGACGAAGCCCAAGTCGAAGACTTGCGCCGCTGGTGGAAGGAAAACTGGCTGGCACTGGCGGTCGGCCTCGGCCTTGGTCTCGCCGCGATCTTCGGCTGGGAGTACTACAACCGCCAGAAGGACCAGACCCGCGCCGAGGGCTCGCAGCTGTTCGAGGAGCTGAAGAAGGCGGTCACCGCGAAGAAGTACGACGACGCCAGCAAGATGGGCGATCGTCTGGTCGCCGAATTCGACTCGACGCCGTATGCCGTCGCCGGCGCCCTGAAGCTGGCCCAGGCTGCCGTCGAGGAAACCAAGCTCGACGACGCCCGCAGCCGCCTCGAGTGGGCTGCCGCGCATGCCGATGACGCCGCGCTCAAGCCGCTGGTCCAGCTGCGTCTGGCACGGGTGCTCTGGCAGCAGGGCAAGCCGGCCGACGCACTCAAGCTGCTCGACGCCGAAGCCGGCAGCTATGCCGTGCTGTACGAGGAACTGCGCGGCGACATCAAGATCGCCGAAGGCGATCGTCCGGCGGCGCTGGCCGCCTACACCAAGGCGATCGCCAGCCTCGGCGGCGCCACGGCCGGCACGCCGAATGCGCCGATCGCCGATGCGCTGCAGAAGAAGATCGACGACCTCGCCGACGTCGCGGCGGTGAAATCGTGACATCGCGATTCGCGCTGCTGCTGGTCGCGGCGGCCGTCGCCGTGGTCGGCTGCTCGTCGAAGCCCAAGGTCCGGGAACCGACCAAGCTGGTCGAGATCAAGCAGCCGGAAATCAAGCTGCGCCAGGTCTGGTCGCGCTCGGCCGGCAACGGCAGCAATACTCTGTACTCCGGCCTGCGTCTGGCGCTGGAGCCCGATGCGCTGTACAGCGCGTCGATCAATGGTCAGGTGTTCGCGCTGCAGCCGGCGACCGGCGCCACGATCTGGCGCGCGCTGACCAAGGCGCGGATCATCGCCGGCCCGACCGTTTCCGGTGACCTGGTGCTGGTCGGCACGCTCGACGGCGACGTCATCGCGCTGAAGCGGGCCACCGGCGCCGAAGCCTGGCGCGCGACGCTGCCCAGCGAAGTGCTGGCGCCGCTGGCAGCCAGCGGCGATGTCATCGTGGCGCGGGCGGCCGATGGCCGGCAGTTCGGCCTGTCGGCAAGCGACGGCAGCCGCATCTGGAGCTTCGACCGGACCATCCCGAACCTGACCTTGCGCGGCCTTTCCAAGCCGCTGATCCTCGGCAACCGCGTCTACACCGGCCTCGACAACGGCAAGCTGGTGGCACTGAACCTCGCCGACGGCGCGCCGGCCTGGGAGCAGAACGTGTCGGTGCCGACCGGTCGCTCGGAACTGGAACGCCTGACCGACATCGACGCCGATCTGCTGGCGGCCGACAACGGCATTTATGCCGTGACCTACGGCAACGACATCGCCCTGCTCGATCCGGTGCGTGGCGAAAGCCGCTGGCGGCGCAGCATCAAGAGCTATTCGGGCATGACCAGCACCGACAAGGCGCTCTATGTCACCGACAACGACGGCGTGCTGTGGTCGCTCGACCCGGATACCGGCGCGGTGGTCTGGAAGCAGGAATCGCTGAAGTTCCGCCGCCTGTCGCCGCCCGGCGTGCTCGCCAACTACGTGATCGCCGCCGACTACAAGGGCTACGTGCATTTCTTCGAGCCGAGCGACGGTCGCGCCGTCGCCCGGGTCAATCTCGGTGGCGAACCGGTGATCAGCGCGCCGGTCAGCGATGGCGAGCGCGTCTACCTGCTCGACACCACCGGCGACATCGCCGCGTATCAGATCGAAGCGCCGAAGCCGTAAGGCCCGGCGGTTCGTGTGGTCTCCGCCCCGGGCGCAAGGCGCCCCGGGGCTTTTGTCGTCTTGGTGACGCGCAGCGTAGGCTGCCGCCAGCGATGGTTTTCCAGATGGTCGTGAATCATGAGCAGCATCCCTGAAGTGCCTCCCGCCGCATCCCCCGACGACGGCCTGCCGCCGGCGGCCGAGTCCCCGAAGCAGCCGGGCGTGCTGCCGGTCATTGCTCTCGTCGGTCGTCCGAACGTCGGCAAGTCGACCTTGTTCAACCGCTTCACCAACAGCCGCGACGCGCTGGTGGCGGATTACGCCGGCCTGACCCGCGATCGCCAGTACGGGCAGGGCACGTTCGAGGGCAAGCGTTTCATCGTCGTCGACACCGGTGGCCTGATGCCGGAGTCCACCGACGCGCTGGCCGCGCTCGCAGAAGCGCAGGCGCGGATCGCGATCGAGGACGCCGACCACGTGCTGTTCCTCGTTGATGCCAAGGCTGGCCTGATGGCCAGCGACATCGAGATCGCCCGCGCGCTGCGCAAGATGGCCAAGCCGGTGCGGCTGCTGGCCAACAAGTCGGAAGGCATGACCAGGATGCTGGTCGCTGACTTCTACAAGCTGGGGCTTGGCGAGCCAATGGTGATCTCCGCCGAGTTCGGCGATGGCGTCGGCGGCCTGCTGCGCGAGCTGCTGGCGGCCACCCCGGTCAGCGCCGCCGACCCGGAGTTCGACGACGGCACCATCCGGGTCGCGATCGTCGGCCGGCCGAACGCCGGCAAGTCGACCCTGCTGAACCGCCTGATCGGCGAGAACCGGGTGCTGGCCTCGAACGAGCCGGGCACCACCCGCGATTCGATCACCGTGCCGTTCGAATGGGGCGGGCGGAAGTTCCAGCTGATCGACACCGCCGGCATCCGTCGCAAGTCGCGGGTCACCGAAGTGATCGAGAAGTTCTCGATCGTCAAGACCCTGCAGGCGATTGATCGCGCCCACGTGGTGATCTCGATGGTCGATGCCCATGACGAGATCGGCACCCATGATGCGCGGGTGATGGGCCTGGTCGCCCACCACGGCCGGGCGATGGTGCTGGCGGTCAACAAGTGGGACGGGCTGGACACCGACAAGCGCAAGTGGGTGCGCGAGATGGTCGAGTTCAAGCTGCCGTTCCTCGACTACGTGCCGGTCGATTTCATTTCCGCGCTGCACGGTTCCGGCCTGCGCGAGCTGATGGAGCATGTGGTCGCCGGCTACGAGGCGACGACCCGCGAGATGCCGACCCCCGAACTGAACCGGGTGCTGATCGCCGCCGTTGAAAAGCATGCGCCGCACGCCGTGCTCGGCCGTCGCATCAAGCTGCGCTACTGCCACCAGAGCGGCCGCAATCCGCCGGCGATCATGATTCACGGCAACCAGACCGACAAGCTGAAGGACAGCTACGTCGCCTATCTGGCCAACACCTTCCGCGCCGCGTTCAAGCTGCAGGGCGTGCCGCTGAAGCTGGAGTTCAAGACCGGCGACAACCCGTTCAAGAACAAGAAGAGCGACCTGTCGCCGGCGATGCAGATGAAGGCCAAGCGCCTGGCGGCGCAGTCGGCACGGACCAAGAAGTAGGGCACTGGCTCTCCTCTCCCTCCGGGAAAGGGGCTGGGGTGAGGGACGCTGTCTGATGGTGCATGCACAGGTTAGCCGAGCCCCTCACCGAACCCTCTCCCGGAGGGAGAGGGCTGCATCGTGTTGATTCCAGGCAGGACATGAACCATCGCCGCATCGCCGTCACCCTCGCCGGGGTCGCGGCCTTCATCAATCTCTATGCGCCGCAGTCGCTGCTGCCGCTGCTGCGCGAGTGGATCGGTCAGGACGCCGCGCGAGCCGGCCTGATCGTCTCGGCCGGCACTTTCGGTGTTGCCTTGGCGGCGCCGTTTGCCGGCCTGCTCGCCGATCGCTTCGGCCGTCGTCGGGTGATCGTGCTGGCCTCGTTCCTCGCGGTGATTCCGGGCCTGTTCGCCGGGCTGGCGCCGACCCCGGAAGCGCTGATGCTGATCCGCCTCGCGCAGGGCCTGTGCCTGCCGGGGATCTTCGCGGTGACGGTCGCCTACATCGCCGAGGAATGGCCGGCGAGCGAGGCGCGCGGCGTCACTGCCGTCTATGTCGCCGGCACCATCGGCGGCGGCTTCTGCGGCCGGCTGCTGTCCGGCGTGGTCGCCGAATTCTTCGGCTGGCGCTGGGGCTTCGCGGCGCTGGCGGTCCTGCAGCTGGTCATTGCGCTGGTGATCCGCGCCTGGCTGCCGCCGGGACGCGACGTGCCGAAGCTGAAAGGGACGCCGCGCACGCCGCTGCTGCCGCTGCTGGTGCGGCCGGGCCTGCGCGGCGCCTATGCGACCGGCTTCCTGATGCTGTTCAGCCTGGTCGGCGGCTTCACCTACATGACCCTGCACCTCAGCGCGCCGCCGTTCTCGCTCGGGCCGGCGGCGCTGTCGACGATCTTCGCGGTGTATCTGGTCGGCGTGGTGGTGACGCCGTACTCAGGGCGGCTGCTGAACGCCTTCGGCCACGCACGGGTGCTGGTGATGGCCTGGGCGATCGCCTTCGTCGGCCTGCTGCTGACCCTGTGGCCGGCGCTGCTGCCGGTGGCGCTCGGCCTGTGCCTGTTCTCGGTCGGCCTGTTCGTCGCCCAGACCGCCACCACCAGCTTCGTCGGCGAGATCGCCGGCGCCGAGCGCGGACCGGCGGTCGGCTTGTACGTCACCTGCTACTACTTCGGCGGCAGCGTCGGCGGCGTGCTGCCGGCGGTGGTCTGGCACTGGGCCGGCTGGACCGGGGTGGTCGGCCTGCTGTGCTCGGCCGGCCTGGTCGCTGCGGTGATCGGCTGGAACAGCTACCGCTTCCCGAAGAACGAGCCGCACCCGGTCGAGGATGCTCTGCCGGAGATCGGCGGCGAGGCTTGATTCGCCCTTGTTGACCCTGCGTTCCCCGCCATCCATGGCGAGGCTGAGTGCTGGTCCGGCTGGCCCTGCCCGGCCATCCGTGGCCGGGCGCGCTGAACCCGCTGCGAGCAGTGCTCGCAAGGCGCGGGTTCAGCGCCCGACCAGTGACCGCGCGATCACTTCCTTCATGATTTCGCTGGTGCCGCCGTAGATGCGCTGGATGCGGGCATCGGCCCAGTAGCGGCTGATCGGGTACTCGGTCATGTAGCCGTAGCCGCCGAACAGCTGCAGGCAGGCGTCGGTGACCCGGCCTTCCATCTCGGTGGTCGACAGCTTGACCATCGCGGCGGTCGGCACGTCGAGCTTGGCCGCGGCGTACAGCGCATTGCACTTCTCGACGAAGGCGCGATGCACCTCGATGTCGGTCTTGCACTTGGCCAGTTCGAAGCGGGTGTTCTGGAAGCTGGCGATCGGGTTGCCGAAGGCCTTGCGCTCCATCGTGTACTTGATGGTCTGCTCCAGCGCGCCCTGGGCATGGCCAACCGCCGTCACCGCCAGTGCCAGTCGCTCGCGCGGCAGTTCGTCGACCAGATGGCCGAAGCCGCCGCCGACCCGGCCGAGCACTTCATCGGCGGAGATCGTCACGTTGTCGAAGAACAGTTCGCTGGTGTCGGCCGAGTGCAGGCCGATCTTGTCGAGGTTGCGGCCGCGCTTGAAGCCGGGCAGCGAGGTGTCGAAGGTGAACAGCGTGGTGCCCCTGGCACCGGCCTTCGGATCGGTCTTGGTGGCCAGCACCACGACACCGGCGTGCTGGCCGTTGGTGATGAAGGTCTTCGAGCCGTTGATAACGTAGCCGCCGTTGCCGTCCGGCAGCGCGCTGGTCTTGATGCCCTGCAGGTCGGAGCCGGCACCCGGCTCGGACATGCCGATCGCGCCGATGCACTCGCCGCTGGCCATCTTCGGCAGGTACTTCTGGCGCTGGTAGTCGCTGCCCAGGTGCAGGATGTACGGCGCGGCGATGTCGGAATGCACCGACAGGTTCGAGGCCAGCGCCAGGAAGCCCATGCGGGCGGCTTCCTCGAGGACCACCATCGAAAACTCGAACGGTGCACCGGCACCGCCGTATTGCTCCGGCAGGTCGACGCAGAGCAGGCCGTTGGCACCCATTTCCAGATACAGCGAGGCCGGGAACTTGCCGTCCTTCTCCCACTGCTCGTAGTGGGGTTCGACGTTCTCGGTGAAGAAGCGGCGGACGTTGTCGCGGAACAGTTCGAGTTCGGCGGCGTCGACGGCGGGTGCAGTGCCGGCAGGCTGGACAGCGGTCATCGGGAATCACTCCGAGCGGAAATTTCGAGGGGCAGAGGATACTGCCGCCCCCGCCCGGAGGGGAACAATTGTTCTCCGGCTCAGCGCGCCGCGATCTCGCCGCTGCCGTGGACCTGCTTCGACAGCTGCGCCGGCTGCCCCTGGTAGCGGATGTCGCCACTGCCGTTGATCCGGGCAGCCAGCGACTTGCGGGCATCGACCGCGATGTCGCCGCTGCCGTTGATCGCGGCGTCGACGTGCTGGGCGACCAGCGCCGACAGGGCGGCGTCGCCGCTGCCGTTGACCAGGATCGTCAGCGCGTCGGCTCGGCCCTCCGCTGCGATGTCGCCGGACCCATGGATCGCCAGCCGCAGCGGTCCGGCGTCCAGCGCGTGCAGGCGCGCCGTGCCGCTGCCGTGGACGGTCAGCGCTTCGAGCGTCGGGACGGTCACGCGCAGCGTCGGCGTGCGGCGCGCGTGATAGCGGCCCTCGCTGCTGATGATCAAGGTATTGCCATCGACTTCGGTGCGGATCTGTTCGAGCAGATTGTCGTCGGCTTCGACCACCACCCGGGTGTCGGGGCCGATGGTCAGTTCGAGGTCGCTGGCGTCGCGCAGCTCGATCGCGGTGAAGGCCGGCAGCGTGCGGATATCGCTGCGCCGCTGGCCGGAGCCTTCGACCGCACCGGTGTCGGCGCCATGCGCCGAGACGTCCTGCACGGCGTGGATGCCGAGCCAGATGAATCCGCACAGCAGGCTGGAGATGACGATGAAGCGATGGTTCACGGCAGTTCCCCCGGACAGGTCCCGGGTTGGATGCTCGACGGCCGGAGTTGGATGCAGATCACATTGCCGCCGTCCGGCGCTCGATACGGGCCCGCGAATTGCGTCAATGGACAGGAACAGTCACTGGTCGCCGCCGAGGCAACTGGATTTAATGATCGGTAATCGAGGTTCCGTGACTGCGGACCGCGTCCACCCCGGGTCAACAGCGAAGCCATTGCGCGATGATCGGCCAGAACACGCTAGTAGCGGCCTTTGCCGAGGAAGTCGGCAAGCGTTACCTGCCTGCCCGTCCGGCCAGCTTCTGGGCCTGCGAGCCGCTGTTCCGCCATCTGCTCGATCCGCAGTTCGCCGAAGCGGTGATCAACGACGCGCTGCGGGCGATGGTCGATGATCCCCGGCAGACCGGCAACGGCGGCGACAACGTCATGGTGCTGGCGCGCACGCCGCACTGGCATCTGGCGCTGCATCTGCTGGTGCGGTCTCGACGCTACATCCACAGCAATGCCAGCGATGCGCTGGTCGCGCCGGTCAGCGGCCGGACGCTGGAGGCCGATCTGTACGAACTGCCGGCCGGGTTTCGCAACGCGGTGTTCGATCCCGGCTGCAAGCTGGTGCGGATCGGCGCGCGAACCGTCCCGCCCGGCGATCTGCTGGCGCTGCGCGCCGACGGCGTGATACACGACTACCGCATCGAGTCGCCGCTGCTGCTGCTGGTCTTCGAGACCGCGCCGGCTGCCGTGCTGGAGTGGCGTTTCAGCAGGGAAACACTGCACGCCTGGCAATTCGTCGAAGCCGACCGTCAGGTCAGCGATCTCAAGGCGGCGGCATGGCTCGCCGGGCGGCTCGCCCATCAGACTTCGCTGAAGCCGCTCAAGGCACTGAGCCGGCACGAAGATCCCGGCGTGCGCTGGGCCGCGTTGCAGAGCATCGGCAGGCTGAGTCGTTCGGAGGTCCGCAAGCTGCTGGCCAGGGCGCTCGACGATCCGCATCCGCTGGTCCGCCGTGCCGCGAAGCAGGCGCTGGAACGCGGCAACCTGCCGCCGCGCGGAGACTGAGCATGGCGCTGACCATCGCCTGCGCCAGCGACCGGGTGGCCACCGTCGAGGAAGTCATCGAGCAGGCCGACCGGCTGCACGATCCCGACGATCCCAACGGCATCGCCACGCTGGCGCCGCTGCTCGGCGCGCTGGCCAACGATCGCGAACTGATCGTGCGCCTGCTGAACTGGCGCCTCGGTGGCCGGGTCGATGGCGGGCTGACCGGGCTGGCGCAGTCGATCGCGCTCGGCAGCGGCGAGCATGTGCGCCTGCGCGCCAACATCTGGCCCTCGTCGGCCGACCTGACCGCCGGCCGCGTGCAGCAGAGCGAGCCCGCCTACGACGTGGCCCACGATCACAACTACCACTTCCTGACCGCCGCCTATTTCGGCGCCGGCTACATCACCGAGATCTACGAGTACGACCACGAGGCGATCGAGGGTTATGTCGGCGAGGCCGTCGAGTTGCGCTTCCTCGAGCGCACCAAATTCGTCTCCGGCCGGGCGATGCTGTATCGCGGCAGCCGCGACGTGCACGTGCAGTTCCCGCCCGAGGACATCAGCATCACGCTGAGCCTGATGTTCGACCCGCCGGCGCTGAAGGCGCGCGACCAGTACCTGTTCGACCTGCAGCGCCAGGCGATCAACGGCTTCGGCCGCGACACCGACACTGCCCGCCGCGTCGACGCCGTCGCCATGGCCGGGTATGCAGGCAACGGCGATACCTGCCAGCTGCTCGGCGATCTGGCCCGGCGCCATCCCTGCCGCCGTACCCGGCTGACCGCCTACGAATCGCTGGTCCGGCTGCTGCCGGACGAGGCATCGAAGATCTGGGAACGGGCCTGCGATGACAGCGCGCCGCTGGTCGCCAACGAGGCGCGGGCCCGGCTTTCGGCGCTCGGCCGCGGTGCCGGCTGAGCGTCAGCGCACGCCGATGGTGACCGGCTCGCGACCGGCGACAGCGCGCGCGTGGGCATCCATGCCATCGCGCTCGAAGGCCACCGACCAGGCTTCGAAATCCGCCGCCGGCAGCGCCCGCGTGAAGTAGAAGCCCTGCTGGAACTTGCAGCCGAGGATGCGCAGCTGGCGCATCTGCTCGGTGCTTTCGACCCCTTCGGCGATCACGCCGAGATCGAGATTCTGGGCCAGCGTCAGGGTGGCCGAGACGATCGCCAGCGCCTGCTTCGAGGCGCCCATCGCGATCACGAACTGGCGGTCGATCTTGATCTTGTCGATCGGCAGCCGCTGCAGATAGCTGAACGACGAGTAGCCCGTGCCGAAGTCGTCGAGGCCGATGCGGAAGCCGAGCCGCTTGATCTCGGTGAGCATCGTGTGGCTGTACTCGGTCGAATCGAGCAGCGCCGATTCGGTCAGCTCGAAGTCGATCAGCCGCTCGCGCGAGCCCGGCGCGCTGCCGAAGCCGCGCAGGATCTGCAGGATCTTGCCGTCGTGCACCTGACGGACCGACAGGTTCACGGAGACCCGCAGACGGCGATTGCGCGAAGCCCAGATCTGCGCCTGCTCGTGCGCCTTGATCAGGCACAGCTCGCCGAGCTGGTTGATCAGCCCGGATTCCTCGGCGACCTGGATGAACTCGCTCGGCGGCATCAGGCCGTTCTCCGGATGCCGCCAGCGCAGCAGCGCTTCGGCACCGACCACGCGGCCCTGATCGACATCGATGACCGGCTGGTAGAACGGTTCGAACTCGCCGCGCTCCAGGCCGCGGCGGATCTCGCTGGCCAGCGCCAGCTGCTTGCGCATCGTGCCGGTCAGCTGGGCGGAGGCGAAGCGCACGTTGTTGCGGCCGTTCTTCTTGGCCACGTACATCGCGGCCTCGGCGCTGGCCACCATCTGCTCGGCGGTTTCGCCGTCGCCGGGAAACACGGCGATGCCGATCGACACCGACATGTTCAGCAGGTTGTCGCCCAGCGGATAGCTTTCCGACAGGCCGCGCAGCACGCTGTCGGCCTGCTCGCGCAGGGTGTGCTCGAGGGCGCTGCCGGCGTCGAGGTTGTCGACGGTGATCGCGAACTTGTCACCGCTGTGGCGATACAGCTGGGCGCCATCGGGCATGAAGCGGTTCAGGCGGCTGGCGGCCTCGCCGAGATAGCGGTCGCCGACCTTGTGGCCGAACTTGTCGTTGACGGCGCGGAAGTTGTCGAGATCGACGTAGAACATCGCGACCGGTTCGCGGGTCTGCCGCGATCGATCGATCGCCCTCTGCAGGTTTTCCTCCAGCCGCGCGCGGTTGCCGAGGCCGGTCAGCGGATCGTGGTACGCGAGCCGGCGCAGGCGCTCGGCCTGATCCCGGAACTGGCGCAGCGCCACCGCCATGTCGCCGAACTCGTCGGGACGGATCGGCGGCAGATCGATCTCGATGGCGCCGGAGTTGACCTGGCGGATCGCGTCGGTAGTGATCTGCAGCGGCCGGATCACCGAACGCACGACCAGGAAGGTGGCGATCAGGCCGAGCACGATCGCCACGCCGATGACGATGCTGGCGACGAGCAGCGCCCGTTCGATGCGCGAACGCTCGCGTGCCTGAAGCGTCCGCAGCAGCTCTTGCTCGCGGGCCTTGGCCCCGCGCAAGGTTTCCTCGATCTGGTCGAGCCGTCGCTGCAGGTCCTTCAGCGCAATCGAGGCCTCGGTCTTCCGTCCGCCGACCACGGCAGCCATTGCCCGCTCGGACAGACGCGCGATCCCGCTGTTGGCTTCCAGGATGCGGCTGGCGCTGGCCTCATCGAATTCCGCGAATTCGGCCAGTTCGCGATCGAGGTCGTCTTTCGCGGCCTGCTGGGCGAGACGCGCGGTCATCTGCCAGGTTTCTTCGCCGGCGGCGCTTGCCGAGATCAGTTGGCCACTGCGATGCCGGAACAGGCTTTGTGCCTGCTGCACGGCGAGCACGGTTTCGAAGCGCTGGAACTGGGTCTGCTGGGCATCGCGGGCATCGCGGCCCTGGGCCATCAGCAGCAGCACGGCGGAACTCGCGCCACCCAGAACGAAAACGAGCCCCAGGCACAAGGCCAGCAGGCGCATTCTCACGCTGAGGAACAGGCTTTTCATCCGGCTGAAGGTACTTGGATCGGGACGCGACCACCGGTGAGCGGGACGGTCTTTGGGTGGTCCCAAACACTATAGAGCAAGGCCTCCCCGGCGTCGTTAAGTCAAACGGACTATGCCGACGTTTCCGTCTCTTGCGCAGCCGCTGCCGGCTTGCCGGTCGACGAGGCCGCAGACGGTTCCAGCAGCGGCCGCAGACGCTCGATCAGCCAGGTCATGCGCCGCGACTCGGCGGCGGGGTCGTGGCGCAGGAAACGATCGACGCCTTCGCCGTGGAACAGCGTCACCATGGTGTCGACCAGCACCGCGAAATCCGGCAGCTGCCGCGCCTGCTCCGGCAGCAGCTGCGCCGCCAGCGCCTGATCATCCTCGGCGCGGCGCTGCCACATCGGCAGCAGCGCGGCGTGCAGGGCGCCGTCGGTGCGTGCCGCCATCAGCAGTTCGAACCAGGCCTGATGCAGCGGCGAGGCGATGTTCGCGCGCAGCACCGCCACCGCCAGCACCAGTTCGTCCGGCTGGGTCGGTCGCAGCCGCTCGAAATCGGACCGGTACAGTGCCCGCAGCCCGGTGTCGATGTCCTCGGCAACCGCGATCAGCAGGGCGATGCGGGTTTCGAAATGGCGAAACAGGGCGCCCTGCGAAAGACCGGCGCGGGCGCAGATCTCGGCGACGGTGGTCCGGTAGTAGCCGATCTCGACCAGCGCGGCGGTGGTCGCGTCGAGCAGGCGCCGTACCGTGCCGGCGCGGCGTTCGGCCTGGGTGCGGCGCACTGGCGCGCCGCCGGCGGTGGCGGCGTCGGCCATGCTCAGGCGGCCCGGGCCAGCGGCGGCGACTGCGGCTCGGCGCCGCGGCTCGGGACTTCGCCGGCGCGCAGGAAGCGGCCGTAGCCCCGCTGCTGGCCGAAGTCGGCCGCGAAGCCGGTCTTCCGGTAGGCGAGGCGGCCGTTGATGATCGTCGCGCTGACCGCCCGATCATTGCGGTTGACCATCCGCATCACGCCGCCGAACTCCGGCATCGCCGCCTCGGCGTAGGCGGCGGTCGAATCGTCGAGACCCTCCGGGTCGATGATCGCGATATCGGCGCGATCGCCCAGCCGCAGATGACCGGCATCGATGCCGAACCAGTCGCCCAGCTCGCCGGTCAGCCGCCAGACCGCTTGCTCGATGCTCATGAAGCTGCGGCCTTCGACGATCGCGTCGTTGACCAGCTTCAGCATCCGGATCGGGAAGTTGTAGAAGGCCATGTTGCGGATGTGGGCGCCGGCGTCGGAGAACGACAGGATCGCGCCCTTGTCCTGGACGATCGCTTCCAGGCGGTGCTTGCGGTAGTTGCCGATCGTGGTCTTCCAGCGCAGCTGCCTGCCGTGGGCGACGACCAGATCGAGGAAGGCGTCGACCGGATGGATGCCGCGGGCGTCGGCGACCGTGCCGAAGCTCTTGCCGATGACGGAGGTATCCGGGCAGCCGACGATCTCGGCATCGTGGAAGTCGCGGTGCCAGACCCGCGGCGCCAGCTTCGACTCGTAGTTCTTGCGGAACCAGCGCCGGTACTTCTCGTCCTTCAGCAGTTCGTTGCGCTCGACCTCGTCGGCCAGATGCAGCGCGGCCTCGCCGGCGCCGAACTCCTCGAAGATCACCAGATCGATGCCGTCGGCATGGACCTCGAACGGGCAGGGCAGCGCCTGCCAGCGGAAGTTGGCGCCGAGAAACCGGTTGCAGGCATGGGCCAGCTTGCCGACCACGCGATGCAGCAGGCCATTGGACTTGACGTCCATCAAGGTGATCAGCGTGGTCTTCAGCGGTTTCCTGAACCAGCCGAACGAGGCGAACAGGAAGGCGAACATGTTGACCTTGGTGACGATGTCCGGCGCCCCCTGATGAATCCGCTCGCGCCGCCGCAGCACCTTGTTCAGGCGGGCGTACTCCTTCCACTTGGCGTAGGTGGTCGGCAGCGATTTCGAGCGCTCGCGGTCGCCGTCGAGCTTGTCCCACTTGGTGGTCATCGTCGACAGCCCGAGCAGGCCGGCATCCAGCCCTTCCTCGAGCACCGCTTCCATGCGCTGCATCTCGGCTTCGGTCGGCTGCACGCGCGCGTCGACGGCGCGCGACAGGCCCATCACCGACACCCGCAGATCGGAATGGCCGAGGAAGGCGGTGACGTTCGGTCCCAGCGGCATCCGCTCCAGCGCCTCGACATAGCCACGCGGCGTGTTCCAGGTCTTGGTGCGCTTCAACAGCGGCAGCACCTCGGCGCGAGGAATCGATTCGACCCGGGTGAACAGGTCGGAGCAGTCCTCGGCCGGCGAGCAGACCATGCCGATCGAACACGAGCCGAAGGTCACCGTGGTGACGCCATGGCGCACGCTTTCCTTCAGGCCCGGGGCGGCCAGCAATTCGGCGTCGTAATGGGTGTGGGTGTCGAGGAAGCCGGGCATCACCCATTCGCCGCTGGCGTCGATCACCTCGCCGCAGCCGCGCTCGTCGAGCGGTTCGCGGCTGATCGCCACGACGCGGCCGTCACGGATGCCGAGATGGCGGATCGCCGACGGGCCTCCGGTGCCGTCGAAATGGCGGCCGTTGCGAATGATCAGGTCATACGGGGGCTGCTCGGGGGCGTCTGCGCGCATGGGTTTCTCCTCGGTCGGGTACGACGTCTGACGGTGACCGTACAAAAGAAAGAAAGTAAATGCAATCTAAATATGCCGAACGATGCGTAGCAAAACGCGGACGCCGGTGGCTGGCCGGGCTGAAGACCGCCGAGCAAGCTGCCGTTCATCGCCGAATGGCCACGCTTTCGACCCCGCGTTGCACGGAGCCCCTCATGAACCGGATCAAGTCCCGCGCGTCTGCGCTGCTGTTCAGTCTCGCGGCCGTCGGCTCGCTGCACGCCGCGCCGGCGATCAATACCTTCGGCGAAGGCGGCGGCTTCTTCAGCGACCCGAAGCGGACCGATACCGCGATCCGCGGCTACGATCCGGTCGCCTACTTCGTCGATGGCCGTCCGGTGAAGGGCAGCGCGCAGCACGTGTTGGTCTGGCAGGGTGCGAAATGGCAGTTCGCCAGCCAGGCACATCTCGAGGCGTTCAAGGCCGATCCCGGGAAGTACGCACCGCAGTACGGCGGCTATTGCGCCTACGGGGTCGCCGAAGGCCATGTCGTGAAGATCGAGCCGGACCAGTGGGCGGTGATCGACGGCAAGCTGTATCTGAACTACGACGAATCGGTTTCGAAGAAGTGGAAGCAGGACCCGGCCGGCTATATCCGCAAGGCCGATGCCGCCTTCGATGCGCTGATCAAGCGATGAAGCGCATGCCTGCGGATGCCCGAGCCGCAGTGCCGGCACCCGCTGCGGCCGTCAACAGGGCCGCGCCGCGATGCCGATCGCGCGCTGGGGTAGCCGGCGGTCCGCAGAGTAGAATCCGGCCGGCCGCGATGCCGCCGAACGTTCAACCGGGCGACCGGCAGCGAGGCTGCGTCCTGCGGCGCTGCTCGTCCGTAAGGCAGGACGGTGGCGCTGTTGTCGCCCGCACCCCCGCACCGCCGCAGGCGCCGACGCTCAACGCCCCGGCATGTCCGGCGCCCCGCGCGTCCGATCGGAGTCCTGATTGATGCGTGACCGCTTTCTGCGAAGACTCTACCGACTGATGGACAGCCCGCTCGGGGCGGTCCTTGGTGCGTTGGTCTACGGGCTGTGGGCGTTCCTGGTCAATCGCAAGACGGGCTTGCCGCAGGCGGCAATGATCGGCTGCGCGCACTGGCTGATGAGCGTGGTGATCACCATGAGCTGCGTCCATCTGATGCGCATGCTGTTCTGGTTGCCGGCCCGGCCGCGCCACGGGGCGCTGCTGGCGGTTGCCGGCAGTCTGGCCGCGACCTACACGCTGCTGATCGGCGTGCACCTGTGGCTCGGCACGCCCAGACTCCTGCTGACCTTGGCGCCGGGCCTGCTGCCGACGATCGGCTTCGCCGTCGTCTACTCCGCCTTGCTGCTGCGCGAGTCCGCCGATCCGGAATCGCCCGCCGGCCGCCAGCGGCGCGCGGCCCTTTCCGGGGCCACCGGAGACCACCATGCACGCACGTGATCCGATCGGTCGCGCCGTCGCCTACGCCGTCGACGTGCTGCGCCAGGGCGCCGGCATCGCCGAAGTGGCGGATCGCGCCGGCCTCGCCTTCGAAGACCAGATCGGCCCGCACCTGCGGCATGTCGTCGAGCATTACGAGGCGCTGCTGTCCGGTATCGACCGGGGCGTCATCGATTACGACAACCGCAGCCGCGATCGCGAGATCGAGTGCGATGTGGCGCGTGCCCGGGCCCGCTTCGAAGCGCTCGCCGAAGGCTTCCTGCAGAGGCTGGAACAGCCGTGGCCGGACGCGATCGCCGTCGCCTTCGATGGCGGCATCGGAGGCGACGATCGCTTCGTCAGCGGCTCCACGCCGCTGCGCGAGCTGCTGTTCGTCGCCACGCACGCCGTGCATCACTACGCCCTGCTGCGGCTGGCGCTGAAACAGCGGGGCCTGAACCTGCCGGAGGCGATCGGCAAGGCTGCCGCCACCCTGCGCTACGAGCGCGAACGGCAGGCCGGATGAACGGAACCCTGCCGCCGGCCGCCGCCGGCTCGCCGCCGCCCGGCTTCCGGGTGACCCGACGGCAGCGCTTCGGGATTGGCCTGTCGCGTCTGCTGCGCTGGGAGTTCTGGCCGTCCTGGGCGTTCTATCCGCCGATCGTCGTCTACATCCTGGCGCGATCGGCGCGGGCCCGGCCGTTCATGGCGGTGACCGCCGCCAATCCTTGCCTGCGGGCCAGCGGCATCGTCGGTGAGACCAAGCACGACGCGCTGGCGCCGCTGCAGGCCCGCGCGCCCGATTACGTCGCCGAGTTCGCGATGCTGCCGAGTGCCTGGCCGCTGGCGCAGCGGATCGCGGCGCTGCAGGCGTTCGTCGCGTCCGGTCCGGGTTATCCGGTGGTGCTGAAGCCGGATATCGGCCAGCGCGGCCGAGGGGTGGCGGTGATCCGCAGCGAGGCGCAGGCGGCGGCCTATCTCGCCGATGCCCGGGACGATGTCATCGCCCAGCGCCACATCGCCGGCAGCGAGTACGGCGTGTTCGTCTACCGGGACCCGAAGTCCGGGCGCGTCGACATCCTGTCGATCGTCAACAAATGCTTCCCCGCCGTGACCGGCGACGGCCGGCGGTCGCTCGGCGAACTGATCCTGGCCGATGCGCGCGCGCGGCTGATCGCGCCCGGCCTGTTCCAGCGGCTGGCTCGCCGGCTTGAAGAGATTCCGGCCGCCGGCGAGGTGGTGCAGCTGGTGGAGATCGGCGCGCACTGCCGCGGCTCGCTGTTCCTCGACGGCAATCATCTGCGCAGCGAGCCGCTGCGCGAGGCGATGAGCGCAATTCTCGACGCGGTTCCCGGCTACCACTTCGGCCGTCTGGATCTGCGCTGTCCGGACGAGGCGCATCTGGTCGCCGGGCGCGGGCTGAAAGTGCTGGAGATGAATGGCGTCACCGCCGAATCGGCGCACATCTATCACCCGGATACCCCGCTGATCGACGGCTGGCGGGCGATGATCCGGCAGTGGCGCATCGCCATCGAGATCGGCGAGGCGAACGCGGCGGCGGGCGCTGCAACGACGGGCCTGATCGATCTGCTGCAGCTCTGGCGTGCCGACCTCGCGCGCGGCGAGCGCTGGTTCTGAGCGCGGCCGGCGCCGCATGAACGATCAGTAGCAAAGCGCGAACGCCAGCCACTGTCCCGGTTCGTCCGCAACGACCAAGCTTCAGGTCCTGTCCGGATCGCCCGATCCGGCGCCCCATGCTGGAGACGGCCCCATGCGCTTCCTCGACAGGCACGGCCTGAAGATCCCCGTGCTGTTCATCTGCTTCGTGTTCATCCAGTCGCTGTTCTTCAAGTTCACGCGACACCCGGAAACCATCAACATCTTCGAGGCCCGCCTCGAACCCTGGGCTGCCGGCCTCGGCTTCCCGGGCCTGTTCGTGCCCGGCGGCATCTTCAGTGCCCGGGTGATCGGCAGCGCCGAACTGCTGGCGTCGGCCTTGCTGCTGTTCGGCACCTTCGTGGCCGGTCGCCGGGTGTTGCAGGGTCTCGGCGCCCTGTTGTCGCTCGCGGTGATCAGCGGCGCCATCGGCTTTCACCTGTTCACGCCGCTGGGCATCGAGGTCATCAACGCCGACGGCACCCCGGATGGCGGCCAGCTGTTCGCGATGGCCTGCCTGGTCTGGCTGTCGTCGGCGATGGTGATCGTTGCCCGCCGACGCGAACTGCAGTCGCTGCTCGCGCGCCGGGCACCGGGCGCGCGCTGAGCGGTCGTCGCGGGGCAGGGCCGACGAATCCGGCGTCGACCAGCCCGGTTGGCGCCACCGTTTTGTGCGCCAGTTCTCATATCACCGCCCGCAGGCCCGCGAATCCTTGCCCGCTGAGGCAATCTTCCCGCGACGATGTGACGTGCATCGCAGGCGGTGTCGCAAGCCGACGCTGCCAGCGAGATCAAGGATTGACGCGCCCGCCGGCAGAATGGGGCTCGACAACCTGAATCGTCCGACAGATAGTGAAACCAACGCTGCCGTCCGAGCAGCCGTTGAACAACGAAGGCGGGCCGACGCGCCCGTTCAGGGGACGGGTTACGGGGATGTCCAGAAAGCCGCCGATGGCCGCCAGCGACGACGACACGGACCTGATCCAGTCAGGTGCGCGCTGGCAGTTCGGCGAGTTCGAGCTGAACGAAAGGCGCATGGAACTGCGCCGCAACGGCGAACTGGTCAAGCTCGAAAGCAAGCCGCTGAACCTGCTGATGGTGTTTCTCCGCAATCCCGGAGAACTGATCACCAAGGACGACCTGGTCAATGCGCTGTGGCCGAACGGCATCGCCAACGACGGCATGCTCAGCAACTGCGTCGCCAAGCTGCGCCGGGAACTGCGCGACGACGACGCCACGTTGATCAAGACGGTGTTCCGCTTCGGCTACCGCTTTGATGCCGAACCCCGCCGCATCCACGACGAGATTCCGGCAGTCGCGCCGCCGAAGCTCAGCTTCAACCCCGGTGATTCGCCACCGATGCGGCCGAACTGGCGGCTGGTGCGGCGTCTGGGCCTGTCCGGCGACAGCTGGCTTGCCGAGCACGCCAAGAGCCGGGCGCGGCGCGTCTTCAAGTTCAGCAACGAACCGGCCGGCCTGTCGGCGCTGAAGCGCGAAGTCACCGTCTACCGCCTGCTGCGCGAAAGCCTCGGCGAGAAGGTCTGCTATGTCGACCTGCTCGACTGGAACTTCGACGAAGCGCCGTGGTTCACCGAAGCCGAATACTGTCCGGCCGGCAGCCTGCAGGAATGGTTCACCGCGCAGGGCGGCGTCGACAAGCTGCCGCTGGCAACCCGCCTCGACCTGATCGCCCAGATCGCCGATGCATTGGCCGCCGTTCATGCGGTGGGAGTGCTGCACAAGGACCTCAAGCCCGCCAATGTCTTCGTCGTGATCGACGACGATGGCCGGCCGACTATTCGCCTCGCGGACTTCGGTGCCTCCAGCCTGCATGACAGCGATTTCCTGCGCCGGCTGGAAATCACCCGCGCCGGCTTCACCCAGATGCTCGACACCGGCAGCAGCGGCAACGCCGCCGGCACGCTGATGTATCTCGCGCCCGAAGTCGCCGCCGGCCAGCCGGCGACGGTGAAAGCCGACATCTACGCGCTCGGCCTGATGCTGTACCAGTTCGTGACCGGCGCGCTCGGCCGCCAGCTGTCGACCGGCTGGGAAGCGGAAGTCGCCGACGAGATCCTGCGCGAGGACATCGCGGCGGCGACCGAAGGCAATCCGGAGCGAAGGCTGGCCGATGCCGGGGAACTGGCGCGGCGCCTGCGAAATATCGAGCAACGTCGCGCAGCGTTACTCGCTGAACGGGCCGAACGTGAACGTGCGGACCACGCTGCAAGGCAACTGGAGCGCATCAAGGCACGACGCGTCGGCCTACAGGTAGCGTTCGCCGCGCTTGCCATCGGTTTTGTGACGAGCGCCTTGCTGTATATCGACGCTCGCGACGCCCGGGAAATTGCCGAACTTCAAGCGCGACGGGCGGAAGCGGCGCAGCGGCGCGCAGAGAAAGTGGCGGATTTCCTCGGCAAGGACATGTTCAGCGCGGCGAGCACCGATGAACGACCGGTCAAGGATCTGACGGTCAAGGAACTTCTGGATTCGGCGGCTCGCGCGGTGCCTACTCGCTTTTCAGACGAGCTGGAAATTGCGACAACAGTCCAGGAGGCGCTCGGTGACGCCTACGATGCCCTGGCATTCGATCGTGAGGCGGGCAACCTTCTGGAGCACGCATTGGAATTGCTCCAGCGTTCACAGGCACCGGATAGTCATGATGCATTGAGAATCGCCACGAAGCTGGTGGCGTTGAAGTACCCGGTCGGCCAACTCCCGCAGAAGATCGACGACTACCAGCAATTGCATGACCACGCGGCTGTGCGTTTCGGTGCCAATGATCCTGCCGTGTTCAAGCTTGGGCGCGCGCTGGCTGGAGGTCGCATTCAACTTGGGCAGTTCGAAGCCGGTGCCAACGACCTCGCGGCCATGCTCTCGCTTGCGAAATCCAGCAGCAATGAAGAAATTGCCGGCCAACGCTTATCGATCCAGGGCAGCCTCGGTTACGTGCTGATCGAACTTGGCCGAATCGATCTGGCTGAAGAAGTGATCAACGAGTTGCTGCAATTGCAGATTGCGAGCCGTGGTGATGATCATCGCGATGTAGGGCTGAGCAAGTGTCGCTTGGCGCGTATCCACTACGAGAGTGGACGCCTCGACTCAGCGGAGCGACTGCTGGATGAGGCTTCTGAAATTGCCGCACGCTGGGACGCCCCTCACGCGGCGCTGCCGCTGAACATCCGCTTGTACCGTGCTTGGCTTAGGTATCACCAGCAGCGCTATCGCGAAGCTGTTGCGATTCTGGTCGCGATCAAGGCGGACGTTGTTGAAGAAGATGCATCTGCCTTTGATCAAAGCTATACCGAGGACCGGCCATTGGGACTCGCATACCGTGCGCTCGATATGCGTAATGAATCAGAGGCAACGTTATCTGCAGGTTATCGATCCGCGTTGAAGTCCTTGGGCAGTCGACACCCTTGGACACTGCAACTTGCTCGTGATGTCGCCGCCGATCCGAAGCCTGTATCGGAGCGTGCGACAGCATCACTTCCGTAAATCTCCCGCCAACGAGGTTATAGAAATGGCCGTACAGCCCGCTGCTACGATTGCACAGCTTGCAGATCTGTTTCGTCATGTGACGCGCACTGGTGCGCCATCAAACAATGTCACGGTGTTTCTCAACGATCCGAAAGGATACATTGCGGCCAATTCTCAGGGGTCGGCGATCGTGCTGTCTGACCGTCAAGTCGGTCACCTAACCAGCGGCGCAACTATCGCCAACGAACTCCTCCGCGTAATGGTGATTGGCGCACCGACTCGAAAGTGGCTGCCAGGTGCCGTGGCGTCGACCGCAGCCTGCCGGCCCGCGTACTCTGGACCAGTGTTTGCGGCCAGTTACTCTGGCGTTGGTGCCGACATCATTCCAGGTGATCCACTTGCTGCCATGCTTTGGAACTGGGGTCAGGCGGGCGTTCAAACGACTCAGATCACGACTTTTCTTGACTACGCGCGTACTCAGGCGCCAGTCACGCTGAGAGACACGATCGACGAACTGCTGCAGTACATCCTGGTCTAGCGCGCTACGCATGCAATCGCTTGGCCGTTGGGGACTGATGGCGGTACTGGGCATCGCTGGCTTCGCCAGTACCGCCATCGTTCTCGCGCCACTACCTGCTCCGCCGATCACCTGCGTCTGGCCGATTGGGGATGACACCCTGCCGCAGGTTGATTCCCAGTGGCTGACCGAGATGGAGTCCGCAGGCTCAGTCAATGGCCTATCGCCGCCGCGGAAGCCGCTCGCCGAACTCACTGAAGCCGAATGGGAAGACTTCCGCGACGCATTGTCGATCTTCCGGGGCGGGGACAAGCAGCAGCCAGTACCGGCGACAGGTTATTTCGCGTTGGCGGCGCATCACGGGAGCAGCGATTCTGATACTCAGGACCGAATCGGTCTTCGGACGATGCAGGGCGGCAAGCTGTGCGCCTGCAATCACGACGTGACCATCCCGGATGCGGGCCCTGAGAAGGGTGCCCCTCCACTCTTCCTGCTCTGGCACCGTGCCTACATCCATGCCTATGAGTTGTCGCTGCGTTCGATCATGCGATACGAACTCGCCGAGCTGCGTGGGGCGCAGCGCTGGCGAGCCCCGGATTGGGAGAACTTCCGCCTGCCGTACTGGGACTGGTCCGCGCCGGATGATCCTGGCGCAGCAAGGCCATCAGCCAGCAAACGAAGGCTGGATGAGCTTGCAAGAATTCTCGAGCATTTTATTCCAAAGGACCTGAGCTCGACCGCGCAGCGCGTAGTTGCCGCGCCGCTGATTTCGCTGGATCCAAAGTATTGCTTCACCAATCCTTTCCACGAGCAGCACCGCAATACCCTATTTTGCCAAGGCAAGTGCGACCGCGACGTGATCGACTTCGATCGCTTCAGCAACCCTTTTCTGGCGTCGTCGGGGATTCCGTTCACTCAGTTCAACCGCAGGTTCTTCGAGACCTGGCACCAGGTCGTCCATGTGGAAGTAGGTGCTCCGGACGCGGGTATGGCGGTGACCCCATCGGCGGCTCAGGATCCACTGTTCTGGGTCCATCATGCGAATGTCGATCGTCTGCTAATGGCATGGGTCAGTGAGTCCTCCACCCACACTGACGCGGCGGTGCCCGATAGTCTGAAGGCCAAGTGGGTAGAAGCACAGGTACGTTTCCCGGTTCGTGTCCATGGCCAGTTGCGCGTTTACACGCCGAGCTACGAGCAACTCGGTACCAACGCCGCCAACTCCGTGATGGGCTACCGCTACGAGTCTCTGGATCACGTCACGCATGGCCCGATCGAGGAGTACAAGCTTTCGAGCGTTTTGAAACGGACGGACATGTTGGCTTGTCCGGCCCGCGATCCGACATTGATCT
Organism: Lysobacteraceae bacterium; assembly: GCA_013823855.1. Lineage (GTDB taxonomy): Bacteria > Pseudomonadota > Gammaproteobacteria > Nevskiales > Nevskiaceae > Nevskia. The sequence goes on along the minus strand of PNMW01000021.1, from coordinate 94,754 downwards.
GCCCCGAGCCCCAATCGCGATCGGTCCTGATCGGCAGGGCGGGGACAGTCGACGTGCCAGCCGGCGGGGCTGTCGTCGCTGTCAGTCCTGGGGCTGAACATCGAAAGGATCTCGAGGCTTCGCTGCGACGCTCGAATTCGAGTGCGGTTTATCGCTCCGTGTACGTCGGGCTGCGTTTGCCTACTTACGCTAACCGCACGTTGCGCAAGGCTCTCGGAGCCCAGGCACCGGTGGCGTTGCAGCTTTACGTTGTGCCGCGCCTGACGGATAGCACGGAAAGCGGGGAGGAACCGACGAAAGTCCTCCCGCAGCACTATCTGGGTTCGCTCGATCTGTTCTCGGAAGGCCCAAACGAAGGCTGGCAGTACTTCGGGTTTCGTGACTCGCCCGCTGGCGCATCGATCGATGGCTTCGTTCGAGAGCACGGAGGAAGGTCGTGGCAAATGCAGTTAGTGATCTTGCCAATCTTTCGAGGGTCTCGGGACGCCGAGAACTTGTCGGGGCCGGTCGTGCATTTATCCGAATTCGGCCTCGCGGGCCGTGGCACGCATACCTGTCCTCAACTGAACGATCAGTGCCCGCTTTTACGGCCAGGTAACCAGTAGGTCTTTGGCACCGACATGGCCTTAATATGCGCGGCGAAACGCTCGCTTCCGCCTTCCTCCTGCTGTCCATGCACTACCGCCACGCCTACCACGCCGCCAACTTCGCGGATGTCTTCAAGCACGTCCTGCTCACCGGGCTGCTCGTCGGGCTCAGCCGCAAGGACAAGCCCTGGGCGTTCGTCGATACGCATGCGGGTGCAGGCGAATACGACCTCGGGCATATCGCGGCCGATACGACCGGCGAATGGCGTGGTGGGATTGGCGCATTGTCGGAAGTCGCCACCGATGGTGCCGACGTGCCGGCGCTGGTCGCCCGCTATCTGAAGCTGGTACGGGCGGCCAACGCCGACGGCGGGTTCCGCTTCTATCCCGGCTCGCCACGTCTCGCGCAGTGGCTGATGCGGCCGGCGATCGGCGATCGGCTGGTGCTCTGCGAGAAAGTCGGGGAAGTCGCCGACGAGTTGCGTCGCGCGGTACGCGGGGCGAACGCAGCGATCCACGTCCGCGATGGCTACGAGGCGCACTCGCTGTTGCCGCCGCCGGAGAAACGCGGACTGATGCTGATCGATCCGCCGTTCGAGCGCGGTGACGAGTTCGAGGCGGTGGCGGAACTGATCCGCAAGTCGGTCGCGCGTTTCGCCAACGGCGTCTATGCGGCCTGGTACCCGCAGAAGAATGCCCATGTCGCAGCGAAGTTCGTGCAGCGGGTGGCGCGGGAATCCGGGCGGCCGACGCTGGAACTGATGATCGAGACCGATGCGCCGCCGCGCGCGCCGGATGCCAACGGTATCGTCAAGCATCCGATGACTGCCTGCGGGATGGTGGTCGTCAACCCGCCGTTCGGCTTCGAGCAGGAAGCGCGCGATGCGCTTGCCTTCCTGGCACCGCGGCTGGCGCAGGGGCCGAGGGCGGGCTGGGCGGTCAATCCGATCAGCTGAGTCATCGGGTGATCCCGGCATCTGCCGACCTCGCCGTGACGCGTCGAGTCGGCGTGTTGCAATCTTGCGGTGCGCTTGCCGACGGTATTGCGCCGCTGTTGCCTGCCGCTGCGGTGCGACGATGATTCGATCGATAATCGCGGCGAACCCCGATCCCCCTGTGGCCATGACCGAAGTCCTCCACGAAGGCCGTTTCCTCCGTCTGCATCGCAGCGGCACCTGGGAGTACGTGGCGCGGGCGAACGCCCGCGGCGCGGCGTTCATCGCGGCGCGGACCAACGAAGGTGAACTGCTGCTGGTCGAGCAGTACCGGGTGCCGTTGCAGGCCGCGTGCATCGAACTGCCGGCCGGCATCGTCGGTGATGAAGCGGCGTACGCCGAGGAGGATTTCGAGGCGGCGGCGCTGCGTGAACTGGAAGAGGAGACCGGCTACCGCGCCGGCCGCATCCAGCACCTCCTCACCGGGCCGACCGCACCCGGCATGTCGTCCGAACTGCTGCACTTTTACGTCGCGACCGCGCTGACCCGCGTCCACGACGGCGGCGGCGTCGAAGGCGAGAACATCACCGTGCACCGGATTCCGATCGCCACGATCCAGCCCTGGCTGATGGCGCAGATGGCGGCCGGCAAGCGCGTCGATCCCCGGGTGTTCGTCGGTCTGTGGTTCCTGGCCCAGATCCCGGCTTGAGGCGGTGGTCGCGGTGAGGCCCGCCGCGCGGCATGATCGTCGAAACTTCACGAACCGGGGTCCTTCCGATGAAAGCCTTTCCGATGGCTGTCGCCAGCCTGTCGCTGTTGCTGCTGGCCGGTTGCGCCGCGTCGCGGCCGGTGCTGTATCCGAACTCGAAGCTGAGCCAGAGCGGGCCGGCAGTCGGCAAGCTGGCGGTCGAGGATTGCCAGCGCAAGGCCGATGCCGCCAACGTCGATGACGGTCAGGCGGCGGAAGTCGCGAAGTCCACCGGCGTCGGGGCTGCGGTCGGGGCCGCCACCGGTGCGGCCGTCGGGGCCGTGCTCGGCAATGCCGGTCGCGGTGCGGCGACCGGCGCGGCGGGCGGCGGCGCGCACGGGCTGATCGGCGGGCTGTTCCGCTCGTCCGGACCCAGCCCGCTGTACAAGGCCTATGTCGATCGCTGCCTGCGCGATCAGGGTTACGAAGTGCTGGGCTGGAAGTGATCGCCTGACCAGGCGCCCGGATCGCCGGCCGACAGACAGGCCGGCGATCCTGGCATCGGCCGAGGCCTGCCCGGATCAGCGCAGGTTCAGCGGCGTATCGAGCCGCAGCAGCAGGAACTCCGAGTCGTCCGGCGCGCCGCTGCCGACGTGGCGGCCGACGCTGAACGGGAAGTTGTTGTCGTTGATCACGCCGATCCGGTTCGGGTCGATCACGACGATGTCCTCGATCGTCGTGAACGGGAACGAGAACGGATTGCCGAGCCCGACATCGCCGGGCTGGCCGGGCAGCGAGATGCCGGCCGGGTCGGCAATTGCCTGCAGATCGACCAGCAGCGTCTTGCCAACGTCGCCACCGTCCGCCGGATTGAGGCGAATGCGGTGCACGGCCTTGTAGCCGCTGACCGTGCCCTGGCTGCCGTCGCGCTCGATCACCAGACCTTCGCCCTGCGCGTTGTACAGCACGAAGTCGCCGATGTTGCTGCCGCGGACGTCGAGCGGGTAGTAATTGCGGCGGCCGGTGTAGCGGCGGCTGGCCAGATCGAACTCGCTGATCTGCAGGCGGCGCGGATCGGCACCGGCCAGCGGCCGTTCGAGCAGCGGGTAGAGCCGGGCGCCGGCGCGGTCGATCGCCATGCCTTCGAAGCCGCCGCTGCCCAGGGCGCGGAACGGCGTGGTCAGCACCGTGCTGCGGTACGGCCAGTACAGGCCGGCCATCCACGGCGTGTTGCCGCCGGCGGCTTCCGGCTGCAGGTTGGTGCCGTCGTCGGAGTCGCCGAGGCGCGCCGGATCGCTGATCACCGGGAAATCGCCGAACAGGAACACGGTGCGGATCGTCGGCACCGCTTCCTGGATCAGCAGCAGCGTGCGGAAGTCGAAGCTCTGGATGTCGGTGCGCGCCTGCTGGCCGCGCTGGACGACGATCCTGGCGACGGCGCGCGCCATCACCTCCGGCCCGAACGTGCGGTTCTTGTAGACGTTGCCGAGGGCATCGCGATCGCTGCGCGGGTTCAGCTTGGTCTCGATGTTGAAGCGCGCCTTGCGTGCCGTGGCGACCCGCTGCGCGGCACCGGTCACGAAGCGGCCGGGGCCGGCGCTGTAGTACTGGGCGTAGAAGTCGACGAAGTCGTAGAGCTGGTCGACGCTCGGCACGATGTACGGATCGCGCAGCCGCTGGCGGGCGGCGTAGGTGCTGGCGACCGGCGACAGCGCCCGGTCGTTCTGCTGGCTCGGGCCGCGGAACAGCTTGTCGCAGATGAACTGGCGCTGGATCTCAGCCACCGTCAGGTCGCGGATCAGCACCTCGTTGGCCACCGTGTACGGCGCACCGTCGGCGCGCCGGCACTTGCTGGCCTCGATGTACGGATCGTGGAACAGCACGGCGACGCGATCCTGGGTGACGCCGGTGTCGGTCTCCAGCGTGGTCATCAGGTGGTCGAGCGCCGCTTCCATCGCCGGCAGCGTGTTCTCCGGCCGCAGGTTGCGGGCGCCGCGATGGCCCTGGGCATCGAAGCGGGCGACGTCCGGCAGGCCGTCGGCGCCGAGGTAGTCGCCCGGCGTGCCGTCACCGTCGGCATCGAACTCGCGCAGCGCTTCCAGCAGCAGGTCCGGGCGATCGGAAATCAGGCCGCTGACCTTCTGCGCCATCAGCGCGAGCATCGTCGGCTTGTCGTTGACCGTGTACGGCACCACCGGGAAGCCGGCGGCGCGCAGCAGGGCGATGTCGTGGATGTCGCTGGCGGCGGCGCCGAGATCGGCCGGGGAATTGCTGCCGCGGGCATAGCTGGCGTTCGGGTCGGAGCCGGGGAACTTCAGCTCCGGGAAGTACGGCGAGAACACCGGCGTCAGCGTGCCGCCGTGGGCGAAGGCGTGGGCGCGTACCGCGTTCATGATCCGCAGCGCCGCCGTTTCCTCCTGATACGGGTTCTGCGGCGCGCGCACCTCGCGGCCCGGGTTGTCGAAGTCCGGCAGCGCGATCGGCGCTTCGAGCACGCGGCCGCTGGCGTCGGTGTGGATCAGGAACGGGCCGAACTCGTCGCCGAACCACAGCGTGCCGTCCGGCGCACGCTGCATCGATTCGATGTCGAAGTCGGCGCCGGTCAGCACCCGCGCGTCGGAAAAGTGATTGACGATCGCGAACGGAATCCGGTGGTCCGGATCGCGCAGCTCGATGTGGCCGAGCACCTCGATGCTGCCGGCGCCGCCGCCGGCGGTTTCGAGATGGGTGCGCACCGTGTAGACGCGCAGATGGAAGTCGGCCGAGTTCTGCAGGCTGCCGTAGCCGTTGTCGGCCATCACCGCGAAGCTGCCGTCGGCGTTGCGCAGCACCGCCGAGAAGCCCTGCACCGGCTGGCGGTTCAGGAACGGCGGCGTGATGCCATTGATCGGCGCGGCGCCCAGATACTGGCCGGAGGTCGGCCCGGCGGCGAAGGTCGCGGCCGGCAGCACGGCGCGGCCTTCCAGCGTGGTGGCGGCAGCTGCGGGCTTGCCGCCGAAGGCAGCGGCCATCGCCGCGAGTGTCAGTACGGTTCCGATTTTCATCTTCATGCCGGGTCGCCTCCAGTACGCAAGGGAGGCGGCATCGTTGCCGGCGCAAGTGTCGCGGCGATGGCTGCTCGGTAACACTGCGATGAATCCGCGCCGTCGGTGTCGTCACCAACGTGGCCCTCGCAGCGTCGCGTGATCGGCGCCGAACCGCGATGCAGGGCGGGCAGACGATGCGTTCACGCACTGTCAATGCCGTCCGGCGAAAGGGCGCCGTCAACGGCGCGATGTTGCGACGACCGGGCGGCTGGCCTATCGTCGCGCTCACAAGCCGGGGGTGCCGGCTGCCGGGATCGAAACCGGTGGCAGGCTGAGAACAAACCCTTGGAACCTGGCCGCGGCGCATGGGCGCGCGGCGTAGGGAAGGCTTGCGGCCTTGCGCGATTCCGCGTCGATGCCGCGTCTTCCCGTTGATGATTCCGTCCGAGGAAGACCGATGAGCGCTGTCCCGAAAGCCGCTGCCGACCCGCTGACCCAGAGCCGCGCCGATGCGCTCGGCGCCGAGGTCCGCGAACCATTCGCGAAGAGCCGCAAGATCTATGTCACCGGTTCGCGGCCGGACATCCGGGTGCCGATGCGGGAAATCAGCCAGACGGCAACCCGGCTGTACGGGCCGGATGGCGGCGAAGTCGCCAACCCGCCGGTCACCGTCTACGACACCGCCGGGCCGTACACCGACCCCGATGTCCACATCGATCTGCTGAAGGGGCTGGCGCCGCTGCGCTCGCCGTGGATCGCCGAGCGTGCCGACACCGAAGCGCTGAAGGGCCCGACCTCGATCTTCGGCCGCATCCGCGCCGCCGACGACAAGACCGCGCACCTGCGCTTCAGCCACATCCGCAAGCCACTGCGCGCCAAGGCCGGCCAGAACGTCACCCAGATGCACTACGCGCGGGCCGGCATCATCACGCCGGAGATGGAGTTCATCGCCATCCGCGAGAACATGCGGATCGCCGAGCTGCACGAGTCCTACAAGGCCGCCGGCTATCTCAGGCGCCATGCCGGCAACAGCTTCGGCGCCAGCATCCCGGCGCTGATCACGCCGGAATTCGTGCGTTCCGAAGTCGCGCGCGGCCGCGCCGTGATTCCGGCCAACGTCAACCATCCGGAACTGGAGCCGATGATCATCGGCCGCAACTTCCTGGTGAAGATCAACGCCAATATCGGCAACTCGGCCGTGACCTCGTCGATCGCCGAGGAAGTCGAGAAGATGGTCTGGTCGACGCGCTGGGGCGGCGACACGGTGATGGACCTGTCGACCGGCAAGAACATCCACGAGACGCGCGAGTGGATCATCCGCAATTCGCCGGTGCCCATTGGAACAGTGCCGATCTACCAGGCGCTGGAAAAGGTCAACGGCAAGGCCGAAGACCTGACCTGGGAAATCTTCCGCGACACCCTGATCGAGCAGGCCGAGCAGGGCGTGGACTACTTCACGATCCACGCCGGCGTGCGCCTGGCCTACATCCCGCTGACCGCCGACCGGGTCACCGGCATCGTCTCCAGAGGCGGATCGATCCTCGCCAAGTGGTGCCTCGCGCATCACCAGGAAAACTTCCTGTACACGCATTTCGAAGAGATCTGCGAAATCATGAAGGCCTACGACGTCACCTTCAGCCTCGGTGACGGCCTGCGCCCCGGCTCGATCGCCGACGCCAACGACGCCGCCCAGTTCGGCGAGCTGGAAACTTTGGGTGAGCTGACCCAGATCGCCTGGAAGCACGACGTGCAGGTGATGATCGAAGGCCCCGGCCATGTGCCGATGCACCTGATCAAGGAGAACATGGAGAAGCAGTTGAAGGACTGCGATGAAGCGCCGTTCTACACGCTCGGGCCGCTGACCACCGACATCGCACCCGGCTATGACCACATCACCTCCGGCATTGGTGCCGCGATGATCGGCTGGTTCGGCACGGCGATGCTCTGCTACGTCACCCCGAAGGAGCATCTCGGCCTGCCGGACAAGAACGACGTCCGCGAAGGCATCGTCACCTACAAGATCGCCGCCCACGCGGCCGATCTCGCCAAGGGCCATCCGGCCGCGCAGGTGCGCGACAACGCGCTCAGCAAGGCGCGTTTCGAGTTCCGCTGGGAAGACCAGTTCAACCTGGGTCTCGATCCGGAGAAGGCCAAGGATTTCCACGACGAGACGCTGCCGCAGGAAGGCGCCAAGCTGGCCCATTTCTGCTCGATGTGCGGCCCGCACTTCTGCTCGATGAAGATCACCCAGGACGTGCGCGATTACGCCGCCAAGGCGAAGCTCGATGCGGCCGATGCGCTGAAGCACGGCATGGCCGAGAAGGCCGCCGAGTTCAAGGCCGCCGGTGCCGAGGTCTACCGGCGCGAATGAACGCCTGCCGCCCGGTGCCGGCGCATCGCCGGCGCCGGGCGGCGACCCCGCCATGACCGTGCCGGTCACCGACAGCGAACTGCGCGCCTTCGATGGCAGCCTGCGCAGCGCCGGCCAGAAGCGGCTGACCCAGCGCGAGATCCGGCTGGCGTTCGCCGCTGCCTGCCCGCAGCGAGCGGCGGCGCCCGATGCGCGTGCCGTGCTGCATGCGCTGCTGACCGCGCTGGCCGCGCGTCAGGCGATCCGCCTGCCCGACCCCAGGCGCTGGGACGACAGCCAGACGCCGCCGCTGCCGACCAGCCTCGAGCTGCTGCGCGATCCATCGGCCGAGCCGGCGGCGACGCAGGTGCCCTGGCATCCGGCGCTGGCCTTCGCGGCGAGCGAGCGGCATCCGGCGAGCCGCGAGGCGCTGCTGCAGATCAACGCCTGGCTGCAGTCGCATCCGTCACTGCTGCCGCCGGCGCCGCTGCGCGAGCGGGCCCTGCACATCTTCGGCGACGAGCAGCGGCTCGACGCTTTCCAGTCACCGGACGGCCTGTTCGCCGGCCGCCTGCCGGCGGCGCGCATCGGCGTCATCGACACGCCGCCGCCGCTGGCGCACGAGATGCAGCCGGCGGCGCTTGGCGGGCCGCTGCTGGTGCTGGCCGGCCTGGCCAGCTATGACAGCGTCCGGCGCTGGAATGCCGGCGCGCTGGCGTTCTCGGCGGTGGTTCATGGCGGCGGGTCGGCGCTGCTGTCCGCCGTCGAGGCGCTGCAGGGGCTGGCACAGCGGAGCCGGGCCGCGCAGCTGTTCTACTTCGGTGATCTCGATGCCGACGGTCTGGCGATCCTCGATCAGTTGCGCCGGCAGCTTCCGTCAGTGCAGCCGCACCTGAACCTGTACCGCTGGCTGCTGCGCCACGGCTGCCGGTCGTCGCCGGGCAGCGCTGCGGCGATGGCGCCGGTGAATCCGGCGGCCGGCTGGCCACCAGATCTGGCGGCGGCGATCGGAGCCTTGTTCGCCAGCGGCCAGCGCATCGCCCAGGAGAACTTCGGCAGCCGCGAGCTGCACGGCTGGCCGTCGGGCGTGCCGCGCGGTTCCTGAACGTTCGGCGGATGTATGGGAAAATCGCGCCGCCCGGCCTCCCGCCGCCGGGATCGCGAGTCCGCCGTCCGCATGAGCACCCCCCAGCGCCTGTACCGTGTCACCTTCCTGAATCAGGGCAGCGTCTACGAAATCTATGCCCGCTCGGTCAGCCATGGCTCGTTGATGGGCTTCGTCGAGATCGAAAAGCTGGTCTTCGGCGAGCGCACGTCGATCCTCGTCGACCCGGGCGAGGAAAAGCTCAAGGCCGAGTTCGCCAACGTCACCCGCACCTTCGTGCCGGTGCACGCGATCGTTCGCATCGATCAGGTCGACAAGGCCGGCGCGGCGCGGATCATGGCCGGCGGGGAATCCGGCAAGGTGATGCCGTTCCCCGTATTCACGCCGGGTGGCGACCATAAGCCCTGAACCGCGACGCCTCGGAGCCAGCTGATGCGCTTCGCCTACCTGGGCAGCGGCAGCAAGGGCAACGCGCTGGTCGTCGAGGCCGGCAGCACTCGCGTGCTGCTCGACTGCGGCCTGCCGCTGGTCGAGGTCGACACAAGGCTGGCGCGGCTCGGCCTGCAGGCCTCGGACCTGACCGCGATCGTCGTCACCCACGAGCATGGCGATCACATCGGCGGCGTCGCCAAGCTGGCGCGCCGCAACCAGTTGCCGGTCTGGCTGACCGCCGGCACCCGCGCCGCCTGGAAGGCCGCCCCCGAGGAATGGCTGCGGACCCTGACGCCGCACCGGCACTTGACCATCGGCGATCTCGACGTGATGCCGTACCCGGTGCCGCACGATGCCCGCGAGCCCTGCCAGTACGTGTTCGGCCACGCAGGCAGGCGGGTCGGCGTGCTGACCGATGCCGGCAGCGTCACCCCGCACATGCGCGACAGCCTGACCGGGCTCGACGCGCTGCTGCTGGAGTTCAACCACGACCGCGCGATGCTGATGAACGGGCCGTATCCCTCGTTCCTCAAAGCGAGGGTGGCTGGCAACAAGGGCCACCTGAGCAACACCCAGGCGGCCGAGCTGCTCGGCAGCCTCGACATCTCGCGGCTTCAGCATCTGGTGCTGACCCATCTGTCCGAAACCAACAACACCCCGGAACACGCGCTGGCCGCGGCGTCCGAAGTGCTCGGCGCCCAGCCCGACTGGCTGGTCTGCGCCCACCAGGACGCCGGTCTCGACTGGCGTCACGTCTCCTGAGATCGAGAATTCCTGCGATGACCCTGCACATCCTCACCGGCGGCACCGCCCTGTCGCCTTTTCGCATCGAGCGCCTGCGCGCAGGCCTGGCGGTGCATGCATCCGGCGTCACCGGCCTGCGGGCGGTGGAGTTCTTCATGGTCGATGTCCAGGACGATAACGGGGGTGTCGACGAGGCCGCGCTGTGCCAGCTGCTGGAAGCGACGACCGATCCGCTGCCGACCGCGGACAGCGCGCTCTACATCGTGCCGCGCATCGGCACCCTGAGCCCGTGGTCGAGCAAGGCCACCGACATCGCCAGGGTCTGCGGGCTGGACGGCGTGAGGCGCATCGAGCGCGGCCGTCTCTATCTGCTCGACGGCGTGAAGACGCTGCCGGCGGCGGCGCTCGCCGATCTGCACGATCCGATGACCGAATCGGTGCTGACCGCAGCCGCCGGCCTGCAGCACGTGTTCGCGACGGGCACAAGGCGCAGCTTGCGCAGCGTCGACGTGCTGGCCGGTGGTCGCGACGCGCTGGTCAAGGCCAATCGCGACTGGGGGCTGGCGCTGTCGAATGACGAGATCGACTACCTCGTCGCCCATTACAGCGGCGCGGGGAAGAACCCGACCGACGCCGAGCTGATGATGTTCGCCCAGGTCAACAGCGAGCACTGCCGGCACAAGATCTTCAACGCCGAGTTCACCGTCGATGGCGCCGTCCAGCCGGACTCGCTGTTCGGCATGATCAAGCTGACCTACAAGGCGTCGCCGGAAGGGGTGCTGTCCGCCTACAAGGACAACGCCTCGGTGATCGAAGGTCATCAGGCGATGCGCTTCTTCCCGGAAGCCGATCGGGTGTGGAAGGAACACCGCGAGCCGGTGCACATCCTGATGAAGGTCGAAACCCACAACCACCCGACCGGCATCTCGCCGGCGCCGGGCGCGGCGACCGGCTCGGGTGGTGAAATCCGCGATGAAGCGGCGACTGGTCGCGGTGGACGCCCGAAGGCCGGCCTGTCCGGCTTCACGGTGTCGAACCTGCGGATTCCGGGTTTCGTGCAGCCCTGGGAACAGGACTTGGGCAAGCCGGAACGGATCGCAAGCAGCCTGCAGATCATGCTCGACGGACCCATTGGTGCCGCTTCGTACAGCAACGAATTCGGCCGCCCGGTGCTCAACGGCTACTTCCGCACCTACGAGCAGCAGCTGCCGGACGGCTCCTTACGCGGTTATCACAAGCCGATCATGATCGCCGGCGGCTACGGCAACATCCGCGGCCAGCATGTCGAAAAGCTCGCCGTGGTCGAAGGGGCGAAGCTCGTCGTGCTCGGCGGCCCGGCGATGCTGATCGGCCTGGGCGGTGGTGCCGCCTCGTCGATGGCGACTGGCGCTTCGACTGCGGAACTCGACTTCGCTTCGGTACAGCGCGCCAACCCGGAACTGGAGCGCCGCTGCCAGGAAGTGGTCGACCAGTGCTGGGCGCTGGGTGCTGCCAATCCGATCCTGTCGATCCACGATGTCGGCGCCGGCGGCATCTCCAACGCGCTGCCGGAACTGGTCCACGCCGATGACCGCGGCGGCCACTTCAAGCTGCGTGACGTGATCAGCGCCGATGCCGCTTTGAGCCCGATGGAAATCTGGTGCAACGAATCGCAGGAGCGCTACGTGCTCGCGATCGCGCCGGAATCGGTCGCCGTGATCCAGGCGATGTGCGAGCGCGAGCGCTGCCCGTTCGCCGTGGTCGGCACCGCGACCGCCGTGCAGCAGCTGATCGTCGAAGACACGCTCGACGGCAACCGGCCGGTCGACATGCCGATGCCGGTGCTGCTCGGCAAGCCGCCGAAGATGCAGCGCAGCACCACGCGGCGCGGCCCGGTCGTCGCCCCGCTGGCCTATCCGCCGGCCGGCGACACCGCGCAGAAGGCGTTCATCAAGTCGGCCGCCGAGCGCGTGCTGAAGCTGCCGACGGTCGCCTCCAAGCAGTTCCTGATCACCATCGGCGACCGCACCGTCGGCGGCCTCACGGTGCGCGACCAGATGGTCGGGCCGTGGCAGACGCCGGTGGCCGATGTCGCGGTGACCGCGACCGGCTTCGAATCGACCACTGGCGAAGCGATGGCAATGGGCGAGCGCCCGACCATCGCGCTGCTGAATGCCGCCGCCAGCGCACGGATGGCGGTGGCCGAATCGGTGCTGAACATCGCCGCTGCGAACATCGCGAAGCTGTCCGACATCCGCCTGTCGGCGAACTGGATGGCCGCCTGTGGCCAGGGCGATGAAGACGCGCGGCTGTACGACGCGGTGGAAGCGATCGGCCGCGAGCTGTGCCCGGCACTCGGGATCGCGATTCCGGTCGGCAAGGATTCGCTGTCGATGAAGTCGGTCTGGCAGGAAGCAGGTGAGACCAAGACCCAGACCTCGCCGCTGAGCCTGGTGATCACCGCGTTCGCGCCGGTCGCCGACGTTCGCAAGACCCTGACGCCGCAGCTCAAGGCCGAAGCCGCGAGCCGCCTGATGCTGGTCGACCTTGGCGCCGGCAAGAACCGCCTCGGCGGCTCGGCACTCGCCCAGGTGTTCGGCGCGGTCGGTGACGTCGCCCCGGATCTCGATGATCCGGCGCGTCTGAAAGCGGCGTTCGACTGGCTGCAGGCGATGAACGCTGAGGGCCGCCTGCTCGCCTACCACGACCGCTCCGACGGTGGCCTGTTCGTCACCCTCTGCGAAATGGCTTTCGCCGGCCGCAGCGGCATCGACGTCGCGCTCGACGCGCTTGGCCCCGATCCGGTCGCCGCCCTGTTCAACGAGGAACTCGGCTTCGTCGTCCAGCTGCGCTCGGCCGATGTCGACGCCGCCGTCGCCAGCGCCCGCGCCGCCGGCCTGCACGCCGGGCTGATCGGCGAATCGAGCGCCGACGAAAAGATCAGCATCACCCACGGCGGCAAGACCGTGTTCAGCGACGAGGTCCAGACCCTGTACCGCAACTGGGCCGAGACCAGCCACCGCATCGCGAGCCTGCGCGACAACCCGGACTGCACGCGCGAAGAGTTCGACAGCGCCGGCGACATGGCCGATCCGGGCATCACCGTGAAGCTGACGTTCGATCCGTCGGCCCCGGTCGCTGCCGCGCATCTGGCCAAGCGCCCCAAGGTTGCCGTGCTGCGCGAGCAGGGCGTCAACGGCCAGGTCGAGATGGCCTACGGCTTCCACGCCGCCGGCTTCGATGCGGTGGACGTGCACATGAGCGACATCCTCGAAGGCCGCGTGCAGCTTAGCCACTTCGTCGGCTTCGCCGCCGCCGGTGGCTTCAGCTACGGCGACGTGCTCGGTGCGGGCTTGGGCTGGGCGCGCTCGATCCTGTTCAACGCAAGAGCCCGCGACGCCTTCGAAGGCTTCTTGGCCAAGGATGACCGCTTCGCATTGGGCGTCTGCAACGGCTGCCAGATGATGGCGGCGCTGAAAGGCATCGTCCCCGGTGCCGAACACTGGCCGGCGTTCCGCCGCAACCGCAGCGAGCAGTTCGAGGCCCGCTGGAGCATGGTCGAGCTGACCGACAGCCGCTCGCTGTTCTTCCAGGGCATGGCCGGCACCCGCATGCCGATCGCCGTCGCCCACGGCGAAGGCCGCGCTCAGTTCGCCAACGCCACCGATCAGGCCGCACTGGAAGCGGCCGGTGGCGTTGCGATGCGCTACATCGACAATCGCGGCCGGGTCGCGACCCGCTACCCGGCGAACCCGAACGGCTCACCGGCTGGCATCGCCTCGGTGACCAACGCCGATGGCCGCGTGACCATCCTGATGCCGCATCCGGAACGCACGATTGCCGGGGTCACCGGCTCGTTCTGGCCGAAGGCCTGGGATGGCAAGACGCCGTGGTTCCGGATGTTCCAGAACGCGCGGGCGTTTGCGAAGTGAGGCGGGTTACGATCCGCCGTAATCTCGAGTTGCGGCGCTTTTCTTTGGTGCCTCGCAATAAAAAGCCCGCTTGTGGCGGGCTTTTTCGCAATCTTTGCAGAAGTTAGCGGCTTAATGGGGCGGCCACCCTATCAATGGCTCTTTGAAGTTGCTCGCTAGGCTGCTGCGCCTTTTGAGTAGTCCGAGCGATTCCCAAGCCTCGATTCTGCGACGCTTCCATCGCTTTCTCTAGGTTCTGAGGCCTCAGGTTGGTTTGATTGCCGGTCTTGCCGAGAGGGGTCAGCATCGACGCTCGGGTTGTCATGGCTCGCAGCTCCGTCCGGTTGAGTCAGTTTTTTGACTGTTTCACCATCAAACAGTTGCACTATCTGTGCCGCGGCTGGGTCGACCCAACCGGCGCGGCGCATCATATCGCGTAGCTTTAGCTCGATGGGGTTGGGGTGACGAACGTGGTGAAAAAGCAAACCGGCTTCCTTTCGGTCGATCACAAAGGAATGCGACGGGTATCCTAAAACGAGGCTCCCGAGAGCGTCCGCTCGCAAGTTGTGGGTGTATTCATTCAGCCTTTGGCCATACTCGAAGGCGATACGGATCGCGCGCTGTAGCTCCCCGATCTTCAAAGGATCGACCTGCGCGTAAATCGCTGCGAACAGCCCAGTCACTATCTCTGCTGTCATCACCGACGCCATCTTCGTCGAGAGCCCAGTGCGCTGGCGCAGTTTCAGCAGCATCGCTCGTGTGTCCCCTTCGACGCGAGACTGGAGGAAGTTCAGCGATTCCGAGACTTCCAAGCCAGACGAATTTTCCAGAATTTCGTTCGTCTTCTGCACTTGAACATCGAGTGGGCCGAGTTCTCCCCGATCATCGATGACGAGTTCGTTCCCCGCTATGCAAATCAAAGTTCCCGCACTCTTGCAGTGATCTGTCACGTACACCGTCAGCTTCTTCTTGAAGTGATGCCTCAAACAACGTGCGATTCGGAAACCCGCGTGCGGATCCCCCCCGAACGTGGTGAGAATCAGGGTGCAGTTATCCGACGTGGCTTTCTCGCATTCGGCGCTGAGTTGTAGGTAGCCCTGCCTGTTGATCTCGCCGCTATAAACGACTAAGTCAAAGTCTGAGGCTGCTTCTGATGTACCTGTCATCCCTGTCTCCTGATGCCTGCTCGAAACAACCGATAGATGCGCTTGCTTGTAAAGAGCAGCATCTGGCTAACGATAAGGTACTGGGGTGTGTCTGCGCAGGAACTATGTCCCGGTAAGCAAGCTAAGAGTTAAAGGGGCAAGTTAAAGGGGCCAGGCTCAATTAGTCGCCGACATGGATCTCGGGCACCAGTTCAAAGCCATCGACAGGTATTCGCTTGGACCGCTTCGGTCAGTCCTTCATCCGCCGCGCCAGCCACGGAAACTGGATCCAGAACGAGACGTAGAAGAAGCTCAGGTACCAGTAGCGGAACACGAAGCTCATGTCATCGCCGCCGATGACGACGATGTAGATGACGTCGTACAGAAACAGCGGCACGGTCAGATACAGCGCCAGCCACAGCGCGTTGCGGCGGTGATCGCGGTTCGGGAAGCAGTGGCGCAGCAGCCACGGTGCCAGCGGCACGTACAGCGCGGTCACGGCCGGCAGGATCAGCAGCTGGGCCACCAGCGGCCAGTGCTGGTAGTAGTCCGGCAGGCCCAGCAGCACGAAGAAGCCCCAGGTCACGAAGCTCATCGCCAGCAACGTCAGCTGCGTTTTCAAGTCGAGCATCGGGGCGGTTCCATCGGGGCCTGTGGTCATCGTCGGATGCGACCACGCGGATGTCGATCAGGAACGGCCCGCATCCGGTCGCCAGAGATGGCAATGCCTTGGCTTCGCATGCTGCGGCGCCGGTGGGGCAACGCGGCTTCCTCATCCGTTCGGGACCGACTGCCGGAGGCATCGGGAACCCCGCGCCGCTCTCGACGGATCGCGCCTGAGCGGCCTCAGCGGTGCACGCGTTCGATCGCCGAGTAGACGACCTCGCCGTAGCCGGTCGCCGTCGACGTGTTGTTGCCCAGGTAGTTGCCGGCCTTGAAGAAGAATTCCTCGAATGACCAGACGAAGCGAAGGTCGCGCCGATCGATGACTTGTCCATCGATGGTGGTCGTGACCTCGCCGTTGACGACCTTGATCTCGTAGCTGAACGACTTGCCGAGCGGCATCGGCAGGACGATGCGGGAGTTCTCGGAATTGCCGGGACGGCGACGCAGGTTGTAGTCGCCGAACACCGTCGTCGTGCCATCCGTGCCGCGCTGGAAGATCAACTTCACCGGAGGCGCGTTATCGACGCTGTGCATCTGGGCGAAGATGACGCGTGTCGTGCGGCCTGCGGCCAGCGGTGTCGGCAAGCGAGTGACGGCGACGGTCCCGCGCTGGATGTGGGTGCCGCCGAGCTGCCAGTTGACGGTGTTGCTGCCAAGTTCAAGCTGCTCGCGCATCTCCGAACGCGGAAAATCGGAGTCGCCAGTCGCGCCGCTGCCGTTGACCGGGGTCCAGAACACGGTCTCGCCGCCAAGCGCACGGTAACTGGCCTGCGACAGCTGTCCGGCAACCGGGTGGTACCAGTAGATCGAAGAATAGTTCGGCAGATCGGCAGCGGCGATCTCGTCGGCACCATTTCGACCGTCCTCGTCGACCGGCAGTGTCAGCCTGCCATAGGTCGACCAGGGCAAGGTGCCGGTCGGCATCGGTCCCGGCGGTGGCGCGGGAGGCGGCGCCGGCGGTGGCGTCGGTGCGGGAGGTGGCGTTGGTGCCGGTGGAGGAGTTGGCGTCGGGGTGGGTGGCGGCGTCGGCGTCGGGGCGGGCGATGGCGGCGTCGATGGCACCGGCGGCGGCACGATCGGCGCATCGGTGGTGGTGTCGGTCCGGCCACAGCCGGACGACAGCAGCCACGGCAGCAGCAGCGCCGTCAGCCAGACGGACCGCCGGATCGGGCCCGCCGGGCCGCGACCGCAGCGGGTGCCGGCGTTCGCCAGTCGTGCGTGCTGCATGCGGGAACCGGGTCCCGGGCGCCCACTCTCGTGACACCGACTCGAAAACGGCATTCCCATCCCCCGGATCAATTGGTTGGCGGCCACGTTGCCTATCCCGCTCGTAACGTGATTCACACGGAATTATCGCGGCAATTGCCGGCGGTCGTCGTCAGGTAAACAGACCAGTCGCCGGCTGAGGTCGCCCGTCCGGGAGATTGGCGGCGCGATGGATGGTCGCGTCGCCGCCGGTCAGCGCACCGCCGGCAGGATGTCGATGCGAGTCAGGAATTCGAGTTCGATGTCGCGGGATTCGCCGAGCTTCCCGGCATCGTTGGCCCAGTCGTGTCCCAGGCCCGGCTGATTGTTGAAATCGCAGACCCGTCCCAGCGCGCGGACCTGCGTGCAGAGATTCAGGTTGGCGGTCTCGGCGAACACGACATCGGCGTCGCCGTGGAAGAACAGGAATGGCGGAATGCCGGCGTCGATGTCCTGATCGGGACTGATCGCGTCGGCAAATCGCCCGAACCGGGCACGCTGCGTCCGGCCGAGGGCGGCATCTTCCGACGTCGACGTGACGCCGGAGCGAAGCACGATCGCGCCCGGGCGTGCGGGTGGGGTGCTGCTGATCGCCGTTGTGGCTGGCGGCTCGAGCAGGGCTGCCCAAAGCGCGTTGCCGCCACCGGAACTCGAGCCCGCCACGACCACCCGCGACGGGTCGATGCCGAGCTGCGCGGCGTTGTCCTGCGCCCACTTCAGCACCCGCCGCGCATCGTCGGCATGGACATAGGCGTAGGTGCCGAAGCGGTCGTTGACGCGCTGGTCCGGCGCGATCACGACCATGCCCTGCTGGTCCGCCCAGTAACGCGAGCGCGACGAGGGCAGGCCGCCGCGGGCCCAGCCGCCGCCGCTCCAGTCGATGTAGGCGGCTCGCCGATCGCTTGCCCGCCAGCCGGACGGCTGGATCACGAAGGCGCGCAGCGGCACGATGCCGTCGGAGCGGATGACGTGGCTTTCGGCCGCGCCGGCCAAGGCCGTCGGCGTGTTGGCGACGGCGTCGATCGTGGTGGTCAAGGTCAGGCTGGCACTGGTCGAGCCGACTTTCAGGCTCAGGACCTGGTCGGTCGAGAACGTCGACGGCATGACCGTGCGCAGCGTGATCCGGTCACCGTCGTACGCGGTGCCGGTCGCGCTCCGGTACGGGCCGTCGTTGATCCGGTACTGCGCGCCGGTGACCGTCACCGTCTGCGGGCCGTCGGCATTGCTGACCGTGATCGGCTCGGTGGTCTGCACCGAGCCCGGCAGGACCAGTCCGGACGCGTAGATCGATGCTGCCGTCAGCGTGAAGCGTGCCGGACGCGCGGGCGAGGACTGGCTGCGCAGCTGCCAGGTCGTCGTGCCGCTGCCGATGGTGACGTCGCCGGCATAGCTGCGGGAGTACTCGGGGCCGGTGGTGATCCGCAGGCGCAGCGTATCGCCCCAGCGGACGATGCCCGGTGACGACGTGAAGGCGCCGTCGTTGAGGCTGTATGACAGGCCCGCGCTGACACTGATCGGCACCGGGACGTTGATGCCCTTGATCGGCATCGGCGGGGTGATGACCGTGCTGCTGATCGGTACCGCGTTGCTGAGCGGCAGCGGGATCGCGTCGGACGCGCGATCCTCCGGCGCCGACGTGGTCACGCTGAACCGCGTCGTGAGGCCGCCGATGGTGAGCGCGGCATCGACCCGCTCGTCGAGCACCGGTGCCGCGACGATGCCGACGCGCAGCAGATCGCCATTGACGACGATATCCGGAGTCCCGGTATAGGCGCCGCCATTGAGACTGTAGAGACCGTTGCGGACGCTGATCCGGGCCGGTGCCGCGAGGCCGGCGATGACCACGCCGTCGCTGCTGCCGAGCAGCAGCGGAAAGCTCTGGACCGTACCGAGCGAGAACGCGCGCGGACTCGCGCTGCCATCGGCGCTGGTCGCCGCGAAGCGGGCGGTCCGCGAGCCGATCCGCAGCTCGCCGACCACCACGCCGCTGCGGCCTGCGGTGACCGAGACGCGGACCCGCTTCCCCGCCGAAACCGTGCCCGGCGTCGTTGTCCAGGCGCCGTCGTCGATCTGGTAGCTGCCGCCGGTCACCGAAATCCGGGTGCCGGAATCGATGCCGGCGACGGTGATCGGCGCGCTGATCACGGTGCTGCCGGCGGCCGCCGAGAACACCGGCTCGAACGCGAACGGCTCGGGCGTCGTGTCGCGTGGCCGTGATTCGAGGATGAAAGCTGCCACGGCGGTGCCGACCGTCAGCCGGGCACTGGTCGTCGCGCCATAGGCGTTCGCGGCCCGGGCGCGCAGCTCGACGATGTCGCCGTTGCCGATGCTGCCGGCCGCTTCGGTGTAGGGCAGGCCATTGATGCTGTAGCTGCCGCCGGTGATCGAGATCGAAGCCGGTGCCTCGAGGCCGAGGATCTGCACCGGTTCGCTGCTCTGCAGGCTGCCCGGCTCGAGACCGGCGAGCGCAGTGAAAGCGAACGGATTCGGGGTGCCGGACGGCGTCGCCCGGTCGTCATCGACGATCGTCCCGACCGCCGCCGCTCGGCCCAGCCGGCCGCGTCCGGTCGGCGCGCTCAGGGTCAGGGTCAGCGTCTCGTCGCTTTCCTTGACCGCGTCGCCGAGCACCGGCACCTCGATGATCCGGCTGGCGACGCCGCTGTCGAAGCTCAGCTTGCCCGAGGTGGCGACGTAGTCGCTGCCGGCCTTTGCGGTGCCGTTGGTGGTGGCGTAATTGACCGAAATCGCCGAGGTCGGCGTCGGCCGTGCGGACACCACGAACTGCAGGCTGCGCCGCTCGCCCTGGCCTTCGGTCACCGAGGCATCGGCCACCGACAGCGAGATGTCCGGTGCCGGCGTGTCGTCGTCGAGGAGGGTGCCCGTGCCGCGGCGCTTGCCGAGCACCAGGCCATCCGGGCTCGACAGGTTGACGAACAGGGTTTCGTCGGGCTCCGCGGTGGCGTCGCCATTGATCTTGACCGAGAACGTCTGGCGAATCTGACCGCGCCGGAAGCGGACCACGCTGCTGGCGGAGTCGTAGTCGCTGCCCGAACTGGCCGTGCCGTTGGCGGTCGCGACCCGCACCGACACCCGCTCGCTGGCTTTTTCCGACAGCGACACGGTGAAGTTCATCGAGCTCTTCACCAGCTTCCGCTCGCCTTCGAGCACTTCGACGTCGTCGATGCTGACGGTCGGCTTGGCGGCCATCGCGGTCCGGATCGGTGCCAGGGCCAGCAACACCAGCAGGGCGATTGCCGATCCGGTGCGGACCCGGCCCCGCGTCATGCCCGACGTAGGCCAGGTACCCGGAGATGCCCGACGCCGGGCCGGTGCGATAGGCCGGGCGAGTCCGCCCGGCAGAGTCTTGATGTCCATCCGTCCGCCGCGAGAGGTGTCGGGAAATCGAAAGTGTGCTGGCGCGGCCTCATGCACCGTCAGGCCGCGCATGCTTGCCGCTCCGGCATTTCCAAGCAAGCTTGGTGCAAGCGTCGCCGTCGTGCGGAATCGGTCACGCTCGGACCCTGCCTGAGGCAACACTGATCGTTGACCGCAGTCAGGATCAAGTCGGAAATCCGGCCACCCGGCCGCTTCTGCGACGTCGGTCACGACAGCCCGGCGGTCAGCGCCGGAAACGGCGCCGGTCGTCGCGGCGCTTACGGCATCCAGTTCCAGATGTCCGGCAGGGTCGCCAGCCAGTCGTGCGCGCGCTGCCTCGCAGCGTGGGATTCGGCGTGAATCGAGTATTCGCTGCCGTCGCCATGGTCGGTGCTCAGCGCGTAGCCGGCCTTGGCCGCTTCGTCGGCGAGATAGCGCAGATAGGCGCGGATGCTGGCGTCGTAGGCCGCTTCGGCTTCGCGGTGCTCGGTCTGCAGCATCAGCGCGCGGCTGCGGTAGGCGGTCAGATGGACGGTGATGGTGGTCTCAGCGGTCATCGGGTACCCCATTCGGAGGAAGGCGGCGGTCCGGACGACGACCACCCGGGGCCAGTATGAGCGTCATGGCGACGGCGCCACCGCCGTGCAGGCGGCGGATCGCCGGCGGCCCCCGGTGCACCGATCAGGGGCAGGCCAGCCTATCCGGCGGCGGCCGGCCTTCGGCAAGCTCGGTGGCGGTGGCGCTGCGCACCGGAACGGCGACGCCACGCACCGCAGCCTTTGCCCATCTTGCAGGGAGCAGACGACATGGCACTGTGGTCGACGCAATTCGCGGACGGCGTGGTGGTGGCCCGCTACGGCCATCCGCCGATGAACTACTTCTGCGCCGAAGGCGCGCAGGAACTGGCCCGGCTGATCGAGCAGTGGCGGGCGCCGGAGGTGCGCGCGATCGTGCTGTGCGGCGTGCCGGGAGGTGCCTTCATCACCCATTACAGTGTCGAGGAACTGCTGGCGCTGGCCAGCGACGACGAGCAGCTGCGCAGCGTCGGCACCGCGCTCAATCGCGGCTATCACGCGCTGCTGCTGGCCTTGCGCGACCTGCCCAAGGTGGTGATCGCGGCCATGAACGGCAACACCATGGGCGGCGGACTGGAGCTGAGCCTGGCCTGCGATATCCGCGTCGGCGAACGCGGCGATTATCGCTACGGC
This sequence comes from Lysobacteraceae bacterium, assembly GCA_013823855.1. Taxonomy (GTDB): domain Bacteria; phylum Pseudomonadota; class Gammaproteobacteria; order Nevskiales; family Nevskiaceae; genus Nevskia. Next base: position 73,358 of record PNMW01000021.1, on the reverse strand, counting down.
TTTCCCGAAGTGCGCCTCGGCATCATTCCCGGCGGCAGCGGCACCCAGCGGCTGTCGCGATTGATCGGCGCCAGCCGGGCGGCCGAGTTCATCCTGCGCTCGCGGGTCGTCGATCCGGACACCGCGCTGGCGCTCGGCCTGATCGGGGAACTCGCCGACGATGCGCTGGCGCAGGCCTGCAGCATTGCCCGCGAAGTCGCCGCACTGCCGCCGAAGGCGATCGCCTGCGCCAAGCGGGCGATCTACGCCGGCAGCGACGCGCCGCTGGCCGCCGGACTGGAGATTGAAAGCGCCGCCTTCCTGGAGACCCTGCTGTCCGGCGACAGCCGCAAGGCGATGCAGACCTATGTCGATCTGCCGTTCGCCGCGCGGCGCCGCTGGCTGGAGCGCGGCTGAGCGCCTGCTGGCGGTCGCGCAGTTTGCGCTGCCAGCTGTTGGTCCGGCATCACGACCGGGCGGCATCTCCAATTCATGTCAATTGAAATCAATGGCTTGCTCATTTTCAGGCGACGGCACGGCGCTTGCGGTTCGGGCTTCCGATCATTCGCAGGGAGTCGCCGCACGATGGGCAAGACCACGGTTTCATCGCCGCTACCGCTGCCTCGATGGCTGGCTGCTGCGGGCCTCGCGGTTGCCGCCTTGTTGCCGGTGCTCGACGCCGCTGCCGAACTCGACCCGCGCTCGGTGGAATTCAAGACGCCGGCGGACATCCGGTGGGTGCGCAATGCCGAGGGCACCAGCGAGCGCGCCATCCTGTTCGGCGATCCGGACAAGCCCGGCCCCTACGTGGCCCGGATCAAGTGGCTGCCGGGCCATTTCAGCCGGCCACACGTTCATGCCAACGACCGTTTCTTCACGGTGATCAGCGGCACCTGGTGGGTCGGTACCGGCGAGAAGTACGACCCGGCGAGCACGGTGCCGGTGCCGGCCGGCAGCTACGTGCTCCACAAGGGCGGGCAGGTGCATTACGACGGCGCCAAGGATGAAGAAACGATCATCCAGGTGGTCGGCATCGGGCCGGTCGACACCCGGCAGGTCGGCCCGCGCTGAGCCATCCGGGTCGCGCGCCGCGAGCGCGGCGCCAGGCGGCGTTCGCGGCACGGGCATCGAGCGCGGCGACGCGGGGGCATGCCGGAGCCGTCAGAATCCGGCCATGCGCCCGATTCCGACCGTGCTGGCCCGCCTGACCCTCTGTCTGCTGCTTGCCGGCATCGCCCGGCCGATTGCCGCTCAGCCCGGGGCTGCCGTCGACACGCCGGTTGCCCCGGCCGACCCCGTGCCGGCGGCCGAGGCTCCAGTGGTGCCCGCCGAACCCGAGCCGCTCTGGTTCGAGGCGCGAAGGCTGCGCGCCGACACCCGCGACGCGGTCGCGCTGCTGCTGGCGGCGCCCGAGCACGGCCTGAGCGCCGACGACTACCACGCCAGCGGCCTGCAGCAGGCGGTCGCCCATGCCGAGGCCGAAGGCCCGCTGAACGAGGTGGCGCAGGCCGCGCTCGATGCGGCGCTGACGACCGCGGTGCTGCATTACCTGCACGACCTGCACTTCGGCCGCATCGATCCGGCCCGCCTTCACCAGCGTTTCGCACAGGCCCTGCGGCCGGATTTCGACATGCGCCTGCTGCTCGACGAAGCGCTGGCCCGGCATCGCCTGCCGGCACTGGCGGCGGCGCTGGCGCCGCAGGTGCCGGCCTACGGGCGGCTGCAGCTCGCGCTGGCCGAGTACCGCCGGCTGGCCGCCGGCAGCAGCGCCTGGCAGCAGCCGTTGCCGGCGCTGCCCGGTGCCGGCCGCAACCGTCCCGGCAAGCTGGTGCCCGGCCAGACCTGGTCCGGCGTCGCCCTGCTGGCCGAGCGGCTGCGCGCGCTCGGCGATCTTCCGGCCGAGGCGGTCGTCGCCCCGCTGTTCTATGTCGAGCCGGTGGTCGGCGCCGTGCGCCGCTTCCAGGAACGGCATGGCCTGCCGGCCGATGGCGTGCTCGGCAAGGCCAGCCTCGCCGATCTGGGGGTGACGCCGGCCAGCCGCGTGCAGCAGATCGAGCTGACCCTTGAACGTGCCCGCTGGACGCCGCTGCTGCAGGCGAAGCGGATGATCGTCATCAACATTCCGGAATTCGTGCTGCGCGCCTACGAGGTCGGCGAGCAGGGCGTGGATGTGCGCGAGGAAATGAAGGTGATCGTCGGCAAGGCGCTCGACACCCGCACGCCGCTGTTCGACGAGGCGATGCGCTACATCGAGTTCAGCCCGTACTGGAACGTGCCGCCGTCGATCGCCAGGGCCGAGCTGGTGCCGAAGCTGCGCGTCAAGCCAGCCGAATGGGCGCGCGAGGGCTACGAGTTCGTCCGCGCCGATGGCAGCGTGCAGATCACGCTGGACCAGGCCGGGCTCGATGCGGTGATGCGTGGCGCGGCGCGCATCCGCCAGCGGCCGGGCGAGCGCAACGCGCTCGGCGACATCAAGTTCGTGTTCCCGAACAGCGACAACATCTACCTGCACCACACGCCGTCGGTCGGGCTGTTCGAGCGCGAGCGTCGCGACTTCAGCCACGGCTGCATCCGCGTCGAACGGCCGCTGGCGCTCGCCGAGTTCGTGCTGAAGAACATGCCGGAGTGGACCGAGGCGCGGATCATCGATGCGATGACAGCCGGCAAGTCGGCTACCCTGAAGCTCGACGAACCGGTGCAGGTGCTGATCGCCTATGGCACGGCGCTGGTGAAGCAGGGCCGCATCCACTTCTTCGACGACATCTACGGACACGACCGCCTGCTTGCCGAGGCCCTGCGCCAGCGCAGCCTGCAACGATCCACGCCCGCGAAGCCGATTTCCGAACCCGAGACGCCATGACCGACGATCACCACGGCCACGCACGTCGGCGCTTCCTGCGCCAGCTCGCCGGTGCGGCCGGCACCCTGCTGCCGGCCGTCGTCGCACCGCAGGCCGCGGCTTTCGCGGCATCCGGGCTGGTCGATGCGGGCGGTGCCCGTTCGCTGGCCATGCACCACACCCACACCGGCGAGCGGATCGAACGGGTCTACGCCAGCGGCACGCAGTACCTGCCCGAAGCGCTGGATTCGCTGAACCATTTCCTGCGCGATCACTACAACGGCCAGGTCGGGCGCATCGACCCGGCGCTGTTCGATGTGCTGCATCGGCTGCGCGGCCTGCTCGGGATCGACGCGCAGTCGAGCGCGCGCTTCGAGGTGATCTCCGGCTATCGCTCGCCGGCCACCAACCGTTTCCTGCGCAAGACCCGTGGCGGCGGTGTTGCCAGCCGCAGCCTGCATCTGCAGGGGCAGGCGATCGATGTGCGGCTGACCGGCGTGCCGCTGGCCGAGCTGCGCGATGCCGCGCTGACGCTGAAGGCGGGTGGCGTCGGCTACTACCCGCGCGAACAGTTCCTGCATCTGGATACCGGTCGCTTCCGCACCTGGTAGCGCCGCGGAGGGACGCCGCGCGATCGGCGGCTGGCCTCGATCGGCGATCGAGTGAACGATCGTGCACAATTCGCGACTTCCTTCCGTCGCCGAGATGCGCTGCCGATGTCCGCCGTCCCGAAATCCCGCCGACCGGCCCGCGCCGCGCGCCGCCTCGTCAACCTGCGTGACCGCCTGTTCGACGCGCGCCAGCTGGTGCAGTCCGAACGCACGCCGTACCGGCTGATCCACGAGGACGGCATCGTCCGCCTGCGCGCCTACCTGCCGCTGCCGGGTGTCGCCGTGGCGCATGCCGTGCCGGTGGTGCTGGTCGCGCCGCTGGCGGTCAACATGTCGATCTACGACCTGTTCCCGGAACGCAGCCTAGTCGCTGACCTTTTGGCGCGCGGCTTCCGGGTGTACCTGATCGACTGGGGCCGTCCGGGTCCGGCGCAGGATCACTGGCGGCTGTCGACTTACATCACCGAATGGCTGCCGGCGCTGCTGGCGCGGGTCCGCGCCCATGCTGGCCACCCGGCGCTATCGCTGCATGGATGGAGCTTCGGCGGCCTGTTCGCCTATGCCTACACGGCGTGGAGCGGCGATCCGGAGATCCGCAATCTGGTGCTGGTCGGCGCGCCCTGCGATTACCACGACAACGGCCTGCTCGGGCAGCAGTACCGGCGGATCAGCCGGGTCGTGCGCCGCCTCGGCCGGCTGCCGGCGCTGCGTCCGCATGCCACCGCGCCGCGCTGGTGGCGGGCGCCGGGCTGGTTCAACAGCGTGCTCTACAAGCTGACCGCGCCGGTTGCCAGCCTGCGTCCGTATCTCGACCTGCTGGCGGCGCTCGACGATCGCGACAAGGTCGCCGCGCACGCCACCAACGCCGCGTTTCTCGACGACATGGTCGCCTACCCGGGCGGCGTGATCCAGGACGTGGTCCAGTACCTGTGGACCGACAACCGGCTCGCCGACGGGCGCCTGCCGATGCCCGGCAGCGACACCCGCCTGTCGGCGATCACCGCCAGCCTGCTGCTGGTCGCCGGCCGCGGCGATCCGATCGTCACGCCGGCCTGCGCGAAGGCGCTGCTGCGCCTGGTCGCCAGCACCGACATCCGGGTGCTGGACGTGCCGGGCGGCCACATGGCGATCGTCTCCGGCAGTCAGGCGCCGCAGGCGATCTGGCCGGAAGTCGGCGCCTGGCTGGCGGCACGCTCGGACTCGCGGGCGGGGTGACGGCGGCCCCGGTGCCCGAGCTGGAATCGGGGCCGGGATCAGGGCCGGGCTTCGGCGGAGGGGGGCAGGGCGATCGCTTCGCTGCGCGCGAAGCGCCAGGGGTGCTCGCGCTCCTCGGCGTCGCGGCGGCGGAACTCGCCGGGCGAGGCGCCGACCAGCCGCTTGAAGGCCTTGGAAAAGCTGAATGCATCCTGGTAGCCGACCCGCATCGCCACCTGTTCCAGCTTGTCCTCGGTATCGACCAGCAGCCGCATCGCCTGCTGCAGCCGCACGCTGCGCAGATAGTTCAGCGGCGTGTCGCCCATCGCCACCCGGAAGCGCTCGGCCAGCAAGGTCCGCGACAGGCCGACCGCATGGGCCAGAGTGTCCAGCGTCCAGGCGGTGGCGCAGTCGGCGTGCATCAGGGCGACGGCGCGGCGCACGGCATCGTCGCGCGGGCTCGGCGGGAAGCCGGCGACCGGCGCGTGCTGCGCCAGCAGGTCGCGCATCAGGTAGACGAACAGCAGGTCGGTCAGGGCATGCAGCGCGATGCCGGCACCGGCCGACGGGCTGCCTGCTTCCGGGCTCAGCAGCGATAGCGCCAGCGACATCGGCCCGAGCCGCGGAATCGCTTCGGCGCGCAGCAGATGCCAGCCCGGCAGGGCGGCGAAGAACGGATGCACCGGCCGGTTCCACAGCTGGTAGGCGCCGCTGATCAGCGCCGGGACCGCTGCCTCGCCGCCGGCCGCCGCCGGATCGGCGACCGACATCGCCCGTTCGGTCAGGCCGGCCAGCGAGGCCTGCCGGGCGATGCGGTGCTCGCAGCCGCGCGCCATCAGCGCGATATCGCCGGTCTGCAGCTGCAGCGGCGCCGCCAGGCCATCGGCGTGCAGCCACAGCGGGCCGGCCAGCACGACATGGAAGCCGATGCTGCGCTCGCAGGGAAAGCGCAGCACCGCGCTCGCCGGCAGTTCGCGCGCGTGCAGCAGCCGGCGGCGCAGGCCGGCTTGGTGGAGGAGATCGGCGAGCAGGTCCATGGCATGTCTCATCGGGCGTCGATTGCGGACGCACAGACATCATAATTGAACTTGAAGCCATTCATCGTTCGGATCAGGGCCGACAGAATCACCGCACTGTCCATCCTCTTCCGGAGTAAGAAATGTCCAAGATCCTGGTTGTCGGCGCCCACGGCACGGTCGGTTCCTCGCTGGTCAAGGCGCTGCAGCGGCGCGGTCGGCAGGTGTTGCGCGCCACCAGCCGTCCGGTGGCCAGCGCCGACGATGTCCATCTGAACCTGGTCACCGGCGAAGGCCTGACGGCCGCGCTGCGCGGCGCCGATGCCGCGTTCCTGCTGGCGCCGCCGGGCCATGCCGACCAGCACGCGCTGCTCGGCGGTTTCATCGACACGGCTCAGGCCGCCGGGCTCGGCAAGCTGGTGCTGATGAGCGCGATGGGCGCCGACGCCGATCCGACCTCGCCGCTGCGCCGCACCGAGCTGCAGCTGGAGGCGTCGGGGCTGGCCTGGAACGTCATCCGGCCGAACTGGTTCATGCAGAACTTCAACACCTTCTGGCTGCACGGCATCCGCGAGCAGGGCCGGATCCTGCTGCCGACCGGCGCCGCGCGCGGCAGCTTCATCGATGCCCGCGACATCGCCGAGGTCGCCGCCGAGCTGCTGGTCGGCGATCTGCAGGCCGGTCAGGCCTTCGACCTGACCGGGCCGGAAGCGCTGAACCACGACGAGGTCGCCGTGCTGCTGAGCCGCGAAGCCGGTCGCGACATCCGCTACACCGAGATCAGCCCGGAGCAGATGCTGGCCGGCCTGCTGGCGGCCGGCCTGCCGCCGGACTACGCCGCTTTCCTGAACCTGATCCTCGGCTACTTCAAGCTCGGCCATGCCGAGCGCATCACCGATGCGGTGGCGACGATCACCGGTCAGGCGCCGCGCCGGTTCGCCGACTACGCCCGCGACTTCCGCGACGCCTGGCGCTGAGCCGCACCGGCGCTGCGGCGCTCGCCTGGCTCAGGCCGCGGCGCCGACCGGCTGGCCGGACGACGAGGCCGCCGGCAACGGCGGCTCGCCAAGCGCGGTGCGCAGCTGCCGCGCGATCAGCGCCCGGGCGGCCAGCGCTTCCGGGAAGCCGAGCAGCGGCCAGACATGCATCATCGCCGGCACCCGGTTCAGTTCGACGCTGCCGCCCAGCGCCCTGACGCGCACCGCGTAGTCGATCACGTCGGGGCCGATCAGTTCGCGACCGCCGACATGGATCGCCATCGGCGGCAGGCCGCGCGGATCACTGCGTGCCGGGCTGATCACCGGGTGGGCGCCGCCGAGCGGGCCGGCATAGGCACGGCCGGCGCGGCGCAGGCCGTCGAGCGTCAGCATCGGGTCCGCTGCCTGCAGCTGCAGCGCCTGCGGATGCGGAATCTCGACATCCAGCCACGGCGACAGCAGCACCAGCTGCCGCGCCGCCGGCAGCGACTGGTCGCGAATCCAGCCGGCCAGCGCCAGCGCCAGCCCGCCGCCCGCGGAATCGCCCATCAGGATCAGCGGCCGCAGGTCGGCGCTCTCGCGGCGATACAGCCGGCTGACGAAGTCGAAGGCGGTCAGGCCGTTGTGGCGCGGTGCCAGCGGATACAGCGGCACCACGATCTCGCAGCCGCTGCGGCCGGCCAGATCGACGACGAAGTTCCAGTGGTGGCGGTTGATCGGCCGCACATAGGCGCCGCCGTGCAGGTACAGGATGCGGCCGGCCGGTGCCGGCTCGCCGCTGCGCCCGGTCGGTGCAACGCGGTACACCGGGTGGCCGTCGAGCGGCGCCAGCGTGATCCGCGCCTGTCGCCGGTGGCGGGCCGAAGGCGCTGCCGGCTGCACCGGTTGCGGCGTGCCGCGTTTCGCCACCCGCTGCCGGCGGTGCCGGGCCCAGCGCATCCACCACACCGTCAACCGCGATTCGAGGCTGGGCATCACTGGTCGTCCGTTGGCCATGGTGCAGGTAATCGGTGGCGCCGGTCCGGGCCTGCGTGGGGGCGCAGGGCAGGGGGTCCGAAGCGGCGCCTGGCCCGAGCCTACGCAAATCTCCGGAGCGGCTCTGACTGCCGGATCAGTCAGTTTCGCGGGCACCCCGCACCGCCCGGCGGCTAGACTGCGGCCGCCCGATCGTTCCGCGAAGGAAGCCCGCTCCATGCTGGTCGTCAAGATGCTGTTGCCGCGATGAGCGCGCCCGTGCCTGCGCCCTACGCGCCGTTGGTCCGGATCGCCCGCTGGGGTGGCGAGATGCAGCTGGTGGCCTCGGCCGATGCCGAGACCGGCGCGCTGCTGGCGGCCGAGTATCCGATCGCCTTCGTGACCATCGACGCCGACGAGGACGACGAGGCGCCGATGCTGCTGCTGGAGTCGATTCTCGCCACCGACGAGACCTATGCCCGGGTCAGCGCCGAAGATCTCAAGCTGAGCACCTGGACGCTCGGCAGCGGCGATCGGGCGACGCTGGAGGCCCTGGCCCGCAAGTACCGGCGCAACCCGAAGAAGCTGGCCCAGCTCTATCACCGGGTGGCGGCCAACAACATCCGCTACGCGCAGGGCGGGGTGATCGGCTACGGCATCTGGCCGATCGTCAGCCGCTCCAATCATTCCTGCGATCCGAACGCCCGGCTCGGCGCCACGCCGAAGCAGCCGCTGGCCGAACTGCTGCTGGCGACCCGGCCGATCCGCAGCGGCGACGCGATCTGCTGGAACTACCTCGGCGACGAATCGTTCCTGGCGCTCGACTGGTTCGCCCGCAACCAGCAGCTGCTCAAGGATTTCCAGTTCCTGTGCCGCTGCCCGCGCTGCGAAGCCGAGCGGCCGGCGCGGATCGCGGCGCTGCCCAAGCGCGAGATCGCCGCGCTGTTCGCCGGTACCGGCGCCTAGCGCGCTGGCCGTCGAGGGTGGCGCCAGCGCACGGCGGGCGCGACTGATCGTTCGATCGGTGACGTCGCCGCTGCGACGTTCGACACTGCCGCGCCAACCGGGACGGCGGGTGCCGCGGGCGCCGCCGGACCCGACAACGAGAGCGACAGCACGAGAGGAGCGCACGATGAATGCAGTGATGGCGGCCAGTCCCCAGACCCACGATCCGGCCCATGACGTTCCGCTGGACCAGATCGACGTCTCCAATCCCGAACTCTGGGCCAGCGACAGCTTCTGGCCGTACTTCGCCCGGCTGCGCCGCGAAGATCCGGTGCACTACTGCGCGAAAAGCCTGTTCGGGCCGTATTGGTCGGTGACCAAGTACAAGGACATCATGGAAGTGGAGACGCATCCGGAGATCTTTTCCTCCGAGTTCCGCTATGGCGGCATCACCATCTTCGAGACCAACAAGGTCGCCTTCCTGCCGATGTTCATCGCCATGGATCCGCCGATCCACGACGAGAAGCGCAAGGTCGTGCAGCCGATCGTCGCGCCCGACAACCTGATGCGCATGGAAGCCCTGATCCGCAGCCGCACTGCGGCCGCGCTCGATCAGCTGCCGGTCGGCGAAACCTTCGACTGGGTACAGCGGGTGTCGATCAACCTGACCACCCAGATGCTGGCGACCCTGTTCGATTTCCCGTTCGAGGATCGCGACAAGCTGCCGTTCTGGTCCGATCTCGCCACCACCATTCCCGGCCCCGGCGGCATCGTCGAGACCGAAGAAGAACGCATGCGCCTGCTCGGCGAATGCGCCCAGTACTTCGGCAGGCTGTGGGTCGAGCGGATCCAGGCGCCGCCGAAGACCGATCTGCTGTCGATGATGGCGCACGATCCGCGCACCCGGTCGATGACCCCCGAGGAGTTCCTCGGCAACCTGATGCTGCTGATCGTCGGCGGCAACGACACCACCCGCAATTCGATGACCGGCGGCCTGATCGCCCTGCACCAGAACCCGGCCGAGTACGCCAAGCTGTGCGCGAACCCGGCGATCATCGGCAGCTCGATGATCTCGGAAATCATCCGCTGGCAGACCCCGCTCGCCCACATGCGCCGCACCGCGGTGGTCGATGCCGAACTCGGCGGCAAGACCATCAAGGCCGGCGACAAGGTGATCATGTGGTACGTCTCCGGCAACCGCGACCCGGAGTCGATCGACCAGCCGGACCGCTTCATCGCCGACCGTGCCCGCGCCCGCCAGCACCTGTCGTTCGGCTTCGGCGTGCACCGCTGCGTCGGCAACCGGCTGGCCGAACTGCAGCTGAAGATCCTCTGGGAAGAGCTGCTGCAGCGCTGGCCGCGGCCCGGCCAGATCGAGGTGATGGGCGAGCCGAGGCGGGTCGCCTCGCCGTTCGTCAAGGGCTATGAATCGCTGCCGGTGCGGATTCACCGCTGATCCCCTGCGGCGGTCGGCGTGGTGCCGATCGCCGATTTTTTTCCTTCCCCATCCTGATCGGGTGCCGCACGGCGCCCTGGAGTCCCCCGTCCCGATGTCCAAGATCATCTTCATCGACCACAGCGGCACCCGGCGCGAAGTCCCCGGCGTCGACGGCGAATCGCTGATGGAAGCCGCCGTCGGCAACGGCGTGCCCGGCATCGACGCCGACTGCGGCGGCAGCTGCGCCTGCGCCACCTGCCACGTCACCATCCTCGAGCCCTGGCTGTCGAAGCTGACGCCGGTCGGCAAGGACGAGCGGGCGATGCTCGAAGCGGTGTCCGATCCCGAGCCCAGCTCGCGGCTGGCCTGCCAGATCCGCTACAGCGCCGCACTCGATGGCATCGAGGTGCGCACCCCGGTCAGCCAGCACTGACACCCGCCGCATCGCGCTGCCGGCGCGGGGCGGTTCAGAGCACCAGCCCCTGCTCCCGCACGGCGCGCAGCAGCGCCGTGCGGTTGGCGACCCCGAAGGTTTCGTACAGGTGGTGCAGATACCACTTCACCGTGCTTTCCGAGAGCAGGCAGCGCTCGGCGAGCTGGGAATTGCTGAGCCCCTGGTTGAGCAGTACCAGGATCGCGCGCTGGCGCGGATTCAGGGTCACCGCGGCGGCGGCCTTGGCGCGCGCCGGGCTGCTGAGGTCGGCCGGATCGGCGTTGCGATCGCCGGCCAGCTGGCGGGCCAGTGCGCGTGCCGTCTGCGGCGCCGCCAGGTCGGCATCGAGCCAGCGCTGGGCCAGCGCCGCCAGCGCCCGCCGGTCGTCGATCAGGCTGCGGACATAGCCTTCGCTGCCGGCCAGTTCCAGCGCTTCGCCGATCGCCGCCAGCGCCTGCGGCTCGTTGCCGAGCAGGTCTTCGGCCTGGGCGCGCAGCAGCAGCGCCTCGCACTGCAGCAGCAGGCGCTGATCGGCGCGGGCTTCGGCCTGCACCGGCTCGAGCAGGCGCAGTGCCGCCGCCGGCTCGCCTTCGGCGATCGCCAGCCGGCCGCGCAGCAGGCGGATCGGCGCGGTGGCGGCATCGCGCGGCGGAATTGCATCGAGCAGCGCGCGGGCGCGCAGGGTCGAGCCGGCGCGCAGCAGCAGCAAGGCGCGCTCCGCCTGCATCAGCGTCACCAGCCGTGGCAGGTCCAGGCGCAGGCCGACCTGCTCGGCTTCCGACAGCAGATCCAGCGCCGCACCGAAATTGCCGCTGCTGCCGCGCATCCGGGCCGCGGCGGTGAAACCGAAGGCCATCACATCGACGACGCCAAGCTCGGGCAGCACGTCGAGCACTTCGCCGAGCAGGCCTTCGACGATCGCCAGCTCGCCGCGTTCGTAGCGCACGCAGGCTTCGATCGCCCGCAGCAGCGCGCGGGTGATGCCGAAGCCCTGATCGCCCTGGCAGCGCTGCAGGCCGGTATCGAGCTGGGCCAGCGCCGCGCGGTAGCGGCCGGTGTGGACCAGCGCCAGCGCCCCGACCACATCGACCCAGCCGAGGCCATAGGCGGACTGCGCCAGGTTGAACGAGTAGAAGGCCTCGCGCAGCGCCGCCTGTGCGGCCGACGGCTCGCCGGCGCACTTGTGGCTGAACGCCGACACCGTCGACGCCACCGCCATGCCGAAGTCATGCGCGCCCTGGTGCTGGCGGATCCAGGCGTCGGCGAGGCGGCTGCATTGCTCCGGCTCGTCGCGCAGGCCGGCCAGCACCGCGCGCAGCAGCAGCGCGGCGCTGCGGTGATCGGCGTGGTCGGCGGCATCGACGCGGTCGATCCGCACGATCGCCGCCGCGAAATGGCGCTGGAACAGCAGCGCCCAGGCCGCGACGGTATCGACCGCCGGGCAGTGGCGTCCGGCGATCGCTTCCCAGCGGCCGACCAGATCGAGCAGCGTCTGGTGCTGGCCCATCCGGAACACCAGTTCCAGGCCGAAGCCGGCCAGCCAGCGGCGCGCCTGCTCCTGCAGCGCCGCACCGCCGTCGAGCGCGGTGCGCAGCGCTTCGACGCCGCGGCCGTGGCGCCAGTACCAGCCGGCCGCAGCCTGCAGCACCTCGCTGCGAGCCGCGGCGGCGGGTGCTGTCAGCAGCGCGACCAGCGCCTCGCGCAACAGGCGCGGCAGCTGCACGCCGGCGCCGTCCTGCGCCCTGCAGTCCTCGATGATTCCCAGCGCCCGCAGCCGGCGCAGCGCGGCCTCGATCTCCAGCGAGGTCGGTGCCAGCGCCGCCAGCAGCGCCACCGGCGGCTGACCCAGGCAGCCGATCTGCCAGAGCAGCGCGCGTTCGGTGCCATCGAGGGCATCAAGGAAACGATCGCCGAGGTACTCGCGCAGCGCGTTGCTGCCGGCCAGCGGCTCGGCGCTGTCCGGGTCGGCCGGCATCGACAGCGCGATCTGCACCAGTGACGGCCAGCCGCCGGTGGCGGCCTGCAGCGCCTCCAGCTGCGCCGCACTCAGCTTGCGGCCGCGCAGCCGGGCCAGCGCCGCGATCTCGTGGCGGGTGAAGGCCAGCCGCGCCGCCGGCAGCCAGAGCACCGCGCCGTCGGCGACCTTCGCCCCCAGGCCGACGCCCAGCCGCAGGGCCTGCGTGGTCAGGCACAGACGCAGCCGTGACGAGGCCAGCGCCAGCAGGCGCTCGAGGCTGCGCGCGCTGGCGCTGCCGATCAGCTGCTGGCAGTCGTCGAGCACCAGCCACAGCGGCGCGGTGCGCGACTGCAGGTGCCGGCACAGCGCGTCGAAGTCGGCCGCGTTGGCTGCGTCGACGCCGATGCCGATGCTGCTGCCGGTTTCGAGCGCCGCCTGCAGCCGCGCCGCGAATACCGCCGGCGCGCGGCTGGCGGCGTCGAGCGCCAGCCAGGCCGCAGCGGCATCGGCCGGCCGGGTGTCGAGCCACTGCCGGGCCAGCACCGACTTGCCGTGGCCGGCGGGGGCTTCGATGACCACCAGCGGCTGGCCCTGATCGAGTTCCAGAAGGGCTGCGCGCGGCAGGCGCGCCGGCGCCGGGGCGGGCGCCAGCGGTGGCAGCGGTGCCAGCGAGCTGGACATGGTCGAGGTGGCCGGCGGCTCAGCCGGTGCGCCGCGGCCGGACGATGTAGTCGCCGCGCAGGCGGGCGACGACGCTGCCATCGTCGAGGCGCACCTCGGCGTCGAGGCTGAAGCGGCCTTCGTTGCCGGCGTCGACGGCGGCCCGCACCCGGTCGTGCTCGGCGCTGGCCAGCTGCGCCTCGGCGATCAGCGCGCCGCGCGCCGGACGGATGAACTGGACCTCGGCCGCGCTCACCGCGGCGTACAGCCGGGCGAAGCGTTCGGGCGGGAAGATCGTCAGCACCGCGAGGCCGCCGAGCACTTCGGCCAGCGCCCACTGCAGCGCCGCGTGGATGGTGCCGAGGTGATTGCTGTTGGCGGCCGTCATCGGCAGCTGGCAGCGGTAATGGCCGTCGCGCGCCTGCTCGACGGTCATGCCGACATGGGCATAGAGCGGGCAGACCCGATGCAGCAGCGCTTCGATCCCGGCCTCGACGGTCGGGCGGGTGGCGAGCGCCGGGCTCATCGCGAGGCTCTGCCGCCCGGGCGGCGGGGGCTGTCGATCGCGGCCTGCATCGAAATCATCGCGGACTCTCCGGCGCGGCCGCAGCGGATGTGCGCGGCATCGAATGACCGCCATGGTAGTGCCGGACGGCGCCAGGCTCGACAGCCGTTTGCATCGATTCGATGACCGAAGGCCGCAGCCGGACGGTGCTGCGATCAACGTCCGGCTGCCTGCCCTCCTGCGGCAGGCACAGCCGGGCGGACCGACCTCGGCCGTTCCTGGTCGACGGCGCGCCGGCGCGGCACCGATCGCCATGCTGATGCCGGCGCGAAGTTCGGCACGGCGCCACCGCAACTGATCGCTGCCAACGTCCGGCTGATGACGCAACCGGCACCGGACGACGGGTGAGGGCGGTGCGAGCGATCGGCGGGAGCGACCGGGCGCTCGGGGAAAGATCCGCCCCGTCTTGCTTTAGTCCGACGCGTGCCGCGGCCTGGATCGCGCCCCTCGACGGCGTCAGTCGCTCGATTCCAGCTTGAAGCCCCATTCGTCATGGTCTTGCAAGAGGTTGAACATGAAGCGCTATTTCTCCTGATCGAGGGGAATCGGGAGCTTGGCCCCCTGAACTCCAGGCCCGGTCTTCCGCCTTGCATGCCCCGGTGCCTGCCGCGACGCCGGTCGATCCGGCCCGCGTCAGCCGCCTGGTGCGGTGTGCGGTCTCAGAGCAACTTGTCGAGTGCCGCGATCAGGCGCGCCACGTCCTGCGGCGTGTTGTAGTGCACCAGCGACAGGCGCAGCACGCCCCTGGCGGCGGACAGGCCCATGGCGTCAAGCAGGCGCACGGCATAGAAGTTCCCGGCGCCGGCCAGGACCCCTTCCGCAGCCAGACGGGGAATCAGCGTCGCCGGCTCGACGTCGGTGGCGAGCGCGAAGGTCGGCGCACGCTTGGCCGCCTGCCGGGGGCCGAGCAGCCGGACGTCGGGGCGGCTATCCAGCCAGTCGAGGAACGGCTGCATCAGGTCCTGATCCGCCTGATGCAGCAGCGCCCGGACCCGCGCCGGCCGGCCTGCGACATCGCCGCCGCCGTGATGGACATCGAGCGCCTCGAAGTACTCGGCGACACCGCGCGCCGCCGCCACCTGGGCGTGATCGGCGCCGGCGGGCACCAGCCGCTTGCGCGGCTGGCCGGCATTGAAGCCGTGGCCCTGATTGGCCAGCCGCCCGGCCAGCGCCGGGCGCACCACCATCAGGCCCTGATGCGGGCCGAAGGTCTTGTACAGCGAGAACAGGTAGAGATCGGCGCCAAGTGCGGCGACATCCGGCAGGCCGTGCGGCGCATATGACACGCCATCGACCACGCTGATCACCCCGGCTTCGCGCAGCAGGCCGCAGATCCGCTGCACCGGGTTCAGATGCGCCAGCAGGTTCGAGCAGTGCGGAAACGCGACCAGCCGCGTGCGCTCGGTGAGCAGCGCCACCAGCGCGTCCGGATCGAGCAGGCCGCTGGCCGGATCGACCCGCCATTCGCGCACCGCGATGCCGAACCCGGCCAGCCGCCGCCAGGCCCCGCTGTTCGCCTCGTGGTCCTGGTTGGTGACGATGATCTCGTCGCCCGGCTGCAGCAGCGCCCGGAACGCCTGGGCGAGCACGTAGGTGTTCTGCGAGGTCGACGGGCCGAAGTGCAGGTGATCCGCCGTCACGCCAAGATACGGCGCCAGTGCTGCGTAGGCGGCATCCATCCACTGGCCGGCTTCTTCTGCCGCCGGATAAGCGTAGTAAGGCTGCACCTTGAGCCGCCGGTAGTACTCGCCGAGCCGGTCGATCACCGTGCCGGCGGTGTACGAGCCGCCAGCGTTCTCGCAGAACACCGTGTTCCGCAGCGTCGGCTCCGAGAAGGCGGGGAACTGGCTGCGGACGAAGGTGAGGTCGAGGGTGGGCATGGGGTGACGGGCCGATGGAGATTCGCGATGGTCAGCGTTCTTGATCGCGCACTTCATGCCGATCGCCAACCAAGCCGGCTGCGGTGGTTTGAATCTGCCGTTTAAATTGAGCCTGGCCCCATTAATTCTTTGGCCCCATTAATTCTTGCTGCCAAGGCCTAAGCGAGGTTCAAAGCTAGCCTAGCACCTCTAATCGCTTATAAAACTCGAACGGCATTAAGGATTGCAAGCAGATGCTTGCTTAGATTCCGTTTTATTCGTCGAACATAAGCAGGGGTAGAGCCATCATGTGTAGCGTCGTTACGATCTTTTAATACGCTTTTAAGAGCTTGTAGCGTCAGCGTGTCAACTTGGTTAGGGACGACTATCTGCTCAAAACAGGTTTTCACTTGGCCCATAGTTTTTCTGTGAATTGTCTGAGGCGGATATGTCACATTACGCAAGGTTTTCTGGTCTTGAAAAGTTATACGAGTAGATTTTATCCCTTTGATTAAGTGGTTCTGAGCTGCTTTTTCGAGAACTAAACAAGCGTCTTTGAATCCGTCAACTATCTGACCAGCAATAATTTTGTCAAAAGCCGGCTTAAGTTTTGTACGAACGGGAAGTTTTTCGAGACGAAGATCAGGAACGCCAATATTTACAGACAAGTCGCGTGCTTCAAAAATCGGCGTTAAAAAACCATTTGATGAAGTGAATAGCCCGATTCCTTGACTGCTAGCTGAGGCCATAAACTCAGCTGTAATTTTTACTGACGCTGGAATAGTAATAGCAATATAAGTTTCTTGGCCGCGCGATCGTGCATAGTTTACCCAACCACTAATCTTAACGCGACTAACTTTCTCAACTACCTCAACGATAAATTCTGTCTTTCCTTTGGAGCCTAGAAGCGTTGGTGTATTTGGAAAATAAAGGTTGCTGCGTTCAATCGCAACCTTAAAGCCGCGATCTTCTAGACAGCCGTGGGCGCTATCGGCATGTTCAACAAGGTCCACGGACAGCGTCGCATAAACGCGCGCCATTTTATCAACCCTTGGTGATGTTTCGGATCAGCTTCACGAGAGCAATTAGGCTGTCTCGTAATGCAGGAGAAAGCTCATATTCGCGCTCTTGAACTTCTACGAGACGAGCAATAAGTCGGTCAGCGATCTGGTTTGTGCCATGCTGATAGTCTTGGTCCTCAACAGTCTCCGTAAACATTTGACGAACTGTGTAGGTCGGTTCGTTAATGAAGCGATGGACTGCTTTTCTGGCGACTTGCATAGGTAGCTCGTCTCGTTCGACAGCTCGTGAAAGCCGCGAGAAACTCCTAGGATCTACTGTGCTTTCTATAACCTTTGTTTTGAATTTATCAACGACGGCCTCTCGGAAGACGTCCTCTTCTTTTTCGCTTATAATTCCACGTTTAGATAGAGATTGAGCTGCGGCGGCTGCTTCAATGACGTGGTCTACTGTTAGTATTTGCTGTGATCTTGGCTTCGTTAGCTCTTCCAGCAGCATTGACTTGTATTTTTCAGGGAGTGCTAGAAGTTTTTTATATCTCCGAACTTCTCCGCGCGTGAGCGATGCGAGTTCTGCGAGCTGCTTTTCAGTGGGCCTGACTTCATGCCGTTCTGCATACATGTCTTCAAGGACCTGCAGCTTCAAGGCTGTTGGAAGAGGATCCCATTCATTCCTTCTGTGATGAATAGCGAACATCATCAAAAGGTTTGTAAATTTGTCTGGCTTTGGCTGTGCTATAGCAGGAACTTTTGCAAAGCCCAGTTTTACAGCACAGCGCCAGCGCCGCTCTCCATCAAGAATGCGAAATCCTTTGCCGTCTCGATAAATTGTTAAGGGAACGAGTATTCCCTGTACTTTGATGCTTTCCTGTAAGGCATCCAGCTCGTCTTGGTGGAATATCAATCGAGGATTTTCTGGATTGGGCTCGATGAGTTTTGTTTCGACAAGTGAGATTTGTTCAGACATCTGAACCTCCTTTTCTAGGTTCATGGTTTGAAATCAAAACCTCGATCGCAATTCGCCTATGCTTCTGGAAGCCTGCGACATTCCGTTGAATTCTTGCTCGCTGTACATGCCAATTCCCTGTAAGCGACCTCCCTTCTGGGCTCAAAGCATATGAAACTACGAAGCGAGCGCCTCTGGCATCAATTATTTCCAAAGTTTTCGCCAGTCTATCCATGTCATTTAGTCCAAAGCTATCTAAAGAATACTGACTAAATACTCGGCGATTACTAACTGCATAAGGCGGGTCGAGATAAACAAAATCCCCTTTTTTAACTGTTCTCAACAAAAAATTTTCAAAATCTAGAGAGCTGAATTCTGCTTTCTTTAGTTGCAGTGCTGCCTCTAACCAAGTCTCAAGCGCAGGAAAATTCCCGGTTTTTGATTTCGCATAAGGAACATTAAATTTCCCATGGGCATTGACGCGATATATACCATTGAAGCAATATCTATTCAGATAAAAAAATCTTGCTGCTCGAGTGACGTCGTCTAACATTTTTGCATCTTGAGCGCGGAGTTCATAGTAGAACTCTTGAGATTTCGGGTACTCTGAAAGTTTCTTATATATTAAGCTTGGAACTTCTTGTAGCTGCTTGTAAGCATGGATAAGCTCGGAATTATTGTCGTTAAGAATTGCAAATTTGGGCTTTACATGAAAAAAAAGCGCAGCAGAACCTGCGAAAGGTTCAACATATCGCAAACATGATTCATCCCAATATGCCGAGATTTTCGGTAGTAACTTTCTCTTACTTCCCGCCCACCGAATAACGGAATTCATTTTTACTAAGTATCAAGCTTGCGCATTAGTGCATTCAAGCCTTGGGAAACTTCCTCCGTTGAAGTATCCCAAGGCATTCAGGTGTCGTTTGAGGAGGCTTAATCCCAGCTCAACGCCCCACCGGTCTGATACTCGGTCACTCGCGTCTCGAAGAAGTTCTTTTCCTTCTTCAAGTCCATGACTTCGCTCATCCACGGGAACGGGTTTTCCGCACCCGGATAGAGCTGCTTCAGGCCGATCTGCGAGCAGCGACGGTTGCAGACGAACTTCAGGTATTCGTTGAACTGGCTGGCGTTCAGGCCGAGGACGCCGCGCGGCATCGTGTCATGCGCGTACTTGATTTCCAGTTCGGTGGCCTCTTTCAGCATCACCGCGATCTCTTCCTGGAACGCGGCGGTCCACAGGTGCGGGTTTTCGATCTTGATCTGGTTGATCACATCGATGCCGAAGTTCATGTGCATCGACTCGTCGCGCATGATGTACTGGATCTGCTCGCTGACGCCGACCATCTTGTTGCGGCGGCCAAAGCTCAAGAGCTGCACGAAGCCGACGTAGAAGAAGATGCCTTCGAACACGACGTAGAAGGCGATCAGGTCGCGGAGCAAACGCTGGTCGTTCTCCGGCGTGCCGGTATGGAATTCCTGATCGGCCAGGCTCTGGGTGAACGGCAGGCTCCACGCCGCCTTGTCGTGGATGCTCGGCACTTCGCGGTACATGTTGAACACCTCGGCCTCGTCGAGGCCCAGGCTTTCGATGCAGTACTGGTAGGCGTGGGTGTGGATCGCTTCCTCGAAGGCCTGGCGCAGCAGGTACTGGCGGCATTCCGGGTTGGTCAGGTGGCGGTAGACGGCCAGCACCAGATTGTTCGCAACCAGACTGTCGGCGGTCGAGAAGAAGCCGAGCGAGCGCTTGATGATCATCCGCTCGTCGTCGGTCAGGCCGTTCGGATCCTGCCAGAGCGCGATGTCGGCGCTCATGTTGATTTCCTGCGGCATCCAGTGGTTGTTGCAGGCGTCGAGGTACTTCTTCCAGGCCCATTCGTACTTGAACGGGACCAGCTGGTTCAGGTCGGCGCGGCAGTTGATGATCTTCTTGTCGTCGACCTGGATGCGGCGGGCGCCGATGGTGATGTCTTCCAGCCCGGTGGCACCGGATTCGACCCTGGCCTGCGGCGGCGTCAGCTTGAATTCGCTGGCTTCCGGGATGCGCGGCGTCGCGGTCGGCGCCGGGGCGGCGTAGACCGGACGGGCGGCCGGGGCGGCGGCGCGCGGGCTGGCGACGATCGGGTCGATCATCGGCGGCACCGGCGGCGCGAGGGTGGGGGCTGCGGGGGCGTCGTCCCAGTCGAGCATGGGGGATCTCCGGATTTCAGTTGCGTTGGGAAGATGGATATTTATACACCCGCCGTGTGGCATTGGCAGGTGGCAATCGATTCGTTGCAGCGGTTGCGGCAACGGCGGCAAGCGCCGTGGTTAAGGCAGTGACGGCGGCGCTGACCGGGACGGGTCCGCAGCCTGCCGCCGGATTCCGGCGCCCAGATGAAGACGCCGCGCCCGGCCGGACCATCGTCCGGCCGGGCGCGGCGTTCGCGGTGAGGCTGCCGCCGCTTACTGGCACGCCTCGCAGTCCGGGTCGAGGATCGAGCAGACCTTCGGCGCCATCGGTTCGCTGGCTGCCGCCATCGAAGCCGGCTTCGGCGCTTGACGGGCGGCCGAGGCAACGGCCGCAGCGGATGCGGCGGCAGCACCTTCGGCACCCTTGGCGACGTTGTTCAGGCGGCCGTCCTGGATGGTGGTCTTCTCGGCGTGCGTGGCGCCCAGGGTGCGCAGGTAGTAGGTGGTCTTCAGACCGGACAGCCAGGCGTGACGATACAGCTCGTCGAGCTTCTTGCCGCTCGGTGCGGCCATGTACAGGTTCAGCGACTGCGCCTGGTCGATCCACTTCTGGCGGCGGCTGCCGGCATCGACCAGCACCTTCGGGTCGATCTCGAAGGCGGTCTTGTAGATCGCCTTGATGTCGGCCGGCACGCGGTCGATCTTCTGCACGCTGCCGTCGAAGTACTTGAGGTCGTGGACCATCACCTCGTCCCAGAGATCCAGCGCCTTCAGCTCGTTGGCGAGGTACTCGTTGACCACCGTGAAGTCGCCCGACAGGTTCGATTTGACGTACAGGTTCTGGTAGACCGGCTCGATCGACTGCGACACGCCGGTGATGTTGGCGATCGTCGCCGTCGGCGCGATGGCCATGGTGTTCGAGTTGCGGATGCCGGTGGTCTTGATCTGCAGGCGCAGGCCGTTCCAGTCGAACGCGCCGGATTCCGACACGTCCTGACGCAGGTACGGACCGCGGGCGTCGGCAAGCAGCCTGATCGAGTCCAGCGGCAGGATGCCCTGATCCCACAGCGAGCCCTTGAAGCTGGCATAGGCGCCGCGCTCCACCGCCAGATCGGCCGAGGCCTTGATCGCGTAGTAGCTGATCGCTTCCATCGAGCGGTCGGCGAACTCGATCGCCTCATTCGATTCGTACGGCAGGCGCAAGCGGAACAGCGCGTCGTTGAAGCCCATCACGCCGAGGCCCACCGGGCGGTGGCGCAGGTTGGAGTTGCGCGCCGTGGCCACCGAGTAGTAGTTGTACTCGATGACGTTGTCGAGCATCCGCATCGCGGTCTTGATCGTCCGTTCGAGCTTCGGCAGGTCCAGCTTGCCGTCGACGATATGCGCCGGCAGGTTCACCGAGCCGAGGTTGCAGACCGCGATCTCCTGGTTGGCCTTGGTGTTCAAGGTGATCTCGGTGCACAGGTTCGAGCTGTGCACGATGCCGACGTGCTGCTGCGGCGAACGCAGGTTGCAGGGGTCCTTGAAGGTGATCCACGGGTGGCCGGTCTCGAACAGCATCGAGAGCATCTTGCGCCACAGGTTCAGCGCCGGCAGACGCTTGAAATTCTTGATCCGGCCCTGGTCCGCCAGCGCCTCGTATTCGGCGTAGCGCTGCTCGAACGCAACGCCGTACAGCTCGTGCAGGTCCGGCGTTTCTTCCGGGCTGAACAGGGTCCACTGGCCTTCTTCCATGACCCGCTTCAGGAACAGGTCCGGGACCCAGTTCGCGGTGTTCATGTCATGGGTGCGGCGACGGTCGTCACCGGTGTTCTTGCGCAGGTCGAGGAATTCCTCGATGTCGCGATGCCAGGTTTCCAGGTACGCGCAGACCGCGCCCTTGCGCTTGCCGCCCTGGTTGACGGCGACCGCCGTGTCGTTGGCGACCTTCAGGAACGGCACCACGCCGTTCGATTTCCCATTGGTGCCCTTGATCCAGCCGCCCATGCCGCGCACCGGCGTCCAGTCGTTGCCGAGGCCGCCGGCAAACTTCGACAGCATCGCGTTGTCGTGGATGGCGTTGAAGATGCCGTGCAGATCGTCCGGCACCTGCGTCAGGTAGCACGACGACAGCTGCGGCCGCAGCGTGCCGGAGTTGAACAGGGTCGGCGTCGACGACATGAAGTCGAACGACGACAGAAGCCGGTAGAACTCGATCGCGCGCGCTTCGCGGTCGATCTCGTTCATCGCCAGGCCCATCGCCACGCGCATGAAGAACGCCTGCGGCAGCTCGAAGCGGGTCTTGCTGCTGTGGATGAAGTAGCGGTCGTAGAGCGTCTGCAGGCCGAGATAGTCGAACTTGGCGTCGCGCTCCGGCAGCAGCGCGCGGCCGAGCTGCTCCAGATCGAACAGGCACAGTTTCGAATCCACCAGTTCCAGCTCGGACGCCTTGTGGATGAACTCGCGGAAGTAGTCGGCATAGATCGCCTTCATGTCCTCGAAGGTCGGCCGGGTTTCGGTCATGCCGAGGAAGCTCAGCGCCTCATGGCGCATCGCGTCGCAGAGCAGGCGGGCCGACACGTAGGTGTAGTTCGGCTCCTTCTCGATGCGGGCGCGGGCGGCGAGGGTCAGCGCCTGGCTCAGCTCGGTCTCGGAAATGCCTTCGTAGAGGTCGCGCACGGCGGACGCCAGCACTTCGGCGGCGTCCACGCCGGTCAGGCCGGCGCAAGCTTCGGTGACCACCCGCTGCAGGCGGCCCTGGTCGAGCGGCAGCAGGCGGCCGTCATCCATCTTCACGTTCAGTGCCGGTGCATCGATCTGCACGGTGCGGGCCGCGGTTTCGGCGGCGCGGGCGCGGGCGCGCTCCTCCCGATACAGCACGTAATCGCGAGCGACCTTGTGCTCGCCGGCGCGCATCAGGCCCAGTTCGACCTGATCCTGGATATCTTCGATATGCAGGGTGCCGCCGCTCGACAGATGACGGGTCAGCGCGCCGACCACCGAAGCGGTCAGTTCGTTGACCTTGTCGCGGACGCGGGCGCTGGCGGCGGCCTGGCCGCCTTCGACGGCAAGGAAGGCCTTGGTCAGCGCGATGGCGATCTTGTTGGCGTCGAAATTGGTCAGCTTGCCGTTGCGGCGGATGACCTTGATCGCCCCCGGAGCGGTCGCGGCAAGCTCGGCGGCGCTGGCGGCCGGCGTGATCTTTTCGTTGCCGGTGCTGGGGTTGGGCGCGCGCGTCGGCGTCGCGGTGACATTCTGGGTCTGCATGATGTTCGGATTCTCCCCGATGAAGAAGGGCTGTTGCGGCGGTGGGTCTTTGCGACCCCGGGTACCCAATATATAGGGGTTAAAACTGCGGTCAACCCCAACATGGTGTGTCCAAAGCTGTGCATAGCGGCTGGCACCGCAGGTGGACAAGCTGTGGACAAGCCACTTAAGCCGCCGTTCCGATTGGGCTTATCGCGCGTCGTGGCAACCGCGTCCGGGGGCTGGATCGGCGGCAGCCGGCGCAGCGGGGCACCAAGTCGGGGCAGCCAAACCGACGAACGGTTGCCGGCAGCGGCACAACCTGCCGGCCCCCCGGAACGGCGGCTGGGTCAGCGGCGACACGAGGGTGACATCAGCCGGCGCGAAGATGGCCCGGGATTTGCCTCGTACTCGATTCGGACAGCAGCCGCCTGCCGCAGGTCCGATCGCGGCATCCGTTTGTGATCCCGTGCCGGAATCACCGCCAGCAATGAGTTATGTCTACTAGCAGGCGGCGCGTGCTGCTTCGCACAATAGCCCCAGACAGCAATAAACTTGCTGGTCCAACCCCGCATAAGCATTAGACAAGTTGCATATCCTTCTTCCGGTTTTCCCCGAATCCCAGGAATCGTTCCCATGACGTTGCTGCCTGTCCTTCTCGCCGGTGGTGCCGGCTCGCGCCTCTGGCCGCTGTCCCGCGAGCAGTATCCGAAGCAGTTCCTTGCCCTGACCAACGCGCACAGCCTGTTGCAGAACACCGCGCTGCGGACCCAGACGCTCGCCAACGTCGCGCCGCCGCTGGCCATCTGTGCCGAATCGCACCGTTTCATCGTCGCCGAGCAGCTGCGCGCAGTGAACATGTCCGGCGCCAAGGTGCTGCTGGAACCGGAGGGTCGCAACACCGGTCCGGCCACCACCTGCGCCGCCCTGCTGGCCGCCGAGCTGCACGGCCCGGAAACGGTGCTGTTCGTGATGGCCGCGGATCACACGATTCCTGACGAAGCGGCATTCGCCAAGGCCTCGGCGATTGCCGTCGAAGCTGCCAAGGCCGGCCATATCGTCAGCTTCGGCATCCAGCCGACCCATCCCGAAACCGGATTCGGCTACATCAGGGCCGGTGCAGCGCTGCCCGTCGATGGTGCGCGCCTGATCGCCGAGTTCGTCGAGAAGCCGCCGCTGGCCAAGGCCACGGAGTTCCTTCAGGTCGGCGGCTACTACTGGAACGGCGGCATGTTCCTGTTCCGCGCCGATGTCTTCCTCGACGAAGTGAAGCGTCTCGAGCCGGAGATGTACGAGGCCTGCGTGAAGTCGGTGAACAACGGTCAGCGCGACGCCGATTTCGTGCGCCTGCACGGTCCGTCGTTCGGCAACGCCCGCAACGAGTCGATCGACTACGCGGTGATGGAGAAGACCGACAAGGCCGCGCTGGTCGTGCTCGATGCCGGCTGGGACGACGTCGGTTCGTGGAACTTCCTCGCCAAGCTGCCGCAGGTCGATGCGCGCGGCAACGTCGCCCGCGGCGATGTCATGGTCGAGGACTGCGATGGCACCCTGGTGCACGGCACCCATCGCCTGGTCACCGTGCTCGGCCTGAAGGACACGGTGGTGGTCGAGACCGTCGATGCGATCCTGGTCGCCTCGCGGGATCGCCTGCAGGACGTCAAGAAGGTGGTCCAGCGCCTGAAGGCCGGCAAGCGCACCGAAGCGCTGGCCCGGCCGCGCGTCTACCGGCCGTGGGGCTGGTACGAGACGATCTCGCTGTCCGAGCGTTTCCAGGTCAAGCGGATCATGGTCAAGCCGGGCGAGAAGCTCAGCCTGCAGATGCACCACCATCGCGCCGAGCACTGGGTGGTGGTCAACGGCACGGCCCGGGTCACCAACGGCGAGAAGGTGTTCCTGCTCGGCGAAGACGAGTCGACCTACATCCCGCTCGGCCACACGCACCGCCTGGAGAACCCGGGCAAGGTGCCGCTGGAACTGATCGAAGTGCAGTCCGGCAGCTATCTCGGCGAAGACGACATCGTCCGCTTCGAGGACGTCTACGGCCGCACGCCGCTGCCGGCCGGCATGCCGTAACCGTCGCTGCGGGACCCGACGCCGGGTGGGGCGCCTCACGATACGGGGCGGCCCACCCGGCGTTTTCGTGTCCGGCTCAGAGTGCCCGCTGGCCGACCCGCTTCGACAGCGCTTCCGCCGATTCGCGACGTTCGCTGTAGCGATCGACGAGATGGCCAGCGACATCGCGGGTCAGCAGGGTGAACCTGACCAGCTCTTCCATCACGTCGACCACGCGCTCGTAGTAGCTCGACGGCTTCATCCGGTCGTCATCGCCGAACTCGAGGAAAGCCTTGGCGACCGATGATTGGTTCGGGATCGTGATCATCCGCATCCAGCGGCCGAGCAGGCGCATCTGGTTCACCGCGTTGAAGCTCTGCGAGCCCCCGGAGACCTGCACCACCGCCAGCGTCTTGCCCTGGGTCGGGCGCACCGCGCCGCTGTTCAGCGGAATCCAGTCGATCTGCGCCTTCATGATCCCGGTCATCGCGCCATGCCGCTCCGGCGAGGTCCAGACCATGCCTTCGCACCAGTTGGTCAGCGCACGCAGTTCCTGCACCTTGGGATGCGTCTCCGGTGCGTCATCCGGCAGCGGCAGGCCTGCAGGGTCGAAGATCCGGGTTTCCGCGCCCAGTGCCTGCAGCAGGCGGGCCGCCTCGAAGCTCAGCAGGCGGCTGAACGAACGGCTGCGCAGCGAGCCGTACAGCAGCGCGATGCGTGGCGGGTGCGTGGCGCGCGTCGCCGGCGTCAGCGCCGCCAGCGACGGCACCCGGAACTCGGCGGCGTCGACATTCGGCAGATCAGCGAGGGGCGACACGGCGGCCCTCGGCATCGACCACCGCTTCGCCGTCTTCCTTGCGGAAGGCGCCGCGCTGCTGCTCGGTCAGCAGGTCGAGCACCTTTTCCGAGGGCCGGCACAGCGCCACGCCGAGCGGCGTCGCGACGATCGGCCGGTTGATCAGGATCGGATGGGCGAGCATCGCGTCGATCAGCCGGGCGTCGCCAAGGTTCGGATCATCGAGGCCGAGATCCGCGTACGGCGTGCCTTTCTCGCGAATGAAGCTGCGCAGCGGCTGGCCGCTGCGGGCGATCAGCGCGACCAGCGTGGCGCGGTCCGGCGGCGTCTTCAGGTACTCGATGACGGTCGGCTCGATGCCGGCGTTGCGGATCATTGCCAAGGTGTTGCGCGAGGTGCCGCAGGCAGGGTTGTGATAGATCGTGACGGACATGATTTATCGCTCTGGATGAAGGTTCAGGTGCGGCGCGGCGCCGGCCACAGCCAGCTGCCGAGCAGGCCGCCGATCGCAGCGCCGGCCAGCTGCGCCAGCACGAAGCCGGCGACATCGGCCGACGCGATGCCGGCAAAGGTATCGGTCAGGCTGCGGGCGACGGTGACCGCCGGGTTGGCGAAGCTGGTCGACGAGGTGAACCAGTAGGCGCCGGTGATATAGGCGGCGACCGCCAGCGGTGTCCAGGCCGGGCGCGCCGCGAGGCTGCCGAGGATGGTCGCGATCAGCCCGAAGGTCGCGACGAACTCGCCGAGCCATTGCGCTGCACCGGTCCGGGCGTGCTGGCTGGCCTGCACGAGCGGCAGATCGAACATGCCGTGGGCTGCCGCGACACCGGCCAGCGCACCGAGCAGCTGGGCCGGCACATAGGCGGCAAAGCGCCGCACCGGCAGTTCGCCGCGTGCCGCGAACACCGCCGACACCGCCGGGTTGAAATGCGCACCGGACAGCGGCCCGAAGATCACGATCAGCACGACCAGCCCGCAGCCGGTGGCCAGGCTGTTGGCCAGCAGCGCGACCGCCGTGTTTCCGGCGCTCAGGCGCTCGCCCATGATTCCGGAGCCGACGACGATCGCCAGCAGCAGCGCGCTGCCGAGTGCTTCGGCCGCGAGCATGCGCGGCAGCGAAACCGTGGTGCTCATGCGCGTCCGATTTCATCGAGCTGGCGCTGCAGCGCCAGACCTTGCAGCGACGCCAGCGGCAGGTTGGCCAGCAGCTCGATCCGCCGGCGCAATGCCACGAAGGTGTCGAGGAAGGCCCGGCGCTTTGCGGCCGGATCGGTGTCGGGGAGCGCTGCGGGGTCGGGAAGTCCCCAGTGCGCGGTCACCGGCTGGCCCGGCCAGTAGGGACAGGCTTCGCTGGCGGCTGAATCGCAGACCGTGAACACGAAGTCCAGCTTCGGAGCCGCAGGGCCCGAGAACTCGTCCCAGGACTTCGAGCGCAGGCCTTCGATAGCGATCCCCTGCTCGGCGAGCAGGGCCAGCGCATACGGATTCGGCGCGCCGGCCGGGTGACTGCCGGCGCTGTAGCCCCGGAACCGCCCACGGCCGATCAGCGGGTGATTGATCAGCGCCTCGCCAAGGATCGAGCGGGCGGAATTTCCGGTGCACAGGAACAGCACGCTGAGTGGCGCGGCATTCATCGTCGACGCTCGTCCCGCGTTCAGCCGCAGCAGTTCGGCGCGGCCTTCGGGCCGCAGCTGCTGCGGCTTGCCGGAGCGGCGACGGTGGGGCCGGCGGCGGCCGTTTCGGTGATCGGCGTGCAGCTGTTTCCGCCCTGGCGCAGCAGTTCCGGGCCGGCGCCGCCGAACACCGGCACGCTGCCCAAGGTGTGGAAGTTTTCCCAGGCAATGCCTTGCGGGTCCTGCAGCCAGGTCTTGTCCGAGCGCGCGTAGCAGCAGGTGGCGCCGTGCTCGGCGACGCCGGCAAGACCGGCTTCCGCGAAGCGGGTTTCGAGCGCGGCCAGCTCGGCATCGGAATCGACCTGGAGGCCGAGATGGTTGACGCCGACCGCGCTGCCGCACTGGTTGTGCGAGATCGCGAAATTGACGCGCGGGTCCTCCAGCATCCACTTCGCATAGTTCGGTTCGGTGACCGTCGGGGCGGTGCCGAAGAGCTTCGAGTAGAAGCCGATGCTTTCGTCGAGATCATTTACTGACACATGGACATGGAAGCGATTCATGGCAACTCCGGGGCGTGGGATGGGGCAACGCAAGGGGCGGGTGCAGCGGTTCAGTGCCTGGGTGCGGTGGGCGGGCAGCAATTAGCGGTTTCGGTGCCGGTTTCGGTCCCGGTGTTGGCCGGTGCGCAGCGGGTGCTGTCGCCGCGGCAGCAGTTCTCGGTGAGGAAGCCGAGCAGCGCGCCCATCTGTTCGAAGTTCGCGGCGTAGATGACGTAGCGGCCGTCCTGACGCGCAATGACGAGGCCGGCCCGATCGAGTTCCTTCAGGTGGAACGACAGCGTCGCCGGGGCG
This sequence comes from Lysobacteraceae bacterium, assembly GCA_013823855.1. GTDB lineage: Bacteria > Pseudomonadota > Gammaproteobacteria > Nevskiales > Nevskiaceae > Nevskia. The sequence goes on along the minus strand of PNMW01000021.1, from coordinate 45,257 downwards.
ACCGCCAGCGTGTCGGCGATCCGCCCGGCCGACAGGCCCTCCGGACCGGCAACAACCAGCGCACGAAACACGGCGAGCCGGGTTTCCTGGGCCATTGCGGCGAGCACGGTGACGGCGTCTTTAATTTCCATATTTCTATAATAATAAAAATATAGAAACAATGTCCAGCGAGCGCCGACGAGCGGCATCGGTACAGTGCGTCATGACCCACGCCACGCTGCCGCTGCCGCCGCAGGCTTTCCATTTCACGCTCAAGCATGAAACGCGCGCGCTGGTACGCCCGGTGCGGCCCAGCGATCTGCCGTATTTCGTGCGCGGCTTCGCCCAGCTGTCGGCGGAATCGCGGCATCTGCGCTTCTTCTCGCAGGCTTCCGAGCTGAGCCCGAAGCAGCTCAAGTTCATGACCGAGCCGGATCATCGGCAGCACGAGGCCTGGGGCGCACTGGACCTGAAAGGCCCGGAGCCGACCGGCATCGGCGTGGCCCGCTACGTGTCGCTGCCGGAGCGGCCGGGCGTGGCCGAGGTCGCGCTGACCGTCATCGACGCCTACCAGCAGTACGGCGCCGGTACCTTGCTGCATGCCTGCCTGCACCTGACCGCGTCGCGCTACGGCATCCACACCTTCTATTACGACGTGCTGTGGGAGAATTCCGGCTTCCTGCGCTACCTGCGTTCGATCGGCGCCCGGGTGGTCGGCAGCGAAGCCAACGTCGCCAGCCTGGAGCTGCCGGTCTACTCGGCACCCCGCGATGTTCCGCAGAACGATGGCACCTCGGTGCGCTTCGCCCGCCTGCTGCACGATGTGATGACGGCCACGCCGGTCGATGCCTGACACCCACGCCTTTTCGCGATGACCAACCTGAACCCGAACTGGCGCGCCCGCCTGCCCGCCAGCCTGCGCCCGTACTCGGAGCGCGCCCCGCTGGCCGCCCTGCTGCTCGGCATGTCCTCCGGCTTTCCGTACGCGATGATCGGCGCCACGCTGACCACGCGGCTGGCCCAGGACGGCATCACCAAGCGCACCGTCACCGCGTTCTCGCTGGCCTTCCTGGTCTACAACTTCAAGTTCCTGTGGGCGCCGATGGTCGACGGCCTGCGCCTGCCGCTGCTCGGCCGCGCCGGCCAGCGGGTGTCGTGGCTGTGGCTGTCGGGCCTGCTGGTCGCCGCCGCGACCGTCTTCCTCGGGCTGGTGACGCCGGCCGACGGCCTGCCGGCGATGGCGTTCGCGGCAATCGCGCTGGGCACGGCCGGGGCGACCTTCGACATCGTCATCGACGCCTACCGGATCGAGCTGCTAACCCCGGAGCAGCTCGGCGTCGGTTCCGGCATGTCGCAGTACGGCTGGCGGATCGGCTCGGTCACCGCCGGCTCGCTGGCGCTGCTGGTCGCCGCCGACGGCGGCTGGGCGCTGGCCTACGGCCTGTGCGCGCTGCTGGTGCTGCCGGCGGTCGCGGTCGGCGTGGTCATGGGCGAGCCGGCGCGGCGGCGGGCACCGGTCGCCGCGCGCGGTGTCCGGCAGGCGGTCCATGCGGTGATCGGCCCCTTGATCGAGTTCTTCCACCGGCGCGGCGCCTGGCTGGTGCTGCTGTTCGTGCTGCTGCACAAGATCGGCGACACGCTGGCCAACCTGACCCTGCGACTGCTGCTCAACGACCTGCAGTTCAGCAACGACGAGATCGCCACCTACGACGTCGGCATCGGCTTCATCGCCTATCTGGTCGGCATCTTCATCGGCGGCGTCCTCTACGCGCGGCTCGGGCTGAAGCGCTCGGTGCTGATCGCGCTGCTGCTGATGGCGGTGTCCAACCTGAGCTTCGCCGCACTCGCGGCGATCGGCCACAGCCCCTGGTTCCTGGCGTTCACGATCGGCTTCGAGAACACCGCCAGCGGCATCGGCGGCGTGGTGGTGGTCGCCTATCTGTCGGCGCTGTGCAGCCTGCGCTTCACGGCGACCCAGTTCGCGCTGCTGTCGGCGGCCGCGTCGATCGTCGGCCGGGTGCTGACCGGCTCGACCGCCGGTGCGCTGATCGAGGCGATGGGCTATGTCGAGTTCTACGTGCTGACCACGCTGATCGCGCTGCCGGGTGTCGCGCTGTTCGCCTGGATGTGGCGGGCCGGGCTGATCGACAGTTCGATCGCCGACAACGATGCGGCGAACGCCCGGGCTCAGTCGGCGTAGTCGATGACCACCGGCGCGTGGTCGGAGAACTTCACGTTCTTGTAGACGTGGGCGTCGGCGATCCGCGCCGCCAGCGACGGCGTCACCACCTGGTAGTCGATGCGCCAGCCGACATTGTTCGCATAGGCATTGCCGCGGTTGGACCACCACGAATAGGCCTCGCCTTCCATCGTCGGGTGCCTGGCGCGGAAGCCGTCGACGAAGCCGACGCCGTCCGGTTCGGAGCCGAACAGGGTATCGAGCCAGGCCCGCTCGTGCGGCAGGAAGCCCGAGTTTTTCTGGTTCGAACGCCAGTTCTTGATATCGATGTTGCGGTGGGCGATGTTCCAGTCGCCGCAGATCACGTAGTCGCGGCCTGAGGTTCTCCACTCGCGCAGCTTGGGCAGGAAGAACGCCAGGAAGCGGTCCTTCGAGGCCTGTCGTTCCGGACCCGAAGAGCCGGACGGCAGATACAGCGACACCACCGACAGATTGCCCTGGCGCAGTTCGAGATAGCGGCCCTCGTCGTCGAATTCCGCTTCGCCGAGCGTGTCGAGCACGGCATCCGGCGCCTGCCGCGCGTACACCGCCACGCCCGCATAGCCCTTCTTCACGGCGCTGCGGAAGTGTGCGGAGTAGCCGGCCGGCCGGAACAGCGCATCGTCCAGATCCTCGATCTGCGCCTTGGTTTCCTGGATGCATACGTAATCGGCATCGGTGGTCGCCAGCCATTCGAAGAAACCTTTCTTCGCTGCCGAGCGGATGCCGTTGGTGTTGATCGAGATGATGCGCATGGGTCAGCCGACGAAGGGAGGTCCGGGAGCCGCGAATGCTAGCGCAGCCGGCCGCAGTGGCTTCCGGCCCATGTGCGAAAATCGCTGCTCCCGGCAGTCCACGGCGACTGCGCGCCCGCATCCGTCCGACCGAAATCGATCCGCATGAAGCCGTACCAGACCACCTTCCTCGACCTCGCCCTGCAAGCCGAAGTGCTGAAGTTCGGCCAGTTCACCCTGAAGTCGGGCCGCATCAGCCCGTACTTCTTCAACCTCGGGCGCATTTCCTCGGGTGCTGCGCTGCGCGCGCTCGGCCGGGCCTATGCCGAGGCGCTGATCGCCCACAGCGTCGAATTCGACCTGCTGTTCGGCCCGGCCTACAAGGGCATTCCGCTGGCGGCGGCGGTCAGCATCGCCTTCGCCGAGCTGACCGGCCGCGACCTGCCGTTCGCCTACAACCGCAAGGAAGCCAAGGATCACGGCGAGGGCGGCGTGCTGGTCGGTGCCGACGTCGCCGGCCAGCGGGTGGTGGTGATCGACGACGTGCTGACCGCCGGTACCGCGCTGCGCCAGTCGCACCAATTGCTGATCGCGTCACAGGCGCGACCCGTTTTGGCGATCACGGCCCTGGATCGTCAGGAAGTCGGCGCCAACGGCCGCTCGGCAGTCGCGGAACTGGTTGAAAGAACGGGCCTTCCGGTGATCTCGCTGGTCACGGTCCAGGACTTGCTCGGCTACCTGCATGAACAGGGTGGACGGACGGACATCGTGTCGGCGATCGCCGACTACCAGCGGCGCTACGGCGTTGCCTGAGCGACGACGGCAGCGGCCACGGCCGCGGCGCCGTATCGCCGGCGTCGCGCTGCTGCTGGGCCTGATCGTGCCGCTGCTCGCCGACGCCCAGGCGCGGCCGGCGCCGCAGACCCGCAAGGCGCCGGTGCAGTGCTGGACCGACGACCGCGGCCAGCGGGTCTGCGGCGACGTCGTGCCGCCGTCGGAGGCGCGGCGCGCGCGCGAGCTGATCGACAGGCGCGGCATCGTCACCGGCGTCGTGCCGGCGCAGAAGTCGCAGGCCCAGATCGAGGCCGAGGCCAAGCGGGCCAGGGACGAGGAACAGCGGCTCGCCTATGACCGCTACCTGCTGCAGGCCTACGGCGACGTGCCGGCGATCGAGCGCGCCCGCGACGACCGTCTGGCGGCGCTCGACGCGCAGCGCCAGCTGACCGAAAAGGCGATTGCCGATACCCGCGCGACGCTGGCCGATCTGCGCGGCCGCCTGCCGAAGCCGCCGGCGCCGTTGCCGGCGGGCGCACCGGCGGCGGTCGTGGCTGATGCCCGGCTGCAGGCGCGGATCGACGAGTTCGTGGCCGCCGAGGCCGACCAGCAGAAGGCGCTCGCCCGTCTGGGTGAAGAACGGACCCGGATCCGCGACGATTTCGCGCGCGACATCGCCCGCTACCGCGCGCTGAAACGCGGCAACGGCGGCTGAACGCGGCCGCGCGCCGCGCCCCCGTTCACAGCGGCCGCAGGAATCGCCGACAATGCAGCCAACACCAATGCTTGCCCACGACGGTCCATGTCGGTCCAGCTCTACCTCGCTTCGCGCTCGCCGCGCCGGGCCGCATTTCTCGCGGCACTGGGGCTGCGCCATGCCCTGATCGACGGCGAGGTGCCGGAAGTGCCGCGCCCCGGCCAGTCGCCGCAGGACTACGCGCTGGAAACCGCCATCGCCAAGGCCCGCGCCGGTGCCGCCAAGGCGACACTCGATGTCCCGGTGCTCGCCGCCGACACCGATGTCGCGCTCGACGGCGTGATCCTCGGCAAGCCGCGCGATGCCGATGACGCCGTGGCGATGCTGCAGCGGCTCGCGGATCGCGCCCATCAGGTGGTCAGCGCCGTCGCCGTGCTGCACGGCGCGCGGCTGGAAACCGTGGTGATCACCACCGACGTGCTGTTCGGCACCGTCGACGAACGCGATGCCCGCGCCTATGCCGACAGCGGCGAGCCGCTCGACAAGGCCGGCGCCTACGGCATCCAGGGCTACGCGTCGCGCTGGGTGCGCGCCGTGCACGGCAGCTACACCAATGTCGTCGGCCTGCCGCTGTACGAAAGCGCGGAACTGCTGGCCCGTTTCGGGGTTCACACGGCACACGCATGAGCACCGAAATCCTCGTCAACATCGGCCCGCAGGAAACCCGCGTGGCGCTCGTCGAAGGCGGCTCGACGCAGGAGATCTACGTCCAGCGTGCCCAGCGCCACGGCCTGGTCGGCAACATCTACAAGGGCACCGTGGTCCGGGTGCTGCCGGGCATGCAGGCCGCGTTCGTCGATCTCGGCCTCGATCGCACCGCGTTCCTGCACGTCGCCGACATGATCGGTGCCGACCAGAACGGCACGCCGCTGCCGCCGGTCGAGCGGCTGCTGCACGAAGGCAAGGAAGTGCTGGTGCAGATCCTCAAGGACCCGATGGGCACCAAGGGCGCACGGCTGACCACCTTGCTGTCGATCCCGTCGCGCTATCTGGTGCTGATGCCGTTCGAGAAGCATGTCGGCGTGTCCGCCCGCATCGAGGACGACAACGAGCGCGCCCGGCTCAAGGTGATCCTCGAGAAGATCGTGCCCGAGCTGTCGCCGAACTGGGGCGTCATCGCCCGCACCGCGGCCGAAGGCGCGGACGAGGAAGCGCTGCACGCCGATCTCGGCTTCCTGACCCGGCTCTGGGTCAGCGTCAACCAGCAGACCCAGTTCGCCAAGCCCGGCCATCTGGTGCACGGCGACCTGCCGCTGTCGATGCGGGTATTGCGCGACCTGCTGGGCACGGCGGTGGAGCGCATCCGCATCGACAACGCCGAGGAAGCGCGCCGGGTCCAGCAGTTCGCCAAGGTCTTCGTGCCGCAGGCGGCGGCCAAGATCGAGGCCTACAACGGCCACGCGCCGATCTTCGATCTGTACGGCGTCGAGGACGAGCTGAACCGGGCGCTGGAGCGCAAGGTCGATCTGAAGTCCGGCGGTCATCTGGTGATCGACCAGACCGAGGCGATGACCACCATCGACGTCAACACCGGCGCCTTCACCGGCCACCGCAATCTCGAGGAAACCATCCTCAAGACCAATCTCGAAGCGGCCGGCACCATTGCCCGCCAGCTGCGGCTGCGCAACCTGGGCGGCATCATCATCATCGACTTCATCGACATGAAGCTCGACGAGCACCGCACCCAGGTGCTGCGGACGCTGGAAAAGGAAATCGCCCGCGATTCGGCGCGCACCCACGTCTATCCGTTCAGCCCGCTGGGGCTGGTCGAGATGACCCGCAAGCGGACCCGTGAAAGCCTCGGCCACATCCTCTGCGAGCCGTGCCCGACCTGCGAAGGCCGCGGCGTGGTCAAGACCGTCGAGACCATCTGCCACGAGATCGCCCGCGAAGTGCAGCGCGCCGCGCGCATGTACGAGCCGAAGGCGTTCCTGGTGCTGGCCAGCCCGAAGGTGATCGAACGGCTGCAGGAGGAACAGAGCGGCGGCCTGGCCGAACTCGAGGCCAGCCTGAAGCGGCCGATCAAGCTGCAGGCGGAGTCGCACTACTCGCAGGAAACCTTCGACGTGGTGCCGGTGTGACGCAAGGCGCGCCGAGCGAAAGCGACGCGTGAAGCGGAATCGCAAGCGCTGGTGGACGCGACTGATCACGCTGCTGGCGGTGCTGACCGTCGCCGCCGCCGCCATCAGTGCCGGCTTCACCGTGCTGATCGATGCGGTCCCCGGTTACCGGATCGATCTCCAGAACGCCGTGGCCCGGGCGGTCGGCCATCCGGCGCGGATCGGCTCGATGGCGCTGACCTGGAGCGGGCCGCGGCCGACGCTGGATCTGCGCAACGTCGCGTTGCTCGATGCCCGCGGCGCGCCGCTGCTGGAGTTGCGCCGCATCCGCCTCGGCCTGAGCCCGACCCGGCTGATCACCGGCCCGCGGACCCCGGATCGCGTCGAGATCGACGGCCTGCAGCTGGCCGCCGCGATCGATGCCGACGGCCAGCTGCACCTCGACGGCATCGATTTGAGCGGCCGCGGCGACCGCTCGCTGGCCGATGACCTGGCGCGCTTCGCCCAGCTGCGCCTGCACGACGTCAGCCTGCGCCTGCGCGACGCCCGGCTCGGTGCCCAGCCGCCGCTGCAGTTCCGGCTCGAACACGCCTCGTTGCGCCACGGCCGCGCCGGTTATCGCGTCGACGCGCAGCTGCTGCCGCCGGCGACGCTGGCGCGGCGCGTCCGGGTCAGCGCCCAGCTCGACGGCAGCCTGGCCGATCGCAACAGCCTGCACGGCCGCTGGACGCTGGCGGTCGAAGACCTCGCCGGCTGGCCGTGGCTGGCCGCACAACTTCGACCGGGCACCGCGCTGGCGCTCGACGACGCCCAGCTCGAAGCCAGCGGCGCGATCGACGCCGGCCGGCCCGGCGCGACGCGCCTGCGGCTGCAGGCCGACCAGCTGTCGGCCCGGATCGGCGACGCGCCGGTGGCCGCGATCCGGGCGCTGGCGATCGACGCCGAGCTGGAACCGGTCGACGGCGGCTGGCGGCTGCAGCTGCCGGACGCGACGCTGAGCGGCGCCCGCGGCCCGTGGCCGCTCGACGGCCTGACCGCGACCCAGACCGCCGACGGCACGCAGACGCTGATCGCGCCGCGCCTGCGCCTCGACGACCTGGCGCCCTGGCTCGGCCTGCTGCGCGCCGTGCCCGACAGCCAGCTGCGGCTGGCCGACGCCCGCGGCGATCTCGCGGCGCTGCGCCTGATCCGCGCGGCGCCGCCGGCCGGAGGCGAGCCGCGCGACCTGTCGATCCAGGCGCGACTGGTCGGCCTCGGGCTCGCCAGCCATGGCGAACAGCCGGGTTTCGCGGCACTCGACGGCGAGCTGCAGGCGACGGCCGACCGCGGCGTGGTGCAGCTGTCCGGCACGCCGCTGCGGCTGCAGCTGCCGAAGGCCTTCGCGCAGGCGCTGCCGATCGACGAACTGCACGGCGAGCTGCGCTGGGCGCGCAGCGGCGACGGCTGGCAGATCGACGCGCCGGCGCTGGCGCTGCGGCTCGGCAGCAGCAGCGCCGACGGCCTGCTGCAGCTGACCCTGCATCCACAGGGCCGGGTGCCGCACCTGAAGCTCGACATGCAGCTCAAGTCCGACGCCGTCGCCGCGCTGAAGCCGTACATGCCGATCAACTGGGGGCCGAACAGCCGCGCCTGGCTGGAACGGGCGATCCAGCGGGCGCGGGTCACCGGCGGCCACCTGCTGATCGATGCGCCGCTGACGCCGCGCGACGCCGGCAACCGGCCGACCATCCCGTGGCGGCTGACGCTCGACGTCGACGATGCCGTGCTCGCGTTCGCGCCCGACTGGCCGGCTGCCGAAGGCATCGCCGCCCAGCTGGTGTTCCACGATCATGGCCTCGACATCCTCGGCCGGCAGGGCACGCTCGGCGGTCTCGATGCGCGCCGGCTGGAAGCGCGGATCGCCGACTTTTCCGCTGCCGAACTGGTGCTGTCCGCCGACATCGCCGGCGACGCCGGCCAGCTCTACCGGCTGTTCCGCGACTCGCCGCTGAAGACCCGGCTGAGCGGGCTGATCGGCCGCACGGAAGCCAGCGGGCCGGTTCGCGGCGATCTGCAGCTGCGCATCCCGCTGAACGTCCCGCAGCCGCCGGTCGATGCCAGCGGCACGCTGCAGGTCGACGGCGTGACCCTGAGCGTGCGCGGCATGGCCGAGCCGCTGCGCGAGGTGCGCGGCCAGCTGGTCTACGGCAAGTCGATCGCCGCCGAGGCGATCACCGCCAGGCTCTACGACACCGTGCTGCGCGCGCGCATCACGACCGAGCCCGGCAAGGCGGAGCCGGTGCTGAGCGGCGAATTCGAGCTGCAGCCGGGACGGGCGGACGGTTTGTCGGCGATCTACGTGCCGGCCTGGCTGCGCAGCGGCCTGAGCGGCAGCACCGAGGCCCGGCTGCGGCTGCCGCTCGGCGGTGCCGACGCCGGGCGGCTGCGCATCAGCAGCGATCTGCAGGGCATCGCCTCCAGCCTGCCGGCACCGCTGGCCAAGACCGCCGGCGCGTCGCTGCCGCTGCAGCTGGCGCTGTCCGGCGACGCTGGCAGCACCCGGCTGCAGGTGGCGGTGGCCGACGAGCTGAAGGTCGGCATCCGCTTTGCCGACCCGGGTGCCGACAACGGCAGTAGCCAGATCCGCGGCATCGAGGCGGTGCTCGGCGCCAGCGCCGGCGAGCCCCGAGCCGAGGCCGACGGCCTGGTGGTCGGCGGCGCGCCGGAAACCCTCGATCTGGCCGGCTGGATCGGCGTCATCGGCAGCGCCGGCAGCGGCAGCGAAGGCGGTGCCGCCGGGCTGCCGTTGGTGCGCGCCGACGTCCGCGCGCAGCGGACCAGCCTGCGGCGCTGGACCTTCGGCCCGATGCGTCTGCTGGCGCTGCCCAGCGGCGTCGGCAGCGGCATCCGGGTGCGCGCCGAAGGGGCGGCGAGCGGCACGGTCGACTGGCAGCCGGAAAACGGCGGCAGCGTGGTCGCCCGGCTCGACCAGGTCGCGGTCGAGGCCCTGCCGCCGCTGCCGCCATCGCAGGCCGGCGTGGCGCCGCCGGATTCGCCGTTCGATCCGACCCGGGCGCCGCTGTTCGACATCGACGCCAAGGCCCTGAGCCTGGGCGACGTGTCGCTCGGCCATCTGCAGATCGCCACCGCGCGGGTCGCCGACGGCCAGCGCATCGACCGGCTGGCGCTGGCCGGTGGCCGGCTCGACGGCAGCGCCAGCGGCAACTGGCTGCGCCGCGAGGCGGCGTCCAGCGCGGCGCTCGATTTCGACGTCAGGTCCGATGCCATCGGCGACGTGCTGCGGGTGTTCGGCTACACGCCCAACCTCGGCGCCGAGGACGCCCGTTTCACCGGCAGCGTGGTCTGGCCGCGGGTGCCGGCCGGGCTGGAGCTGTCGCAGGCGACCGGCGACATCGCGATCCGCCTGAAGCGCGGCGCGCTGAAGGCCGTCGAGCCGGGCGCCGGCCGGGTGCTCGGCCTGGTCAACCTGTACGCGCTGCCGCGGCGCCTGCTGTTCGACTTCAAGGACGTGGTCGCCGACGGCCTCGGCTTCGACACGCTCAAGGGCCGGTTCAAGCTCGCCGACGGCAATGCGGTGACCGACGATCTCGACATCGACAGCCCGTCGCTGAAGATCGAGATGCGCGGCCGCATCGGCCTGGCCGCCCGCGACTACGACCAGAAGGTCACTGTGTTCCCGGACATCTCCACCGGCGTCACCGTCGGCGCGACGCTGCTCGGCGGTCCGATCGCCGGCGGCATCCTGCTGGTCGCCCAGCAGCTGTTCGACAAGCCGTTCAACCAGCTCGGCAGCTTCAGCTACCGTGTCACCGGCAGCTGGGATGACCCGACCGTGCTGCAGGGCGGCGAGGCAGTGCCGGCGACGGCCGGATCGCCCGCCTCGTACCTGAATCCCGCAACCGAGCCTGCAAGGACCGTGGACGCAAGCAATGGCTGAGCCGACGCTGATCAGCGCCATCCAGATGAACTCCACCGCCGTGGTCGCCGACAACCTGGCGACCGCCGGCCGCCTGCTGGCCGAAGCCGCCGCCGCTGGCGCGGTGCTGGCCGCGCTGCCCGAGAACTTCGCGATCATGGGCGCGCGCGACACCGACAAGCTGGCGCACGCCGAGCCGTTCGGCCGCGGTCCGATCCAGGACTGGCTGGCCGGGACCGCGCAGCGGCTGAAGCTGTGGATCGTCGCCGGCACCGTGCCGGTGGCGGTCGACGGCGATCCGTCGCGGGTCTGGGCGGCGAGCCTGGTCTTCGATGCCGGCGGCGGCCAGCGTGCCCGCTACGACAAGATCCACCTGTTCGACGTCGACGTGCCCAGCGCCGGCGGCGAGCGCTATCGCGAGTCGCGGACCATCGCCCATGGCGCGCCGGACGGTTTCGCGGTGGTTGACACGCCGGCCGGCCGGCTGGGCTTGTCGGTCTGCTACGACCTCCGCTTCCCCGAGCTGTACCGGCAGCTGGCGGCGATGGGCGCGGAAATCCTCTGCGTGCCGGCGGCGTTCACCGCCAGGACCGGCGAGGCGCACTGGGAGATCCTGCTGCGCGCCCGGGCGATCGAGAACCAGTGCTACGTGATCGCGCCGGGTGAAACCGGCAGCCATGCCGGTGGCCGCCAGACCTGGGGGCATTCGATGATCGTCGGGCCCTGGGGCGAGCGGCTGGCCTGCCGCGAGGACGGCGAAGGCCTGGCCACCGCCGCCGTCGACCGCGCCGCGCTGCAGGCCCTGCGCGCCGGTTTCCCGAACCTGTCGCAGCGGCGCATCGGCGTCTGAACCGCCATGCAACGCGTCCGGCGCCGCCAGCGTTCACACTTCGCCTCTTCCTAATGTTCGTGCCGCCATGACCACCGCCCTGAACCTCGCTCGCGCGACCCTGCTGGACCCCGCCGCCCTCGACGACGGCGCGATCCGGCGCGTGCTGTCCGGCCTGATGAAGCCCGGCATCGACGCTGCCGACCTGTACTTCCAGAACTCGGTCTCGGAGTCCTGGTTCTTCGAGGACGGCATCGTCAAGTCCGGCGCCAACCACACCGAGCAGGGCGTCGGCGTGCGCGCGATCGGCGGCGACAAGACCGGCTTCGCGTACTCCGACGAGCTGAGCCTGCCGGCGCTCGTCGATGCCAGTGGTGCTGCGACCGCGATCGTCCGCCAGGGCCAGATCGGCTCGCTCGGCAATGTCGCCTCAGCCTCCCGCCCGGCGCTGTATCCGGCGACCAGCCCGCTGGACAGCTGGCCGACCGAGAAGAAGCTGGCGCTGCTGAAGCGCGCCGACACGGCCGCCCGCGCGATCGACCCGCGGATCACCCAGGTGATGGTGTCGCTGGCGGCGACCCACGACATCGTCATGGTCGCCGCCGCCGACGGCACGCTGGCCGCCGACATCCGGCCGCTGGTGCGGATGAATGTCACCGTGATCGCCGAACACAATGGCCGCCGCGAGCAGGCCGGCAGCGGCGGTGGCGGCCGCGGCGCTTACGGCGATTTCTTCGGTGGCGATGCCGCCGAGCGTTTCGCGGCCGAAGCGGTGCGCCAGGCGCTGATGCTGCTCGAAGCCGGCCCGGCGCCGGCGGGGGCGATGACCGTGGTGCTCGGCGCCGGCTGGCCCGGCATCCTGCTGCACGAAGCGGTCGGCCACGGCCTGGAAGGCGATTTCAACCGCAAGGGCACTTCGGCGTACTCGAACCGGATCGGCCAGAAGGTGGCGAGCGAGCTGTGCACGATCGTCGACGACGGCACGCTACCGGGCCGTCGCGGCTCGCTGACCCTCGACGACGAAGGTGTCGCGACGCAGTGCACGACGCTGATCGAGAACGGCATCCTGCGCGGCTACCTGCAGGACAAGCTCAATGCCCGGCTGATGGGCATGGCGCCGACCGGCAACGGCCGCCGCGAATCGTTCTCGCACTTGCCGATGCCGCGGATGACCAACACCTACATGCTGCCCGGCCACAGCGATCCGGCCGAGATCATCGCCTCGGTGAAGAAGGGCTTGTACGCGGTCAATTTCGCCGGCGGCCAGGTCGACATCACCAACGGCAACTTCAGCTTCTCGGCCAGCGAGGCCTATCTGATCGAGGACGGCAAGGTCACCCGCCCGGTCAAGGGCGCGACCCTGATCGGCAACGGCCCGGAAGCGATGAGCCGGGTGTCGATGGTCGGCAACGACCTGAAGCTCGACAGCGGCGTCGGCACCTGCGGCAAGGACGGCCAGAGCGTGCCGGTCGGCGTCGGCCAGCCGACCCTGCGGCTCGACAACATGACCGTCGGCGGCACCCAGGCCTGAGCGTTTCCGCGATGAAACTGATCCCGTCCGAGATGTCGCCGACCCGCCGCAAGGTCCAGCGCAACGCTGCCGGCAGCAGCGCCGACGCCGATGCCAGCGGCACGGTGGTGCGGCTGAGCACGATTGGCGTGGTGCAGGTGATCCGCCTGCCGGCCGAGCTGCGCTTCGATGCCGAATCGGTGCGCCTGATCCGCGACGGCGACCGGCTGATCGTCGAGCCGGTCGGCAAGCGCGCTGCGCCTGCGTCGCCGCTGCCGTTCCGCGAATCGCCCCCCGAATCCGGGCCGCGGCCGCGTCGCCGCGCGCCGGACGCCGATGCCCGGGTGCCGGCGCCGGTCGGCCCGAAGCTCGGCCGCTGATCGTCCCCCTTTCGCCGTACCCCCACGAGATCCATGAGAAGACCCCTAGGTCGCCTGCGCATCATCGGCGGCGAATTCCGCAGCCGCCTGATCGATTTCGACGCCGAGGCCGGTGTCCGCCCGACGCCGGACCGCGTCCGCCAGACCGTGTTCGACTGGCTGACGATGATGATCGACGGCAGCAGCGTGCTCGACCTGTTCGCCGGCAGCGGCGCGCTCGGGCTGGAAGCGGTGTCGAGGGGGGCCGCGCAGGCCAGCTTCGTCGAGACCGGTGCGAAGCAGGCCGAGGACATCCGCGCCGCGATCGGCAAGCTGGACGCCGGATCGCGCTGCGAAGTGGTGCGCGGCGACGGCATCAGCTTCCTGCGCGGCACGCCGAATCGCTACGAGATCGTCTTCGTCGATCCGCCGTACGACTCGCCGCTGCTGGGCTCGACGTTGGCCAACCTGCCGCGGGTGCTGAAACCGATGAACCGCATCTACCTCGAATGGCCGAAGGGCAAGCCGCCCGCGCTTCCGGCCGGCTACAGCCTGATCAAGGAAAAAGCCGCCGGACAGGTAAGCTACGGGCTGTTCACGTACGCGCCACCGGGAGAGCCGCCGCCGTGAGTGTCATCGCCGCCTATTCGGGAACCTTCGATCCGATCACCCTCGGCCACAACGACATCATCCATCGCGCGGCGCGGATGTTTCCGAAGCTGATCGTCGCGGTCGGCTCGAACATCGCCAAGAACCCGAAGTTCTCGCTCGAAGAGCGCTGTGAACTGATCCGCGCGGCAGTTGCCGACTTGCCGAATGTCGAGGTCGTCGGCTTCACCGGGCTGGTCGTCGATTTCGCCAGGGAGCACGGCGTGACCGTGCTGGTGCGCGGCGTGCGCAACGTCGGCGATGTCGAATACGAAAAGCAGATGGCGGTGATGAACCGCGATCTCTACCCGACGCTCGACACCGTGCTGCTGGCGCCGAGCCCGGAGTACGCCCACCTGTCGTCGAGCCTGGTGCGCGAGCTGACCGGCCTCGGTGCGCCGGTCAAGAAGCTGGTGCCGAAGTCGGTGATTCCGGCGCTGCTGGCCCGCTTCGGCCGCAAGCTGCGCTGACCGACCCGGCGCCATGAACGGCGACGCAGCGCTCGACGCTCTCCGCGACCGCCTGCTGGCGCTGTTCCGCCTGCAGCGGCCAGCACTGGCCGAGGCGCTGGCCGATCAGGCTCTGGCGCGCTGGCGGGCGATTGCGCCGGCGCCCACCGATCCTTCGGCCGTCGCCGATACGCTGCAGGTCATCGCCCGCGAACTGCTCGATGCCGCGCCATCGGAGGCGCCAGCGGTCGTCGTGGATGACGATGAGCCGGCGTTCGATCCGACGACGCGCAAGGCGCTGCGCGCCTGCTTCGCGAAGCTCGGCACCGAGGCTGCGAAGCTGATCCTCGGCTACTACGAATTCGGCAGCGATGGCGGCGGTCCGACGGCGAGCGCCCGGCTGCGGCGGCGTCAGCAGCTGGCGGCCCGGCTCGGCCTGACGCCGGACGAGCTGCGCGACCGCGCACTGGCGATCCGCGCCGAACTCGAAGCCTGCGTCCGCGCGCGCGGCGCCGGCGCCGCGATATGAGCGCGCTGCCCGACGCCGACTGGCGCGGCCTGCTGCTGCGGCAGCTCCCGGCGGCGGAAGCAGCGCGGCTAGAACGCGTGCTGCTGGTCGATCCGCAGGCGCTGGCGGCGCTGCGCGACGCCGAGACCGATCTGCACGACGACTACGCACGGCTGCAGCTCACAGCGGCGGAGCATGCGGCGTTCCGCAGCGCGGTCCTCGGCACGCCGGCGGCGCAGGCGCGGCAGCGCTTCAGCCAGGCGATGAAGCCGCTGCCGCAGGAGACGCGTCGCGGCCGGCACTACCAGCCGCTGGCGCGGCCGCGCAGCCGCTACGGCCTGCGCACGGCATTCACCGGGGTGCTGATCGCGACCGCCCTCGGCCTCGGCATCTGGACGCTGCGTCCGGAACTGGTCACCGGTATCAGCCGCCATGCGCGCGGAGCCGCCTTGCCGGCTGCCGCATTCGCTGCCGAGCCGACCCTGCTGCTGCTTGCCACGGCGGCACCAGGTGGCGCACGGCCGCCGGTCAACGTGGTACTGCGGCGGGGCGCCCGCGGCCTGCGCGTGCAGGCCGAAGTGACACAGGCCGAGGAGGCGCGGCTGTACCGCATCCGCCTGCTCGACGCGGCCGATGCCGCGAAGGTCTTGCTCGACATCGGAGGCCTGCCGCTGCAGACCGCGAAGGGCTTCCGCTACGTCGAGGTGGTGCTGCCGGCGCAGTTGCTGGCCGGCGGTCCGCGCCGGCTGCAGGTCGATGCCTTGCCGCCGGCTGGCGTGTTCAGCGACCACTGGCGGATCGAGGCGGAAAGCACCGACCGGCCGCCGATCGAGATTCCCGGCCCCTGAGCCGGCGTGGCGCCGGCCCAATGCCGGGCGTTCAGCGCGTCAGGCGGCTGCGGAACGCGAGGTAGTCGGCCGTTGCGCGGCGCGGCGCCTCCAGCATCGGCAGATGGCCGATGCCGCCCAGCATCACCAGGCTCGCGTTCGGCAGCAGCCGCTGCAGGATCGCCGCACCCGAAGGATGCAGCACGCGGTCGCGGTCGCCCCAGACGATCAAGGTCGGGGTCGCCAGCGGCGGCGACAGTGCGGCGAGCGTCTCGTCGAGCGCGCCGGACTGCTCGCGGACGTCCTCGAAGATCTGCTCGTTAAGCCGGAAGTCGGCGATCTGCCGCCGCGCCAGCACGGCGCGCACCGGTGCCGGAATGAACGGCGGCTTCTGCATCACGAACTGCAGCAGGCGGCCGAAATCCGGTTCGCTGCGCGCGAACAGCGGCAGCGGCATGCCGGCGGCGATCAGCTTCATCATTTCGCTGGTCTCGGCCGACATCACGCCGGCCGGATTCAGCAGCCACAGGCTCTGCACCTGGTCCGGATGGGCGATCGCGTAGGCGGTGGCGATCCAGCCGCCCATCGAATTGCCGGCCAGGTGGAAGCGGCTCAGGCCCAGCTGCTTGGCGATCGCTTCGACCCGCGTCACCTGATCGCCGATCCGGTAGCGGGCGTCGGCCGGCTTGTCGCTTTCGCCGAAGCCGGGCAGGTCGATGGCATAGACGCGGTAGCGCCGGGTCAGCCCGCTGGCGGCGACCTTGGTCCAGTTGTCCTTGTCGGCGCCGATGCCGTGCAGCAGCAGCAGCGGCGGCGCATCGGCCGGGCCGCCTTCGAGATAGACCAGATGCCAGTTGCGGCCATCGGCGCTGATGGTCATTTCCGAGCGTTCGAGCTTGGCGCGCATCCGCTCCAGGCTCAGCGCGGTGTCGGCGATTTTCGTCGGCGCGAAGAAGTACAGCGCGACATAGACGAGGACGGTCAGCGCCAGCAGGGCAGCGATGGCTTTGAAGATCAGCAGGAGCACGGGGTTGTCCGGATCGCAGAAGAGGGAAGGCGGCGGCTATGCCGCCAGCCAGTGCGCGATCAGGCCATAGACCCGCTCGTCGCGCACCAGGCGCAGATGATGCAACGCCGGCAGCAGCACCGTGTCGGCGGCGGCGAACGGCACGCACAGCGACGCATGCGGGTGCTGGCCGGCGGCGCTGTCGGGCAGCACCAGGCCGTCGCCGATCAGGCGGCTGCGCGGGTCGACGGTCGATTCGCCGAGCATCGCGCCGACCGCGCAATGGCGGGCATTCGGCAGCACCTGCACTGGCCGCCGGGTGTCGCCGCTGACCAGATCGGGATCGTGGGCATTCCAGTCGTCGTGGCGCAGGCTGCCGTGGCGCAGGTCCTTGATGCCGGCCGAGCGGGCATTGATCGCCACCGCCAGCGGCCGGGTGATGTCGATCAGATCCAGCAGCCGCGTCGCCGCATGGCCGAAGCGTTCCAGCGGCGCGCCGTGATGCGGGCTGCCGAGGCAGATCAGATGGCTGACGAGGTGCGTCCATCGCGCGCCGCGCTCCAGCCCGTGATGGCCGGCGCTGCGGGCGATCAGGCCGCCCATGCTGTGGCCGATCACGGCGATGCGGCGCGGCTTGACCGGCCAGTTCGCGAGCAGCGCATCGAGCAGTCCGGCGAAAGCCTCGCCGTTCTCGGAGATGTGGCGGCCGCTGTTGTAGCGGATCCTGAGCGCGGTCCAGCCCTGCTCGCGCGCCAGCCGCACCGGGAAGCTGCCGGCATCGGCGTCCGGCGCATTGCCGGCGTTCCAGATCCGTTCGTCGCAGCACAGGCCGTGCAGGAAGATCGCGATGTCGCCGCCGGCCCGCGGATAGGTGCTCGTCAGTTCGGCTCGGTTCAGCCCGACCGGCGCGCCATGGTCGTCGCGCAGGCCGAAGTCGATCGCCAGACCGTTGCCGCTCCTGGCCAGGAAATCGCCGAACACGCCGTTGGTGGCGCTGATCACCGCTTGCAGGCGGTTCATCGCGACCTGGTCTGAATCTCGATGGCGCGGATGGCGGCATCGCAGCCGACCGCGCTCAGCCCGCGCACCGCCTGATGCACGCCGCGGGTGATGCCATCGTGGAACTGGCGGACGATGCCGCTGACGTCGGCGACCACCGGCACCACGCCGAGCACCCGGAACGGCTTGTCGGCGATCGCGAGATGCATGTCCTCGATGCGGCGGCTGCCGGCGTCGATGCCCGTCTTCAGTAGGGCGATGGCGCCCTGCAATTGGCGCGATGATTCGGTGGCAGGCATGGTGGCGCTCGGTTGATGTGAACAATCGTGCACAAAATGGATTGACTTGTCCACCGCTCCGCCTGCCACCCGCCAAACTTCTACAAGCGATGCCGAGGAGCCGTTCCGTGTCGATGCCCACCCTGCTGCAAAACGCGCTGCGCCTGCCGGTGATCGCCTCGCCGATGTTCATCGCCTCGAACCCGAGGCTGGTGATCGAGCAGTGCAAGGCCGGCATCGTCGGCTCGTTCCCGGCGCTGAATGCGCGCGGCGAGGGGGCGCTGGAAAGCTGGCTGACCGAGATCGAGACGGCGCTGGCGGCCGCGAAGACCGCCGATCCGGACCGGAAGATCGCGCCGTTCGCGGTCAACCAGATCGTCCATGCCTCGAACGATCGGCTGGCGGCCGACATGGCGGTCTGCGTCGCGCACCGGGTGCCGATCATCATCACCAGCCTTCGCGCGCCGGACGCCATCGTGCCGGCCGTGCACGGCTACGGCGGTCTGGTGCTCCACGACGTGATCAGCGTTCGCCACGCCGAGAAGGCGCTGGAGGCCGGTGTCGACGGCCTGATCCTGGTCTGCGCCGGGGCCGGCGGCCACGCCGGCACCTTGTCGCCGTTCGCGCTGGTCGGCGAGATCCGCAAGTTCTACAGCGGCCCGGTGATCCTGTCGGGATCGATCGCGACCGGTGACGCGATCCTCGCCGCGCAGTCGATGGGGGCCGATCTGGCCTACATCGGCACCCGCTTCCTGGCCACGCCGGAAGCCCATGTCAGCGACGACTACCGGCAGGCGCTGGTCGACTCGTCGGCCGCCGACATCACCTATACGCCGTACTTTTCCGGCGTGCACGGCAACTACCTGACCAAGAGCATCGTCCGCGCCGGCATGGACCCGGCCAGGCTGCCGCATGCCGATGCCAGCAAGATGAATCTCGGCAGCAACACCGGCGAATCGACCAGCACCGCCAAGGCCTGGAAGGACATCTGGGGTGCCGGCCACGGCGTCGGCGCGATCGACGCCGTGCAGCCGACGGCAGCCGTGGTCGCCCAGCTGGAAGCCGAATACCGTGCGGCCCGACAGCGGCTGCTGGCCGCAGCGGCGGTCTACGCCTGAAGCGCGGCGCACCGTCCGGCCCGGCAACCGGGTCGGGCGGCCAGCGCGATCAGCGCGCCTTGCGTTTCGCCGACCGGGCGCTGGCCTCGACGACCGCCATCAGCCGCGGCCCGAACAGCGTGTCGAGCATCGGCTGGACCAGATCCACGAGCGTGCGGCCGATGGTCAGCTGGCCGGCCAGATGCAGGGTCAGCAGGCCGTGCATCGCCGCCCACACCACGTGCGCGCCGGTCACCGCGTCGCCGGGAATCAGGCCGTCGTCGACGGCCTGCTGGTAGGCCGTCTGCAGCGTCGCCAGCGCGCGCAGGCGGGCGCCATGCAGTTCCGGGAATTCGGTCGGATTCGGCTGCCGCAGCGAGAACATCAGGCGGTATTCGGCCGGATTGGCTTCGGCGAAGGTGATGAAGCTGTGCGCCATCGTGTGCAGGGTCAGCAGCGGCGGATCGCCGCGCGCCAGCACGCCTTCCATGGTCGCGGTCAGGCGGTCGAAGCAGATCGCCCGCAGCGCGACGAAGATGTGCTCCTTGTTCTTGAAGTAGCGGTACGGCAGTGCCTGGCTGCGGTCCATCTCGGCGGCGATCGCCCGCAGCGTGACGGCGTCATAGCCATCGCGTTCGTACAGCCGCGCGGCAGCGGCACAGATTTCGGCGCGGATGCCATCGGCGGCTTCGGCGGACAGGCGAGGGCGTGCCATCGATTGACAGACTCAGGGTGTTTAATTAACGTTGTTTACATAACTGTGACGGCGCTGTCATCGTACGTGAACATCGTGTTGCCGGCGCCGCTGCCCAAGGCCACGCCGCCTGCCGATCTGCAGCTTGCAGTGCCCCTGCCCTTGTGCGGGACGTCCGGTCGCCCGGCGTCCCGCAATCTTTGTCGGTCGCCGCGTGGCGCGGTCAGGCCGGCAGCATCTGGGCAACGAAGGCCTCGAATTCCGGCTTGTCCATGTAGCGCGGCACCGCGTAGGTCCAGTGGGCTTCGCTGAGTGCCTTGTCGGTGATCGCCGGGATGTCGCCGGCCTTGAGCTTGTCGACCTTGGTCGGAATGCCGAACTCGGCATTCAGCGCGCGGACATGGGCGATGAACTTGTCGGCCAGCTGCAGTGCGCTTTCGCCGCCGCTCGCCAGGCCCGACACCTCGGCCAGCTTGGCCAGCCGATCGGTGCACTCCGGCTTCGAGAAATCCAGCACGTACGGCAGGATGATCGCGTTCGCCAGGCCGTGCGGCAGGTGGTAATAGGCGCCGAAGTTGTGGGCGATGGCATGCACGTAGCCGACGCCGGCGGTGGTGAACGCGACGCCGGCCTTGAACGAGGCCACGGCCATGTTCTGGCGGGCTTCGATGTTGCTGCCTTCGCGGACCGCGGTCGGCAGGTTCTGCATGATCAGGCGCGTCGCCTCGAGCGCTTCGGCGTCGGTCATCGGCGTGTGGTTGCGCGAGATGTAGGCCTCCACCGCGTGGGTCAGCGCATCCATGCCGGTCGCCGAGGTGATCGGCGACGGCAGGCCGGCCATCAGTGCGCCGTCGAGTGCAGCGCCGACCGGCACCAGCTTCGGATCCATGATCGCAAACTTGCGGGTGGTCGATGGATCGGAGACCACGGCGGCGATCGTCACTTCCGAGCCGGTGCCGGCGGTGGTCGGCACCGCGTACAGCGGCATCGGCTTGAACAACACCCGCATCAGCCCGGCCATGTGGACCACCTTGTGCGGATTGCGGGCGCGGGCGGCGATCACCTTGGCGGCGTCGATCGACGATCCGCCGCCGATCGCGAGGATCGCCGTGCAGCCTTCCTTCTTCAGCAGCCCAAGGCCGGTCTCGATCTGGTCGATCGTCGGATTCGGCAGCACGCCGTCATAGACGACCCAGCGGACGCCGAGTTCGGTCAGCCTGTCCTGCATCGCCTTGAGCAGGCCGATCTTGACCAGCATCGCGTCGGTGACGATCAGCAGGTTCTTGACGCCGGTGCGCGTGGCGATGTGCTCGCACAGTTGCAGCGACGAGCCCGGGCCGCTGAACAGTTCCGGCGTGCGGAAGGTCAGGATCTTCGTCGACCACTTCAGCAACAGCTGGAAGAACTTGAAAAACAAAACCTTGAGCGAAAATGGCAGCACGCGGATTCTCCGGGAATGGGCAGCGCGACCGCGCGGGAATCACGGCTCGCGGGCGGACCATACGCCAAGGTACTGGCTTGCGCCAAGTGGCGTACAGGCGTTGACTGAACCGACTGACGGTTCGCCTGCCGCGCGTCAGCCGCGTCGTCGATCGTCGTTCAGGTGGTCGGCGAGGGCGGCCGCCACGCCACGCAACGCCGGATTGACCGCAGTGATCTGGACCGTCGCGATCCTGGCGAGATAGCCGGCGAAGCGGCCCTTGGCCTCGAAGCGGCTCCTGAAGAAGTCACGATCGAAGGCGCTGCCGAGGCCGGCGATCACGCCGCCGCCGAGGTAGATGCCGCCGAAGGCGCCCAAGGTCAGCGCCAGGCTGCCGGCGAAGCTGCCGAGCATGCCGCTGAACGCCTCCGCGGTCTCCACGCAGATCGCGCAATCGGCGGACTGCGCCGCCGCCGCGATCGTCGCCGGCGTGATCGGCTGCTTGGGCAGGCCTTGCAGCACGCGAAGGGCATCGTGAATCAGCACCAGTCCGGGGCCGGAGATCAGCCGTTCGGACGAGACATGCGGGAAATCCCGGCGGACCACGGTCAGGATCGCCGCTTCGCGGTCGTCGACCGGCGCAAAGCTGGTGTGGCCGCCTTCGCTGGCCAGCGCCTGCCAGCGTGGGCCACAGCGCACCAGACCGGACACGCCAAGACCGGTGCCGGGGCCGACCAGGCCGATGGTCATGTCAGGGCGCCGGGCGCCGCCGCCGATCGGCAGCAGTTCCCGGGCGTCGAGCAGCGGCAGCGCCAGCGCCAGCGCCGTGAAATCGTTGAGCAGCAGCAAGGTATCGAAGCCGAGCGCCCGACGCGTGGCCTCGATCGAGAACGCCCAGTGGTGGTTGGTCATCCGGATCGCGTCGCCATCGACCGGATTGGCGATGGCAATGGCGGCGTCGCGCACCGCAGGTGATTCCTGCGCTGCGAGGTAATGGCGAATCGCTGATTCGAATGTGGGGTGATCCGCGCAAGGCAGGACCATGGACGCGGTCAGCGCCCCGTCAGCCGCCGCCAGTGCGAAGCGGGCGTGGGTGCCACCGATGTCGGCGAGCAAGCGGGGCATGGCCGCGCTGCACTACCGGATCAGGCGTCAAACGAAAGCGGCGCCGCCCGGCAACGAGGCCGGACGGCGCCGAGGCACCGATGCGGCGCAAGCAGCGCGCACATCACCGGTGCAATCCGAACTGCAGAAACTGCAGTTGGAAAGGCGCTTACTGCGGGGCGCCTTCCTTCTTCTCTTCCGGAGCGGCTTCGGCAGCAGCCGGAGCGGCTTCGGCCGGAGCGGCTTCAGCAGCCGGGGCGGCTTCGGCCGGGGCAGCCGGAGCGGCTTCGGCCGCAACCGGCGCTGCCGCCGGGGCTGCTTCTTCCTTGCCCTTGCACGCAGTCATCATCAGCAGCGCGGCGCAGCACAGACTCAAGCCTTTGATCTTCACTCGATAACTCCCTAACGAACCGACACGCGGCGGCGGATGGAACAACGCGGGTAACGAAAGGCTAGCAGTTTGCACGCGATTTGACTGCATTCCGTGCATGAAACGAGCCATTCGTGCTGTCCTGAAGATGTACCGATCGGCTTTTCAGGGCCGCAGGTCGCCGGCCTCAGCGCTCCATCCAGGCCCCTCCCCGGCTGCTAACGTGTCGGCCATCCCTCGAATTCCGGAAGCCGAATCCATGCGTCATGCGATTGTCGCAAGCCTGCTGCTGATCGCCACCGCCGCACCTGTTGTCGCGGCTCCGACCACGGTGCTGATGCTCGGCGAAGTCCACGACAATGCCGCCGGCCATGCCGCGCGCCTTGACCTGCTGCGCGCCCGGGTCGATGCCGGACTGCGTCCGGCGCTGGTCATGGAGCAGTTCGATCGCGAGCAGCAGCCACTGCTCGATGCGGCCGTCAGCAGCTGCAAGGACGCCGACTGCCTGATCGCCCAAGCCGGGCTCGCCGAGTGGGACTGGTCCTTGTACCGGCCGCTGCTGCAGTTCGCGCTGGACCGGCAACTGCCACTGCTGGCGGCCAACGTATCGCGCGACGACGCTGCCAAGGCCATGCGTGGCGGCATCGCCGCGGTGCTGGATCCGGCGACCCGCACGCGCTTCGGGCTCGATGCGCCATTGCCTGAAGACATCGAGGCCGCGCAGCTGTCCTCGGTGATGCAGGGGCACTGCAACCTGCTGCCGGAAGCGACCGCGCGCAAGATGATCGGCGCGCAGCTGGCCCGCGATGTCTGGATGGCCAGGGTGCTGGTCGATGCGCTCGCGCAACACCCGGCAGCGGTGCTGATCGCCGGCAATGGTCATGTCCGCCGCGATGTCGGCGTGGTCCGCTGGTTGCCCGCGGCCATTGCCCGAACCAGCGAAAGCCACGGCTTCGTCGAAGGCGAAGCGGCACCCGGTGAATTCGACGTGGTGCACGTCGTCGCGCCTCAGCCGCGCCCGGATCCGTGCGCGGCGTTCGCCAAGACCCGGCACTGAAGCTCAGCGGCCGTCGCCGGGCTGCCAAGCCGGCCCGGATCCTGCCCTTATCGTTGCGAATCCTTGCGATTAAAAATCAATTGTTTTCAACCATTAAAGTCGTGAACTCTGGCGGCCATCTTTCAAGCACTTAGCGATGGCCGTCTCGCCGCTAAAGTCGTGAACTCGCCAGCCTCACCTTTGACCGGCTCAAAACCTAAAGTCGTGAACAGGCTGCGGTCCTAGAAGGACGACGCGTTCCGGGCGAGGTACTCAACCTTACGGCCCTCATGAGTCACGAGAAGTACTGAGAAGGCTCTCACCTGGCGGTTTCTACGATCGGCGGTGTTGGATCACCCGCTATGACGCTAACCAAAGGGTGTCCCACGAAGTGCTGCTCCAGTGCATCGGCCATCGCCTTCTCCCGCAGTCCTCTGGCCATCGTCAACACGTCCTTCCCCGTCTTCCAGCGGATCGGAAATCGCGTCCGCCTAGCCTTCTCCGCGTCCATGCGCGCCAGCGCGTCCGGCGTGAAGTCGCCAGAGCTCCAGAGTTCGCACGAAATCGCGGCGTCCGGGAATCGATGTCGCAGATGCGCGGTGATGACCCCGATCTTCCTGAGCCAGGTATCGACCTCCTCAACGGAAACCACCCCGCCAGGTTCCCGACCCTTGCATTCGATTGCGACGCACTCAAGGTTATGCTTGACCATCTTGAGCACGTCGATGTCGGCCTTCGCGCCGGTCTTCGAATCGATTGCGCGCACGCCCATATCGATCCATACACCATCTCGGCGCGCCAAATACGCGGCCATGAGCTCGAACAGCGTGCCGCGAAGATTCCCCGCCCGGCCTTCGATGACGCTCAAGGATTTCACCAGGCCAACCAGACGATCCGGAGTGTCAGAAGAGGCGTAGGCCGCCGCCCGGGTGAGCGTCTCCACCAGGCTCCGAAGTCCTGCGCCCACCGCCGGACCGAACAGGGTCTCAGGCGTAGCCATCAGAATCCCTGCTCCATGGCCAGCGGTCAGGGCCGGCCCCGTGAAACCATCCGCAACGAGGATCGGTAAGACCGTCCCGCCGGCGAGGGAGGCGTGTAGCGCTTGCGCCTTTCGGATGAAGTACCGAATCTCGAACTCGTTCAACAGGCCGTTGGAGAACACGTCCGCGACGAGAAATCCTTGGGCCCGCCCTCGTCGCAGCGACATCAGGTAGCTGGGTCCGGCCAGATCAAACGAGAACTGTTGGATCGGCTGCAGGCCGGGCTCCCCTCGGATCTGAATCTGGTTGTAGGAGGCGGCGCCGATGTTCCTCGCCCACTCGCGCAGCCCGTCCAGGATGATGACTTCTGCGACCCCACGCGCCTTGATTCCATCGATGTCGGGTTGACCCAGTGCGGCCGGCGCGATGGTGATGATGCGTTCGTCGCCCGGCTGCAGGATCCTGAGCAAGCCGGCTTCTATCAGACGCTCCAGGACCGTCTTGGCGAGGACCTGCTTCTTCACCTTGTGGACCGTCGCGCCGCTGATGACGGCGAATTCCTTCTCATACATCGCGCCGGCACGAGCCAGCACACCATCGAACGCCATGCCATACACCGAGCCACTTTCCCGCAAGGCCCAATGCAGGGCGTCCCAGAATTGTTCGCCTCCGCGCTGTTCCTCGAGATAGAGAAAACGCGTGCTTTTTGGAAACAGCGGAACCGGAAAGGATCGGACCGGCGGGCGGGCGCGCGACAGCCGTTTGCGCGCCGCTTCCCTGGTCAGCCCCTGATCCGCGAGCCAAGCTCCGACAGCCGACGCCAGGTTCGGACCTCGCGACTCCAGGTATCCCTCGATGCTGTCGATCTCGGCCATGTCACACAGCTTAATTTATTACTCCCACAACCACTCGCCAGTCCCTTCTTTGAACACCCACCTTGATACCATCAGAATCAGTAGGTTACTGGATGCTGAGGTACAGCACCGGTCGCGCAGTTGTCCGTCCGGAAATCATCCACCGCGCTACAAGCCAATCCCGCGGTCGATTTCGATAGCTCTCGCACAACGCAAGCTCCAGCAACGCCTTCAAGTGCCAGCGATACCGGCAGCGAGTCGCTCGCGGAAGGCCGTCGTGTCCTAAGGCGCGCTGGCTCGCGCCACGTTCTTGTCTTCTGCTCTATCGGCGAGAACGATCCCAGGAATCGGGCGTGGAGGCGGTCGTATGCCCTCTGGGTCACGCGCGTCTCTGCGAACGGCGGCCTGCTCTCCCGCGTACCACGACGACGAGACGCGAAAGCATGATGCGCGTGTACTCGACGATGCGTTGCAGGCCGGCCGGCTGTCGTCCGTCGGGCAAGTCGAGGCTACGGCGATGCTGCAATCAGTACTCAAGAACAGGAGAGGCCCCTACCGGAGCGAAGTCGTGCGAGGAAACCAAGTCTCACGGCCGCCGTCGGCCTCAACCTGGCCCAGCTCGGGCTAGATGCACAGCGCTCGTTGAGCCGAAAAGTCTCCGGCGAGATACTCATATGATGTTCTCTCACGACACCCGCAATCTCATCACGGCAGTCGGACACCTGTTGCGCCTGGTCGATGTCGCCTATCTCCTGAGGAACGAGCCGTACGACGACCACGTAAAGCGCGCACTGATGCGCTTACTGTTCGTCGAGATTGATAGCCTCCTCAAGGTGACGCCTCGGCTTAAGAATGCCGCCCTCGCGGAGTTGCCCGGCAACCGTGCTGGCCAGCGCAAGAGCGTGGAAGACGCCATCAGCATTCTGCGCAAGTCGTATGACGGATCGTTCGATGCCTTCCGCGACAAAATATCTGCGCATGCGCAGCCGTTGTCAGAGATCGGCCTATTGAACTTGTGGGGTTCGATCGACTATTCGGTGATCGAGGTCTTCCGAAGTGACATCGGCAGCATGCAAGCAGCGCTGGAAGACCTTCTTGGCGAGAAATTCACTCCCGTTCCGGACTATCGCCCCCTTCCGGTGGTGATTGGCGGCCCGCTCGTATCGAATGACGACGTGATGCACCAGATGTACCCCGACCGACTCGGTGCGACGAAGGGCGGCAGCCACATGATCTCGATGCATTCGTCGATGTCGAAGGGACAGCTAGTTCTTTCCATCGTCGATTTCTTGAGCGTCGACTTCGCCCTGACTCTCCTGGTGGATGACCCGAAGACAATTTTTACGAGGTTGGTGTTCGAAGCGGGCTGGATTCTCGCGGTCATCGACCTGTGCTCGCTCCTCGACAACCTGTTCACGGACACGACGCACGACAAGAGCTTGCTCTCGGAGTGGGCGGCGGTCTCGATGCACGGGCTCGCCTCGCTTCAACAGCTCGAGTCCTCGCGAGATCTCCCACTCGAAGCGGAGGTCCGTCGGCTACGGAACAAGTACTGCGCCCACCTGGACGTCGACCAGAGCGTCCAGTCAATAGCAGGCGACTTCGCCACGCTTGACCTTCAAGTCGTCCATCGCTACTGCGTTCGTCTGGTCAATGGATTCGAACTGGCGTGTCGGGAGGACATGCGCACGAAGCTTCTCACAACCAAGCCCGTCGCGCTTCCGGGCATTCGGATCGCTACGCCGGGCACGGTACGCCCCTTCAACGATACGACCTGAGCCGTCTCACTTGTTAGGGCCTGCGGCGGAACAACTTGGACGGGTTAAGCAGCGATGGCCAGGTTGCTGCGGCGCTCCATGGGACTACGGTAGCCCAGGGCAGGGCTTCGGGCTGTTGTACGAAGCGTTCCGGGCCAAGGGTCTTCCGTGTGGCGCGACCCGGCTCTGGGGCGTGTACTGTGCGTTGAAGATGAACCTGCCGCGGCGTGGCAAACGGCGTTTGCCGAATCGCATCCAGACGGCGCCGGCGATCCCGCTGGCCGCCAATCACACGTGGTCGGCAGACTTCATGGCCGATGCCTTGTGGTCGGGTCGACGGTTTCGGACCGTCAACCTTAACCGCGAATCGCTGCGGATCAAGATCGATATCAGCCTGCCGTCCGCCCGGGTCATCCGCGCGCTCGACGCACTGATCGAGACCCGCGGCAAGCCTCAGCGCCTGCGACTCGACAACGGTTCGGAATACATCAGTCAGGCCCTGCAGGACTGGGCGGCCCGGCACGCCGTAGCGCTCGTCCACATCCAGCCGAGCACTCCGCCCCAGAACGCCAACATCGAGAGGTTCAATCGAACCTTCCGGACCGAAGTCCTGGACCGCTATGTCTTCGAGCCCCTACAAGACTTTCGCCGAATGACCGAAGACTGGCGACAACGCTACAACCACCAT
Organism: Lysobacteraceae bacterium; assembly: GCA_013823855.1. Lineage (GTDB taxonomy): Bacteria > Pseudomonadota > Gammaproteobacteria > Nevskiales > Nevskiaceae > Nevskia. Next base: position 17,406 of record PNMW01000021.1, on the reverse strand, counting down.
CGTCCACATGGTGTTCAACAAAATCAATAACTCGAACAAGATTCCGCGGGGATAGAGGGTAATCAGGCCGTCCGAAAATCGCATCTACGGCACCTCCGGCATCGCTGGCAGGCTCTTCGCGCATGGCGGCACTCGACTGTTTGCGACTGGCCATGCTGGCTTCGCCGTCGGGTGTGGGCGCTTTCAACGGTGATACGTCGGCGCCGGAGGTTGCCTAGTACATCCTCATGCTGGTCCGCCGTCCACATGAGTTTGAAGCTCGTTGAGCGCGCAGTGCGTGCCTTCCGCGGTGAGGAGCAGATCTCGTGGCGCCACGCCGCCCAGCGCGAAGTTCGGGGTCTTCAGGTAGCGCCTCGCCTCGTCAATGCTACCCAGAACACGCGTTGCCCCCATTACCGCAAGGACCAGGTGAAGGACCTTTTCGCCTTCGCCAGCATCGAGAAGTCTGCCAATCCGCTGGCGTGTGGCTTTTGTGCTGAGCCCGAAAAACTCTGCACTTTCCTGGAAGGAATCGAAAGCCAGCGCCGATGCAATGAACATGGCCTCGCCGGGCAAACCTTTCAGCAGTCGCTGTTGCACTTCGGCCGAGTCGATTGAGGCCAAGCAATCCAAGTTGCCAGCCATGATGACCGTGTCGTCAATCTTCTGACGGAGCCGTTTGATGCTGAGCTTGCCGGCCTCGCGAACGTGTTTCGACAGCAGAGAATTCTCCAGCAGTTTCAAAGCCATGGCATCGGAAATGCCGCTGCTGATGACTTTGAAGGCGACCTCGGTGTTCATCGCAGAAGATCTCGCTGCTGGCATCCGCCTGCGCATTGCTCCAGGTGCCAAAACCGCGTGCTCGGTGGGGATACCTGTAGGCAACAAGCCAATGCCGGTCGGCATCGACGAACTGTTCCGTAATAAGCGCTTCCGAACAACAGTATCCCATCGTCGCTGCAAGCGTTCAGAGACAAGATTATTTGAACTAAGCGTTAATTTTTCACGGAACTTTCAAAATTGACCAAAATCAGACACTTAGAGCCCTTTACAGCGCCGTACCAATTGGCTTTTTGTACAATAACTCTTTGATTTTACAGGGGTACATTGTCGGGATACTCTGTGGTGCTGATTACGCGCAACCACAAAACGGCCTTCGCGACGGGACAGTCGGCGCACGGGTCATCAACGCGAGCAACCAATGAACACGTCGTAAGTCGGAAACAAAAAAGCGCACTAAGTTGGCTGGCCGGCCGACTTGTGCGCTTTTTCATTCAGCGTCAAAGGGTTAGGTGCCCTTCAGCTCTTAGCGAGAGCCAAGCATACGATGCCGTTCCGGCATCGTCAAGACCTTTTGTGCGCTCCATCTTCCACTGATCAGCCGTTCCAAAACAACGGCGGAAGGATATGCATGCGCACAACGAAAAGATTCACCCCACAGGTGCTGGGACGGTTTCGTCGAGAATGTCGCGGGGAGGGGACGCTTGCTGACTACCTCCCCTGGCACCGAGTTGGGCGAGGCGATCCGGCGAGCAAGGGTCGATCACATCTTGTTCCTTGGCGCGACAGGCAGCGGGAGCTGTTGAGTGACTTGGAATGGGTCACGTTCATCTTCGTGACGATGATGTCGGACCAAGTGCTCGACGTACGCGAGCAGTTTCCGCTCGCGCTTAACGATCGCGATCACGAGCTCCGCGCCTACGATTGCGAGGCCGGGATATCTCACCCCCCAGGAACGCTCGCGCTCGCTAAGGCGATGCAAATCAAGCACCCACGTATCACTGGTGTGGATGCGATCGACCACTGGGTGATGACGACAGACCTACTGGTGACGATTCGCGATGATCAAGGACGGCCGTCGCTCCTAGCTGTTTCATGCAAGTTCGATGATCAAGCGAAATTAAAGCGTCCTCACGAGTTGCTGAGCCTCGAGCGTGCGTATTGGCAGGCCCGGCAGGTTCCGTGGCTTCTGATTACCCCCGCGTTGTTTGACGAGTCCGTCACTCTGACGCTCAGGCGCCTAAATTGCTGGGTGTTTGAGAGTCAGTGCTCAGTCGAAGATCGGCAGATTGCAGCAGAGATCGCATTTCGGTGTGTCGGAAGATCACTGACGGTGTTGCTACAGCAACTGCAGCATCGCTTCGGAAGCATGGAACGCGCACAGATTGCGTGCTTTCAGTCAGTTTGGGCTGGGGAGATTCCGCTCGACCTCAGGCGAACCTGGCGTAACGACGCCCCGATCAAGCTTTTGACGCCCAGTGAGTTTTGGGCCTTGAACCCCGTGGCATCTCGGAGAACGTCATGGATCTAAGCCATAACGCTGTCTTTTGGATCCTATCAGGAGAAAACAATGGCCTTTATCGCGTAATTGCTAATTTTCCACTACGGGAATACGTGGTTGTTGCGCGTATCGGAGAGCCGCCTTTCATCCAAGATGTAAAGTCTTTAGGTGCCAACGCGTCGATTGATAAGACAGCGAAGAATTCATCGAAGAAAGCCAAAAAATCACGGCCACTTGTGGGAAGACCAATTTCGCTTCCACACGCAGAACTAAAATACTACCTTGCAAAGAAAGAACTTCACTTTGGAGAAATTAAACTTCCAAGCGTGTATTTTGAAAAATTTGATGCTCCTCCAGAGACAGCGACTAAGAAACAAAAAAATCGTTATTTGGCAAATAAGTCATTGTATGACAAGCGGGTTGAGGCGATGGCGCTATTTCTTAATCTTGACAAACTTTGGCATTGTCTTGCGAACAATGGAAAGTTGGCAGATTTAATGGCACTGGCTGTGGAACCCAAGAGGGAATCAGCGAAAAAATCAGATCTTTCGGCGCAATCGCTAATAGACGTTCCGTCCGCACAAGAAAATTACAAGGTTCGCTCTGAGAAGAAAACTAAAATCATCAATGGCTCCAACGAAGGCCAGCCATTAAAAAATGTGAGCAGGTCCCTCGTATATAAGTGCTGGTCACTATTGTGTTTGTATGGATTTGACGAATCAAGTTTAAGGATTCGTTACGATGCTTGTGGTGCGCCTGGTGTACTTCGACCGTGCGATCCCGACGGACGAAAGAAAGCGGGTGCCAAAACGGAACGACAACGGCAGATCATCATCAGCGGCGAGCCTAATCCGCCACCTGAACAGCCGGGTGTCTCCACCGAATGGCGCGTCTTGGTGATGTTGGCTGATAACAGGATTAAAAGTCCGAAGCCACGATGGAAGCGCAGATGCAGGATGATCGTTTACTACGCATTCATTCGGGAATTTCAGGATGACAATGGGGCGCTTGTTCCCGTTCAACCGAAGCAAGGAACCTACCCAAATAATTCGCAAATCAAGCGCATCATTACAATCGAAACTCCGAAAATTGAGCAAATCCGGCAAAAAACTACTTCGGGGCATTTCGATCGATCGCTTAGAGGTCTTCCCGGCAAGAATTGGCAAGGAGTTTCAGGGCCGGGGCACACGTGGGCAATTGATTCAACGATTGGCGATATTTATTTACGATCTTCAATTAAACGCTCTTGGGTTATAGGACGTCCTGTCGTTTATACAATCGTAGATGTTTGGTCGACAGCAGTTGTTGGCTTCTACGTTTGCCTGTCCGGACCATCATGGGATATGGCAAAAATTGCTCTATTCTGTGCTGCGGCTGAGCCAAAGCTCATAGCTGAGCTTTGGGGATATCCGCTATTTTCAACCCTTAAGCCATTTCCATCGCTTCCATTCATACTGATGTGTGATAGAGGGGAGTATCTGTCGCGCGCAGCGCGGCAAACGGGAGTAGACCTTAGGCTTCAAGAAAGCTTTGCGCCCCCATATCGTCCAGATCTAAAAGGGATCATCGAAGTCCTGCACAGAATTGCTAAAGACGAGCAGTTCGAGTTTGTTCCTGGCTCGATAGATGCGCGGCGTATTGAGATGGAGCGAAGAAAATTCGATCCCTCCAGAGCATTATTCACAGTACGTGAGTATGTCGAGTATTTGTATGGTCTATTCAATCACTACAATCTTACGGCAGATCGCGAGCACCGTATGGATACGCACATGCGCGCGCAAGGCGTACAACCCACACCGGCAGGCCTTTGGAATTATGGGCATGGTGTCGGTCTTGGCTACTCAAGAAAGGTATCAGAGGAAAAGTTGATTACGGATCTCTTGCCGTCAGGGACCATGACCTTCACTTCAAGTGGCGTGCGGTTTGCACGTGCGCTTTATCAGCCGAGCGGAGATAAGCGTGTTGAGTGGGCAACACTGGCTCGGAACTTTGGCCGGTCGCAGGGTAATTGTCATTATTTCCCCGGCAGTACTTCGCAGATTTGGACGCCACACGCTTCGCACCAGGGTGTCATGAAGCTAGACCTTGTTGACCATTCAACGGTCCCGGCGGATGCAACATTTGATGAAGTTGCCGATATCTACAAATATGATTTGCAACTTCGAGCAAGTCGAGAGCACCAATCAACAGTGCGCGGACTTGATTGGCTTGATGCGTCCATTAAGCAGATCGAGAATGCAAAAGCACTTACGAAAGAAGCACTGGCCGCTGATTCAACACGTCCGCCTTCGCTTTCTGATGCGCGTGCACTAGAGATTTCCAATTCTGACTTGGCCGCAGAAACACCATCTGCCTTGTCGCCGGGAACATCGAACCAGCACCCGCAATCAGCTGCCGAGCATATCGAAATGATGAACGAGATTCTTAATTCGGAACTCGAAGATGCCTAGGGTATTGAAACCTGACGAATCAACGCAGAATATTCTTATCCGACCTTTGGGACCGGCGCTAGAAAAAATTGATGCGATGAAACGAATGACGTACCTTCCGCCTCTTCCTAAAGATATACAAGATCTTTCGCAGATTGAGCGGTTACATCGAGTTTTCTCGATACGAGATCTGCATATTCCAATGGAAGAAGAGGCAAAGCTGCAGCAAACAATTGATATGCTGATCCGGCAATCGCTTTCTAAACGAGATCCAACTCTTGCATTGACATGGAGAGAAATGTTGGCAGACAGTGATTCTCCTTCAGGAATGCAAGAAGCATCGGTTTGCCAGGCACGACCAATTAGTAACGCTATGGCGGCTGTTGTGTCAGGAATTGCTGGGTGTGGAAAAACTGAGGGCGTTCGTCGAAGCTTGTTATGTCTTCCCGGGCAAGTGATTCGTCATCATCAATTTCCCAACTTGGTTGACGGAAACTACCAGGTTGTTTGGGTATCAATCGATGCTCCAGGCAGTGGACGAGCAGAGGACTTGGCCGAAGCATTGATGGTCGAATTGGATGACGTTATGTCTGCAGCGATTGAAGGATACACCCCTCGATTTTCAGATACATTAGCGCGCAGTAGACGTGATGGATCAAAGATGCTGGCAGAGTGGAGACGCGTTGCGCAGAGTCACTTTCTTGCACTACTACATATAGATGAGGTTCAGAACTTATTCAAACTTGCGACAATTAAGATTCGTAGTAAGAAGAACGCGAAGGCGAGCGATCTTAAGTTGACCATCGCAGAAGACAGTACATTAAAGTGGATATTGACATTAATTAACCGTTGGGGTATCTCGGTAATCTTTTCTGGCACCCCTGATGGGATTGGAGCATTGACGACGCGGCTTTCGACGGGGCAGCGCTTGTCAGTCGGTGGCTATCATGCAATTCACCCATTCGCTGGACCTGATGATCTTGCATATCGTCAGTTCATTGATGTTCTAGCGCGATATCAGTGGATGGTTGGGAGACTTCCGCCCAACGAACTTTATGAGCCGATTTTTCGGCTTACCGCTGGGGTTCGTAGGCTGATCATCGCGTTGTGGGTTGCAGCTCACCGAGTTGCGCTCAGCAGAACTGGAGATGAGCTTCGCGTCTCAGATTTTGAGTATGCGGCATCGACATTCCTTGCTCCCGCCAAGACCGGTATTGAAGCGCTATTGAGTCGGTCTCCTAGCCAATTCGGACGCTTCGTGGATCTGAGGGTTGACGAAGTATTCTGGTCGACCTTCTGGTCGGAGATGGGACTTGGTCAGGTCAAGCCCGCGAAATAATTATCGTTGACTGATTGTCTTATTTTCGATGCACTGGTCAATACGTTACGGCTGAATTAGGTCTGGGATATCTTTGTCGAATCACGCCCGCGAGTCCTGCATGTCGAAGCCACACCGCCTGACCGGTATCTACCTGATCAACACCCAGACAAGCGATCAGGTCTCGGGCCGGTTCGGGTTCATCGACCCTCAGGGTGGCGTATCCCTGGTGGGGGAGAACGCAGCCGGCAAAACCACCACCCTGATGATCCTGCCCTATTTCTTTGGGGCACCCTGCAGCTGGTCGGCGACGGGTGGCAACAAACACCCCATCGAATTTCTTCTGCCCCGGCCGGACTGTGCGATCGCCTTCGAGTACGAGCGTGGCGACGACGGCAAGCGTCTGGCGGTGATGCGAGGCGAGGGGCGCTCCCCGCGGTATCGCATCATCAAGTCGGGCTTTCGCAGGGAGTTCTTTGTCGGGGACCGAGACGGCAAGACGCTGATCCTCGATGACGATCACCTTCGCCGGTACTGCATCGAGCACGGGATCGAGCGCACCGATGAGCTGGGTATCAACCAGTATCAGACGGTCATCCTCGGATCCAAGCACAGCGAGGTGCACGACCGGAAGTTCATCCAGCTCGGCTACCAGTATTCCTACGCCGGAGATGCGCTACCGAACCTGAACCTGTTGATGAGCGGGATCATCAAGCAGACCCTGCAGTTCAAGGATCTGAAGCAGGTCATTGCAGCGCTGGTGATCCAGCGCCTCGGAGGTGCTACGTCAACACTCAAGCTGCCCGATATGCGAGAAATCACCGGCCGACTCGCCGGCGACTACGAGGCGGTTCGCCGCGTACTCGAGAACCGCCGAAACGAAGGGCCGCTTCAGGAGTCGATCAGCAAGTCCCGAGCCGCTGACCACACGATGGCCCTGACGCTTCAGCGTCTGGATGCCACACAGGACGCATGGAAGGAAAAGATTGCGGAAGCGCAGCGCGCAGTCGCAGTCGCCACGTCCGATCTCAAGGCAGCCGAAGACCTCGGATTGAAAGAAGTCAACGCAGCTGAGGCGGCCGTCACAGCCAAGCGCGCAGTCGAGGGCCAACTCCAAACGCAGATTGAACCGCTGGAGCGAGACGAGAAACGCTACGTAGACAGCGATGCCCCGGGCAAATCGCAACTCGTTCGCACGCTCCCGGATCTCATCAGCCGTCGGGGCGATGCAATCGCCTACCTGAATGCGATCACCTCCGAATACCAGGCGGCGATGGCGGAGTTCGAGAGCCAGAAGCTCCGAACAGCGGATCGTCACGCTGAAGACATGAGGGTCTTTCGAGCGCAGCGTGATACCGATCTGGCCTCCCGGGATCGGGAGCTGCAAACGACAACAGAACGCGGGAATACCCGCCGACTGGAACTCGATAAAAAACGTCGAGCCGCCGTTCAGCCTGCCGAGGACGCGCTGATTGACGCGAAGGCTCAAACCCAACTCGCGGAAGCCAACGCCAAGAACCCGACCGTTTCGGCGGAACTCACTGCGGCTGTCGAAGCAGCACACGATTCGCTCAACAGCGTCGGTGACGAACGTGAAAAGGCCAATGCCGCACTGGCTCAGGCTGCGGCCGAGGTCCAGAAAATCCAGGCCGAGTTCAACAAGGCCGAGCACGATCTTGAGGCGGCCCAACGGTCTCGAAACAACGCACACGAGCGGCTTGCGGAAACGCGGGATTCGTTCACGCCGCCGGCAGGCTCGCTTCAGGAGTTTTTGCTCGCCCGCCCCGAAGACCCTAGCCGTGATCGCCTCGTTCGGTTGGTGGCACCTTCCCTGCTGACCCGCACCGATCTTGCGCCGGCGGTCCATGACGGTGATGAGCCGTTGCCTGATACGGCCTACGGACTGACGCTCGATCTCAGCGGCGTCGATCTTCCCGACTGGGCCAATCCCGGCATCATGGAATCGAGGGTCGCCGCCGCCGAATTGCGCGTTGGGAAGGCGGATGAAGAAGTGAGCGTCGCTCAGTCTGTCATCACTGAAGTATCCAAGCGCCTCCGAGGCGCAGAAGACGCCAAGACCCGCGCGACGTTCGCCTTCAACGCGGCCGACCGAAAGCGCGACCAAGCCAAGACTCAGGTCGAAGTCCTGCGCGAACAGGTTCGCCGAGAGCGGCTCTCGCTTGAAGAGCGGGCGCAACGCCTCGTGGCGGAAGCCAAAGCGGCCCAAGCGAAAGCCAACGAGTACCGCACGGCTGTCGAGAAGCACTGGGAAGGGAAGCTGGTCGAGAGCGACGCCCGGATTCGTCAGGACATGGAGGCGGTACGGAATCGGTACGAGTCCGAACAGCAGTTCCAGGCGCGGCAGAAAGCGCTGGAGGAGCAGCAGAAAAATGAGCGCCTGAAGCTCGATGAATTGAAGGATCAGGCGCTTCGTGAGCGCGGTGCCGACCCCGAAAAAATCCGCGCCGCGGAGAATGCGGTCGGACAGGCTCGCGACGCTGTTGAAAAGATCGAGGCCTTCAAGGGGCTCGTCGAGAGTTGGCAAGCATGGATTCAGGATTCAGGCCCTACGCGTCTCGACGAACTTCGAACTGCAATCCGTTCCGTGATGGAAGACCTCGCCGGCCTCCGGGCAGAAAAAGTTCGAATCGAAGCCGACGGCATGGCTCGCGTCGATGCCGCCAACACCAAGAAGAAGCAGGCCGAACTCGGCTTGAGCGATCTGGAGCGCGATCAGGGTCAGCTAGAGAATCTCGCCCATCAGCATGCCCTTGCCTTATCCCAGGCGGGCATGGCGGTTGACTCGCTTCCCTTTGCTTCGGTCCAGGAGGCCAAGGTGACCTGTGACACCGCCAACACGGCGCGGAATCGAGCGTTGACCGAACTGAGGAACGCAACGGTCGCCTTCTTGGAAGCGTTCGTGCCCCGAGGTGCGCCAGGACAAGTCCAGGATCTCCTTGAGCCCAAGATCGCAGAACTCGGTGACAACCCGTCACAGATCGCACTGGCCGAGACTTACATCCACGTGCAGCGCACCGCGGCGGCCAACCTGGCCCCGAACATCTGGAATACCTACCAGACGCTACGCGGGAAGCTCTTGAGCGCGCGGGACCGACTCTCCGATTTCAGGCGCCAGGTCGCGGCCTTCGACAAGGTGCTCCAGCAAGGCATGGCCCGAGTGTCAGGCTTCCACAGCCTGCAGCGCCTCGAGATGCGCGTGTCCGTCGATCACGAAGCAGTTCCGTGGCTCTCCCACCTGGATCATGCGCTCGGGAGCGAGGACGAGGAGATCCTGCGATCAGGGAGCGACCTCCCGCCGTTTACGCGCGTTCAGGCGCTGCAGAGGTTCTCCCAGAACATCAGTCTGAACACGCAGGCGATTGATCTCGCCACGGTCCTGACGCTCAAGGGCGAAGTGCAGATTCATAACGTGGTGAAGCATTTCTCCAGAGACGAAGAGATCGATCAGCTCAGCTCGGGCGGGATGACCGTGGTCACCAAATCGGTCATTGCGCTCGGCATCATGAATTGCATCCGCGGAGACCGACCGGCGTGGCTGCCCTTCGTGCTCGATGAGGTGGGCAAGATCGATGAGCGCAATTTCGAAGCGCTGATGACCCTGCTGGCTGAGAACCACATCGACGTGCTGACCGCCTCCCCCGATATGACCGCCAGCAAGCGAAGTCTCTTCGCGCGGCAGTACAACCTGAAGCGCGGCGGAATCATTGGTCAACTCGTCACCCTTCCGGAGGAGGCGACCTCATGAATATGCGTGACCCCAACCTTGGTCGCACCTGCAGGGCGCTGCTCAAGGGCGCCTTCATTTGCCCCGTCGCATTCCCTGACGAGTTCCGGCTGCTTGACGAGCAGGAGTCGAGGGCTTCAGTCGAATCCTGGCTGGATGTCATCGATATGCGGCTGGCACGACTCAGCCCCGACGGCGCCTTTTTCATGGCGCCGCAGATTCCGCATGACCGGATGGTCGAGCAGGCCCGGCGCGAGTTCGTGCAGTTTCGCGATGTCTACGGGCCGATCGTATCGGTGCTGGACACGATCCGCCGTGCTGGCGGGGAGAATCAGGCGATCTCGGTAGGGGGCACGATGGACCTGGCCATTCTGGAAGCCGGGCTCAACCGGAACACCCAGATCGCCACTGACCTGCAGGCCACCTTGAAGCGAGCGTCTTCCGACACCGATTACCGCGATCTACTCGAAAAGGCAGCCAAGCTGCTGCTCGATGACGGCTACGTGGTCACGGTCGACGGTAGGTCCAACCGCTACCGATTCACCGGCAAGATTGCCCGGATCGATCAGGCGCTCGACTTCCTGCACCACCATGCGCCGGACGTATTCAAGCGCACCGACGAGCAGGCGCCGGCCGACGCACAACAGACGCGCTCCCTCTTTGAGGGTGGCCGTGGTGTCTGACGCCCCCGAGGAAGGATCCAGCGGCGTCCGCCAAGCTCTCAAGGCGCTGCTCGCCGGCGAGGCCTATGTCACCCAGGCCTTGCGATCGATCGTCGATGCGACGGATCCGCGCGACCGGAAAGCGGTTGCGGCTTTGGAGGCTGTCGGCGCGCTGAAACTCGAGGAAGCCGACCGTTACTTCCTTCACCCAGGTCTCCGTTCGTATCTGGGTGACCACCTGCGGCGCAGATCATCGTTCGAGACCCTGACACGCATCAGCCCAGAAGTGAGGGCGCTGGATAGCCTGTGGCTGGCCGCGCGTGAAATCGAAGAGTCCGATGAGCGGGAAGTGCTCGAAGAGCAGATTCGGACGAAAGCGGTGATGGTTCGCTACTACATGGCGCGCAACCTTGAGGTCCTCAAAGAGCTGGTCGCTACCCAGTACGGGGACGTCGTCAACCTCGATCGCAAGATCATCCAAAACCGGTTCTACCTCCGGGAGGTGAAGGCCCTCTACGACGAACTCCATCAGGTCGACACCATCGGCCGAAATGTGATGGATGACGCGCTGGCCCGGGGACGACCCGAGGTCATGGCCCTGGTCATGCGTCATCTGATCAGCCCCCAAGGGGAATGGCGCGGCCGGCTGCTCGCCAGCCAAAGCGAGATCCATGTAGGCCTCACCAAGGTCCAGCGCCTACAGGAAAGCCTCTTTCGGGTGGCTCAGGCTGCTCGCTGGCTCCGAACCAACGGGGACAAGGACGGGTTCGAGGTTCCGGTTGGCTCGGCGTCACCGCCAGCCCTGCTGGGCTGTGAAGATCTGTCGCCGGTCCCGAGGGCTGATCTGCTCGACAACAATCGGATGATGCTCTCGGCCTTCGTGGAAGCCGCAATCGGCATGCCGGCAACGAAAGCGCCGGCGGTCAAGAAGCTGCCGCCCCCGCCGATTGAACTGGTCGAGGACGCGGAAGAAATCATCTACATCCAGCCCTGCCCGATCCAGAAGGCCGTCAGCGACATCATCGGCCACCTCGAGATCGTCCGGCAGCCGGTCTGTCTTCTGTCCTGGCGGCAGGAAAGGCCGAAGCTTCACGCGATCGACCCCGAAGAATGGCTACTTCGGGTCGATACGGTTCTGACCAACAAGGGCTATCGCAGTGCGCTCGACCTTGACCCGGCCCTGGGCCGCAACGATCGCTTCGACCTGAACCTCCGCTACAGCACGATCATCGTCCTTCCGAAGCAGCCGGCGTATGCCCGTCCTTGACCTCACCGATATTCGCTATCTGAGGGGTGTCGCCGGCGGCGCCAAGACCGATCAGGCGCCGAGTGCAGTCGCCCGTCGATTCTCCAAGGAGTACGACATCGGCAGGCTGGTCAGCGGTCGAATCGTCTTCGCGCCTGAAGACGCGGGCCGCGCCGCTGACATCCTGACTCGAGCCGCAATTCCGATCGAGCCGCCCACTGAGCTTTTCACGCGAGCAGATGCCGCCCTGTCTGGGCTGCCATCCGAGAAATCCGGTAGCCGGGGTCCCTATCAGGGAGCTGTACTGGTTCGGGCGCTGAACGACGGCGTAATGGTGGGCGGGGATCCGATCCAGCCTCGACCAGGTTTCTCGCACCTCATCGACCTCGAGGTTGCCGCACGGGCCCAGTGCGACATCGTGCTGTGGGTGGAAAACCTCGAAACCTTCAGGCGCCTGGATCGCTACCTGTGGATCGCGAAGGACCAGGGTTCGATCTTCGCGCTGTACCGCGGCGACACGAACTTGAACATGGCGACTTCAACGCTGGCGCTGGCGGGTCGTCCCAGGGTCTGGCTGTTCGTGGATTACGACCCGGCAGGGATCGTCATTGCGGATGCGGCGTCAGTTCGGGCGTCGGTCGAGCGGGTGATAGTGCCAAGCCTCGACTGGTTGGAAGGCCGACTTGCCGAGAATGGCCGGGCTGACCTCTACCATATCCAGAAGCGGTTCTGGCAAGCAGCATCTGCTGCGCGTCACCCTGATCTGCAAGCGATCTGGGAGCGGGTTGCGCGGCACCAGAAGGGACTGCCTCAAGAGGCCTCCGAAATGCTGTCAACGGCAACATGAACCTAGCCCAGGGAAGCTACCGATCAGCGACTCAGAACTGACACACCTCGATGGAATCGGCGACTGAGAGGGTGATCCGGTCGGACGGTACCGGTTCGCCCGCCTCCCGAAGGCAGCTCACCGCTGAGACTGTCAGCCGGTTTCAGGTGAGGCCAACAGTTTTCGGCGCCGACTTGATCGGCTCGGCTACAGCAAGCTCGGCGTCAGCAGCCGTGTCGCCGCGATTGCGAGTGGCCGCGCCATGAAGCTGCTGCGGTGAAGTGGCGACGCGTATCGAATCGGCCGCACATGAATGATTGCTTCTGGCAGCACATACCCGTCGGTGAAGCATCTTGACACGATCACTAATGGCGCATTCTAAGTAGCTATCAGGACAAGGCTTGAGAGTTCATACGTAGTCGGTAGTTCCGCACCGATTCGGGTCCATCGACTGTCCTTGTGCAACTGAAAACCGTGTATGCCGAGACGTATCTGAAGTACAAAGTAGCAACCCTAGGCGGCTTCAGTTTCAGCGGTCTCTGACCAGCCTTGGACTGCGTTACTGAACCGGCCAATAGAGCGACGTACCAAATTTTCTAGTTCATATACTTCAACTTGATTCGTTGTTGCTGCTGTCACAAGAGACGCCCCTTGGCCGAACATGCGCATTGCGTTGATGAGTTGCTGATCGGGCTTATCCCCCATAGCGGGCAGTCCCAGCATTTTGAGACTCGCTGCTACGGATGCCCTAGGCAGGCCAAGATTATCTGCAACACGATGGTGAACCCCCTTTGCGTCTACATATGCCTTACCGAGGTCATAAAAATCCGTCAGAGGCTGATCGCGTGGTCTTGTCCGTCGTGGGTTATCCAGATACTCAGCGCTGAGCAAGGCATCAAGAGCTTCTCTGCTGTCACTCCAAAATACTACCGCCGCCAAGATAAAAGCAACCGTGCTGCAAGAGTCGTGACATCCGCTAGTAGCTGAATCAATTGCACCGATATAACCATCACCGAGCTCATTAATTGAACGTGGCATTACGCCACTCAACCATTTCCTATCGACATTATCGAGTAGGTGCCGACTGAGAAGATTTCCTTTCTTTTCGGATGTGCCGCCATGAAATCCGAGAGAAAGGGCTCGATCACGTAACATTCGAGATACTGAGGCTTGAAGGAGAGCACCTTGATGACGAATAACCCCGTCTTGGATTGCAAGAAAGCGATTTATTATCGGCTGATTCTTTAACCGTTCGACCCAGAGTTCATCGTTCGGAATTGCGTTTTCGTTCGCACTCGCTGGGGAAACGGAAAAGATGTCGATATCTTCCAGTCTAGCTAGTGCAGTCAGGTGCTTTGAGCACCAAGCGCGACCAGGCAGAAGATGTTCCCGCTTCCAGTACGAGATTCCTTGATTCGAAATATCATCATTGACGCACTGTCGACACAACTGGACACTTCGTCGGCCAATTCGCAAGGACGCGTTCAGGCTCTCCGGTGAAGCCTCGCTGCCGTGTGGGCCGCCATCACGACATTTGCTGGTTACGAAATGGAAAAAGGGTACAAGGGTATGATTTTGGACGAATTCGCTGGCGCCAATTCCTGAGCTCCCTGCCAACCAAATTGCTTCCTTGATGGACGTACTTTGATCGCCTTCAATCGAACGCAATGCCTCTTGGCGTAGCTCAATACGCGTGAGGCCGTTAATTCGTGCAACCCTTCCTGCATAGCCGCGAGCATGTTCGTCGGGCAGGCACTTCGGGATAACGTGGAATTTTCCTCGCACTCATCAGCTCCGTTGGTGCTTCTCGTTCGACGGCGTCATCGCTGCAGGTTCTATTTCCTTTACTGGTCTGTGGAACGCCGCCAGAGACCGAATAACCGTCGCCAACGCGATCGCATGCGTTGATGAGCCGTCCCATGTCTCACGAATCGCGGACATAAGATCCTGATTTTCTTCAGCGGCGACTTGAACAGCTACGGTGCTGTTCAAGCGCTCAATACAGCTACAAATCTCCGCGCTCAATCTCGAAAAGCGCTTTCCTCTGCCGCTGAGGATGCGGCTTACTTGTGACTGACTCGCCCCAACTTCGACCGCGATCTGCTCTTGGCTGAGCTTTCTAGTGCGGCATAAATGTGCTGCCCGAAGAATTCTGGCTTGATGTTCCGTATGCATAATGCATCGCATTATGCATAAACGCATAATAAACACAAGTGTAGCTGTTTCTGGTCGTGCTTCAGGTTTGAAATCACTCGGGTTCGACGAGCGCAACGCAAACATAAATGCATAAATGCATTCGGTGCCTGAAAGGGTCAGCCGTTGTCGCGTCTGCCCCGTCGGTCCCCGATCGCTTCTTTGAGAACCTTGCTCGTAAGTGGCAGCCTGTCGAGCTGGTTCTGCTTGGCCTTCAGATCGGGAACAAGCTGAAGGATCTCACTCAGGCGGATGATGCGTCTGGGCCGCCGTTTAGCAAGCAGCAAGATCGCCTTCTGAGCAGCCAGTTTTAGCTCGTGATCACGTGAATCCCAATGAATACGCGGCCCAACGGATTGCCTGGAAACCCGACTAGGATGTTGCTCCTGTAACCAGGCTCGGTCGTTTCGATATAACCAGGCGTACCCGGACGATAGGAGAGCTCTCAAGAACTTCACGCCATGCGTACGATGAAGCTGCAAGCCACCAAGCCAGTCTGCGCGATGTCTTTCCCTGGCGGCCTCGAACCGAGCATTCGTCCAGCGACTTTGCAGGCCGACCGTTGTTCGGAGAATTCTGTTGACGGTACTAATAGAAACCGCATGATTCTGCGCTGCGACCTGCTTGTCTGTGCCCCTTTTAAGGTCCAGGATGAGTGCATCGTAAACGTCTGTCTTCAGAACGCTTGGGCGTCGGTTCGTGGCAATGCCAACTTGAGCGGCCCATGCCGACGCAGTGGTGATGGCAACGCCGATATCCCGTGCCACGGTGCTTAATGCTTCGCCGGTAATGATCCGACGGATAAGCTCATCCTTGGCGGGGTTTGCTTCGTTGGCAGGTTGCTTGAGGATGCCGGGTTTATCGCTTATCGAGGCATCATGGTCGGCTGACATGTCAGCCAATGCGGCTCGAAATGATGACGCGCTTGGGAACAGCCAGTCGATCAGCGTAAGAAACCGTAGAGGATGAGTGCCTGTACGCATCGGCCGTAGGAGTCGACCGATCTGTATTTCGGCATCAGCGACGGAACGTGGTAGTGCGCTCAGTTCCGACATTCCGATGAAATTTGCGGCATACGGCACAAAGTCTTGCGCGATCTGCTTGATCCGCAACTGGCCGGTGTGCGTTGACCAGCCCCGTAATCGGATTTCACGTAACAACACACGTTGCAAATGATCGATTGCCAACCAGCCCGGTGCTTCATCGGTGTCGACGAGGCTTATGATGGTCTCGCTCAGAGAAAGCCACTTTTTTTGCGCCGACTCTGACGGCGTTACCGGAAACACGGCTGTATGAAGCGCTGACGGCAAAACCCAATCAAAGCGGGACACACCGCCTGACTTCAGGGTGCTCTCAAAAAGTATTGTTCCATGCTTCGGGCACACCCTAACACCTGGATACTGGTGCTGGATGTGCCAGTAGGACCATCCTGTTTCCTGTCGGTCGTTAGATATGCATTGGGGACATGCCTTGAGTGGGTGGTGCGCGCGGAATCGGCTGGTCAACAGGCCCAGGTTGAACTTCAGATGGGCGACCGACGGGGAGCGCATCGCGGAAACTGCATTCGCACACTGTTCAAGGCCCAGAAACGGTTTGAAGTAGCGGAGCAAGGTTTGCGCTTTCGCAATGTGTTGGGCCGTACCGAAAGCCCCGCGGGTACGATGAACAAGTTCGTCAAGGTGACTCGGAAAATCATGCTGCATTCCCGATCTGCCTCCTCCGAACAGTAACTGGCTCGTCGAGGATGCGCGGGTGAATCCCCAAAATACATGGTGCCTTGCGCAAAGGCTGTACAGGGTTTCTGAGGGAAGCCATTGCAACAAAGCTGGTTCGCCAACGTCCAGACGGCCAGTTTGGCCTGCCAGTTCCGAGGCGCCCCAGCTTGATTTGCTTGGCAGTTGTCGCCGCCGAAGTTCCGAAATAGTCATGGCTGCTTGGAACTTTCCTCCGCACAAATACTGCCGGATCGGTAGTCGCCTGCCAGCTACCTGGGTGCCAGGCATTGGTTCAGCGCGGTATGCGGGTGCTGCACATGCTGGATCGTCAGCAAGGAAAAGCTCGCGATGACACCTACGAGTCTAAGGCCAGTGCTGTTCGGCGATATCGTGGATCTTCGGGCTATTCGGCCGAAGAAATTCATCAGCCATGCCATCGAGCCGAGACTTCACCGACCGCCAAGTCGGGAAATGGCGCTCCAGAAGCTGGTAAAAACCGCGACTGTGGTTGTGCTCGCGCAGGTGGCACAACTCATGGAGAAGAACGTAATCAACGCAATCACGGGGCGCTTGCACAAGAAGTGCGTTCAACGTCAGCGTGCCAGAAGGCGAGCAGCTTCCCCACTGCTTGCTCAGAAACGCCAACCGAAGTTTTGGCTGATGACGAACCCAGCACAGTGACGAAGACACCGCGATCAGCCGCTGAGAAAAATAGTCTCTCGCTTTCTGGCGATACCAGGCCCGGATTGCTGGCTCGACATCGTTCCTGGCTGAAACCGTGACCTCAAGAAAGCCGCCGCGTAGCCGCACGGTCGGGACTACCGCAGGGACCATGACGACCTTGAGTCGATATCGTCGGCCGAGATAGTGAATAGCCTCACCGCTCACATATTCGCGAGGTAGTGCGCGATTGCGACGGTCACGAATCGGCGTCAGATGGCGCTCGATCCAGGGGGCCCGCTTTGACACTGCGGATCTGATTCGATCATTTGAATCGTCAGGCGATGCATCG
>PNMW01000035.1 GCA_013823855.1 Lysobacteraceae bacterium | reverse complement strand
TGACCGCTTCCGGCGCCGTCACTTCCATCCTTGCCGCGAGGTCGTAGGACCGGATGCGCGCCTGCAGCTCGGTGTCGGCCGGATAGCGGCGGGCATGGCTGCGGTTCAGGCGGTTCAACAGGTCCAGCGTGCTGCCCTGCTCGCCTTCGGCGACCAGCTCCGGACGGTTCAGATGCAGGATCGGCGAATCACCGGGACGGAACGCGGTGCCCTGGTAGACCGCCGGCAGGAAGCCGGAACTCCAGTTGATCGCGCCGCCGCGCGGCTCGCGCTTGTCGTTGTAGAGCACGACATAGGCCGGCAGGTCCGGATTGGCGGCGCCGAGCGCGTACTGCACCCAGGCGCCGAGCGACGGCCGGCCCGGGCTCAGGTCGCCGGTGTTGAGCTTGAGGATCGAGATGTCGTGGGTCGCGCCGATCGTGGTGCTCGACTTGATCCAGGCGATCTTGTCGGCCTGGGTCGCGAGGTTCGGCAGCAGGTCCGAGAACCAGGCGCCGCTTTCACCAAACTGCTTCCACTCGCGCCGGGTCGCCAGCAGCTTGTTGGAGGTGCCGCGCACGCCTTCCTTGATGCCCTTCATGAACGAGGCCGGCACTTCCTGACCGGCCAGCCTGACCAGCTCCGGCTTGTAGTCGAACAGGTCCAGGGTCGACGGCGCGCCGTCCATGTGCAGCCAGATCACCGACTTCACCTTGGCCGGGAAGTGGGTCGGCTTCGGGGCCAGCGGATCGACGAGGCCGGTGACCGGCTCGCTGGCGAGGGCCGCGGACGGGAAGAAGGCGCCGCCGAGCGCCAGGCCGCCGAGGCCGAGGCCGGCGTTTGCCAGCAGTTCGCGACGCGAGGTCGGCTTGTTGAAATCAGTCATGCGAAATCTCCGGAAAAGGGTTTGCGGTGTTCAGAAGCGGTAGGTGAACTCGTTGGAGTTGACGACCGCGTGGGTGAGATCGACGAAGGCGGCGGCGCGGATCGGATCGAGCGGGCCGGCCTTTTCCAGGCCGATCGGCACGTTGATCGCGAACCTGCCGTTGGCCGCCTGCGCCTTCAGCACCTTCTCCTGGCTGTCGAGGAAGGCCAGCAGGGTCGCCTTCTCCTGCTTGTCCGGCTTGCGGGCATAGACGATCTCGTAGAGGCCATCGAGCTGCGCGGATGCGGTGGCACCGCGTTCGCGCAGCACCCGCCCGGCCAGCGCCTTCGACCAGTCGAAGACGATCTCGCTGTTGAACAGGGTCAGCGCCTGCAGCGGCGTGGTGGTGATGTCGCGCTTGGCATGCGCCTGCTGGGTGTTGGCGATGTCGAACGGCTGCAGCAGCGGATACGGGATGCTGCGCCGCGTGAAGATGTACAGGCTGCGGCGGTTCCAGTCGTCCTTGTCGGTCGACACCTTCCAGGCATTGCCGGTGAACAGGTTCGACGGCACCGGCGGGAACACGCTGGGGCCGCCGACCTTGTCGGTCAGCGATCCGGACGCGACCAGCAGCGAATCGCGGATCGTTTCGGCATCGAGACGACGGCGCGGGAACACCGCCAGCAGCTTGTTCTCCGGATCGGCGCTGGCGACGTCCTGACGGAACGCCGACGACTGCCGGTAGACGCTGGACAGCAGGATCTCGCGATGCAGCTGCTTCACGCTCCAGCCATGCTCGACGAAGCGGGTGGCCAGATGGTCGAGCAGTTCCGGATGGCTCGGCTTCTGGCCGGCCTTGCCGAAGTCGCTCAGCATCTCGACGATGCCGCGGCCGAAGTACTGGTCCCAGACCCGGTTGGCGAATACCCGGGCGGTCAGCGGATTGCCCGGACTGGCGATCCACCGGGCCAGCGCCGTGCGCCGGCCGGAGGACTTCTCGGTCGGCACGATGACCGGCTTTTCCGAGGTGATCGCGGCCGGGAAGCCCGGCTGCACTTCCTCGACCGGCCGCTCGAAGTCGCCACCGAACAGCAGATGGGTCGGCGGCGCCTGGGTCTGGCCCAGCTCGGACATCGCCGAAATCTCCAGCGAGCCGCCGGACGGCTTCAGCTTGTCGAACTTGCGCAGTTCCTCGCCGAGCTTGCGGTACTCGTCGGCCCAACCGGCGTACTCCGGCTTGTACTGTTCGGCGCTCGGGTCGGCGTTGTCGCGCAGGTAGGCGGCCAGCACGTCATCGGTGCCGTAGTCGGTGAAGCGGTTGATGACCCAGCGGTCGTGCGCCGTCCACTGCGCTTCCGGCGTCGAGTAGAGCTTGCGCAGCGACGCCTGGGTCGCCTGCGAATAGCGGTCGAGCAGGTAATGCTTGGCCGGCTCGCGAACCTTGTCGATGATCGCCTTCTGCTGGGCGCGCAGCTCCGCGGTCGCCGCCTTCCACTTGGCGTCGGCCTGCTCGTAGGCGATTTCCTGCGGCCCCTTGGCGGCCGGGATGTCGTCGACCGCACTGGTGTTGGCAAAGAACGCCTGCAGCTGGAAGTACTCCTTCTGCGAGATGCGATCGGCCTTGTGGTTGTGGCAGCGGGCGCAACCGACGGTCTGGGCCAGGAACACCTCGCCGACGGTGTCGGTCATGTCGGTGGTGTGCTGGTACTTCTTCTGCACCAGGTCGCGGGAGTTGATGTTGTCGGGGTAGCCGCGCAGAAAGCCGGTGGCGATCAGCGCGTCCTGGTCGCCGGGCTTGATCTCGTCGCCGGCCAGCTGTTCCAGGATGAACTGGTCGTAGGGCTTGTCGGCATTGAAGGCCTTGATCACCCAGTCGCGGTAACGCCACATGTTCGGGCGGGTCTGGTCACCCTGGAAGCCGGCGCTGTCGGCGTAGCGGGCCAGATCGAGCCAGCGCCGGGCCTGACGCTCGCCGTACTTCGGCGAGGCCAGCAGGCGGTCGGCCAGCTTGTCGTAGGCGTCCGGCGAACGGTCGGAGACGAAGGCGTGCACCTCTTCCGGCGTCGGGATCACGCCCCAGACATCCAGCGTGGCGCGCCGGATGAACGAGGCGCGATCGGTGTCCGGCGACGGCTTCAGGCCCTTCTCCTCGAGCTTGGCCAGCACGAAGGCGTCGATCGGCGTGCGCACCCAGCGGGCCGCCTTGACCTTTGGCGCTGCCGCCGCGCTGACCGGCTGGTAGGACCACAGCGCATTCGGACGGGCGGCGGCCGTGCTGCCGGTGGCGCGTGCCGCCGCGGCGCCGTCCGTTGTGGCCGCGGCGGCATCCGCCGCCATGGCGCTGGAGCCTGCCGCCGACAGACCGATGGTCAGCCCGATGGCAAAAGCGAGCGTTGACTGTTTGTTCTTCATTCACCTGTTTCCTTGATCAAGCCTTTCTGACCTGCGACCACCGCGAAGTGGAGTTGTCCGCCATGCCGTCCGGAGCGCTGCTGGGCGCATCCGAAACCTTGCAGGGACAACGGGATTGCAACGGCCGAGCCAGTCACCGGAAGGCTGCGGCAGATCGCCCGCAAAGCCTGTGTAAAGATTTGTAGACCACTGTTTCCATTGATGAAATCAGCGTATTCCAGCGCCACGCCTGGAGTGCTTTCTGGAGTCCTGGAGACCTCTCCAGTCACCGGCTTGCTGGCGATCCAGCAGCGTCGGCAGCAGGCTGTTGTGGAATGCGCAGCGGGCGGTCGTGAAGACATGGCGGCGATGCCGCCGGCCTCACTCGTAGGACGACAGCGCTGGCGCCGGCGCCAGCAGCACGACCGCCGCCAGCGTGGCGATGACAATCACCAGCAGCAGCAGCGCCCGCCACAGGCGGGAGGAGCCGATCGCCTCGTCGCGAGCGACGGCATCGGCCGGCTTGCGGCCGGTCCACATCGCCCGGACCAGGTTTTCACGGCTCAGCAGGCGGTGCGCGAGGATCGCCAGCACGTGGATCAGGATGGCGCCGGCAATCCAGTTGAACAGCCCCTTGTGGATCGCCGTCAGCTCCAGACTGCGCTCGTCGCCGACCCAGCCGTACAGCGGCCCGACATTGAAGATCTCGTCATTGCCGAACAGGCCGGTCACCGCCTGCACCGCCAGGCTGGCCAGCAGCGCCAGCACCATCAGCGCGCCCAGCGGGTTGTGCCCGGCATGGCGCGCCGGCTGGCCGCGCAGCAACTGGCTGGCCTGGCGCAGCACCGCGCGCGGCCCGCGCACGAAGTTCGCGAAGCGCGCATGGCGGGTGCCGACGAGGCCCCACAGCAGTCGGAACGCCACCAGCACGGTCACAACGTAGCCGGAGGCCAGATGCAGCCGGAAATACTCCGGCCCGATCCGGCTGCTGACGTAGCAGGCCAGCACCGCGGCCACCAGCGACCAGTGGACGATCCGCACCGGCAGATCCCAGACCCGGCGCCCGGCGACCGCCGGGTGCGGCGCGCCGGGCGACGCCGGCGCGTCATCGGCGGGAGTGATCGACGACATCGCGGCCTACTTCGACTTGTACTCGTCGTGGCAGCCCTTGCAGTCCTTGCCGACGGCAGCGGCGGCGGCCTTGAAGGCATCGACATTGCCGGGCTCCTTCTCGGCCACCTGGGCGAGCGCGGCGACATGGGTCTGGAAGTCCTTCAGGCGGTTGTCGAAGTCGGCGCGATTGCTCCAGATTTCCGGCTTGGCCTTGGTGTCGCCGTTGGCGGAGTAGTCCGGGAACACTTCGGTCAGCTGCGGCACCAGGAAGGCGACGCGGGCGGCGCGCTTCTGGATCTCGGCGGCGTCATAGGCCTGCTTGCCCTGCAAGGTATCGCCGACCGGCCGGAAGTTGCTGCCGATCAGGGTGAACAGGGCGCGTCGCACGTCGATCACCGGCTTCGGGTTCGGCGCCGGGTCGGCGGCGGACAGCGGCAGGCTGCTCGCCGTCATCACCAGCGCGCAGACGCCGAGCGTGATGCGGCGGAACGGCAGGCGACGGGAAGCGGTGGTGGAACGGGACTTGGACATGGCTCTCCGGGATGGCTGGGGTGGATGACGCCACCGCCGCCGACCTGTTTCCGCACGGCTCAGGCCAGTCGGCAGGCGACGCTGGAATGCCGTGGAGCGCAATCACCGCGCCAGCCTGAAGCGGCCCGCGAACAGCCCGCGGCCGCTGCCGGATTGGCCGTTCAAGGTACTGAATTCATTCATTTTGTCGACGCCGGAAACGACACCGTCCGGCATCGCCGGCGGCCGCGCTGCGGGCGTCCGGCGACGGTCGTTGCTGGCTGCGCAGCAGCGCGGCGATCAGGCTGCTGGATTCACAGCAGTCGCGCCGCGAGCGGTCGTATCGCTCAGCTGCCGGGCGGATTCGGCGCCCGCCAGGCGCGCTCGAACGGCAGGCGCCAGGCATGCGGCGCGACCAGCTGGTGGATCGCCTTCGGGCCCCAGGAGCCCGGTTCGTAGAAGCGCACCGGCGGCGGCGCTTCGAGCAGCGGCTCGGATACTTTCCACAGCCGCTCGATGCCCTCGGCCGTGGTGAACAGCGTGTGGTCGCCGCGCATCGCGTCGAGGATCAGCCGCTCGTAGGCTTCCAGCACCTCGCCGGCCAGGCCGGTGTCGTGCATCGCGAACTGCAGGCTGAGCTTGTCGAGCCGCATCCCCGGGCCGGGCCGCTTGCCGTAGAAGCTCAAGGACATCTTCGAGGCGTCGGCGAGATCGAAGGTCAGGTGATCCGGCCCCTGGCTGCCGACGCCGGAGCCGGCCGGGAACATGCTCTTCGGCGGCTCGCGGAAGGCGATCGAGATGATCCGCTGGCCTTCCGCCAGCCGCTTGCCGGTCCTGAGATAGAACGGCACGCCGGCCCAGCGCCAGTTGTCGATCAGGCACTTCAGGGCGATGAAGGTTTCGGTGTCGGACGCCGGATCGATGCCGTCCTCGCCGCGATAGCCGGCGTACTGGCCGCGCACGACATGGGCCGGATCGAGCGGCAGCATGCTGCGGAACACCTTGTTCTTCTCCTCGCTGATCGGCACCGGCTCCAGCGACGTCGGCGGCTCCATCGCCATGAACGCGAGGATCTGGAACAGGTGGGTGACCACCATGTCGCGGTAGGCGCCGGTCTGCTCGTAGAAGCCGGCCCGCTTGCCGAGGCCGAGCGTTTCCGGCACGTCGATCTGCACGTGATCGATGAAGTTGCGGTTCCAGATCGGCTCGAACAGGCCATTGGCGAAACGGAATGCCAGGATGTTCTGCGCCGGCTCCTTGCCGAGGAAATGATCGATGCGGAAGATCTGCTCCTCGCCGAACACCTCGTGCAGCCGGGTGTTCAAGGTCACCGCGCTGGCCAGATCGGTGCCGAACGGCTTTTCCATGATGATCCGTGCCCGCTCGACCAGCCCCGCCTCGCCGAGCATGCGCACCACCGGCAGCGCCGCGCTGGGCGGCACGCTGAGGTAGTGCAGGCGGCGGCTTTCGGTGCCGAGCGCGGCCTCCGCCGCTTCGACCGCCGCCTTCAGCGCCGCAGCACCAGCCGCCAGCGGCACGTATTCGAGCTGGGCGGCGAAGCGGCTCCATTCGCCCTCGTTCGGCTTGCGCATGCCGAATTCGTCGAGCGCGCCGCGGGCGATGCCGCGGAAGCCGTCGGCATCGATGTCGTCGAGCGACACGCCGATGATCCGGCAGCCGGGAATGAAGCCGGCATTGACCAGGTGGAACAGGCCGGGCAGCAGCTTGCGGCGGGCGAGATCGCCGGTCGCGCCGACCAGCACCACCACCTGCGGGAAGCGCGGTCCGACTCCTGCGGGGATCTTGGCCATGCGTGCGGCTCCGGATGTGCGACGGAACCTGCGCCTTGCAAAAGCGACGCCAGCTGCGGGTCAGGGGGTCCAGCGGGTCAGCACGTCGACCAGCCGGCGCAGCACCGGGCTGATCTTCTGCGCCTGCGGATGGGCAGGCGTCCAGCAGGCGGGATCGCCTTCGTCGAGATAGCAGTCCTGCACCAGCTCGATCTGCAGCGCATGCAGGTTGCGCTGCGGCTGACCGTACAGCGCGGTGGTGTAACCGCCCTTGAAGCGATCGTTGACGCCGACGCTGGCCCCGCAGGACGCCAGCACATCCTCGACGGCGACCTGCAGCGCCGGCGCGCAGGCGGCGCCATCGCAGGTCGCCAGATTGAAGTCCGGCAGCCGTCCCGGGAAGCGGCCGGGCAGTTCGCGGCGGACCGAATGGGCGTCGAGCAGCACCACATGCCCGCAACGCGCCCGGGTGTCCGCCACCCGTCGCGCCAGATCGTCGTGGTACGGATCCCACCAGCGCGCCCGGCGCGTGTCGATCTCGGCGGCATCCGGCTCGCGGCCCGGCAGGTAGACCGGTTCACCGTCGAAACGCAGCAGCGGACACAGGCTGGTGTCGGGATCGCCGTCGTACAGCGCACGGCCCTCGCGATCGCGATTCAGATCGACGACGTAGCGCGAATGGGTGGCGGCGATCAGCGTGGCGCCGCAGTACGCGGCGAAGTGGTACAGGAACGGCAGGTGCCAGTCGGTATCCGGCAGGGCCCGTGCCGCCGGGCTCAGGCGCTCGGCCAGCCCGGTGCTCAGCGCCGTGCCGGCGTGCGGGATATTGATGATCAGCGGACCGCGTCCGGTGATCGTCAATGCCAGCGGCGCGGTCATGCGATCAGCCCAGCAGCCGTTTCATCACGGCGCGATAGCGGCGGAAGCTGGTGGCCGCCTGCGGGTGCTGGCCCTCGCGCACCACCCAGCGGCCGGCGACCATCACATCGCGCACCGGCTGGCGCGCCGGGCCGAAGATCGCGGCATCGAGCAGGCCGTCGCCGCGCTGCTCGGCGAGCGCCGGATCGTCCTCGTCGAGCACCAGCCAGTCGGCACGAAGGCCGACCGCCAGGCTGCCGACCGGCTGCGCCATCGCCTGCGCGCCGCCGGCCGTGGTGATCCGGTACAGATGGCCGCCGAGCGATTCGCCGATGCCCTTGGCCAGCACGTTGCGGCGCTCGAAGCGCAGCCGCTGGCCGTACTCGAACAGCTTCAGCTCCATGAACGGATCGACGCAGACATGGCTGTCGGCGCCGACGCCGATCCGGCCGCCGGAGCGCAGGTACGGCACGGCGTTGAAGAAGCCGTCGCCGAGATCGCCTTCCGAGGTCGGGCACAGGCCGGCGACCACGCCGGAACGCGCCAGCCGCTCGGCTTCGCCGATCTCGGTGTGGGTGGCGTGGATCACGCACCAGCGGCCGTCGACCTGGGCGTGGTCGAGCAGCCAGGCGATCGGCCGCTGGCCGGACCAGGCCAGGCAGTCGTTCACTTCCTTGAGCTGGGCCGACAGGTTCAGGTGGATCGGCGTGTCGGCACCGAGGGTCGCGGCCAGGCTGATCGCCTCGGCCAGCATCGCCGGAGTGACCGCCCGCAGGCTGTGCGGAGCGATGCCGATGCGCTGCGCCCGGCTGTCGCGCGTGGCGGCGACCAGGACTTCGACGATCCGCGTGTAGTCGGCAACGCCGTTGATGAAGCGGCGCTGGCCGCTGGTCGGCGGCGTGCCGCCGAAGTTGTCGTGGGCGTACAGCACCGGCAGCAGGGTCTGGGCGATGCCGGCGTGCTGCGCGGCCGCCAGCAGGCGGCCGCTGGTTTCGGCGCGGTTCGCGTACGGCGCGCCGCTGACGTCGTGATGCAGGTAGTGGAATTCGGCGACGCTGGTGTAGCCGGCACGCAGCATCTCGATGTACAGCTGGGTGGCGATGACCTCGATGTCATCGGGCTGCAGCTGCTCGATGAAGCGGTACATCAGCTTGCGCCACGACCAGAAGCTGTCGCCCTGCGGGCCGCCCTTCTCGGTGAGCCCGGCCATGCCGCGCTGGAACGATGTGGAATGCAGGCAGGGCATGCCCGGCACCACCGGCCCGCCGAGGGTTTCGGCGTCGCCGGCCGGCACGCCCGGCGTCAACGCGGTGATCAGCCCCGCGTCATCGACCTCGAACAGAACGTTTTCGCTCCAGCCGGTGGCGAGCAGGGCGGACGACGCGTGGTAACGGCTCATGGCTTCGGGGCGGTGCGAGGGCGTGGAGTGGCGGCAAGATTACGCAATCCATTGCACCTGTGCCCCATCCTGGGGCAATACCTCGAATCAGATCAGCAGCCAGCGCCAGAGCAGGCAGACCAGCACGCCGACGGTCAGCGAGACCCGCAGGCCGAAGTAGCCGCTGAGCGGGTCCAGCACCCGCTCGCGCCAGATCTCGGCGACCACCAGCAGCACGAACACCACCGCCAGCGCCGGAATCGCCAGTGCGAACGGCAGCGCCGCGGCCAGCCAGGCGAGCAGCATCAGCATCGTGGAGAGGGCCATGCCGGCCAGGCCGTTGGGGCCTTCGGAGGTCGGCAGCGCCAGGCCCCACAGGGTGCCGGCCATGAAGCTGGCGATCATCGCGGCGTAGCTGAGCCAGAAGCCGTCGAGCCAGGCCGGCGCCGATTCCGGCCGGACGCTCAGCCACAGCGGCCCGGCGACGAACGGCAGCAGGCCGGCGTAGCCGAGCGCGAAGACCAGCAGCGGCAGTCGGTTCATGACAGGGGCATCTCCGGGGCCTGGCACAGCATGGCAGAGCCCCGCCGCCGTCGCGACGCCGATCAGCCGGCGCGCGTCACTCGTCGACCATCGAATCGGCGACGTAGGGATTGACCTGGCGTTCGCGGCCGAAGGTCGACATCGGTCCGTGGCCGGGAATGAACTGCACGTCGTCGCCGAGCGGAAACAGCCGGCCGCGGATCGAGCGGATCAGATCGGCATGGTTGCCTTTCGGGAAATCGGTGCGGCCGATCGAGTTCTGGAAGATCACGTCGCCGACCATCGCCAGCCGCGAGGCCGGGTGGTGGAACACGACATGCCCCGGCGTGTGGCCGGGACAGTGCAGCACGTCGAGCGTCAGGCTGCCGACGGTCACCGTGTCGCCGTGCTGCAGCCAGCGCTGCGGCTCGAAGCGGCGCGCCGGCGGGAAGCCATACTGCCTAGCCGCCTCGGGCATGCCGTCGATCCAGAACGCGTCGTCCTGGTGCGGACCTTCGATCGGCAGGTCCAGTTTCTCCGCGATCTCGGCGACCGCGCCGGCATGGTCGAGGTGGCCGTGGGTGACCAGCAGCTTTTCGAGCCGCACGCCGTGATGCGCGACCCGCGCCAGCAGGCGCTCGGCCTCGCCACCGGCATCGACGAGCGCGCCGCGCATCGTCGTCGGGTCCCAGATCAGCGAGCAGTTCTGCTGGAACGCGGTGACCGGAATGATCTCGCCGCGCAGGGTCGGCTGCTGCTCGCTCATCGCTTCATCTCCGGGGCATCGCTGCCGCCATTGCCCGTCAGTGCCAGTGCCTGCGGGGATTCCAGCCGCAGCACCTGCGACGAGGACGAAAAGTGGATGCCGTCGGCCGCGAAGCGCCGGACGACGGTCAGCAGGATCTTCTGCCGGGTGTCCATGAACAGCGCATAGGCCGGATCGAGCATCCAGTAGACGATCTCGAACTGGTAGGCGCTGCCGGCCAGCGCCTTCAGATGCGAGCGGTCGACGCGGGTCAGCGGCTGGGCCTCGACGATCTCGCGCAGCAGGCCCGGGATCGTTTCGATGACCTCCGGCGCGGTGGCGAAATCGATATCGAAGTTCAGCAGCACCCGCCGCTCGACCATCCGCTTGTAGTTGCGCAGCCGCGCCTTCAGCAGGTCGCTGTTCGAGAAGATCAGCTGCTCGCCGGTATCGGCCCGCACCCGCGTGGTCTTCAGGCCGACGTGCTCGACGGTGCCGGAAAAGTTGTCGACGACGATCGAATCGCCGATCACGAACGGCTTGTCGATGACGATCGACAGGCTGGCGAACAGGTCGCCGAGGATGTTCTGCACCGCCAGTGCCACGGCGATGCCGCCGATGCCCAGCGAAGCGACCAGCGCGGTGACATTGATGCCGAGGTTGTCGAGGATGAACAGCAGCATCACCAGCCAAAGCAGCAGCTTGCCGATGAAGCTGAGCGCCGCGAGGCTGGTCGCCGCCGCCAGATTGCTCTGCTCGGCGCGCATCCGCGAGGTCGCCACCCAGAAGTCGAGCAGCGCCGAGATCCACAGGCCGATCTGCAGCAGCACCGCGACGGTGATCACGTGATCGAGCCGTGCCTCGACCTTCTTGCCGAGGTCGAGATACTGGCTGGAGAAGTACAGCGCGACGAACACGATCAGCCAGAGCTTGGTCGACTCCACGGCATTGATCAGCGCGCGGTCCATCCGCATCGCCTTCGGCCGCTCGCTGTTCGACAGCGTGCGGATCAGCAGGCGCTGGACCGCGAACACCACCAGCACGAAGGCCAGCGCGCCGCAGATCGCGATCAGCCAGTCGCTGAGCGGATTGCGGAGCAGGATGCGGTCGAGGCTGCCGAGGTAGGCGATCAGATCGTTCAAGTCGTAGGTTTTCACGGTGATTCGGTTCAGCGCCGCGGCTGGCTGCCGAGCCAGGCCGCGAAGCCGGCTTCGTCGAGCAGGCCTTCGGCGAGCAGGACCATGTTTTCCACCGCCTGCACCCGGTCCGGCACCGGACGCTGCCCGTTCATGGCCATGAAGGTTCTTGCCACAGCCCACGCCGTTCGCTTGTTGCCCTCGAGGAACGGAAGGTTGCGGGCAATCCCGTGGGCATACGCCGATGCGAGTTCCTCGATGTTTTCGATTCCGTAGGCATGGCGGTTCTGCGGTCGTGCCAGCGCGGAATCGAGGAGTCCGTCATCGCGCACCCCGGCAAGACCGCCGTGTTCGGCCAGCTGACGATCATGAATCGCCAGCACGACATCCTTGTCGAGGAATTCCATCAGCGCTTGGCGAGCGCGCGCAGCACGTCGCGATCCTCGTGCATCACTTCTTCGGCGATCGCCATCTGCCGAGCGAAGCGCTCGTCGAACGGGGTGATCCGGAACGAGCCGTCCGGCGCCTTGGTGGCAAACACCGAATCGCCCTGCTTGAGCCCCAGTTCGGCGAGCATCTCGCGCGGCAACAGCACGCCCGAGGAGGAACCGACGGCGCGGACTTTGAGTTCGTACATGGCTGCACCTCACGGATCTGTGGATGATCGCCCGGCGCCCGGCACCGGCGATTTGATTGACACGTTCATTATAATCACGACTCTTCCCTACCAGGCCGCGCCCATGTCCCTCTCCCTGCCTGCCGCGCCGCTGAAACGCGCCGGCCTGCTGTTCACGTTCGCCTGGTTCATGGTCGGCGGCATCGGCCATTTCGTGGTGCCGGCGTTCTTCGTGTCGATCTGCCCGCCGTGGGTGCCGGAGCCATTGCGGGTGGTCTACCTGAGCGGCGTCGTCGAGATCGCGCTGGCGCTGCAGCTGATCCCGCGCCGCACCCGCAGCTTTGCCGGCTATGCGCTGCTGGCGCTGATCGTCGCGGTGACGCCGGTCCACATCTGGATGCTGATGGTGCCGGAGCGCTTCCCGCAGTTCCCGGTGGCGCTGCTGTGGCTGCGGCTGGTGATCCAGGCGGCGTTCATCGTCAACGTCTGGTGGAGCACCCGGCCGGATCCGGCCTGAGCCGCGCGCGGTCAGCGGATGTCGCCATCGACATAGAACCAGCGGCCGCCGTCGCGGACGAAGCGGCTGGTCTCGTGCAGCCGCACGGCGCTGCCGCCGCCGACCTTGTAGCGGGCGACGAACTCGACGATCGCGGTGTCGTCGCCGGTCATCCGGTGGTCGCGGATGCTCAGCCCCAGCCACCGGGTCGCCGGCTTGTCGTCGAGATCGAGCCGATCCGGCCGGGTGCGCGGATGCCAGGTCTCGCGCAGGTAATCGTCGCGGCCGAGCACGTAGGCGCTGTAGCGCGAACGCATCAGCGCTTCGGCGCTGTCGGCGATGAAGCCGTCGTGCAGGCGGCCGCAGCAGCCACCGTACGGCTTGCCGCTGCCGCAGGGGCAGGCGTCGCGCTCGCCGATCGTCATCGGCCGTCCGGCCGGCGCCAGACCAGGCCGCGGTTGTTGGCCGGCATCGCCCGGTCCTCGACCAGCGTCAGGCCGATCGCCGCGGCCAGGCCGTCGACCCACTCGAAGTCGCGGATGCCGCTGGCCGGATCGTTCGCCCGCAGGCTGGCGTCGAAAGCGGCATTGCTGGCACTGGTGTGCGCGCCGCGATAGCGGAACGGACCGTAGATCGCCAGCAGCGCGTCGTCGTTCAGCACGCCGGGCAGCCGGGCGAACAGGGTTTCGACCTCGGCGGCACTCATGATGTGCAAGGTGTTGGCGCTGAACACGGCATCGAAGCGGGTCTCCGGCCAGGTGCCGTTGACGTCGAGCGCGAGCGGTGCCGGCGTGTTCGACAGCGCGGCGTCGGCCAGCCACAGGCGAATGCCCGGCAGGTACGGCGCGCGGTCGGCGCACTGCCAGCGCAGCTGCGGCAGTGCCGCCGCGAAGTGCACGGCGTGCTGGCCGGTGCCGCTGCCGATTTCCAGCACCTGGCGGCGATCCGCGAAGTGCGTGCGCAGCAGATCGAGGATCGGCTCGCGGTTGCGCTCGCAGGCGGGCGAGTACGGCTTGTCGGGCAGCAGGTCGGGCATGTCATCGGGCGGTCAGCGGACCGCGTCAGCATAGCGGCGACCACGGCGGCCGGGCCCAGCCGCTACCATGCGGAGCGAATTCCGTTCCCGAACTGCTGCCGCGATGACCTGCGCTTGACCGACCCGCTCGACCTTCCTGCCCTGACCGCGATCGGCTGGAACCGGCACTGCGCCGCTGCCCTCGCCGTGCTGACCCCGTTTCAGGGACGCCCGGCCCGCGTCATCGAGCAGCATCGCGCCCATCTGCTGGTCCACGACGGCCAGGCCGGCCTCAAGGCGAAAACCCTCACCGCGCTGTTCGACCGTCTCAAAGCGACCGGCGACGGCTTGGCCGTCGGCGACTGGGTGCTGGTTCACGAGGCCGGCGGCAGCCTGTACATCCACGATCAGCTGCCGCGCGCCAGCCTGCTGCTGCGCAGCCGTGGCGACAACGGCGTGCAGCGGATCGCCGCCAATGTCGACACCGCATTGCTGGTGATGGCGCTCGACAACGACTACAGCCCGAACCGGCTGGAGCGCTACCTGCTGATGGTCCGCGCCGCGAATGTCGCGCCGCTGATCGTGCTGACCAAGCCGGACCGCGCGACCGCGCTCGCTGCCCAGAGGGCCGGGATCGCCGCCCTGGCCGGCCCCGATACGCCACTGTTCGTGCTCGATGCCCGCGACGCCGGCTGCACCGCAAGCCTCGCGCCGTGGCTGGCCGCCGGCCAGACCCTGGTGCTGCTCGGCTCGTCCGGCGTCGGCAAGTCGACCCTGGTCAACACGCTGATGAAAGACAACGCCCAGGCCACCGGCGCGACCCGCGCCTACGACGATCGCGGTCGCCACACGACCACCGCGCGCAGCCTGCGCACCTTGCCGCAGGGCGCCTGCCTGATCGACACGCCGGGAGTGCGCGAACTGAAGCTCGGTGGCGAGGAAGACGTCACCGCCGATGCCTTCGAGGACATCGCCGCGCTGGCGCAACGCTGCAAGTTCCGCGACTGCCAGCACCAGCGCGAACCCGGCTGCGCGGTGGTCGCCGGGCTGCCGCCGGAGCGGCTGGCCAACTACCGCAAGCTCAAGGACGAACTGGCCGCGACCCAGCAGAAGCGGCAGCTGGCTCCGACGCCCGCGCCGACGCGGCGCTCGAAGAAACGCTGACGCGGCTGCCGCGCGCGGATCCGATCAGGCGATCAGCGTCTGGCTGCCGACCCAGCGCTCGCCCGGCTGCAGCCGCACCGGCCGGCCGATCACCGCCGCTTCGACGCACAGGAAGCGCTGGTAGCCGCCGGGATCGAGATCGGCCAGCGCCGCCGCCTTGGCCGGCCCCGGATTCCAGACCACGGTGTCGCAGAAACCGCTCTGCTCGATGCGCAGCGTGCCCTGCGGCTCGTGCAGCAGCAGCGCCTGCGGTGCATCGAAATAGTTGCGGTCGACTTCGCCGACGATCGCGAGCCGGTCGGCCGTTTCCACTGCGGCCACGCCGCCGTTGGCGGTATCGCGGTAGTGCAGTCCTTTCAGCCCCTGCAGCCGCACCGCCTCGATCGCTTCGACCGCCAAGTAGGTGTGCAGCGCTGCGGTGAACGCGAACGCGTCGACCCCGGTATTCGTCACGGTCAGGCTGACCGCCAGCCGCGCGCCGCCGAACAGCACCCGCAGCTCGGCGGCGAACGCCTGCGGCCAGATTGCCCGGGTCGTAGCGTCGTCGCCCAGAGCGAAGCGGGCGACGAAGCGACCGCCGTCGTCGGCGGCGGCGTCGATCAGCGACCAGTTCGCGGTGCGGGCGAAGCCGTGCTTGGGCAGCGGCCCGAGGGCGGCGAACTGCGGAAAGATCACCGGGATGCCGCCGCGGATCGCCGCCGTCGGCCGGTAGTCGCTGCGGCCGCTCAGGTACAGGCGTTCGCGGCCGTCGGCAGGGGTCCAGGCGCTGACATGGGCGCCGTGACGGTGCACGGTCATCCGGGCGCCGTCGGCGGTGACGAAGTTCAGGATCGGGGCGCTGCGGTCGAGGTCGTTCATGGTGCAAAGGATAGGCGTGCTGGCCTCGCTGGTGCGGCTCCGCTAGGCTGCGCCGCCCGCAATTCGCCGGGACTCTGGCCTGGAAGCACGCATGAAACTCGCCACCTGGAACGTCAACAGCCTCAAGGTCCGGCTGCCGCAGCTGCTCGACTGGGTCGGCGTCAATCCGGTCGATCTGCTCGGCCTGCAGGAAACCAAGCTGACCGATGACGCCTTCCCGGCCACCGAACTCGAAGCGGCCGGCTGGCACTGGGCGCACTGCGGCCAGAAAACCTACAACGGCGTGGCGATCCTGTCGCGCACGCCGCTGCGCGACGTCGCCTACGGCATCCCCGGCTTCGACGACGACCAGAAGCGGGTGATCGCCGCCACCGTCGACAGCGTCCACGGCCCGCTGCGCTACCTCTGCGTCTACGTGGTCAACGGCCAGGCGGTCGGCTCCGACAAGTACGCCTACAAGCTGCGCTTTCTCGACGCGCTGAAGACCTATGTCGCCGCCGAACTCGCCCGCCATCCGAATCTGGCGGTCGGCGGCGACTACAACATCGCCCCGACGCCGGCCGATACCCACGATCCGGCGACCTGGGAAGGCAACATCCTGTGCTCGGAGCCGGAGCGCGACGGCTTCCGCGCGCTGCTGTCGCTGGGCCTGGTCGACGCTTTCAGCCTGTTCGAGCAGCCGCCGCAGTCGTTCACCTGGTGGGACTACCGGGCCGCCGGCTTCCGCCGCAACCTCGGCCTGCGGATCGATCACCTGCTGCTGTCGGCGCCGCTGGCCGCGGCCTGCACCTCGGCATCGGCCGACCTGCGGCCGCGCCGCAACGAGCGGCCGTCGGATCACGCGCCGTTCGTCGCCGAACTGGGGGAACGCCGGACTGCCGCCGAGGTCTAGAACGGCGCCGGGCGTCGGAAAGTCCGTATCTGGTCTGGCGTGACTGTGATGCTGATCACAGCCCGAGCGTGGCATGGCGGGTGTTCCGCCCCATGCTATCGGCAGCCCCTTACGAACCGAGCCCGCAATGGAATCGCGACGGCGCAACCACTACGACGTCACCAACCAGATCTGCCTCGCCGACCCGCTGGACGTGCAGGGCGAAGTCGTTCGTCTGCTGAGCCGGCATGACGGCCGCTTCGAGCCGGCTGCACTGAGCACCGCGTTCCGCCGCTTCACCGAGCTGCACGCCGGCCTGCTGCCCGGCTACGCCGCCGCCGACACCCCGTATCACGACGCCCAGCACAGCCTCGACTGCACGCTCGGCACCGCCCGGCTGCTCGACGGCTACAACCGCGCGGTGCCGGCGGCGGCGCGCATCAGCCCGCGCCGCGCCTTGCTCGGCGTCCTGATCGCGTTGTTCCACGATGCCGGCTACATCCGCCGCAGCGGCGATCGCGCCAGCAACGGCGCGGCCTACACGCTGTGCCACGTGCAGCGCAGCGGCGAATTCCTGCAGCGCATCCTGCCGCCGCTCGGCTTCGCCGACGAGGCCCCGCTGGCCGCCCGCCTGGTGCATTTCACCGGCTACGAGATGGCGCTCGACGCCATCGACGTGCAGGACCCGCTGGACCGTGCGCTCGGCTTCATGATCGCCAGCAGCGATCTGATCGTACAGACCGCCGACCGCTGCTACCTCGAGAAATGCCGCGATTTCCTGTATCCGGAGTTCGAGGTCGCCGGCCTGGCTGGCGCGGCGCAGCCCGGTGGTCCGACACCGCTGTACGCCAGCGTCGACGCGCTGATGCGCGGCACGCCGAAGTTCAACGCCAGGCTCTGGGAAGAGCGGCTCGACGGTTACTTCGGCGGCATCCACCGCTACTTCGGCGTCCACTTCGACGGCCGCTTCGGCGCGCCCAACCCGTACACCGACGCGATCAAGGCCAACCTGCGTCGCATCAAGCTGGCGATCCGCAACGGCCGCTACGACAAACTGCGGCTGCGCCCGCGCGCCGTCGATGCCGCCTGGATGCGTCGGCTGCTGGGTGTCGAGGCCGGCACGCTCGCTGCCGCCGCCTGACGTCGATCTGGCCGGCGGGGGAAACGAAAAAGGGACGCTGCGCGCCGGCGCAGCGTCCCTTTTTCATTGCCACCGATCGCCGCCGTCAGTCGGCGCCGATGATCGACTCCGGCGCCCCGACGCTGCCTAGCGACGCGGTGGTGACCGCCAGATCCGGCGCGATGTCGCCGCTGCCCGCTGCGGTGAGGATCGCGTTGAAGCGCAGGATCCGGCCGCCGCCGTTGAGCTTTTCGGCCACGTACAGGTTGCCGTCGCGCAGCAGGATGTCGACCGGGTTGCCGAGCAGGGTGCGGGCGCCGCCGAGGGTCCGCGCCGGGACGACAATCGCGGCGCCGCCGCCGGTTGCGGCATCGCTGGCGCTGCTGGCATTGGCGATCACCAGCACGGCGCCGTCGCTGTCGCTGCCGGCTTGACCGACATCGGAGACCACCAGCGAATCGGATGCGCGGTCATAGCTGATGCCGTGCAGGTTCACCGACGTCTTTGCCGACACGCCGCCGGTGACCTGCCCCGGCGTGATGGTCCGCGACGGCGCCGGCGCCGGTCCGCCGAGACCGGCGACCGTGGCGCGGGTGGTGAAGTTGTCGTAGACGGCGATGGTGCCGTTGGTCATCGCCGCATAGAGGCGATCGACGAAGCCGTCGTAGGCGACATCCCAGGTCCGGCCGCCGGCCACCGATTCCGGGATGTCGGCCACCACCTGCGGAGCCGCCAGACCGAGCAGCGTGGTCAGCAGATGCAAAGACGGCTGATCACCGACGGTCGTCGCGGCAGCCGCATCGGCCACGATCAGCTGGTTGCGGGTCAGGCCGGCGGTCGCGATGCCCTTGGGCTCGCGGAACGTCGGGAACACGAATTCCTCGTCGAGCGTCGGGTCGTAGGCCTGACCGCCGCGATCCGGGAAATTGCTGATCCGGCGCAGCGTCGGGACGCCGCCGATCACGCCTGCCGCAGTCAGGGTGCCACTGACCGACACGATGCCTTCGTTGAGGCCGGTGTTGAAGCCTGATCGCCGCAGGCTCAGATCGCCGGCATAGACATCGACGCCGCCGGCATCGCCGCCGGCATCGAAGGCGATGTACAGGTCGCCGCTGGCGCTGCCGCCGGTTGTGCCGCCGCCGGTACCGCCACCCGTCGTGCCGCCACCGGTCGTGCCGCCGGAGGTGCCGCCCGTGGTACCGCCGCCGTTGCCGTTGTCACCGCCGCTGCCACAGCCGCCCAGTGCCAGCGCGGACAGCAGGAAACCGAACGCAGCGACGCTGCGAAAACGCATGTTCCGATTCATGTCACTCCTCGTAGTGGGGACGCTTGGCCGCCGCCGGCATCCGGTGCCTGGAAATGCCCGGACGTCCTGACAACGCGATCACCTCGACATCCTACCCAGCCGGACCGGCGCGCGCAGCATCGACCAGCGGCCAGCGATCGCCGCACCGCCCCTCAGCGCTTGAGCAGCCGGACCTCGCCGCTGCCGACCCCGCGCGGATCGGCCGCCGCCTCCAGCTGGTCCTGCGCCGGCCGCCAGATCACCGCCTGCAGGTTGCCGTAGGGGCTGTCGAGCGGCACCAGCGTGTGGCCCATCGCCTTGAGTCGCGCCACTTCGGTGTCGCTGAAACCACCGGGCTCGTACTGCACGACATCCGGCAGGTACTGGTGATGGAAGCGCGGCGCCGACACGATCGCGGCCGCGTCGGCCCCGTTGACGAAGTTCAGGATGCCGAGCAGCACCATGGTCGCGATCCGGCTGCCGCCCGGCGTGCCGATCACCAGCACGCCGTTCGGACCATCGACGAAGGTCGGCGTCATCGTCGACAGCGGCCGCTTGCGCGGTGCGACCAGATTGGCTTCCGAGCCGATCAGCCCGTAGGCGTTGCTGGCGGTGGCCGAGGCCGCGAAGTCGTCCATCTCGTCGTTGAGCAGCACGCCGGTGCCCGGCGGCACATAGCCCGAGCCGAAGCTCAGGTTGATCGACAGGGTCGCCGCCACCCGATTGCCGTCGGCGTCGATCACCGAGAAGTGCGAGGTGTGGGTGCCGCCCGGGGCGCCCTTCGGTGCCGGCGGCAGGCTGGCCGACGGCGTGGCCTTGTCCGGCGCAATGCTTTTCGCCAGTTCCAGCGCATAGGAGCGCGAGGTCAGCCGCGCCATCGGAATGCGCACGAAGTCGGGATCGCCGAGGTAGGCGGCGCGATCGCGGTAGGCGCGGCGCAGCGCTTCGATGATCTGGTGCTTGGCGCTGCCGTCGCTGCCCTCGGTCCAGCCGATCGCTTCGAGCTGCTGCAGCGTTTCAGTGAGGGCGAGGCCGCCGGCCGACGGCGGCGCGGCCGACACCAGCCGGTAGTCGCGGAACCAGGTGACCACCGGCTCGCGCTCGACCACGGCGTAACGCAGCAGGTCATCCGCGCTCCAGATGCCGCCGGCCGCGGCGACACCCGCCAGCAGGCGCTGCGCCGTTTCCCCCGCGTAGAAGCCCGGCAGCCCCTTGTCGGCCAGCCGCTGGATCACCGCCGCCAGGTCCGTCTGGCGCAGGTTCTGGCCGACCGCCGGCAGCTTGCCGCCCGGCATGAAGATCGCCTTCGCGGCTGGCGAGAAACGACCCTTCGACTGCTCGATCGCCTTGACCAGCTTGGCATCGGCCGGGAAGCCGTCCCGGGCCAGCTTGATCGCCGGCGCCAGCGCCTGGGCCAGCGGCAGCCGGCCGTACTTCCGGGCCAGATGCACCAGCGCCGCCGGCTCGCCGGGAATCGCGGCCGACAGGGCGCCGTCGCGCGAGGCGCGATCGATCGCGCTGCCGTCGGCGGCCTGGTACATCGTCGGCGTCGCCGCCATCGGCGCGACCTCGCGGCCATCGACCATGATCTCGAAGCCGTCGGCGGCGCGATGCAGCAGCCAGAAACCGCCACCGCCGATGCCGGAACCGGTCGGCTCGACCACGGCGATCGCCGCGGTCACCGCCACTGCCGCGTCGAAGGCGTTGCCGCCGGCCGCGAGGATGTCAAGCCCGGCCCGTGTCGCCAGCGGGTGGGCGCTGGCGATGGCCTGTCCCGGCGGCTTGTCGCCGGCGGCAACGCTGCCGATTCCGAAGCACAGCAGCAGTGCCGGCAGCAGCGCGCGAACAGCGGTCAGATTCATGACATGCGGATTCCGATGCGCGGCAGCGCGACCGACACCCTGCTCAGCGCGCAGGCGTGTCTGCCGCCGCAGTCAGCCGACGGTACTTGTCGAGCAATTGCTCGCGGGACTCGACATGCAGCAGGTCGAGCGGGATGCAATCCACGGGACAGACGACGCGACACTGCGGCTCGTCGAAGTGGCCGACGCATTCGGTGCAGCGCGCCGGATCGATCTCGTAGATCTCGGGGCCCTGGAAGATCGCGAGGTTTGGGCAAGCCGGCTCGCAGACATCGCAGTTGATGCAGTCGTCGGTGATCTTCAGTGCCATGGCGCGCCCGATGATACCGGCGCCGGCCCGCCGACGCCGGCCGCAGGCAGGGGCCAGCACGGTATCGACGTCGCCCGGTGGCCGTCGCATGCTCGGCCGCGGCGCTGGTCGGTGGCCCGGCAGCCGTGCTGCACGCCATGCCGCCGCAACGATCAGTGGAGGAATCGACCATGAAAAGCCAGATCGCCGAAGAGTACGTGCAGATCGACGCCCAGCCCTGGGCGCCGTTTCCGGAAGCGTTGTCGGCCGGCGGCATCCGCTGGAAGCTGCTGCATGTGTCGCCGGAGATGGGGTCGTGGACCGCGATCTTCGACTGCCCGAAGGGCTCGTCGTTCAACGCCCACGTCCATCAGGGCCCCGGCGAGTACTTCCTGACCCGCGGCCGCATGGATGTCCGCGGCGGCAAGGACGCCGGCGGCGACACCGCCGTCGCGCCCGGCTACGGCTACGAATCGGCCGGTGCCCGCCACGATCACACGACGTTCCCGGTCGACAGCGAGTTCTACATGAGCTTCCTCGGCCCGCTGATGTTCATCACCCCGGACGGCGCGCCGCTGGCCGTGGTCGGCTGGAAGGAAGTCCAGGGCGCCTGGCAGGCATTCGTCGACAGCCAGACCACGACCCGCAAGGCGGCCTGACGCCGAACCGCGGGCAGACCGGCCACGGGCACGGCAACCCTGCCGCGCCCCTGCGCCGCCGCTCAGCGGCCGGCCGTCACCAGACGCGCCGACACCTCGGCCGACAGCACTTCGATCCAGTAGCCATCCGGATCCCTGATGAAAGCCAGGCCCTTCATCGAGCCGTCGTCCGGGCGCTTGACGAAGTCCACGCCGCATTCCTCGAACCAGCGGCAGGCGGCGTGGACATCGGGCACGGTGATGCCGATGTGGCCGAAGCCGCGCGGATCGCTGTTGCCGGCGTGATAGCCGGCAAACGCCGGATCGCTTTCGGTGCCCCAGTTGTGGGTCAGCTCGACGGCGCCGCGCTGGCGGAAGGTCCACGCTGCGCGGGCGACCGGATCGGCCGGCGGCGCGTCGCCTTCGGCGAGATAGCCGACGAAGTACAGCGAGAACTTCATCGCCGGGAAATCGAAGCGATCGAGCAGGCGCATGCCCAGCACCCGCTCGTAGAACGGCAGCGATGCTTCCGGATCGCGGATGCGCAGCATGGTCTGCGTCATCGAGAAGTCGCGGGTCAGCGGATGCGCGGCGGCGGGAGGATTCAGGGGCATGGTCGGTCGAATGCGGCGCGGCGCAGCTGGCCGCAATCCGGACAGGCTGAGGCCACGCGCGGCGCGGATCAATCCGGTGCCGCCCGCATCGGCTCAGTGCAGGCGGTCGCCGGCCATCCGCTCGATGCCGTCGCGGTAGTAGTCGAAGCGGATCGCCAGCTGGGCGAACACCGGCTTGAGACCGAAGGCGTCGGCGAGATCGTGTTTCGCGGCCGACGCGAAGTGGCTCCGGCTCATGTTGCAGTAGTAGTCCAGCCCCAGCGGCCGGTTGAAGTAGCGACGGCGATGCTCGATCCACGGCGCGCACCAGCCGGCAAGGAACAGCGCGTAGTTGCCGATCTGGCTGAGCACCAGGAAGCGCCGCTCGTGGTGGGCATCGCGCGCGGCCTGCACCAGATCGACCAGGTAGTCGTAGCTTTCGGCCTCGCCGCTCTGCACGTGGTGCAGGCGTTCGTTGCTCGAATACAGCGCCAGGAGATTGGCGAGGTAGTGGATGGTGCGCCGTTCGCCGGAATCCCGGCGGCCCGCCAATGCGCGGCGCAGCATCACGTTGAAGTAGAGCTTGGGCGAGACGTTCACCCAGGCCGCGCCGGGATCGAGCATCGCGTCCTGCACGTAGCGGCTTTCGAGCAGTGATTCCAGCGTGCTCGGCTGCTCGATCACCCGCCGCGCGGCGGCCACCGCATCGGTGCCGGGCACCGGGAAATGCTCGAACAGGAACAACAGGTCCTTCTGTTCCAGCGAAGCGGCACCAAACTGCGCAAAGTCAGGAGACTGCATGACGTCCTCCGGCGAGATGGATCAGCCATTCAAGACTTGCAAATCCCGGGCCGGATTTCAGCTGCCGCCGCGTCAATTTCTCCTGTCAGCACAAGGGCTTGGCGAGTGCCAACGCCATCCGCCGCCGGTCGGCCCCGGCACGCCGCTCAGGGGATGCCGAGTTCGGCCAGCACCGGGCGGATCTTCTCGCGCAGCTGGAAGAAGCCTTTCGCGGCATGCGGCCAGAACGCCGTGTCCCAGGCGCGGCGGACCCTGACCAGCGCGATGCCGCGGCGGTCCAGCTCGCGTTCCAGAGCCGCGACGGCATCGGCGACCGGGCCGACCGTCGCATAGGCGGTCACCACCTGCTCGATGCGGTGATCCGTCAGCCAGCGCTGCCGCTCGCCGGGGCGGATTCGCGCGGCCGGCGCGCCGTGATGCGTCCCGGCACGCGCCAGACCATCCGTGAGCGCGGCCTCGGTCCAGCCGATCACCGCGTCGCTGACCGGCAGCCCGCTGCGCGCGGCCGGCGTCACATCGCCGCCGATCGCCACCACGTCACGCCCGTCCAGCGCCGGCCAGGATTCGGCGCAGAGATCATCCTCGTGCAGCCATAGCCCGGTACGCAGGCCGGGCTTCGGCTGCGGCAGTTCGCCGATGCGG
Organism: Lysobacteraceae bacterium; assembly: GCA_013823855.1. Classification (GTDB taxonomy): domain Bacteria; phylum Pseudomonadota; class Gammaproteobacteria; order Nevskiales; family Nevskiaceae; genus Nevskia. The sequence continues at coordinate 126,613 of PNMW01000035.1, read as the reverse complement.
CCGGCGGCGGGGAGGTCGTCCGGCGGCAGTGGTGCGGCGTCCTCGTTCAGCTCGCCCTGCGGCCACCAGCGGTTGCCGGTGTACTTCCGGATGTTGTCGGCACGGGCCAGGTAGTGCTTGCCGCGGGTCTGCAGGCCGGCCACCCAGCGCCAGCTCAAGGTGTTCGAGGCCGGATCGCCGTCGAGCAGGTGGCGGTAGAAGAAATCGGCGCCGAGCGTCCACGGCAGGTTCAAGGTGAAGATCCAGATCGAGGCGAACCACATCCGCGTGTGGTTGTGCAGGTAGCCGGTGCTGCGCAGTTCCTCGACCCAGGCGTCGAAGCAGGCAATGCCGGTGTTGCCATCGAGCGCGGCCTGCACGCGCTTGCGCAGCGGCCGATCCAGCGCCGGGCCGTCGCTGATCCGCGCAATCTGTGCGGCCAGCTCGGTCTGGTACTGGGTCCACACCCGCGGGCGCAGCTCCAGCCAGCCTTTCCAGTAGGTGCGCCAGCAGACTTCCTGGATGAACTTTTCGCTGGTCGAGAACGCGAAACGGTCGAGCACGGCGCTGGCGATCTCCGCCTCGCTGATCAGCCGGTGGCGCACCGCCGGCGACAGCAGCGACACGTTGTCGCGCGCCGCCGGGCCAAGATCGGCATTGCGTTGGTTGGCGTAGTGCGCGCCGGCATTCGGCAGGAAGGCGGCGAGTTGCGCCACGGCGGCGGCGCGGCTGGGCAGGAATCGGGACATGGCGGGCGGCGAACGGCGACGACGGGGCGCTGGATCGTAAGCGCATCGCGGCCGCCGCGTGACCTGCGCATGGCGGCCTGCCGAAGGCGGCGGTTGCCGGTCCGTACAATGCCGGCCTGCTGACCCAGACCGCCTGCCCATGAACGCCCCGGCCACCGACGCCACCCCCGCCGCCAGCGCCGCTGGCCCGAAGTCTCCGCGCAAGCTGTCGGCTCTCGCCGGCCTGCTGCCGTTCATGCGGCCGTACCGCGGCTACATCGCGATCGCCACGGTGATGCTGGTATTCAGTTCGGCGGCGATGCTGGTGGTGCCGATCGCCTTCCGCGACCTGATCGACAAGGGCTTCGTGAAGAACGCCACCAGCGGCGACATCAACGGCCATTTCCTTGCGCTCGGCGCGCTGGCGCTGTTCTGGGCGCTGGCGACCGCCGGCCGCTACTACTTCGTGTCGTGGATCGGCGAGCGGGTCACCGCCGACCTGCGCAGCGCGGTCTACCGGCGGATGCTGTTCCAGGCGCCGGCCTATTTCGAGACCACCCGCACCGGCGAAGTGCTGTCGCGACTGACCGGCGACACCACCCTGGTGCAGACCGTGGTGGGCTCCTCGGTATCGATGGGCCTGCGCAGCTTCCTGCAGTTCATCGGCGGGCTGGTGATGCTCGGCGTCACCAGCCCGCGGCTGTTCGCGATCACCGCAGTGCTGCTGGTCGCCGTGGTGGTGCCCCTGGTGGCGATCGGACGCGCGGTCAAGCGGGTATCGCGCGACGCCCAGGATCGCATTGCCGATACCTCGGCGATCGCCGGGGAGATCCTCAACGCGGTGCCGACCGTGCAGGCCTTCACCCGGGAAAGCGCCGAGGCGACGCGCTACGACCGCACCGTCGAAACCAGCTTTTCATCGGCGATCCGCCGCACCCGGCTGCGCGCGATGATGACCGCCGGGGTGATCGGCGGCGTGTTCGGCGCCATCGTCTTCGTGCTCTGGCTCGGCGCCCACGCGGTGGTGTCCGGCTCGATGAGCGCCGGCCAGCTGGCCTCGTTCGTGATCTACGCGGTGCTGACCGCCGGTGGCGTCGGCGTGATCGCCGAGGTCTGGGGCGACGTGATGCGCGCCGCCGGTGCGACCGAGCGTCTGGTCGAACTGCTGCACGCCGAAAGCGCGATCCAGCCGCCGGCGCAGCCGAAGCCGCTGCCGGCATCGCATCTGGCGCGCGTCGAGTTCCGCGCGTTGAGCTTCCGTTATCCGTCGCGGCCGGAAACGCTGGCGCTGGACCGGATCACGCTCGATATCCGCGAAGGCGAGACCGTGGCGGTGGTCGGTCCGTCCGGCGCCGGCAAGACCACGCTGTTCCAGCTGCTGCTGCGCTTCCACGACGCCAGCAGCGGCGCGATCCTGTTCAACGGCGTGGACCTGCGCGACCTCGATCCGGCGGTGCTGCGGGCACGCATCGGCATCGTGCCGCAGGACGCGGTGATCTTCTCGGCCGACGCGAGCGCCAACATCCGCTACGGCAATCCGGACGCGACCGACGACGAAGTCCGCGTCGCCGCCCGCACGGCGCGCGCCGACGAGTTCATCGAGCGCCTGCCGGACGGCTACCGGACCTTCCTCGGCGAGCGCGGCCTGCGCCTGTCCGGTGGCCAGCGCCAGCGCATCGCCATCGCCCGGGCGATTCTCAAGAACCCGCCGCTGCTGCTGCTCGACGAAGCGACCAGCGCACTCGACGCCGAAAGCGAACAGCACGTCCAGCGCGGGCTGGAAGCGGCGATGGTCGGCCGCACCACGCTGGTCATTGCCCATCGCCTGGCCACCGTGCAGCGCGCCGACCGCATCGTGGTGATGGACGCAGGCAAGATCGTCGAGATCGGCACGCCGGCCGAACTGATCGCCAACGGCGGCCTGTACGCCCGGCTGGCGAGCCTGCAGCTGATGGCCTGATCGGGACCGGAGACGCTTGCGAATGAGCGTCTTTTGTCGCACGATTGCAAAATAAACGACATTTGTCGCCACGAGAGCCCGCATCATGGTCCTTGAGGTCAGAGAACCCGCCGTCCGCTGGCCACGTCCCGAGACGCAGGTTGCAGACCCCGAACGCCTCGCCCGGCGCAACGCCCTGGGCCTGCGTGAAGCCTTGGCCATCGCCGCGCACTGGCAGATCACCCAGGAACAGCTGGCCCGCCTGCTCGGCAGCGTGCCGCGCAGCCTGCAGCGCTGGCGCAAGCAGACCGACGACACCGGCCTGCTGCCGCTGTCGGCCGATACCGTCGAGCGGATCAGCTACCTGCTCGGCATCCACAAGGCGCTGCAGATCCTGCTGCCGACGCCGGACAACCAGCGCCTGTGGCTGCGCAATGCCAACAGCGGCCCGACCTTCAACGGCCAGCCGCCGCTGGAACGCCTGCTCGGCGGCCAGGTGGCCGATCTCTACGTGGTGCGCAGCGTGCTCGACGGCGCGCGTGGCTGAGCGGACCGGACCGGCGCAGACGATCAGCGGCCCGGTGCACCGTCTGGTGCCGAGCCGCTACCCGACGGTGAGCCTGTTCGACACCGCCCGCGATGCCGACGAACTCGAACTGCTCGCCGAACTTGAAGGCCTGACCAACCCGCGGCTGCGCAACGAACTCGGCAGCATCGCGATGGTGGCGCGCGAGGAAGCGATGTTCGGCCCCGGCTGCACGCCGATCATGGCGGCGTTCTGCCATCCGGCGCCGTCGCGCTTCACCGACGGCCGCTACGGCGTCTACTACGCCGCCTGCGACCGCGATACCGCGATCGCCGAAACCCGCCATCACCGCGAGCGCTTCCTGCGCGACGCGGCGATTCCCGCCGAGCGGATCGAGATGCGCAGCTACGTGACCACGCTCGCGCAGCCGATGACAACGCTGCCCGAAGACGCCGCGCACCTGCTCGACCCCGACCGCTACGACGCCAGCCAGGCGTTCGGCGCCGCGCTGCGGGCGGCGCGGCACTGGGGCATCGCCTATCCCAGCGTCCGCGATCCGCAGCACGGCACCTGCGTCGCCGTGCTGCGGCCCCGGGCGCTGCATCCGGTGACCCAGGGCGCGCATTTCCGCTACTGCTGGAATGGCACCCGCATCGATGCCGTCGAGCAGTACGACCTGCTGCCGTTGCGCTGAAGGCGCCAGGCAATGCTTCGGAATCGTGCATGACGCCCTGATCCGGGTCTCAGATCGGCAATAATCCGCCGCCGGCGCACCACGTTGACGCCGCGTACCCATAAAAGCGATTCGTCGGGAGACCATTTCAGTGCACGACATCACGACGTCATCAGACGTCCTGTTCATTCTGCTGGGCGCGATCATGATCCTGGCGATGCACGCCGGCTTCGCGTTCCTCGAACTCGGCACCGTGCGGCGCAAGAACCAGGTCAATGCCCTGGTCAAGATCCTCTGCGACTTCGCGGTGTCGACGCTGGCCTATTTCGGCATCGGCTACGCGTTCGCCTACGGGCAGAGCTTCTTCGGTCCGGCCACCGAACTGGCGACCCATAACGGCTACGAGCTGACCAAGTTCTTCTTCCTGCTGACCTTCGCGGCTGCGGTGCCGGCGATCGTCTCCGGCGGCATCGCCGAGCGGGCGCGCTTCTACCCGCAGCTGATCGCCACCTTCCTGCTGGTCGCCTTCGTCTATCCGCTGTTCGAGGGCATCGCCTGGAACGGCCTGTTCGGGCTGCAGGACTGGCTGCTGGCGACCTTCGGCGCCAACTTCCATGACTTCGCCGGTTCGGTCGTCGTGCACGCGGTCGGTGGCTGGATCGCACTCGGTGCGGTGCTGATGCTCGGTGCCCGCCACGGCCGTTACGGCAAATCCGGCGAGATCTCGGCGCACCCGCCGTCGTCGATCCCGTTCCTGGCGCTCGGCGCCTGGATCCTGATCGTCGGCTGGTTCGGCTTCAACGTGATGAGCGCGCAGACACTGGACAAGATCAGCGGTCTGGTGGCGATGAACTCGCTGATGGCGATGGTCGGCGGCACCCTGGTGGCGCTGGCCGCCGGCCGCAACGATCCGGGCTTCGTCCATAACGGCCCGCTGGCCGGCCTGGTCGCGATCTGCGCCGGTTCCGATGTCATGCACCCGCTCGGCGCGCTGGTCACCGGCGCGGTCGCCGGCGGCCTGTTCGTCTACCTGTTCACCCTGACCCAGAACCGCTGGAAGATCGACGACGTGCTCGGCGTCTGGCCGCTGCACGGCCTGTGCGGCGCCTGGGGCGGACTGGCCGCCGGCATCTTCGGATCGACAGCGCTCGGCGGCCTTGGCGGCGTGTCGTTCGCAGCGCAAGCCATCGGCACCGGGCTTGGCATCGTTGTCGCGTTCAGCGGCGGGCTGCTCGTCTACGGCGGCCTGAAAGCCGTGCTCGGCCTGCGATTGAGCACCGAGGAAGAGTTCAACGGGGCCGACCTGTCGATCCACAAGATCGCAGCGACAGCGGATCGCGAAACGTACTGGTAAGTACCCGGCGGCCGGCGTCGAGCCGCTGGCGTTCCGACATCACGGTTGCAGCAGGGTCTTGATCGCGCGGCGTTCGTCCATGGCCTTGTAGCCCTCGGCGACCCGGTCCAAATGCCTGCCGGGCCGGAGTGCGGCTCATCACAATGATCCGCTCCGCGCCCATCTGCTTTGCCGAGCGCACGGCCATCAGGCCCACCGCGCCATCGCCGACCACCACGGCGATGACACCCGGCTTCACGTGGGCTGCGTCGGCGGCATACCAGCCGGTGCCAAACACGTCAGAAGTCGCGAGCAAGCCCGGAATCATCGCCGCATCCGGCCGCTCCCGGGTGGCCACCAGGGTGCCATCGGCGTTCGGCACCCGCAGATACGGGGACTGCGCCTGGCTGACGAATTCGCGCTGCCGACAGGATGACTGGTAGCCGATGCCGCAGGTCGGACACGTGTTGTCGGAGGTCGCGAACGAGCCGACCACGAACTGTCCGCGCTTGACCGAGGTGACCGCGCTGCCGACGTCCTCGACGTAGCCGCAGTACTCGTGGCCCATGCGCCGCGGGTCACCGCCCTGCTGGAGCCCCCGGTACGGCCACAGGTCCGAGCCGCAGACGCAGGTGGCGGCGATGCGGATCACCACATCGGTGGGCAATTCGATCGTCGGATCGGGAACATCTTCGAAGCGGATGTCGCCGGGGCCATGCAGTACGGTGCCTTTCATTGCGAATCTCCTGGATGCGAGCTTGATGGCGAGGGGATGCTGGCGATGACGGAGGGCCGAATGCGGCGGCCCCGCGTTTCAAGGGGGTGCTGGCGATCCGAATCGGGCCACGCGAACGGCGACGCCAGCGGCTGCGACCAGCAACAGCGCGCTGATGGCGAACGTCGCCTGATCACCGAGGGCGTCGTACAGAACGCCGCCGACCCGTGGGCACAGCACGAGCGCTGCAGCCAGCGCCGCCACGATCAGCGACATGATCTGCAGCGTCCGGTGAAGGTCGCGCCTGATCACCGCTCCGATCAGGGCCCGATCGATCATGAAAACGACCGCGTTCGGCGCCAATGCGACGATGGTTCGGGACAGCACCATCAGCAGCGTCAGACCCGGCAGCAGGAGCTTGCGATCGAGCCGCCGGGTGAGCGTCGACACGCACAGGCTGGCGATCAGGGCAAACGCTCCGGTGACGGCGAGGGCCTGGCCGGCCATCCCTTCGCTGCTCCGCAAATCGGCCGCGATCGGCGGCAACAGGCTGACCGGCATGAACGCGGACGCGATCAGGGCAAAGGCCCCCAGCGCCAGCACGCCGCCCCGGGCCGAACGACCCACCCCTTCGAGGTCGGCGACCAGAACGTCGGCGCTCATGTCGCAACCCGCTTGATATCCAGCGCGATGTTGTCCATGGCGGCAATTATCGGAAGCGCTTTTGTTATTGACTAGCTAATGGATGCTTAATAAAGCTATTAGAAAATCCACTCAATAAAGCCGAACGACCGCCTCATGGCCAAACGCAATCTCGACGATCTGTTCGCTTTCATGACCGTGGCGCGAGAAGGCAGCTTCACGCGCGCAGCGGCGGTGCTCGGCGTGACCCAGTCGGCGCTCAGCCAGACGATTCGTGCATTGGAGGCCCGTCTCGAAATCCGTCTGCTGACCCGCACCACGCGCAGGGTCGCGCCGACGGAGGCCGGCACGCGTCTGGTCCAGGCGATCGGCCATCGCTTCGAGGACATCGAGATGGAACTCGACGCGCTGACCTCGGCACGTCACAAGCCGGCCGGCACGGTACGCATCACCTGCTCCGACCATGTCCTGCGCACCACGCTCTGGCCGAAGCTGGCGCCGCTGCTCGCCGCCTACCCCGACATCAAACTCGAATTCGACGTGAGCTACGGCCTGCGCGACATCGTGGCCGACCGCTTCGATGCCGGCGTACGCCTGGGCGAGCAGATCCACAAGGACATGATCGCCCTGCCGATCGGCCCGAAGCTGCGGATGGCGGCGGCCGCGTCGCCGGCGTATTTCGCGAGGCATCGACCGCCGATGGATCCGGGCGATCTGACCCGGCACCGCTGCATCAACATGCGGCAAGTGTCGGGCGGCGGCCTCTATGCCTGGGAGTTCGAGCGCGACGGCCGCCAGATCGAGGTGCGTGTCGAAGGGCAGGTGACCGTCAACGCATCAACGCACATGGTGGCAGCGGCGCTCGACGGGATGGGCATCGCCTTCCTGCCCGAGCCGGAGTTCGCGCCGCACCTCGAGGAAGGCCGGCTGCTCAGGGTTCTCGACGACTGGTGCCCCCCGTTCCCGGGCTATCACCTGTACTACCCGGACCGCCGTCACCCATCACCGGCGTTCTCGCTGGTCCGGGAAGCCTTGCGCCATCGCGACGCCGCTTGAAACCAACGGATTCCGGCTTTCGCGACGCTTCTGCGTCACCACGCTTGCCGCTACGCGACGGCCGGTGCAGCGAACCGCCTCGGGCGGTCTGAAGATTCCGCAACAGGCCATTCAGACCACTCCGCCGCCGCCGATACAGGTCGTACACCCTGAATCGCGGACCCGGTCATGCGCCTGTCGAACTGCACGTTGAAGCTCGTTGCCGGTGCTGCGGCCCTGATGACGTCGATGGCGGTGACGGCAGCCGATCCGGGAAACCTGCCGGCCCGGCTGATCGTCAAGTTCGATGCGCTGCCCGGCGACGCCATGATCGCCGGACAGGCCCCGAGCGATGCCGTGCAGGCGCGCGTCGATGCGCTGGCCGCGCGTGCCGGCCGGCCGCTGCGCTACCTGCGGCAGCTGGCGACCGGCGCCACGCTGATCGACGCCGGCGCCGATCTCGATGACGCCGCGCTGGAACGCTTCGCCGCACGCCTGAACGCGGTGCGCCCGAGCGGCGTGGCCTACATCGAGCCGGATCGCCGGATGTTTGCCGACCTGACACCGAACGACCCGATGCTGGCGAGCCTCTGGGGCGTCGCCGGACCGGCGCAGTCGAACGGGCTGGCCGGCGTCAACGCCTACACCGCCTGGGATCGCGTCGACGGCAGCGGCGTCACGGTCGCGGTGATCGACACCGGCTACCGCGCCCACGCCGATCTGGCCGGACAGGTAGTCGCGCAACACGACTTCATCAGCGATCCGGCCAGCGCCAACGACGGCAACGGCCGCGACGCCGATGCCCTCGATCCGGGCGATTTCCGCGTCTCCGGCTCGTGCGGCGGCAGCGGCAGCGCCAACTCGAGCTGGCATGGCACCCATGTCGCCGGGACCATCGCGGCGCGCGGCAACAACGGCGTCGGCGTGGTCGGCGTGGCCTATGGCGCCAGGCTGGTGATCGCCCGGGTGCTCGGCCGCTGTGGCGGCAGCACCTCGGACATCGCCGATGCGATCGTCTGGGCGGCCGGCGGCACGGTCAGCGGCGTGCCGGCGAATCCGCAGCCGGCGCAGGTGCTGAACCTGAGCCTCGGCGGCCAGTATCCGTGCTCGGCCTCGCCGACCACCCAGAACGCCATCGACAGCGCCCGCGCCCGCGGCGCCAGCGTGGTGGTGGCGGCCGGCAACTCGAACATGGACGCCGCCGGCTTTTCGCCGGCCAGCTGCAACGGCGTGATCAGCGTCGCCTCGATCGGCGATGGCGGTTCACGGGCGCCGTACTCGAACTACGGCACCGGCGTGGATGTCGCCGCGCCGGGCGGCGACATGAGCCGCGGCAGCACGGTCGGAATACTCTCGACCTACAACAGCGGCGCGACCACGCCGGGCGGCGATTCCTACGCCTACCTGCAGGGCACCAGCATGGCCTCGCCGCATGTCGCCGGCGTGGTGGCGCTGCTCTACGCCGCCCGGCCGACGATCACGCCGGCCGAAGTCGAGGCAGTGCTGAAGGCCAATGTCCGGCCATTCCCCGGCAGCTGCAGCGGCTGCGGCGCCGGGCTGGTCGACGCCACCCGGGCGCTGGCGGCGATCACGCCGGGACCGGGCAGCCTGAGCTTCAGCGCCAGCGTTTACGCGATGCCGGAGAACGGCGGCGTCGGCACCATCAGCGTGCTGCGCGGCGGCGGCAGCGCCGGGACGATCTCGGTGAACTACGCGACGTCGAACGGCAGCGCTGCGGCCGGCAGCGACTACAGCGCCAGCAGCGGCAGCCTGAGCTGGGCCGACGGCGAGACCACCGCCAAGACCTTCACCGTGGCCGCGATCGACGATGCGGCTCCCGAAGGCAACGAATCGATCAATCTGACCCTGAGCGCGCCGGGCGGCGGCGCAACGCTCGGCACGACGCGCACCGCAGTGCTGAACGTCCTCGACAACGACAATGCGCCGGGCAGTGTCGCGTTCACCGCCGCCAGCGCCTCGGTGGCCGAGGCCGGCGGCGCGGTCACGGTGTCGGTCGCCCGCACCGGCGGCAGCTACGGCGCCGCCACGGTCAGCTATGCCACCGCCAATTCCAGCGCCACCTCGGGCAGCGATTTCACCGCCACCAGCGGCAGCCTGAGCTGGGCCAACGGCGACAGCACGGCCAGGACCATCCGCGTGCCGGTGCTCAACGACACGCTGGCGGAGGCGGCAGAAAGCTTCCAGATCCGCCTCAGTGGCGCCACCGGCGCCAGCCTCGGCGCGGTCGGCGCCAGCACGGTGACCATCAGCGACGACGACAGCCCGAGCCCGAACGGCACGCTGCAGTTCACTGCCGGCAGCCTGAGCGTGGCCGAGAACGCCGGCAGCGCGACGATCACCGTCAGCCGCACGCTCGGCGCGCTCGGCGCCGTGTCGGTGAGCTATGCCACCGCCAATGGCACGGCGACCGCCGGCAGCGACTACACCGCCGCCAGCGGCACGCTGAACTGGGCCGATGGCGACAGCGCCACCAAGACCTTCACGGTGCCGATCCTCGACGACGCGACCGCCGAGGCCGCCGAAACCATCGCCGTCAGCCTGAGCGGCGTCAGCGGCGGCGCGGTGCTCGGCAGCGCGAAGACGCTGAGCCTGACGATCGCCGACAACGACGGCCTGCCCGGCACGCTGGCGTTCACCGCAGCGACCGCCAGCGTGCCGGAAGCCGGCGGCAGCGTGAGCCTGAGCGTCGCCCGCAGCGGCGGCTCGAGCGGTGCCGCCTCGGTGCAGTTCGCCACCTTCAATTCCAGCGCCGTGGCCGGCAGTGATTTCGCCGCCACCAGCGGCAGCCTGAGCTGGGCCAATGGCGACAGCGCCACCAAGACCATCCGCATCCCGATCTACAACGACACCCTGGCCGACGCCAACGAAACCTTCCAGGTGCGGCTCGGCAATGCCGCCGGCGCCAGCCTCGGCGGCGCCACCCAGGCCGTGGTGTCGATCGCCGACGACGACACCGCGTCGGCCAACGGCAGCTTGGTGTTCAGCGCCGGCAGCCAGAGCGTTGCCGAGAACGCCGGCAGCGCGACCATCACCGTGCGCCGCACCCAGAGCTTCATCGGCGCAGTCAGCGTCGCCTACACCAGCGCCAACGGCACGGCGACCGCCGGCAGCGACTACACCGCAGTCAGCGGCACCCTGAGCTGGGCCGATGGCGACAGCGCCAGCAAGACCTTCAGCGTCCCGATCAGCGACGACGCGCTCGCCGAGGCCGCCGAGACCATCAGCCTCAGCCTGAGCAATGCCACCGGCGGCGCGGCGCTCGGCGCCACCCGGACCATGAGCCTGTCGATTGCCGACAACGACGGCCTGCCCGGCGTGATGTCGCTGGCCGCGGCGAGCTATTCGGTATCCGAGGCCGGCGGCGCGGTCAGCGTGCTGGTCAACCGCAGCGGCGGCTCGACCGGTGCCGTGTCGATCGCCTACACCACGGCCAACGGCTCGGCGCAGGCCGGTTCCGACTACGGCGCCATCGGCAGCACGCTGGTCTGGGCGAACGGCGACAGCACGCCGAAGACCATCCGCATCCCGATCCTCAACGACACGCTGCGGGAAGGCGCGGAAACCATCCTGGTGCGGCTGTCGAACCCGATCACCGGCAGCCTCGGCGCCATCGCCAGCGGCACGGTGACGATCATCGACAACGACTGAGCCTGCGCGCGGCGGGCAGGCCGCCCGGCACCGGACTTGCGACACCGGCGGCTGTCCCCGTCCGCCCCCGGAACCGCCATGCCCTTTCTCCGCCGCCCCGGCTCGCATCGCCGCGCCACCCTTGTCGCCAGCCTGCTGATGCTGATCGCCGCCACCGGCAGCGCCGTCGCTGCCGACAAGACCGAGCCCGCCTTCCGGGCGCTGTACCAGGAGCTGGTCGAGACCAACACGACCCTGTCGGCCGGCAGCTGCACGCTGGCCTCCGAGCGGATGGCGGCGCGCCTGAAGGCGGCCGGCCTGCCGGCCCCCGACATCCAGATCCTCGGCCCCGACGATCGGCCGAAGGAGGCGGCGCTGGTCGCGACCCTGCGCGGCAGCGATCCGAAGGCGGCGACGATCCTGCTGCTCGCCCACATCGACGTCGTCGAAGCGAAGCGCGAGGACTGGCAGCGCGATCCGTTCATCCTGGTCGAGGAGAACGGCTTCTTCTATGCCCGTGGCGCCAGCGACGACAAGGCGATGGCGGCAGTGCTGACCGACAGCCTGATCCGCTACCTGAAGGACGGCTTCAAGCCGCGCCGGACCTTGAAGCTGGCGCTGACCTGCGGCGAGGAAACGCCGGACAGTTTCAACAGCGTCCGCTGGCTGCTGAAAAGCCATCCGGAGGCGCTGCAGGCCAGCTTCGCGCTCAATGAAGGCGCCGGTGGGGAACTCGATGCCGAAGGCCGGCCGGCGGTGCTGCAGATCCAGGCCGGCGAGAAGGTCTATCAGGACTTCCAGCTGGAGATCACCAACAGCGGCGGCCACAGCTCGCAGCCGGTGCCGGACAACGCCATCTACCGGCTCAGCGCAGCACTTACGCGGATCGGCGCATATCGCTTTCCGGTCGCCTTCATTCCGGCGACCCGCGGCTACTTCGAATGGAAGGTCGAGCACACCGACGATCCGGCGCTGAAGAGCCTGCTCAAGGACCTGCTGGCCGATCCCCAGGACCCGACGGCCGGCGAACGCCTGTGGCTGGCCAGCAAGGCCTGGAACAGCGCGCTGCGCAGCACCTGCGTGGCGACACGGGTCGAGGCCGGACACGCGCAGAACGCGCTGCCGCAGCGTGCCCGCGCCAACATCAACTGCCGCATCCTGCCCGGCGTGCCGGTCACCGAGGTCCAGGCGGCGCTGGTGCAGGTGATCGGCGATGAAGGGGTGACGATCCAGACGGTCGGCGAACCGGCGGTGACCGCGCCGCTGCCGCCGCTGACCGCGGCGATCCTCGATCCGGTGCGCAAGATCGCCAAGACCATCTGGCCGGGTGCGGCGCTGGTGCCGACGATGACCACCGGCGCCACCGACGGCCGCTTCCTGAACGCCGCCGGCATCCCGACCTACGGCCTGTCCGGCATGTTCCACGATGCCGAAGGCAGCCACGCGCACGGGCTCGACGAGCGCATCCGCGTGCAGTCGCTGCTCGACGGCCGGCGCTTCCTGCACGAGGTGATCAAGGCGTATGCGATGCAGCCGGGCTGAGCCTGCCGAATCGCAGAGCGGCCCATGGCCGCCGTGCGCCCATGTCGATCGACAGTGCCGGCGGCCGCGGGCCGCCCTGCGTCCGCTGAAAGGCGATCTCGCGCAGAGAACGCAAAGGCGCGAAGCACGGCAAAGGAACGCTGTTCGTGGTGGGGTTTTCCTCGATGTGGCCTTCCTCTGCGTCTCAGCGTTCTCAGCGTGAGCAACGCTGCTGCAGCGCACCAAGAATCGCGCCAACCCGTAAACTACGCGGATGATCTCCGCCTCCCGCCTCACCCTCCGTCGTGGCCCGCGCCCGCTGCTCGAGGACGCCAACTTCACGATCCATCCTGGCTGGCGCTGCGGCGTCATCGGCCGCAACGGCACCGGCAAGTCGACGCTGTTCGCCGCCGTGCTCGGCCAGCTGGCGCCGGACAAGGGCGAGATTTCGTCGCTGAAGAACCTGGCGGTCGCCACCGTCGCCCAGGACACGCCGTCGCTGCCTGATCTGGCGATCGAATTCGCGCTCGATGGCGACGTCGAATTGCGCGAGCTGGAACGGCGGCTGCTGATCGCCGAGGAAAAGCTCGACATCGACAAGATCAGCGCGATCCACGAGCGCCTGAACGACATCGGCGGTTATGCCGCCCGCGCCCGCGCCGCCGCCCTGCTGCACGGCCTCGGCTTCAGTCAGGAAGCGCAAGCCACCGCCGTCGCGGATTTCTCCGGTGGCTGGCGCATGCGTCTGAACCTGGCGCGCGCGCTGATGTGCCGCTCCGACGTGCTGCTGCTCGACGAGCCGACCAACCATCTCGATCTCGATGCCGTGATCTGGCTGCAGGGCTGGCTGTCCAGCTATCCGGGCACGATGATGGTGATTTCGCATGACCGCGAGTTCCTCGATGCCATCACCACGCACACGCTGCACCTGGAAGGCACCAAGGCGACGCTCTACACCGGCAACTATTCGACCTTCGAGCGCACCCGCGCCGAAAAGATGACCCTGCAGGCCGGCATGTTCGCCAAGCAGCAGAAGCAGGTTGCCCACCTGCAGAAGTTCATCAACCGCTTCCGCGCCAGCGCCGCGAAAGCGACCCAGGCGCAGAGCCGCATCAAGGCGCTGGAACGCATGGAGCTGGTGTCGGCGGTGCATGCCGATTCCGAGTTTTCGTTCTCGTTCTCCGAACCGGATCGCCTGCCGAGCCCGCTGGTCCGCTTCGACGACGTGGTCTGCGGCTACGGCGAGAAAGTGATCCTGAAGAACGTGCGGATGCTGATCGCCCCCGGCGAGCGCATCGGCCTGCTCGGCCCGAACGGCGCCGGCAAATCCACGCTGGTGCAGACCATCGCCGGTGCCATTCCGCACCTGAAGGGCGACGCGATGCGCGACGGCTATCTGCGGGTCGGCTACTTCGCCCAGCACACCACCGACAGCCTCGACCCCAAGGCCTCGCCGATCCTGCATCTGAAGCGGATCGATCCGACCGCGACCGAGCAGAACCTGCGCGGCTTCCTCGGCGGCTTCAACTTCAAGGGCGATCGCGTCTACGAGAACGTCGAACCGTTCTCCGGCGGAGAAAAAGCACGACTCGCCTTGGCGATGGTGGTCTACCAGAAGCCGAATTTACTGTTACTCGACGAACCGACCAACCATCTCGATCTCGACATGCGCCACGCGCTGGAGACCGCGATGCTGGAGTTCGTCGGTGCGGTGATGGTGGTCTCCCACGACCGCCATCTGCTGACCTCGACCTGCGACCAGCTGTGGCTGGTCGCCGAAGGCGGCTGCCGGCCCTTCGTCGGCGATCTCGACGACTACGCCAAGTGGCTGAACTCGCGCGAGCTGAACCCGGGCAGCGGCAAGAAGAACAAGAAGGCACCGCAGAAGTCGGCCGAGGAAATCGCCGCCCAGACCAAGGCGCTGAAGGACAGCATCCGCAAGCTGGACCAGCAGATGGCCAAGCTGACCAAGGACGTCGACACGCTGGCCGTGAAGCTCGCCGATCCGGCGCTCTACGCCCCGGACAAGAAATGGGACTTCACCAAGCTGCAGAAGGAGCAGGCGGCGGCCAAGAAGAAGCTCGCCGAGACCGAGGAAGAGTGGATCGCCGCGACCGAGCAGCTGGAAGCACTGAGCGCCGCCTGAGCCGGCGCGGCCTACAGCCGCGCTGCCGCCATCACCAGCGCCGAATCCGCGGGCTCGGCACCGCGCTTGCGGGCGTAGACATCGCGCACCCAGACCAGGGTCGGATGCCGCGTCCACGGCGCAACGGCATCGGCGGCGACCGCCCGGAATTCGGCGTGTCCGTACAGCGGATGCGCATCCGGCCCGGCCAGCGGCGCCAGCAGCGCGCAGACGGTCAGATCCTCGATGCCGAACGCCGCGCCCAGATAGGCCCGGTTGCCGCGCCGCTCGGCGATCCGGTCGAGCGTCGTCTCGATGCCGTTCCGCGCCTGGGCCAGGGTCCGGGCATCGATGCGGAAGCGCTGCCGGAACATCGGCAGCAGCAGCGGCATCAGCGACTTCAGCACCAGCACCTGCGCGGGATTCGCCGCCAGCGTCCACAGCCGCAGCACCGTGGCCGGGTCGCCGATCAGCGGCGCGTAGGCCGCGCGCATCACCGCCTGCCCCAGCGCTTCGTGGCTCGCCGCAGCCACCAGCAGCTCGTCGCGCGCCTCGTCCTCGTCCGGCAGCAGGCTGTCGATCAGGCCGCGGGTGGCCAGGCGCCTGAGGATGCGGTCGCTGCCCTGCACGCGCAGGCCATCGCCGGTGATGATCGGCACGCTGCTGCCGCGCCGACCGATGAACGGCGTCATCGTCATGTGCAGGCCCGGGGTCAGCGCATGCTCGCGGAACGGCACGCCGCAGGCGCCGAGGGTCCAGCGGATCTTTTCGCTGAAATGGGAAATGACGAAGCTGTGCAGGGTGAGCATCGGGACAGGCAGCGAATGACCGGCGGACATGATGCCGCGCCGATGATGAAGATCACGCAAACGCCTCCGCGCGGCACGGATTTCGCTGCGACCGCCCGACCCTCCGGAACGCCGGAGTCCCGAGCGCCGCGCCATGTCGATCAGCCGCCGTCAGTTCATCGCCGCCCTCGCCGGGGCCGGCGGCCCGAAAGCGGCATGGACCGGTCTGCGGGCGCTCGGCCTGGTCGCCACCCCGGCACTGGCGGCCACACCGCAGCTCGGCCACGGCAGCGGTCGCGGCCGATCGGTGGTGATCCTCGGCGCCGGCATCGCCGGGCTGATCGCGGCCTGGGAACTCGGCAAGGCCGGCTACCAGTGCACGGTGCTGGAGGCGCGCGATCGGGTCGGCGGCCGCAACTGGACGGTGCGCCGCGGCGATCGCATCGAGATGAGCGACGGCAGCGTGCAGACCTGCGCGTTCGACGCCGGCCACTACTTCAATGCCGGCCCGGCGCGGCTGCCGAGCCATCACCAGACCATCCTCGGTTACTGCCGCGAATTCGGTGTGCCGCTGGAGGTCGAGGTCAACATGAGCCGCAGCGCGCTGCTGCAGTCGGACAAGGCCAACGGCGGCCGGCCGATCGAGATGCGCCAGGCGGTGCACGACATGCGCGGCCAGGTCTCCGAACTGCTCGCCAAGTGCACCGAGCAGCACGCGCTTGATCAGGCGCTGAGCGGCGTCGACCACGAGCGCTTCCTCGACTTCCTGCGCGGCTACGGCGATCTCGACAGGAACCTGCATTACGCCGGCTCGGCGCGCGCCGGCTACCAGCGATTGCCGACCGCCGGCCCGGAAGTCGGCGCGCTGCGCGAGCCGGTGGGCCTGAACACCCTGCTCGATCCGGTGTTCTGGGAAGGCCCGCTGTTCGACGATCATCTGGAAATGCAGCCGACGATGTTCCAGCCGGTCGGCGGCATGGACCGCATCGTCAAGGCTTTCCACGAACGGCTGAAGGGCGTGGTGCGGCTCGGCCATGAAGTGCTGGAAATCCGCAACGGCGAGCGTGAAGTCAGCATCGTCCACCGCCATCGCCGCTCCGGGCGCGTGCAGACGATCAGCGCCGACTACTGCATCTGCACCATTCCGCCAAAGGTGTTGCAGGACATCCCGGCCAATTTCTCGACGCCGTTCAAGGAGGCGATCCGGCAGGTGCCGGCCGGCGGCGCCAACAAGGTCGCCTGGCAGGCGCCGCGCTTCTGGGAAACCGATCGGCAGATCTACGGCGGCCTGAGCTTCATCCATCGCGACGTGCAGCTGATCTGGTATCCGAGCGGCGGCTACTTCCAGCGCGATGGCGTGCTGATCGGCTGCTACAACTTCGACGACGTGGCGCTGCGCTTCATGGACCAGCCGCTGCCGGCGCGCCTGCGTGCGTCGCGCGACGCCATCGAAGCGCTGTTCCCGGGGCGTTCATCGCTGCTTGTGCACGGCATCACCGTGGCCTGGAACCGGGTGCCGTGGAATCTGGCACCGTGGACCCGCTGGGACACGCCGTACAACGCGGTCTACCGTCAGCTGGACCAGGCCGAAGGCCGCGTCTATCTGGCCGGCGAGCACCTGAGCCACATCACCGGCTGGCAGGAAGGTTCGGCGCAGTCGGTGCACCGGGTGATGAAGCTGATTGCCGAACGTGTGGTAGCTGCCTGAAGCTCAGTAAAAACAACGACATCACAATCACTGCACGAGGAGATGTTCATGACACGCCATTCGATCGCCGGCCTGCTCACGGCCAGCCTGCTGGCCACCGGTTTCGCAGCTCGGGCACAGGACGGGGTCAGCCGCCTGCCGCTCGGCGATCCGAAGTTCCCGATCGCCGCCGCAGTCACCGTGCCGGCCGGCTACGCGACCAGCTACCTGAGCGGCAACCTGCCCGACATCGCCAACCCGGACGCACCGAAAGGCACGGTCGAGGCCTATGGCAATACCGAGACACAGACCGCATCGGTGCTGGCCAAGCTCGGCGCAACCTTGGAAAAGCTCGGTCTGGGCTACGGCGACGTGGTTTCGGCCACGGTGTTCCTGGTCGGCGATCCGGCCAAGGGCGGCGCGATGGACTTCGCCGGCATGAACGCGGCGTTCTCGAAGGTGTTCGGCTCGGACGCGCAGCCGAACAAGCCGGCGCGTTCGACGGTGCAGGTCGCCGCGCTGGTGCTGCCGGGTGCGCTGGTCGAGATCGACCTGATTGCCGTGCAGCGTCCGGCGGCGCTGAAGAACAAGTCGAAGTAGCGCGGGCTGCTTCAGGTCAGCCATGAACCCCGGCCGGGACAGCAACAACATTTCGCACAAAGCACACAAAGGGCACGAAGAAAAAGCGAGCGCGCGCCTTGCTTGTCCTTGGTGATCTTCGTGTGCTTCGTGCGAAACCGCGCAAGCCCAGGTTCAAGAGAAGGCTGCGCCGGTGGGTGCGGTGGCCCGTTCGAGACGCGCCAGAAGCTGCATCGCCTGCTCGCGGCTGTCGCCACACATCTCCGGCCCCGGCTTGAGCCCGGCACAGACCGCCGGGCGGCGCGGGTCGCCGAAGATCGCGCAGCGGTGGTCGTCGCGCAGCTGCAGGCAACGCACACCGGCCGGCTTGCCGTCGGGCATGCCGGGAATCGCCGAGGAAATCGACGGCGCGATGCAGCAGGCGCCGCAGCCCGGGCGGCAGGCCGTGGTGGTGCCGGTCACGGCGAGTACGGCGCGCGGACCAAGCGCTCGGACAGCCACCAGAGGTTGCCGTGGCGGTCACGGACGCCACCCTGGCGATCGCCGTAGGGCATGTCCTGCACCGCCATTTCCAAGGTCGCGCCGTGCGCCAGCGCGCGGGCCATCGCCGCGTCGGCGCTGTCGACGTACAGGTAGTACGCCGCGCGCATCGCCGGATAGGCGGCGCTGGCTTCGCTGACCATCACCGTCGCGGTGCCGATCGCGACCTGCACGTTCGCCACCCGGCCATCCGGGCGCATCGAGCGGCAGGTCTCGGTCCCGCCCAGGCCGTCGATCAGGAAGGCGATGAAGCGTTCCGCATCGTCGACGAAGCAGTACGGCGTCACCGTGCCGAATCCGGGCGGAAGGTACATCGCCGTCTCAGCCCGGCATCCGCTCGAAGGCCGGGACGCCGTCGAGCACGCCGTGCCAGCTCGGACGGTCGATGGTGAACACCGCGAAGTCGGGCTTGCCGAACACGCCGGCCTGGTCGAGCGAGCCGGCCTTGACCAGCACCATGCCCGGGATCGCCGGCGCGCGGCTGGTCAGCGGCGTGCCGCAGTCGCCACAGAATTCGCGGGTCACCGGCGTCGGCAGATCGCTGCGGCGAAACACCTTGGGCGTGCCCTTGACGTAGTGGAACGCCGCTTCCGGCAGGCCGACCACCGGGTTCGGGCCGCCGCCGGAGATGTACTGGCACTCGCGACAATGGCACTGCGCGCGCAGCTGGGGTTCGGCATCCGCTTCGTAGCGCACGGCACCGCAATAGCACCCGCCTTCGATCTTCATGTCCGCTTGCTCCTCGTTCTGGTTGTCTTCGAAGTATCGGCCTGCGCCTGCTTGCGGGCGCAGTTCTCGGCCACGGTCTGGCGCAGGAGGTCACTCAGGCGCAGCAGGCCGGGCCCCGCATAGTCGCGGTCGGCGAAGATCAGGTAAAGGGTCAGGAAGCGTTCGGCACCATCGCGCAGCGGCAGCGGCTTCACGGTGCCGGCCGCCAGTTCGTCGGCGATCTTGTCTTCGGGGAACCACGAAAAGCCATAGCCCATCGCCACCGCCTGGATCGAGGTCGACATGTGGCTGACCACCCAGCGCTGCTTGGCGTCGAGCGTCTGCTGGCGCGGATCGCGCGCGGCACCGGAGTCGCGCACCACCAGATGCCGGTGGTTGCGCAGGTCGTTCGGCGTCAGCGGCCGGTTCAGCTGGTGCAGCGGATGCGCCGGATGGGCCACGGCGAGAAAGCGCAGGCTCATCAGCGCCTCGCCGATGAAGCCCTGTGGAATGACCGGCGCGATCGCCAGATCGACCCGGCCGCTGAGCAGCGCTTCGGAAGTGCCGCCGATCACCGATTCGATCAGCTCGATGCGGGTGTGCGGGCTGACCTCGCCGAACGCGGCCAGTGCCGGCAGCAGCACGCGATTCGGGAAGATGATCTCCACCGCCAGCCGCAGTTCGGCTTCCCAGCCGGCCGACAGCTGCCCGGCGGCGCGCTCCAGCCCGGCCGCCTCGTCGAGCAGCGCCTTGGCGCGGCGCGCCAGCAGCTGGCCGGTCGGCGTCAGCACCGCCTTGCGGCCCTGCACCTCGAAGGCCTTGACGCCGAGCCGCGCCTCGATCTGCTGTACCGCATAGCTGATCGCCGACTGGCTCTTGTGCAGCGCCTCGGCCGCCTGCGCGTAGCCACCGGCCTCGACGACGCCAAGCAGCGCGCGCCATTGTTCCAGCGAGATTTTGGGAGCCGACATGGCGCGCATGATGCCGCGCCGCCGGGCCTGCCGCAGCTTCAGATGCCGTTGCGGACCGGCAGGCCAGCGGTGTCGACGGCCAGCCAGGGCACCCTCTGCGCATCGAGGAACGCCGGCGCGGCCGGTCCCTTGAGCATCGCGATGGTCGACAGCGCACCGGCGGCGAGGCAGACCGGCGCGATCACGCTGACCGACTGCCAGTGCTGCACCGGCCAGCCACTGCGCGGATCGAGGATGTGGCAGTAGCGGCGGCCGTCGAGGTCCAGGTAGCGCTCGTAGTCGCCGCTGGTCGCCAGTGCCCCGCCTTTCAGTTCGATGCCGGCCACCGTGCGCCGGTCATCGCGCGGATGCTGGATGCCGAGCGCCCAGCCACGGCCATCGGCAGGCGGGCCGATCACCCGCAGGTCGCCGCCCAGATTGACGTAGCCGCTGGCGATGCCGCCGGCCTGCAGCACCGCCGCCGCGCGGTCGGCGGCGTACTCCTTGCCGAAGCCGCCGAAGTCCAGCTCCATGCCCGGCTCGGTCAGCGCGATCCGCCGCGTCGCCGGCTGCCAGTCGACCTTGTGCCAGCCGATGCGCGCGCACAGCGCGGCCAGCACCGGGGCCTCCGGCAGGCGCCCGGAGCGGAAATCCCAGGCCCGGCGCAGGATGCCGCTGGTGATGTCGAACAGGCCGTCGCTCTGCGCATGCAGGCGGGCGGCGAAGTCGAGCAGGCCCGCCGTTTCCTCGTCGACCGTGATCGGCTCGCCGGAGCCCGCAGCGGCATTGATCCGCGACACGACGCTGTCGGCGCGATAGCGCGAATACGCCGCTTCGATGCGCCGCACCTCGGCCGCCGCGGCGTCGAGCAGGCGGCGATCCGGCGCGCGGCCGGCCACGGTCAGCTCGGCCTCGCAGGCCATCGCCCCGAAGCGCATCGTGGTGACGCCGTCGTCGTCCGCTGCCGGCATGGCCTCGTTCAGAACCGGTAGCTGATGCCGAACTGCAGCTGGTAGTACTGGAACGTGGCAAGCCCCGGCGAGCCCTGGCCGACGAAGCGGAAGCTCGACCGCGCCTGGTAGAACTCGCCGCGGAAGTCGGTGCTCCAGTGCGCGTTGATGTGCCACTCGACCTTCTGGCTGACCGCGAACGCGCCGAACGCCGACAGCCGGTGATCGAGCGAGGAGAAGGCACCGTCCGGCAGCTGCGGGAACGGCGCGCCATCGGCCGGCGGATCGACATAGAAGCGCGCCGCGTTCTGCGTGTAGTAGCGCAGCCCTGGCGTCAGCACCCAGTGCAGGCCGACCGGCTGCACCCACTGCAGCTCGGCGGTGTGCGACCAGATGCCATAGGTGTCGTGGAACACCCGGTAGCTGCCGCGCAGGGTCGCGCCGTAGTCGCCGAGGTGGTGATTCCAGCGCAGCGAGCCGGTGCCGCTGTTGCGCTTGCGCGGCCGGTTGTCGAACAGCTTGTACGGATCGCTCAGATAGCCGTGGCTGGTGCTGTAGCCGGCCTGGATCTGGACCAGATCATTGACGCTGACCGCGCGGGTCACGCCGACGATGCCGGCGTAGGTCGTGCGGTGCTCGTCGTCGACGATGTCGTTGGTCGGGTTGATGGTGTCGCGGCTGGCCGACAGGCCGATGTTGAACGCCGTGTTGTTGTCGTCGGTCGCGAACACCGCGTCGCCGGACACGCTGTTGGAGATGTAGTCGTGCTCCTGCGAGCGTGCCGCCGAAACGCCGTACGAACTGCGGTCGGCGTACCAGGTCAGCTCGGCGTCGCCGGAAAAGCGCTTCTCGTGGACGCGCGACGCGCTCGAGGTCGACGAATAGCTGCGCGGCGAGGCGCCGGACACCACGTCATAGACCGCCGAGCCGGACAGCGACAGATGCTCGCCGAGCGGCAGCAGCCCGTAGATCGCCGGTTCCTCGACACGAATGCGCTGGAAGCCCGGCTGCGAGTCCTGGTAATGCTCGGTCTTGAACTGCAGGGTCGCGTGCTCGGGGGCGCTGTCGGCCGCTGCCGGCAATGGCGCGCCGAGCACGCCCGGCAGCGACAGCGCCGCCAGCACGACGCTGCCGCACCAGTCGCGGGCCGGGGCAGCATCCGCAACGGCGGGATCGCGCTCAGTTGCAGCCACAGCCGCCTCCCCCCACGCCGAAGCCGCCGAAGCTGGCTTCCTTGCTGGTCCAGGTGTGGTCGTTGAACTTCAGTTCCAGCATGTCGCCGGCCATGGTCATTTCCGGCTTGGCGAGCACGCCCTTCTGCCAGGGCTTCGGCGCCTGCATCGCGCAGCCGCTGCTCACCGCGCAGGCGGTGATTGCGATCAGGCCGGCGGCCAGCCGGTTCATGGCTGCGCCCCGCCGACCAACACGGCGATCTTCTGCGCCAGCGCGTCGCGCTCGCTGTCCTTGAAGCTCTGGTGCACGAGCACGACCTTGCCGTCCGGGTCGACCAGGAACGAGGTCGGCATGCCTTCAACGCCATAGGCGGCCGGCGTCGCACCCCTGGCATCGAACAGCACGGTGAAGCCGGCCGGTGCGTCGCCGAGGAAGCGCCTGGCATCGGCCTGCTGCTCGTCGACATTGATCGCCACCACTTCGAAGTGTGGCCCGCCGAGCTTCGCCTGCAGCGCCTTCATCCATGGAAAGCTCTGCTTGCATGGGCCGCACCACGAGGCCCAGAAATCGACATAGACGTAGTGGCCGCGCAGCGCCGCGAGGCTGACGGTCTTGCCATCGGCGGTCGGCAGGATGAACGCCGGGGCCGGCTGGCCGGCCTCGAGCGCATGCGCGGCCGGCAGCAGGCCGACGGTGGCGAGCAGCGCGGCAGCGATCGCGTGGCGGCTCGGCCGAAGCAATGAAGGGTTCATCGAAGGACTCCTGGATTCGGGGTTGGGATGGGTTCAGCCGCGCGGCGCCGGCTTGCGGCGACGGACCAGCGCCAGCGCCGCCAGCAGCGCCACCAGGCCGGGGCCGGCGCTGCCGGCGGCGCCAAGGTTCTTGCTGGCGCTGCCGGTCACCGTCGCCTGTGCCGGCGCCGCCGCGCTGTCGCTGAACACGCTGACCGTGCCGTTGACGACGTCGGCCAGCGGATTGATCACCAGGGTGCAGCTGGCGCCGGGCGCCAGCACGAACGGCACCGGCCGGCAGCTGCCGCCGCCGGTCGACGCCGCGTCGAGCAGCGCCAGGCCATCGCTGGCCTGTTCGGCGGTGACGTTCAGCGGGCCGGCGCCCTGGTTGCCGATCACCAGCACCTGCGGCTGCAGCGGCTGGTTCGGCAGGCTGGTCAGGGTGATCACGGTCGGCGACAGCACCAGCAGCGGCGTGCCGCCGGCGACGCCGTTGCCGCTCAGGCTGGCCGGTGCCGGCACCGTGGCATTGCTGCTGGTCACCGACAGCGTGGCGTCGCGGGCGCCGACCGAGGCCGGCGCGAACACCACCTGCAGGGTGCAGCGGGCGCCGCCGGCCAGGCTGCCGCCGGTGGCGCAGCTGCTCGACGGATCGATCAGGTAATCGGCCGCCGCGCTGCCGGCGAACGAGAACCCCCCGAGCGCCGCCGGGCTGGTGCCGCTGTTGCCGAGCTGCAGCGCCTGCGGTGCCGACTGCGCCCCGCTGGCGGTATCCGGAAAGCTCAGGGTCGAGCCGCCGACCCAGCCGAGCGCGGCCGGCACCGGCGTGACCCCGGTGCCCGACAGCGCCAGCGTGTCCGGCGTGGTCGCGGCATTGCTGGCGATGGCGACGCTGCCGGACACGGCACCGGGGGCGGCCGGCGTGAAGCCGACGGTCAAGGTGCAGCGGCTGCCGGCGGCCAGCGTCGCCGGGCAGTCGTGGCTCAGGCTGTAGACCGCCGGTGCTGCCCGCAGGCTGGCGATCGACAGCGACGCCGTGCCGCCGTTGGCGAGCACCGAGGTCTGGCTGGGCGCGCTGCTGCCGATCGCCACCGAGCCGAAGTTCAGGCTGGCCGGCGTCAGGCTGACGATCGGCGCGGCCGCAGCCGCCGCGATGCCGCTCAGGCCCACCGACACCGAGCCGGCGCTGCCGGCGCTGACCACCAGGGTCGCGGTCCGCGTGCCGCTGCTGGCGGTCGGCGTGAACAGCACGTCGACCGTGCAGCTGGCCGCGACCGCCAGGCTGCGGCCGCTGGTGCAGGGATCGCTGCCGGGCGTGGTCGCGAAGTCACCGGCGTGGCTGCCGGCGAAGGCCAGGCTGGCGATGGTCAGGCTGGCGCTGCCGCTGTTGCTGACGGTGACCGTCTGCGCCGCGCTGCTGCTGCCGAACGGCTGCGCGGCATAGCTCAGCGACAGGCGATTGACCGCGATCTGGCCGCTGGCCTGCGCCGTGCCGGTGCCGCTGAGGTTCAGGGTCGACGGGCTGCCGGCGGCGTTGTGAACCACGCTCAGGCTGGCGGCACGGGTCCCGGTCGCCGAGGGCCGGAAACTCAGGTTCAGGCTGCACGAGGCGCCGGCGGCGATACTGCCGCCCGCAGCGCAGGTCGAGCCGGCCGCGATCGTGTAATCGGCCGACGCCGCTCCGCTCAGGCCGATGCGGGTGATCGCCAGCGGCGCGGTGCCGGTGTTCGACAGGGTCGCGGTCTGCGCGGTCGACGTGGTGTTGATCACCTGCGACCAGGTCAGCGTGGCCGGCGACAGTTGTGCGCCCGGGGCCGCCGGCACGGTGCCGGAGCCGGATAGCGCGACCAGCAGCGGACTGGCGCTGGCGTTGTGGGCGATGCTCAGGTTGGCACTGGCGGCACCGGTGGCAGTCGGACCGAAATCGACCAGCACCGTGCAGCTGCCGCCGCCAGCGGCGACGGTACCGCCGGCCGCACAGCTGCCGCCGGTGATGCGAAACTGGGTATTACTGACGCTGATCGTCGACAAGGTCAGTGCCGCCGAGCCGCTGTTCTGCACGGTCGCGGTCTGCACCGCGGACCGGCTGCCGGTGGCGACCGAACCGAAGGACAGGGAACTCGGCGTCACTGCCGCCGCGGCAACCCCGCCGCCGGTACCGCTCAGGCTGACCGTGCTGGTGGCCGGCGCCGCGTTGTGGGTGATGGTCAGGCTGCCGCTGGCGGCAGCGGCGGCAGTCGGCCGGAACTGCAGGTTCACCGTGCAGCTGCCGCCGGCGGCAACACTGCCGCCGGCTGCGCAGCTGCCGCCGCCGGCGATCACGAAGGCGGCGTTGCTGACCGCGATCGTGGCCACCGTCAGCGTCGCCGTGCCGCTGTTGCGCAGGGTCACGGTCTGCACGGTGCTGGTGCTGCCGACGGCGACGGTGCCGAAAGCGAGCGAAGCCGGCGTCACCGTCGCCACCGGTCCGGCGCTGACGTTCGGGTTGCCGAGGTAGGCGGCGATGTCGGCGACGTCGGTCGCGGTCAGCACGTTGTTGCGGTAGATGCCCATGCCGCCGGTATCGCGGTTGATCGCGTTCTGGATCGTCGTGGGGTTGTTGGCGCCGCGCAGTACCTTGTTCTTGTTGGCGCTGACATTGGTGCCGTGACAGCTGGAGTTGGCGCAGGAGATGCCGCCCGGCGTGCTCAGGTACAGCGACTTGCCGCGCAGCGCGTCGGCCGCCGATGCCGGCCCGGCGCCCAGCGCGGCAGCCAGCATCAGGGCCAAGGCCAGCGCGCGGGCGGGCGGCGGAGCAGGCAGGAACGGGAAGGCGAGGGACATCGGCAAGCTCCGGGGACAGGACCATCGGTGATGACGGCGAGCGGACCTTAGGAGTCGCCGCCTGTCCGCCAGATGGCCACCGAATGAACAAGGGACAGGCGGGCCCGGCATCTGGATCAACGGTCGAATACCGGCGCTGCCCTCGGGCCGGCCGCGCGCCGGAAGGCCGCGTCGGCAGCGCCGCCGCGCCCTCGTCGAGGTCGGCGAGCCAGGATTTTCTATCGATCAGTTCGATCAAAAAGCTCAGAAACTTCTGCTTTTTTATCGAATCAAGGAAGCATGAAATAGCCGCACCTTCCCGCTACCCAGGAGTTGCGCCATGAGCACCCAGCACCCGACCCTGCTGCAGATCAATACCAGCCTGTTCGCCGGCAACGGCCAGTCCAGCCAGCTTGCCGAGCGCTTCGTCGCCGACTTCCTCGTCGCCCATCCGGGCACGGTGCGGGTGCTGCGCGACGTCGCCAGCGATCCGATTCCCCATCTCGACGGCGCCCGCTTCTCGGCGTTCGTGACCCCGGCCGAATCGCGCGACGCGGCGCAGAACGCGGTGATCGCCCACTCCGATGCGCTGATCGCCGAACTGAAGGCCGCCGACGTCGTCGTGCTCGGCCTGCCGATGTACAACTTCGGCGTGCCGAGCCAGCTGAAGAGCTACTTCGACCACATCGCCCGCGCCGGTGAAACCTTCCGCTACACCGCCAACGGCCCGGTCGGCCTGGTCACCGGCAAGAAGGTCTACGTGTTCGCCACCCGCGGCGGCCTGTACCAGGGCACCGCGCTCGACAGCCAGACCACCTATGTTCGCGACTTCCTGCGCTTCATCGGCCTCGACGATGTCGAGTTCGTCTACGCCGAAGGCCTGGCGATCGGCCCGGAGCAGAAGGAAGCCGGTCTGGCCAAGGCCCGTGACGCGATCAGCCGTCTTGCCGCCTGAACGCCGACGGCACCACGCCCGACCACTACCCCAGCCCACGAACCCGGAGCACCGACATGAGCACCACCACCAAGACCTATCCCGCCGTCGAACTCGCCGGCCGCCTGTTGCTGGCCGCGATGTTCCTGCTGGCGGGCCTCAACAAGATCAGCGGCTATGCCGGCACCGTCGGCTACATGGAATCGGTCGGCGTGCCCGGCGCGCTGCTGCCGGCGGTGATCGCCCTCGAAGTGATCGGCGCGCTCGCCATCATCGTCGGCTTCAAGACCCGTCTGGTGGCGCTGGCGCTGGCCGGTTTCACCTTGGCGGCCGCTGTGCTGTTCCACGCAAACTTCGCCGACCCGGTCCAGATGATCCTGTTCCTGAAGAACGTCTCGATCGCCGGCGCCTTCCTGCTGCTCGCCGCCAATGGCGCGGGAAGCCTGAGCCTCGATGCCCGGCGTCAAGGCTGAACCCGGCGGCGCCGGTCCGGGCGTTCCGGACCGGCGCCAGCACCGCAGCGTCCCCGCCCCCTTCCACGGAGAACCGTCATGACCACCCGCAGCCTGCAGCACGTGATCCAGTCGATGCCGACCAGCGATGGCGCCGGCGTCAAGCTGCGCCGCTCGATCGGCGCGCAGCGCGGGCTGTATCTCGATCCGTTCCTGATGCTCGACGAATTCGGCACCGACCATCCGGGCGACTACATCGCCGGCTTTCCGGCCCATCCGCACCGCGGCTTCGAAACCGTCACCTACATGCTCGATGGCCGGATGCAGCACCGCGACCACCTCGGCAACGTCGGCGATCTCGGCCCCGGCGGCGTGCAGTGGATGACCGCCGGCCGCGGCGTGATCCATTCGGAAATGCCGCTGCAGGAAAGCGGGCGGATGCGCGGCTTCCAGCTGTGGATCAACCTGCCGGCGGCCGAAAAGATGAAGCCGGCCGGCTATCGCGACATCCCGGCGGCCGAGATTCCGGAGCTTGCGCTGCCGGAGGGCGGCACGATCAAGGTGATCGCCGGCACCGTGGAGGTGGCGGGACAGACGGTCAGCGGGCCGGTCAACGGGCCGGCCAGCCGGCTGTCGACCGATCCGCTGTATCTGGACCTCGCGCTGCCGGCTGGCGCCCGCTTCGAGCAGGCGATCGGCGCGAGCCACAACGCCTTCGTCTACGCCTATGAAGGCAGCTTGAGCATCGGCGATGGCGCTGCCGCGAAAGCGATCCCGACCCAGGCGGCGGGCGTGCTGACACCGGGCGAGCGGGTCAGCCTGACCGCCGGCCCGAGCGGCCTGCGTGCGGTGCTGATCGCCGGCGAGCCGGTGGTCCAGTACGGGCCGTTCGTGATGAACACCCGCGAGGAGATCGAGCAGGCGATCCGCGACTACAACGACGGCACGCTGGCCAAGGCGGCCTGAGCACCGGACGGAGGTTCATTTCGCACGAAGTACACGAAGAACACGAAGTAAAGCAATCAACTCTCCCGCGCTTTTCACTTCGTGAGCTTTGTGTTCTTCGTGCGAAATATTGTGTCCCCAGCCGTTCCTCCGCCACTCGCCCCCGCGTGATGACGGCGGTGGCATCTGGAAAGTGACCAGCGGTTACGATCACCTTCCGCTTGTCACCGCCCCGCCGCATGACCGCCCTGATCGACGCGCTCGCCACCCAGCCGCTGTTCCTCGGCATCGCCACCACGCTGCTCGGCCTGCTGGTCGGCAGCTTCCTGAACGTGGTGATCCTGCGGCTGCCGCGGATGCTCGAAGCGGAATGGAAAGCCGAGGCCCGCGAGCTGCTGGAACTGCCGCCGGATGTACAGGCCGCCGGCAACAAGCTGTCGCTGACCCGGCCGCCGTCCTGCTGCCCGAGCTGCGGCGCCGCGATTCGGCCCTGGCAGAACATTCCGGTGATCTCCTGGCTGGCGCTGCGCGGTCGCTGTGCGCGCTGCAAGACCGCGATCTCGGTGCAGTACCCGCTGGTCGAAGTGGCCAGCGCGGCGCTGTCGGCCGTCTGCGTGGTGCGCTTCGGCTGGTCGGCGCAGCTGGCCGCTGCGCTGCTGTTCAGCTGGGTGTTGATCGCGCTGACCGTGATCGACCTGCGCGACACGCTTCTGCCGGACGATCTGACCTTGCCGCTGATGTGGATCGGGCTGGCCTTGAGCACGGCCGGCGTGTTCGTCGGCATGAGCGCCAGCATCTGGGGCGCGATCGCCGGGTACCTGAGCCTGTGGTCGATCTATCACCTGTTCCGGATCGCGACCGGCAAGCACGGCATGGGCTACGGCGATTTCAAGCTGATGGCCGCCCTCGGCGCCTGGTTCGGCGTCGCGGCGCTGCCGCTGATGCTGCTGCTGTCGTCGGCGGTCGGTGCCGTCGTCGGCCTGGGCCTGATCGCGTTCCGCAAGCACGATCGCAATGTGCCGATCCCGTTCGGCCCGTACCTGGCCGGCGCCGGCTGGCTGATGCTGATCTGGGGCGACCGGCTTGCCGGCGTCGTCACGGGGCACTGACATGGGTGTGCTGACCATCGGTCTGACCGGCGGCATCGCCAGCGGCAAGAGCCATGTCGCCAAGGCCTTCATCGCGCTCGGCGTGCCGCTGCTGGAAGCCGACGATGTCGCACGCGAGGTGGTGGCGCCACCGTCGCCAGCTTTGGCCGAGATCGCCGAGACTTTCGGCGCGGCGATGCTCCACGACGACGGCACCCTGGACCGCCGGCGCTTGCGCGAAGTGGTGTTCGGCGATCCGGCGCAGCTGAAGAAGCTCGAAGCGATCACCCATCCGGCGATCCGCAGGCGGGTCGCCGACTGGCGCGCCGCCCAGTCCGCGCCGTACTGCATCTACTCGGCGGCGATCCTGATCGAGGCCGGCATGACCGCGCTGGTCGATCGCGTGCTGCTGGTCGATGCCCCCGAAGACGTGCAGCTGCGAAGACTCACCGCCCGCGATGCCAGCAGCGAAACGCTGGCCCGGCAGATGATCGCCGCCCAGGCCAGCCGCGAGCACCGCCTGAATGCCGCCCACGACGTGATCGACAATCGCGACGAGGCGGCGGCGGTTGAAGCGCAGGTCGCACGACTTCACCGGCTGTACCTCGGACGTGCGGAAAGCGCCTGATATCTGAAGCAAATTGTTTGCCCCGGCGGCGTGACGCGGGTCACAATCGGGATTGGCGCCGGCATTCAGGTTTCGATGGACCGTACCCCCGAATGGGTCAGCTTCGAGCAGCCGCTCAACGAGCGGACGCGCTCCTTGCTGCGCCTCGAATTCCTGTTCGCCGAATACGCCCATCATGCGGCCGACGCCACCGCCTGGGGTATCCGCGCCGGCCTGCAGACCCTGCTCGACATCCTGTCGGTGATCGGCCGCAGCGATCTCCGCACCGAGCTGATCCGCGACCTGACCGAACAGCGCAGCCTGCTGAACCGGTTGCGCACCCGTCCCGAGTGCGACCGCGCCAAGCTCGATACGGTGCTGGCCGAGATCACCAGCGTACTGACCACCCTGCACGCCTCCGGCGCGCATCCGTCGACGGTGCTGCGCGACAACGAATTCCTGTTCTCGGTGCTGAACCGCAGCGGCGTGCCCGGCGGCACCTGCATGTTCGACCTGCCGGCCTTCCATCGCTGGCTGTCGCGGCCGTATGCGAACACCGAGCGCGACCTGTCGCGCTGGTTCTCGCTGCTGCGCCCGTATCAGGCAGCCATCGGCCTGTACCTGCGGCTGCTGCGCGATTCCACCGCTGCGTCCGAGCATGTCGCCGAAAGCGGCGTGCACCTGCATGTGCCGCAGGGCGTGTTCCCGCTGCTGCGCGTTCACGTGCCGCCGGATGCCGATGTCTATCCCGAGATCAGCGCCGGCAAGCACCGCTTCAGCTTCCGCTTCATGCGGCTCGGCGATGTCAACCAGCGCAACGTCCAGACCGCCGACGACATCGTCTTCCACCTGCAGTGCTGCACCCTGGCCGGCAGCCACGCCGAGCACGCATGAGCAGCACACCGTCGATCCGCATCGCCCGCTGCCCGAAGTGCGGCGCGTCCAGCCGTCTCGACGAGCGCAATCCGTTCCGGCCGTTCTGCAGCGAACGCTGCAAGCTGCTCGACCTTGGCGCCTGGCTCGACGGCCGGCACGCGATTCCGGTCGAGCCGGATCCCGACGCCTACGACGACGCGTAGGGCGGGTCGAGACCCGCCATGACCTTCGCGCCACCGTCAGAACAGCGCATCGCAGCCTGCCATCACATTTGCGCCAAGGCCAAAACGGCGGGTCTTGACCCGCCCTACGTGTGCTTCGGCTCGACCACTGATTCGCCGATCACCGCCGTGTGCTGCTGCGGCGTCAGGCCGCGCACGTAGGCTTCCTGCGCGGCTCGACCTCGACGCGCCAGCCGTGCCCGGCCGCCGGGCGTGACGGCTGCCGCCGTGTGCCGTGCCAGGTTCACCGGGATCGCCAGCAGCGGGTACCAGGGCAGCACGCGCTTCGGCAAGCCGAGCTTGCGCATCGCGTCGCCACCGAGGAACGCCCAGGCGATCGACAGGTGCATCGAACGCTCGATGCGCCCGCGCAGCCAGCGGAAGTTCGGATACGGCCGGCTCAGCGGCTCGTCCGCCAGCGGTACCGCCATCAGCGGGCTGGTCTCGTCCGGGTTGGTCAGGCTCAGCAGGAACTCGAACAACTGCGCCAGCGACGCCGCTTCGGTATCGGCCAGCCAGCGTTCCTCCACCCCGATCAGCCAGCCGACGTAACGCACCAGATGGGCGACGTCGTCGCGCTCGCGCCTCGTCTGCGGCATGCCGAGCAGCCGCGCGCCGAGCACCGGCACGGTCAGCGCACCGTACAGGGTGGCGGCCATGTCCGGCTGGTTGATCGGCAGGCCCCAGTCGGCCATCTGCCAGTCGTCGCGGGCGGCGACCGAACGGCGTACGAGTGCATGGATGAAGCGGACCATCAGGGTCGAGCGCCAGCCGATGCCGTACACGGCCAGCCCGCCCGGCGCGGTGCAGTCCAGCGACCATTGCACCGTCTCGGCCAGCCGTCGCGCCGGGCCTTTCTGCAGCGCGCCGGTCAGGATCAGCGTGCGATTGAAGGCGCTGGCCTGATAGCCGCCGAGCAGCGCGACATCGCGGCCGACGTACAGCGAATGGCGGCCGCAGCGGCTGAACACTTCGGCACCGCGCTCGATGCGTCGGCGATCCAGCCACTTCGGGATCGCGGCATAGCGCTCGAAGAAGGCGCGCAGTTCCGGAATCGCATCGGGCACCGCGTCGATGCCATGGCTGAGGACGGTCTCGAACTGCGCCCGCGCCGCGCGCATGCCATGCGCCTGCATCGCGGTCAGCAGCGCATCCATGTCCGGATCGCCCTGCATCAGCGCAACGCCGATGTCGGTCCAGCGCGCCGGGTCCGGCTCGCGGATCGCCGGTGCCACGCGACTGACCAGGCCGAGCATTTTCAGAAAATCAGGGCTCTTGCGATGGCGGGTCGGGATGAAGCCGGGCGCAATCTGGGTCATGTCGGTGGTTTCGCTGGAGGGCTTGACGCGCACCCTATTGCGAATGTTTATTCGCATTCAATTCGCGATTGCTTCGCTTCCTCCTCGTCTTTCCCATGCGCAAGAAACCGATCCAGCAGCGTGCCCGCGTCCTCGTCGACAGCCTGATCGATGCCGCCGGCGAAGTGGTGGCCCGCGACGGGCTGGAAGCCCTGACCACGGTGCGGGTCGCCGCCCGTGCCGGGGTCAGCGTCGGCTCGCTGTACCAGTACTTCGACAACAAGAGCACCCTGGTCGCGGCCCTGATGGAGCGGGTCAACAGCGATCTGATCGCTGCCGTCGACCGGGTCGCGCCGCTCAATGTCGGCGCCGATCCGCAGGCCTTCGCGCGGGCGCTGCTGATCGCCGCGTTCGAGGTCTTCGAAGCCCGCCAGGGGCTGGCGCGCGAGCTGATGCGCCACTGGCACCGGCTCGACATCGCCCGCGGCCTGCACCGTTTCGAGCAGCGCATGCTCGACCTGCTGCGCGCCTACGCGCTCGCCCAGATCCGCGAGCACGCGGTCGACCCGTCGCCGGCGCGCGCCTTCATCCTGATCAACAGCATCGTGTTCACCCTGCTGCGCTACCTGAGCCTGCCGTCGCCGGCGATGTTCGAACGCGAGGAGCTGATCGACGAACTGGCGGCGATGGCGGCGCGGCTGATCACGGCACCGCGCTGAGAGCGGCGCTCAGCGCGGCCAGAAGGCGCTGATCGCGGCGATGCCCTGGGCGCCGTGGCGCCGTGCAGCGGCGAGATCGCCCTGGTCGAGCCCGCCGAGCGCATAGACCGGCAGCGCCGCTTCGCCGCGCCGCGCCACGAAGCCGTCCCAGCCGATACCCGGCGTGCCGGGATGGGTGGCGGTCTCGAACACCGGGCCGAGCACGGCGAAATCGGCGTCGACGATCTGCGCTGCGCGCAGGTCCTCGGCGCAGTGCACCGAGGCGCCGAACCAGCGATCGGCGGCGATCGGCCGGGCGCCGTAGCGCTTCAGCGCGGCAGCGGTGGCGTGCCAGCCGTCAGCGCCGAGTGCAGCGACCAGCGCCGGATCGCGATCGAGGACCAGCTTCAGGCCGGCTGCGCGGGCGGCGGGCAGCAAGGCCGTGGCCAGCGCCGCGTAGTCGCGCTCGGAAAGCCCCGGCAGCCGCAGCCGCAGCAGCGCGCCGCGCGGCAGCCGGGTCAGTCCGCTCAGCAGTTCGAACAGCGTCGCATCGGGCCGGGTGAACACGTACTGCGGCGGCAGCCGCAGCGCCTTGATGATCGGGGCGACGGTCGGCAGCAGGTCGAGATCGGCCAGCGCATCGGCTTCCCGCCAGGCGAATGCCTGCTGCTCGCGCGACACCGGCTCGCCGTCCCAGGCCTCGACGCACCAGGTGTCGAGCAGCACGTGGCGGTCGCGGTAGTCATGCCGGAAGCGCAGCAGCGGCCGCGCCCGGCGCACGGTGATGCCGAGTTCCTCGTGCAGCTCGCGGCCCAGCGCATCGAGCGTGGTTTCACCGGCTTCGATCTTGCCGCCCGGAAACTCCCACTTGCCGGCGGCGATCTTGCCGACCGGGCGCTGGGCGATCAGCAGTCGGCCGTCGCCGTCGATCAGCACCCCGCAGGCGACCGGGATCAGCGGCAGCGCGCTCATCGGGCGCGCACCACGTCGATTCCGGTCGCAAGGCCGGGCGCAGTGCGGTCACAATCGCACCGGCATGATTCGCCGCGCCGCAGGCGCCAGGCATTCCGCTTCATCGCATCGATCACCCGATTCAACCGTTCAGGAGAAACACTCGCATGGCCATCGTCACTCGCCGCGTCGATTACCTCGATCAATCCACGGCGCTGCGCGGCCGTGTCTACTTCGATGACAGCAGCAGCGCGCCGCGACCCGGCGTGCTGGTCAGCCACGCCTGGGGCGGCCGCGACGACTTCGCCAACCAGCAGGCCGAAGCCATGGCCAGGCTCGGCTATGTCGGCTTCGCCCTCGACATGTACGGCGCCGGCATCCGCGCCAACGGTGTCGAGGAATGCCAGAAGCTGATGACGCCATTCATGGAAGACCGCGCACTGCTCGCGCGCCGCATCAACGCGGCATTGATCGCCTTGCGCAGCTTGCCGGAAGTCGACGCCTCGCGGGTCGCCGCGTTCGGCTTCTGCTTCGGCGGCCTGTGCGTGCTCGACCTCGCACGCAGCGGCGCCGGCGTGCGCGGCGTGGTCAGCTTCCACGGCCTGCTGAAGGGCCACGACCTGCCGAAGCAGAAGATCACCGCCAAGGCGCTGGTGCTGCATGGCGACGCCGACCCGCTGGCGCCGTTCGAGGACGTCATCGCCTTCCGCAACGAGTTCAATGCCGCCGGCAGCGACTGGCAGCTGCACGCCTACGGCAAGGTGCTGCACGCCTTCGCCGTACCGGGCGCCAACATGCCGGGCATCGCGGCGCATGACGCGGTGGCCGAGGCGCGGTCGCAGGCGGCGCTGCGGCATTTCCTGGCGGAAGTGCTGGCGTAACGCTCCCAAGCACGCGCACGCAACGGCGCAAAGACGCGGAGAAAAGCTTTCCGTCAAAAAGCTTCTCCCACTGTTGTTTCTTCGCGTCTTGGCGCCTTTGCGTGAAGCAGCTTTGCGCCTCTGCGCAACGAAACCTTGCGCCTTGGCGCGAGGACGCCTGCTTCAGGTCCGGTATTCGGCGTTGATCTTCACGTAGTCGTAGCTGAAGTCGCAGGTCCAGACCCGGGTCTTCGCCGCGCCGCGCCCCAGCGCCACGCGGATCGTGAACTCCGGCCGGGCCACGACGGCCGCGCCGAGATCCTCGTGGTACGAGGGATGCGGTTCGCCGCCGTCGAGCAGGCGCACGTCGTCGAGCCACAGGTCGACCTTCGCCGGGTCGAGGCCGGGCACGCCGGCCTTGCCGATCGCCATCGCCAGCCGCCCCCAGTTGGCGTCGCCAGCGAACATCGCGGTCTTGACCAGCGGCGAGTGGGCGATCGAGTACGCCACCAGCCGCGCTTCGTCGACCGTGCCGGCCGTTTCGACATCCACCGTGATGAAGCGCGTCGCACCCTCGCCATCGCGGACGATCGCCTGCGCCAGTTCGATGCAGACCTCGGTGACGGCTTCGGCGATCAGCGGGAAATCGGCGTGCGCGGCATCGACGTCGACCGCGCCGACCCGGGCGGTCGCGAACAGCACGCAGGAATCGTTGGTCGAGGTATCGCCGTCGACCGTAGCGCTGTTGAACGAGGCGGCAACGGCCGACTTGAGCAGGCTGTCGGTGGCCTCGGCCGTCAGCCGGGCATCGGTGCCGATGTAGGCGAGCAGGGTCGCCATGTTCGGATAGATCATGCCGACGCCCTTGGCGATGCCGGTCACGGTGACCGCCCCTTGCGAGGTGGCGACCGTGCGCGAGGCGCCCTTCGGCACCGTGTCGGTGGTCATGATCGCGCGGGCCGCCGCGTTCCAGGCATCGGCCTGCAGATGGGCGACGGCCTTCGGAATCGCCTCGACCATCCGCGCCACCGGCAGCTGCTGGCCGATCACGCCGGTCGAGAACGGCAGCACCTGCGCCGGCTCGCAGCCGATCGCGGCGGCGACAGCGGCACTGGTTTCGCGGGCATTGGCCAGCCCCTGCGCACCGGTTGCCGCATTGGCATTGCCGGCGTTGATCAGCAGCGCACGGATGTTCGTCGCCGCCGCCAGGCGTTCGCGGCAGACCTGCACCGGGGCGGCACAGAACGCGTTCTGCGTGAACATGCCGGCGACGCGGGAGCCGGCGGCGAGTTCGACGACCAGCAGGTCCTGACGGCCGGGCTTCTTGATCGCCGCTTCCGCAGAACCGAGACGAACACCGGCGACCGGCGCCAGCGGACCGGGGGCATCGAGATTGACGGGCATCGGGAAACTCTCGGAATCAGACCAGCGCGCCGTGGCACTGCTTGAATTTCTTGCCCGAGCCGCAGGGGCAGGGGTCGTTGCGACCGACCTTGGCGAAATCGCTGCGCGGCGCGACATCTGCCCGCGGCGGCGGTGCGTTCAGCGGCCGGCCCTGCGCCACCGGAGGGGGCGGCGGAGCCAGTTCCGGCACCACTTCGGCCACAGCCGACTGGGCGTCCGCGTGCTGGAATTCCATCGGCCGTGCCGCGTTGCGGCGTGCTTCTTCGAGCGCCTGCACTTCGGCTTCGGTGAGGATCTGGATGCGGGCCAGGCGCGAGATCACCTCGTGCTTGAAGCGGGCCAGCATGTCGTTGAACATCGTGAACGCTTCGCGCTTGTACTCCTGCTTCGGGTCCTTCTGCGCGTAGCCGCGCAAGTGGATGCCGAGCCTCAGGTAGTCCATTGCCGCCAGATGCTCGCGCCAGTAGGTGTCGATCACGCGCAGCAGGGTTTCGCGCTCGAACGATTCCAGCACCTGATCGCCGATCTTGGCCTTCTTGTCGGCATAGGTCAGCGCCAGCGCTTCGACGATCCGCGCGGCGATCTTCCTGTCGTCGAGCTGGTTGTCCTGCTCGGCCCACTCGCGAATCGGCAGGCTCAGCGCGAAATCCTTGCGCAGCGCGTCCTCGAGACCATCGAGCGTCCACAGCTCTTCCGGACTCTGCGGCGGCACATGGGCGGCGACCACGGCGGCGACGACATCAGCGCGGATGTCGTCGATCATCGGCGTCACCACGGTGGCGCCCATCAGCTCGTCTCTGAGCTCGTAGATCGCCTTGCGCTGGTCGTTGGCGACGTTGTCGTATTCGAGCAGGTTCTTGCGGATGTCGAAGTTGTGCGCCTCGACCTTGCGCTGCGCGGTCTCGATCGAGCGGGTCACCATCTTCGCTTCCAGCGCCTCGCCTTCCTGCATGCCGAGGCGCTGCAGCAGGCCGCGCATCGACGGCGGCGCGAAGATGCGCATCAGCGTGTCGTCGAGCGACAGGTAGAAGCGGGTCGCGCCCGGATCGCCCTGACGGCCGGAGCGGCCGCGAAGCTGGTTGTCGATGCGCCGCGATTCATGGCGCTCGGAGCCGATCACGTAGAGACCGCCGGACGCCAGCACGGCGTCGTGGCGAAGCTTCCATGCCGCCTTCGCGGCTTCGCGGCCGGCGACGTCGTCTTCCGGAATCACGTGCAGCTCGGCTTCCAGCGAGCCGCCGAGCACGATGTCGGTACCACGGCCGGCCATGTTGGTGGCGATCGTCACCGCACCGGCACGGCCGGCCTGGGCCACGATCTCGGCTTCGCGCTCGTGCTGCTTGGCGTTCAGCACTTCGTGGACGATGCCCTTCTGGCGCAGCAGGCCGGACAGCAGTTCGGAGGTTTCGATGCTGGCCGTGCCGACCAGGATCGGCTGGCCCTTGGCATGGACTTCCTCGATGTCCTTTATCACGGCATCGAACTTGCCCTTGGCGCTGATGTAGATCAGGTCGCCGCGGTCGTCGCGGATCATCGGCCGGTTGGTCGGAATGACCACGACTTCCAGGTTGTAGATGCTCTGGAACTCGAAGGCTTCGGTATCGGCGGTGCCGGTCATGCCGGACAGCTTCGCGTACAGGCGGAAATAGTTCTGGAAGGTGATCGAGGCGAGCGTCTGGCTCTCCTGCTGGATCTGCACGCCTTCCTTGGCTTCGACGGCCTGATGCAGGCCATCGGACCAGCGGCGGCCGGACATCATGCGGCCGGTGAATTCATCGATGATCACCACCTGGCCGCCGCGGACGATGTACTCGACATCCTTGCGATACAGGTGGTGAGCGCGCAGCAGCGCATTCAGGTGATGGACCAGCACGATGCGGCTGGCGTCATAAAGGCTTTCGTCCTCGCCGAGCAGGCCGGCGGCGCGCAGCAGGTCCTCGACATGCTCGTGGCCGGCTTCGGACAGGTGGACCTGCTTGCCCTTCTCCTCGACATGGAAGTCGCCGTCGAGGTCTTCCTCGTCCTTCTGCCGCTTGAGCTTCGGGATCAGCGCGTTGAGCTTGCGCCACAGCTCCGGGTCGTCGTCGGTCGGGCCGGAGATGATCAGCGGCGTGCGGGCTTCGTCGATCAGGATCGAGTCGACTTCGTCGATCACCGCGTAGTTCAGGCCGCGCTGGACTTTCTCGTCGAGCGAGAAGGCCATGTTGTCGCGCAGGTAGTCGAAGCCGAATTCGTTGTTCTGGCCGTAGGTGATGTCGGCCTTGTACGCCTCGCGCTTCTCTTCGGTGCTCTGCCCGGACACCACCACGCCGACGCTCATGCCGAGAAAGCGGAAGATGCGGCCCATCCACTCGGCGTCGCGGCGCGCCAAGTAGTCGTTGACGGTGACCACGTGAACGCCCTTGCCGCTGAGCGCATTCAGGTAGGTCGGCAAGGTGGCGACCAGGGTCTTGCCTTCGCCGGTGCGCATTTCGGCGATCTTGCCTTCGTGCAGCGCGGCGCCGCCGATCAGCTGCACGTCGAAATGACGCATGTTCATCACCCGCTTGCCGGCCTC
The DNA here is from genome assembly GCA_013823855.1 of Lysobacteraceae bacterium. Taxonomy (GTDB): domain Bacteria; phylum Pseudomonadota; class Gammaproteobacteria; order Nevskiales; family Nevskiaceae; genus Nevskia. The sequence goes on along the minus strand of PNMW01000035.1, from coordinate 87,950 downwards.
GCGGACCACGGCGAAGGCGTCGGCGCGCAGGTCATCGAGGCTTTCGCCCTTGGCGAGGCGCTCGCGCAACACCAGGGTCTGGCGGCCCAGTTCCTCGTCGGACATCGCCTGATACTTCGGCTCCAGCGCGTTGACCACGCTGACCACGGCGCCGAGGCGCTTGACGATGCGTTGATTGCGGCTGCCGAAGACGCGCGCCAGAAGGTTGTTGAACATGGGTTCCGAAGTCTGAGTGCTGCACGGGCAGAGAAGGGCCCGGTACGGACGAAAGGCGCCGATTATGCCTCAGAGCTTTGGCACGGCTGTTTCGCTTTCAATAGCGAGTGCTGCGCCTGGACTCAGTGCGCAGCGTCGAGGTACTGGGTCGGGTTGACGGTGCTGCCGTTCAGTACCAGCTCGAAATGGACATGCGGCCCGGTCGAGCGACCGGTAGAACCCATCAGGGCAATCTGCTGACCCTTCAGCACGCGATCACCCGGCTTCACCAGCAGTTTCGAGTTGTGACCGTAGCGCGTGCGATAGCCGTTGCCGTGATTGATTTCGACAAGCTGGCCGTAACCGTTTTCCGCCTTGGACTCGGTGACGATGCCGCTGGCGACCGCAAGCACCGGGGTGCCTTCGGCCGCAGCGAAATCGATCCCCGGATGGGTCGTGCGCAGGCCGGTGAACGGATCGGTACGCGTGCCATAGCCGGAGGTGATGTAGCCGGCGTCGACCGGCCAGCCGCTCGGCTTGACTTCGCGCTGCAGCCGGCTGGCCAGCAGCAGGTCTTCGAGCACGCGCATCTGCCGTTCGCGATCGCCGAGCAGGGTCTGCAGACGGTCGAGCGAGCCGATGACATCGGCGAGCACGGCCGGCGCGCCGGAGGCTTCGGTCTCCGGGCCACCCAGCGGCGGCGGCGTTTCGAAGTTGAACTCGGCCGGATCGATATTGGCGATCTGGGTCAGGCGCGAGCCGGCGGCGTCGAGCCGGATCACGTGCGCCTGAAGCTGGGCGATGCGCCGCGCCAGCGCGCTGGCGTCTTCCTCGGCCTTGGCGCGCGCCTGCGCCAGCTCTTCACGCTGCTGCGAAAACGCTTCGCCCCAGGCGCCGATGACCCGCTTCGGCAGCAGGCCGCGATCCGACTGCAGGCTCATCCCGGCGAGAAAGCTCAGGCCCAGCACGATCAGCGCGCCAGCGGCCAGCGGCAACCAGGTCAGCCCCCGCTTCGGGTCGAGTCTCAGCCGCCAGGTCCGGCCCCGGCTATGGCTGACGAGGATAATATCCATGCAACGCTTCACCCACGATTACGGCCCGCGAACAACAGGGCGACACTTTCCAATGCACGCGGACGACGATCGCCTCGGCGCACACCTTGCACTACCTGGTTCTCCGGTTCAGCGCCTGCTCCGGCAGGCCGGACGTCTCACGATCATCCAGGAGATGGTCCGCGAATGGGCGCATGAACCGCTGGCAAGCTCCCTGTGCGTGGCCAACGAGCGCGAGGACATTGTCGTCATTCATGTCGCCTCGGCCGCAGCCCACACCCAGCTTCGCTACCGCACGCAGGAATTGATCCAATTCCTGCAGCAGAAGCTGGAAAATCCGTCCCTGCGCCTCGAGATCAAAGTGCGACCCAGCGCTCGCTTGGACGCACAAAAATAATGCACGGGGGAGTCTAAGCGCGGCCTCCGCTGCCGCGCAAGCCGCCGGTCAAGCAGGGACCGGTGTCGAACTGCCGTAAAAAGTCGGCGTCTTGCTGCCAACGTCGTCGAAAACGACGTGTTCCCAAGCCGACGGACTGGCGAGCAGCGCGCGTGCCAGCTTGTTGTTCAGCGCATGCCCGGACTTGAACGCCGTGTAGGCGCCCAGCAAGGGATGGCCGAGCAGATAGAGATCGCCGACGGCGTCGAGAATCTTGTGGCGAACGAATTCGTCGTCATAGCGCAGGCCGTCGTGGTTCAGCACCCGGAACTCATCGACGGCCACCGCGTTTTCGAGGCTGGCTCCGAGCGCCAGACGACGCGAGCGCAGGAACTCGAATTCCTTCATGAAGCCGAAGGTGCGGGCGCGACTGACTTCGCGGATATAGGCCTGGGTGGAAAATTCCACCGACGCGCTCTGCGCCGTGGAATTGATCAACGGGTGATCGAATTCGATGTTGAAGGTCAGACGGAAGCCGTCGTACGGCTCCAGCCGGGCCCACTTGTCGCCATCCTGCACCTGCACCGGTGCCTTCAGACGGATGAAGCGCTTCGGCGCTTCCTGGTCCTGGATGCCGGCCGACTGGATCAGGAACACGAACGGCGACGCCGAGCCATCCATGATCGGAATCTCGGCGGCCGACAGTTCGACGATGCAGTTGTCGATGCCGAGGCCGGCCAGCGAGGACATCAGATGCTCGACGGTGGCAACCTTGACGCCGTCCTCGATCAGGTTCGACGACAGCGTGGTTTCGCCGATGCCCGTCGCGCTGGCGCGGACCTCGCGCGGCGGATCCAGATCGACGCGGCGGAACAGGATGCCGGTATCGACCGGCGCCGGCAGCAGGCTCATGTAGACCTTCTGGCCGCTGTGCAGGCCGATGCCGCTGACACGGACCGCAGCGCGAAGCGTTCTTTGGCGGATCATCGGGGAGGTCCGGGTAAAGCGGCCCGCTCTGACGGCGGATCGACGAGGTGAGTGAGCCTTTCGACCCGGATTCTAGCATCCGGTTCCAGCACTCTTGCCGCGATGCAGCAAGCAGGGTTGCGTTCACGAAAAGCGATTCTCACGCGGAGATCGCCGAGAAAAGCCGAAGCGAGAACGGCATTTCGCACAAAGAACACTAAAGAGCACAAAGACCACGAAGAAAGTCACAGCGGTTGACGCACAGCGCTTTTGCTGGGTGTCCTTCGTGTTCATCGTGAGAAACGCCTTGGCTTTTCTCTGCGGGCTCCGCGTTCTCCGCGTGAGAACTGCTTTCGTTGCAGACGAACAAGCAGGCGCGCGACTGGGCGAGGTCGCGCGCCAACTTCACGACGAGACGAGTGCCGCGATCAGTCGGCCTGGGCGCGCAGGAAGGCCGGGATGTCGAGCATCTCCTCGTTGTATTCCAGCGCGGCGAACGCCGGCGCAACGGCCGGACGGGCATTGCGCAGCGGCTGGCCCGACGGCGCCGACTCGTGGACGCGCGGTGCCCAGCCACCGACTTCCGACTGCTGGCGCAGCGGCGTCACCACGCCGCGCGGCGCGCCGAGCCCTTCGCTGCCGAGCGGCGCGCCGACGCCACGCAGGCGCGGATTGAAGCCGTCCTGTGCCGGCGCCGGCTTGGCGGCCGCCGCGCGCGAACCTTCCAGACCGGTGGCCACCACGGTGACGCGGATTTCGCCGCCCAGGGTCGGATCGAAAGAGGTGCCGCACTTGATGTCGGCTTCGTTCGAGGCGATCTCGCCAATCCGCTCGTTGATCAGCTCCAGCTCGTCGAGGGTCAGCGATTCGTCGCTGGTGATGTTGACCAGGATGCCGCGGGCGCCGGTCAGTTCGAGATCGTCGAGCAGCGGGCTGGACAACGCCGATTCGACGGCCTTGCGGGCGCGGTCGTCGCCGGAGGCGGCGCCGAGACCCATCATCGCCATGCCGCGGTTGGTCATCACCGTCTTCACGTCGGCGAAATCGACATTCATCATGCCGGGCCGGGTGATCAGGTCGGAAATGCCCTGCACCGCGTTCTGCAGCACGTCGTTGGCGGCCTTGAAGCCGGACAGCAGGGTGACCGCGCCGCCGAGCACCAGCCGCAGTTTCTCGTTCGGAATCATGATCAGCGAGTCGACATGCTGCTGCAGCTCGCGAATGCCTTCCTGGGCAATCGCCATGCGCTTCTTGCCCTCGTGCGGGAACGGCTTGGTAACCACCGCCACTGTCAGGATGCCGAGTTCGCGGGCGATCTCGGCGATCACCGGCGCGGCACCGGTGCCGGTACCACCGCCCATGCCGGCGGTGATGAACAGCAGGTCGGTGCCTTCGAGCATCTCGCGGATGCGGTCGCGATCCTCTTCCGCAGCCTCGCGGCCGATGCGCGGGTTCGAGCCGGCACCGAGACCGCGCGTCACTTCCGCGCCGATCTGCAGCTGCAGGGTCGGACGGCACTTTTCCAGGTGATCGCGATCGGTGTTGGCGACGATGAACTCGACGCCCTCGATGTTCGCGGCCGCCATCTGGTTGACCGTGTTGCAGCCGCCGCCGCCGACACCGATGACGCGGATCACCGCGCGCGGCGTGACGCCGTCGACCAATTCGTACATCTCGTTGCTATGCCTGCTTCCGCCCATGATCTCGTCTCCTGTTGCGTCGTCGTCGTGTACTGCGCCCGTTGCCACTCACCGCACTGCCCCGCCTCGCTCGCCCGAACGCGGCGGGGTCCTGAATCACAGATTTCCCTTGAACCAGCCCTTGACCCGGCCGAACAGCTGGCCGGCGTCGCTGTTGCCAAGCCGCCGCATGCCGCCACCGCCGTAGCTGCCGACCGGCCGCTGCTGGCGCGCGAACAGCAGCAGGCCGACGCCGGTCGAATAGGCCGGCGAGCGCGACACCTCGTCGATGCCGGTCACGTCCTGCGGCAGACCCAGGCGCACGCCGACTTCCAGCACTTCTTCTGCCAACTCCAGCACGCCCGGCGTCTGCGCCACCCCCCCGGTGAGCACCACGCCGCCGGCGATCAGCTCGTAGAGATCGGCGCGATGCAGCTCCTTGCGCACGTAGCGGAACAGTTCCTCGAAGCGCGGCCGCATCACCTCGGCCAGCATCTGCCGCGACAGGTGCCGGGTCGGCGATTCGCCGACACCGGGCACGTCGAACGGCGCGTCGTGGGCCACCAGCTCCGGCAGCGCGCAGCCGTACTTGATCTTGATCGCCTCGGCATGCTGCGCCGGCGTGCGGAAGGCCACCGCGATGTCGCTGGTGACCAGATCGCCGGCGATCGGAATCACCGCCGTGTGGCGGATCGAGCCGCCCTTGTAGACGGCGATGTCGCAGGTGCCGCCGCCGATGTCGACCAGGCAGATGCCGAGATCGCGTTCGTCCGGGCTCAGCACGGCGTCGGCCGAGGCCAGGTGCTGCAACACCAGCCGCTCGACCGTCAGCCCGCAGCGCTCCACGCACTTGTAGAGGTTCTGTGCGGCACTCAGCGTGCCGGTCACCATGTGGACCTTGGCTTCGAGGCGCACGCCGGACATGCCGATCGGGTCCTGGATGCCTTCCTGGCCGTCGACCACGTATTCCTGCGGCACCACGTGCAGGATCTGCTGGTCGGCCGGAATCGCCATCGCGCTGGCCGCCTCGATCACCGCATCGACGTCGCGCGCGGTGATCTCGCGGTGGCGGATCGGCACCACGCCGACCGAGTTCAGGCTGCGGATATGGGTGCCGGTGATGCCGACGTGTGCGGCGCGGACCCGGCAGTTGGCCATCAGCTCGGCGGCCTCGACGGCGCGGCGGATCGAATCGACGGTGTTGTCGATGTTGATGACGACACCTTTCTTCAGGCCTCGCGTCGGTGCGGTGCCGAGGCCGACCACCTGCACGGCGCCGGTCGGCGTCACTTCCCCGATCATCGCGGCCACCTTCGACGTGCCGACGTCGAGGCTGACCAGATACTCGGGCTTCCTGTTCTTGCTCATTGCGTATTTCTCTTGCCGACCAACGGCTTGCCGTCCGCCGAGCGGTGTTGAATCAACGAGGGAGGCGCACAGCTTCCCGGCCCGCTCGGCTCCGCCTCACGGGCGTTCGCGGGCGCGCGAAGCAGTGCTTCGCAAGCGCGCCCGCTCACCCAGCCCACGGAAAAACCATTCGAATAGCGAAGATCGACATAGGCGACCTTCTCCAGCTGCGCGTTCAGCGAGTCGCTGACGGTGCCGAGGATCAGCGGCAGGTGCTGGCGCGGATCGCCCTGGCCGAGCCGCAGCTCGGTGCCGAGCCGGGTGGTCATCCGCCATTCGCCGCGGGCATCGAGGTTCAGACCCAGCGGCGACCAGGCGCTGTCGGCCAGCCTGAGACGCAGTTCCTCGTAGACCGCGGCCGCCTCGGCCTCGTGTCCCGGCGGCGCCGACAGCTGCGGCAGATTCTGCGGAATCTCGTCGGCGTTCGGCGTGAACACGCGGCTGTCGCGATCGATCACCCGCGACTCGCCCCAGCGCGCGTACGGCACCCGCTCGATGAGCTTGACGGCCAGCTGGTCCGGCCAGATCCGGCTGACCCGCGCCCGGGCCACCCACGGCAGCGCTTCGATGCGTGCCCGCAGCTCGCCCAGATCGGTGTCGAACAGGCGCTGATCCGGCTCCAGGTCGGCGGCCAGCGCGATGTCGGACGCCTTGAGCCGGGTCATCGCGCCATCGATGCGAATGCGGTCGACCGGCGGATTGACCAGCGGGCCGAGCGTCTGCACGGCGACGATCGCCAGCGCCAGCGCCGCGCCGGCCAGCAGGCCGGGGCGGACATAACGCGGCCAGGTCGCCGGCTCGTCGTCGTGGTGGCGGCGCAGCATCGTGGCGCTCATGTCCGATTCGCCTCCAGCCCGTTTTCGAGTGTGGTTTCGAGAATGGCCCAGCACAGCGCGTCGTAATCCATGCCGACCGCGCGCGCGGCCATCGGCACCAGGCTGTGCGAGGTCATGCCCGGCAGGGTGTTCACTTCCAGCAGCCACGGCCGGCCTTCGGCATCCATCATGAAATCGACGCGGCCCCAGCCCCGGCCGCCGATGGCGTCGAAGGCGCGCACGCAGATCGCCTGCAATTCCTGCTCGTGCGTCGGCACCAGATCGGTCGGGCAGATGTAGCGGGTGTCGTTGGAGATGTACTTGGCGTGGAAGTCGTAGAACTCGCCGTCCGGCACGATGCGGATCACCGGCAGCGGCTGGCCGTCGACGATCGCGCAGGTGTATTCGCCACCGGCGACGAAGGTTTCCGCCATCACCACCCGGCCGCTGTCGCCGCGCGCCAGCGCATAGGCGGCATCGATCTGGTCGCGGCGCTTGACCTTCGACACGCCGACGCTCGAACCATCGGCCGCCGGCTTGATGATGAACGGGTAGCCGAACAGGTCGGCGGCGCCGTGGGCGTCGGCCACGCTGTCGAGAATCCGCCAGTCCGGCGTCGGCAGGCGCTCGCCTTTCCAGATCCGCTTGGTGCGCAGCTTGTCCATCGCCAGTGCCGAAGCCAGCACGCCGCAGCCGGGATACGGGATGCCGTGCAGGTCGAGGATCGCCTGCACCGTGCCGTCTTCCCCACCCGTGCCGTGCAGCACGCTGAACACGCGATCGAGGCCCCGTTCCGGCAGGTTCAGGATCGCCTCGCGGTCGGCGTCGATGGCGACCACGTCGATGCCGAGCCGCTGGAGTGCCGCGACCACGCCCTCGCCGCTCCACAGCGACACCTGGCGCTCAGCGGACCAGCCGCCCATCAGCACGCCGACCTTGCCGAAGTCCTTGGGATTGCGGGTGCGTTTACGCATCGGCCTTCTCCCCGACCATCTTCACTTCAGGATGCAAATCGACTCCGGTCTGCTGCTTCACGACGTGGCGGATGTGCTCGATCAGGGTTTCGACGTCGGCGGCCGTTGCGCCGTCCTCGGTCAGGATGAAATTGGCGTGCTGCCGCGACACGTGGGCGCCACCGATGCGGTGGTTCTTCAGGCCGCAGGACTCGATCAGCCGCGCGGCGTGATCGCCGGGCGGATTGCGGAAGGTGCTGCCGGCGCTTGGGCGGCCGACCGGCTGGGTCGCCTTGCGCTGGGCCAGCGAATCGCGGGTCGCGGCGGCGTAGCGGCCATCGGCATCGGCGCGGACCGTGAAGCGCGCCGCCAGATAGCCGAGCACGTCGGCCGGCGGCACCACGCTGCGGTAGCCGGTCGCGAACCTGGATGGCGACAGCCAGGCCGTCGATCCGTCGCGCCTCAGCACTTCGACTTCGGCGACCGTCGGCCAGGTCTCGCCGCCCCAGGCACCGGCGTTCATCGCCAGCGCGCCACCGACGGTGCCGGGAATGCCGGCCATGTAGCCGAGCCCGGCCAGCTGATGGCGCTCGGCGAACTTGGCCAGCCGCGCGCAGTGCAGGCCGGCCTCGGCATACAGACGATCGGCGGCCTCGATGCGCAGCGCATCGAGCGCGCCATGCAGGGCGATCACCGTGCCGCGGAAGCCACCGTCGCGGACCAGCAGATTCGAGCCGAGGCCCAGCCACAGCACCGGCTCGCCAGCCGGCAACTGGTGGACGAAGGCGATCAGGTCGTCGCGATCGGCCGGCTCGAAGTAGCGATCGGCCGGACCGCCGACTCGCCAGCTGGTATGGCGCGACAGCGGCTCGCCGGTACGGACGACGCCGCGAATGCTGATCGGGTTCGGCTCGCGCATCACGAGGCCGCCTCCCACTGGCTCGACAGCAGTCCGGCAAGTCCGCCGATGTCACCGGCGCCGACGGTCAGCACCACATCGCCATCGCGCACCATCGTCGCCAGCGCCTCCGGCGCTTCGGCGACGGTCTTGACGAACACCGGCTCGACCTTGCCGCGGGCGCGGATGCCACGCGCCAGCGCCCGGCCATCGGCATCGGGCAGCGCGGCTTCGCCGGCGGCGTAGACCTCGGTCAGCAGCAGCGCGTCGGTTTCACTCAACACCGCGCAGAAGTCGTCGAACAGATCGCGGGTACGGCTGTAGCGATGCGGCTGGAAGGCGACCACCAGACGACGGCCCGGATAGGCGCCGCGGATCGCGTCGAAGGTCACCTTCAGCTCGCGCGGGTGGTGGCCGTAGTCGTCGACGATGCGTACGGTGGCGCCACCGACCTGCCAGTCACCATGTGATTCGCAGCGCCGGCCGACGCCCTGGAATTCCGACAGCGCGCGGCGCATCGCATCGAACGACACGCCGAGTTCGCGCGCCACCGCGATCGCGGCCAGCGCGTTCAGCACGTTGTGACGGCCCGGCAGGTTGACGTGCATCGGCTCGACCGTGCCATCGGCGAGCAGCACCTTGAAGTGCGCGCCGTTGGCCTCGAAGCGGATGTCGGTGGCGCGCAGGTCGGCTGCTTCGTCGATGCCGTAGCTCAGCACCGGGCGACCGATCTCATCGCACACGCCGCGCACTTCGGCATCGTCGACGCACATCACCGCCAGCCCGTAGAACGGCAGGCGTTGCAGGAACTCGATGAAAGTCGCGCGCAGGCGGCGGAAGTCGCCGCCGTAGGTTTCCAGATGATCGGCGTCGATGTTGGTGACGATCGCGATCATCGGGTTCAGATGCAGGAAGCTGGCATCGCTCTCGTCGGCTTCGGCGACCAGATAGGTGCCGCTGCCGAGCTTGGCGTTGGTGCCGGCACTCTTGAGCTTGCCGCCGATCACGTAGGTCGGATCGAGGCCGCCTTCGGCGAGCACGCTGGCGACCAGACTGGTCGTCGTGGTCTTGCCATGGGTGCCGGCGACGGCAACGCCGTAGCGGAAGCGCATCAGCTCGGCGAGCATCTCGGCGCGGCGGACTACCGGAATCCGCACCGCGCGCGCCGCCGCCAGCTCCGGGTTGTCGGCCTTGATCGCGGTGGAGATCACCACGACGTCGACATCGGCGACGCGGCTCGCATCGTGGCCGTAGGCGATCACCGCACCGAGGGCGATCAGCCGCCGGGTCGCCGCCGATTCCTTCAGGTCCGAACCGGACACCTGATAGCCGAGATTGATCAGCACCTCGGCGATGCCGGCCATGCCGGAGCCGCCGATGCCGAGCAGGTGGATGCGCCGGATGCGCCGCATCGGCTGGGTTCCGAGCGTGGTCATCGGGCATCCCCCACTTCGAGGCACAGATCGGCAATGCGCTCGTCGGCCGCGATCCAGGCGGCGGCGCGGGCGGCGGTGGCCATCATCGACAGCTGTGCGCGGCGCGGCAGCAGGTCGGCGAGCACCTCGGCGAGGCGCTGCGGCGTCAGTTCCGCTTCGGCGATCAGGATCGCCGCACCGGCCTTGACCAGGAACTCGCCGTTCCTGGTCTGGTGGTCGTCGACCGCCGCCGGGAACGGCACCAGCAGTGCCGCGCAACCGGCAGCCGCCAGTTCGGCGACCGTCGAGGCGCCCGAGCGGCAGACCACCAGATCGGCCCAGTCGTAGGCGGCGGGCATGTCGTCGATGAAGGCCAGCAGTTCGGCCTGGGCGCCAGCCTGTGCGTACGCCGCCTGGGCGACGTCGAGCGTGCGGCCGGCCTGATGACGCACCTGCGGGCGTTGCTCGATCGGCATCAACGCCAGCGCCGCAGGCACCACCTGATTCAGCGCCCGCGCACCCTGGCTGCCACCGAGCACCAGCACCCGCGGCGTCGCACCATGCGCGGCCAGCCGCTGCGCGGGTGCGGCGAGTTCGAGGAAGCCCGCCCGCACCGGGTTGCCGACCGTCGTGGCGCCGGCAAAGGTGCCCGGGAAGGCTTCGAGCACGCGGGTGGCGATCCGCGCCAGCAGGCGGTTGGTCATGCCGGGAGCGGCGTTCTGTTCGTGGATCAGCAGCGGCCGGCCGCTCAGCCGTGCGGCGAGTCCGCCCGGACCGGCCGCGAAGCCACCCATGCCGAGCACCAGCGCCGGGTTCTGGCGGCGCAGCACGGCGAGTGCATCCAGCACGGCGCTCAGCACCCGCAGCGGCGCCTTGAGCAGGGTCAGCAGGCCCTTGCCGCGGACGCCGGAGATCCGCACCCGTTCGAACGGAATGCCATGTGGCGGCACGACACGAGCTTCGAAGCTGTCCGGCGTGCCCATCCACACCACGTCGTGGCCGCGGCGCATCAGTACCTTGGCGACGGCAAGTGCAGGATAGACGTGTCCACCGGTTCCGCCGGCCGCGATCATGATCTTCATGGCCGGACCTCGTGCGCCGGCGTCACCCGGCCAGGCGGCAAGCCGCCCGGCGTTCCGGACGATCGCGAGCCGTGCTCGCAAGCGATCGTCCTCCACCCGCCGGCCGCGATCATGATCTTCACGAGCGGCCTCCGCGACGACGGAAGAACGTGAACAGCTTGTTGCCGGCATCCGCACGGTTGGCGGTCGAGCCGCCAGCGCGACGGGCCAGTGCATCGGGCGCGCCGATTCGGCCGCCGATGCCCGGATGGCCAGCCTGCAGGTAGCGGTTCTCGTAGTCGACTCTCAAGATCAGCGCCGCCATCACGCAGACGGTGATCAAGGACGAGCCGCCGTAGCTGATGAACGGCAGGGTCAGGCCCTTGGTCGGCAAGGCGCCCATGTTGACCGCCATGTTGATCAGCGACTGCAGGCCGAACCAGCCGGACAGGCCGTAGCAGAGATAGGCGCTGAACCGGCAGTTCATCGCCTCGGCCACCCGGCCGATCGCGAAGCCGCGCCAGACCACCGTCGCGAACAGACCGATCAGCACCAGCACGCCGAACAGGCCGAACTCCTCGGCGAGGATCGCGAAGATGAAGTCGGTATGCATTTCCGGCAGGTAGAGCAGTTTCTGCAGGCTGTTGCCCAAGCCGACGCCGCTCCATTCGCCGCGGGCCACCGCGATCAGCGACTGCACCAGCTGGAAGTTGTCGCCACGCGGATCGAGTTCCGGATTCAGGAAGCCGATCACCCGCTTGACCCGGTACGGCGCGATGGCCACCAGCAGCACCAGCACCGCGCCAACCGATGCGCCGATCACCGCCATGTCGCGCAGCCGCGCACCGCCGATGAACAGCATCAGCAGCGCCACGCCCATCAGGATCGCGGTGGCGCCGAAGTCGCGCTCGCCGATCAGCAGCACGCCGACGATCGCCAGCGGAATGAACGGCGCGAACAGGCCCTTGGTGGTGGTCCGTAGCGGCACCTGACGGCGGACGATGTAACCGGCCAGATAGACGATCACCGCCAGCCGCGCCGGCTCGGAGACTTGCAGCAGGAACGGGCCGATCGGAATCCAGCGCCGCGCGCCGTTGCGGATCACGCCGACGCCCGGAATCAGCACCAGCACCAGCAGCACCAGCGCCAGCATCAGCAGCAGCGGTCCGGTGCTTTCCCAGGACTTCATCGGCACCGCGAACACCAGGGTCGCGGCACCCAGCCCCATCGCCATGAACATCAGCTGGCGGTTGAAGTAGTACAGGGTCGATGCGCCGGCCATGCGTTCGGACACCGCGACCGAGGCCGAGGCGACCATCACCAGCCCCCAGGCGATCAGGATCGCCACGGCGAGGCAGAAACCCGTATCCAGCCCGTAACGGGCCGGCGACAGGCCGAACGGCAGACTGGCCTGGGCACTCAAGCCTTCAGCTCCAGCACGCGGGCGCGGAACACCGCGCCGCGCTGTTCGTAGTTCCTGAACTGGTCGAGGCTGGCGCAGGCCGGCGACAGCAGCACGCGGTCGCCGTGCCGGGCAGCGGCCCGCGCCGCCAGCACCGCCGCCGCCAGATCGTCGACGCGCTGCACCGCGACCTGCCCGGCCAGATCGCGCTCGATCGCTGCGGCGTCCTGGCCGAACAGGATCGCGATGCGTGCCTTGTCCTTGAGCGGCGCACGCAGTGCGGAGAAATCCTGGCCCTTGCCCTGGCCGCCGCCGATCCAGACCAGCGGCCCCTGCAGGCCCTGCAACGCGGCCAGGGTCGCGCCGACATTGGTGCCCTTGGAATCGTTGATCCACGACACGCCATCGAGGTCGGCCACCCATTCGCAGCGGTGCGCCAGACCCGGAAAGCTGAAAAGTGCTGCGAACATGCCGGCTTCGTTCAGCCCGGCGGCCTCGGCCAGCGCGAACGCGGCCAGCGCGTTGGCGGCGTTGTGCAGGCCTTCGATCTTCAGGCTGGCAATCGGGAACAGCGGCGTCTCGCCGCGCGCCGCCCAAAGATCGGCCGTTCCCTGCCGTCCCTGGCGCGACTGCGCGCCCTCATCTGACCCCTGACCGGCCATCCCTGGCCGGTCGTTGATCGTCGACGATGGCCATTCAAGGCCATCGCCAACGATCAACCCGTAATGACCCTTGGCCGGCGCATCCGGCCCGAAGCTGACCACCCGCCGCGCGGTGTGCGCGCCGGTGTGCGTCGAGCGGTCGTCGCGGTTGACCACGGCGGTCTGGGCGTGGGCATAGATCCGCGCCTTGGCAGCGGTATAGCGCTCGATCGAGCCGTGGCGGTCGAGATGGTCCGGCGAGATGTTCAGCACCGTCGCCGCGACCAGCTTCAGGGTTTCGGTGGTTTCCAGCTGGAAGCTCGACAGTTCCAGCACGTACAGCTGGTTGGCTTCGTCGAGCAGATCCAGCGCCGGCGTGCCGAGATTGCCGCCGACCCCGGCGCGCACGCCGGCTTCGCGGGCCATCAGGCCGACCAGTTCGGTGACCGTGCTCTTGCCGTTGGAACCGGTGATGCCGATCACCGGCGTGTCGCCGACCGCGCGGGCGAACAGTTCGATATCGCCGATCAGTTCCAGCTTCGCGGCACGCAGGCCGACGATGAACGGATCATCGAGCGGCACGCCGGGCGAGATCACCGCGAACGCGAACTGCGACAGCGGCGCCGGTGCCGCAAAGGCGCCGACATGGATCGCCTCGACACCGGGCAACGCCCGCAGCGCGTCAAGCTCGCCGGGGGCGGCGCGGGAGTCGGTCAGCACCATCCGCGCACCTTCGCGCGACAGGTAGCGCGCGGTCGATGCGCCGCTCTTGCCGAGGCCGACGACGAGGATGGACTGACCGGCGTAGCGAGCCATCAGCGCGCCTCCTGGCGGGTCGAACAGCCGGCAAGGATCGCGCTGTCGACGCGTTGCGCTGATTCCCGCTGCCGAATCGGCAGCCCAGCCGCCGGCCGATGGCCGTCGGCGTTCGTCGCATGCGATGAACCCCACGCTTCGCGGAACCGTGTCATCAGCGCACCTTCAGCGTCGACAGCCCGATCAGCACGAGAATCAGCGTGATGATCCAGAAGCGGACGATGATCTTCGGCTCCGGCCAGCCCTTCAGCTCGTAGTGGTGATGCAGCGGCGCCATCCGGAAGATGCGCTTGCCGCCGGACCACTTGAAGTAGCTGACCTGGATCGCCACCGACAGCGTTTCGGCCACGAACACGCCGCCCATGATCGCCAGCACGATTTCCTGGCGGACCAGCACCGAGACCACGCCGAGCGCGGCACCGAGCGCCAGCGCGCCGACGTCGCCCATGAACACCTGCGCCGGATAGGCGTTGAACCACAGGAAGCCGAGGCCGGCACCGGCGATCGCGGTGCAGAACACCGCCAGTTCGCCGACCCCCTGGATGTACGGAATGCCGAGGTAGCTCGCGATCTTCACGTTGCCGGTGGCATAGGCAAAGATCGCGAGCGCGGAGGCGACCAGTACCGTCGGCATGATCGCCAGGCCATCGAGGCCATCGGTCAGGTTCACCGCGTTCGATGAGCCGACGATGACCAGATAGGTCCACGGGATGAAGAAGATGCCGAGCGGGATCGTCACGTCCTTGACGAACGGCAGGATCAGGCTGGTCTCGATCGGCGTCCTGGCGGTGTACCAGATGGCGATCGCGGTGCCGAAGCCGGCCAGCGACAGCCAGAAGTACTTCTTGCGGGCGACCAGACCCTTGGTGTTCTTCCTGGTGATCTTCAGGTAGTCGTCGAAGAAGCCGACGACGCCGAAGGCCAGCGTCGGGATCAACGCGAACCAGACGAAGCGGTTCGACAGATCGGCCCACAGCAGGGTGGCGATGGCGATGCCGGCGAGGATCATCGCCCCGCCCATCGTCGGTGTGCCGGTCTTCTTCAGATGCGACTGCGGGCCGTCGGTGCGGATCACCTGGCCGAACTTGAGAATCTGCAGGCGGCGGATGATCCCCGGTCCGGCGACGAAGCAGAAGATCAGCGCGGTCAGCACGCCGAGGATCGCCCGGAAGGTCAGGTAGCCGAACAGGTTGAAGCCGCTGTAGTACGGCTGCAGATGACTGGCGAGGGCGTAAAGCATCAGTGCGCGTCCTCGACTGCCGTACCCACGAGGCCGGCGACCACCCGTTCCATCCGCGCGCCGCGCGAACCCTTGACCAGCACGGTCACGCCTTCGCCGAGGTCATCGCGGAGCGCGGCGACCAGATCGTCGACCTGCTCGAAGCTGCGGGCATCGGCGCCGAAGCCGTCGGCGGCATGGCGGGTCATCGCACCCAGCGTGTACAGGCGGTCGATGCCGAGCGCGCGCGCGGCGCGACCGGCGTCGTCATGGATCTGCGCGGCATCGGGGCCGAGTTCGCGCATCTCGCCGAGTACCACCCAGCGCTGGCCCGGCAGGCCGGCCAGCAGAGCCAGCGCGGCGCGCAACGACGTCGGGTTGGCGTTGTAGCTGTCGTCGAGCAGCCGCGCGCCTTCGCGCGTGGTCTTCCAGTTCAGGCGCCCGGCGACCGGCGCCATCCGCGCCAGGCCGTCGGCGATCGGGCCGATTCCCACGTTCAGCGCCAGCCCGGCGGCGACTGCGGACAGCGCGTTCATCACGTTGTGCACGCCGGGAATGCCCAGCTCGACCCGCGCCCCGCCGGCCGGCGTGATCAGCGTGAACGCGGTCGCTTCCGGTGCCGGTTCCGGCACGCCGACCAGATCCTCGGCGCGCACGTCGGCGGCGTCGGAGAAGCCGAACGTCAGCATCGCGGCCTGGCCGGCCAGCTGCTTCCACAGCGGCGCGTAGGGGTCGTCGGCATTGATCACCGCGAGGCCGTCGGCGCCGAGCGCTGCGAACAGCTCGCCCTTGGCGTGCGCCACCCCTTCGCGGGAGCCGAAACCTTCCAGATGAGCATCGCCGGCCTGGGTGACGATGCCGATCTGCGGCCGCGCCAGCTTGGCCAGCAGCGCGATCTCGCCGGCGTGGTTGGCGCCCATCTCGATGACTGCGGTGGCGTGCTCGGCGCGCAGCTTCAGCAGGGTCAGCGGCACACCGATGTGGTTGTTCAGGTTGCCTTCGGTGGCCAGCACCGGACCGCGCGCGGCCATCACGCTGGCGACGATCTGCTTGGTCGTGGTCTTGCCGCTGGAGCCGGTGATGCCGATCACCGGGATATCGAAATCGTTGCGCCAGCTGTGGGCGTAGCGCTGCAGCGCCTCGAGCGTGTCGGCGACCAGGATCTGCGCGCCGCCGCCGTCGATGCGCCGCGACACCAGGCTGCCGACGGCACCGAGGCTGGCGGCGCGGGCCACGTAGTCGTGGCCGTCGAAACGGTCGCCCTTGAGCGCCACGAACAGGTCGCCCGGCTGCAGCTGGCGGGTGTCGGTGACCACGCGGTTGAAGGTCGCGTTGGATCCGTAGAGCGTGGCGCCCAGGCGGGCGGCGGCTTCGAAAAGCGTTTCCATCGGGTCCGGCGAAGAGAGGTTCGGGGTCGTGCTCATGCGCGCCTCGGCAGGCCGAGCAGGTCGGCGACATAGGCGCGGTCGGAGAACAGGCGGCGTTCGCGGCCGTACAGCTGGTAGTCCTCGTGGCCCTTGCCGGCGATCAGCACGAGGTCATCGGCGGCGGCGGCGCCGATCGCGGTGGCGATCGCGGTGGCGCGGTCGTGGATCACGCGGGCCGAGCGGCCGGCCGGGATGCCGGCGAGCATCGCGGTGGCGATCGCCGCGGGTGCTTCGGAGCGCGGGTTGTCGTCGGTGATGATCGCGACATCGCCCAGCTCGGCTGCAGCGGCGGCCATCAGCGGCCGCTTGCCGTGGTCGCGGTCGCCGCCGCAGCCGAACACGCTGATCAGCCGGCCCGCCGCGTGCGGGCGCAGCGCACCGAGCACGGCGGCCAGCGCCTGCGGCGTGTGCGCGTAATCGACCACGACCAGCGGACTGCCGGGCGCGCGGAACGCTTCGATGCGGCCGGGCACGGTGCGCGATTCGGCGAGCGCGGCGACCACCTCGTCGAGCGCGATGCCCTTGGCCAGCAGCGCGCCGGCGGCGGCCAGCAGGTTGTGGGCGTTGAAACGGCCGAGCAAGCGGCTGTTCAGCATCGCGGTACCCCAGGACGTGTCGAGCCGCATCGACAGGCCATCGCCATGCAGGACGAGGTCGCGGCCGATGACGTAGCCGGCACCCGGTGCGGCGGCGCCATCGAGACCGTAGACGATCACCGGCGTCCGGCCGGAGGCCAGCAGTTCCTCGGCCCAGCGGCGGCCGTGCGCGTCGTCCTGGTTGAGCACCGCGGCCTCAAGCTCAGGCAGCGCGAACAGGCGGCGCTTAGCCGCGGCGTAAGCCTCGACGGTGCCGTGGTAGTCGAGGTGATCGCGGCCGACATTGGTCAGCACCGCGACGTCGAAGGCCACGCCACCGACCCGCGCCTGATCGAGCGCATGCGACGACACCTCCATCGCGCAGGCTTGCGCACCGGCGTCACGGGCCTCGGCCAGCAAGGCCTGCAGGCGCAGCGGGTCCGGCGTGGTGTGCGAGGCGTCGGCCAGCGCGCCGAGCCGGCCGTAGCCGAGCGTGCCGAAGTAGGCGCAGGGGCTGTGCAGGCGATCGAGCGCCTGGGCGACCAGATGCGCGGTGGAAGTCTTGCCGTCGGTACCGGTGATACCGACAGTGAACAGGCCGGCCGACGGCTGGCGATACCAGCGCGCGGCGATTTCGCCGGCACGCCGGCCGAGCGCGGCGACCGCGATCGCCGGCACCGGCAGCTGCGGTGCCACGACGCCCTCCGCCGGCTCCCAGACGACCGCGGCCGCGCCCCGGGCGATCGCCGCGTCGACATGCACCAGGCCATGCGCCGACTGGCCGCGAACGGCCAGGAACAGCGCTCCCGGCGTGACCGCGCGGCTGTCGAGCGCGAGGCCGGTCACCGCGACATCGGCGGCCGTGTCGACGGCGGCCAGGCCGTCGAGCAGGTTCCTCAGGCTGCGGGTGGCGAGGGCGGCGTTCATGGCTGCGCCCGCGCGATCGCCGGCCCGGCGTCGACCTGCTGCATCGGCACTGCCGGAGCGGCCGGCGGCAGCGGCGCCTCGAACGGCGGCGACAGCTCGTCCGGCTTGATCTGCAGCAGGCGCGCGGCGCCGGCCATCACCCGGCCGAACACCGGCGCCGACACCGCACCGCCGTAGTAGTCGCCGTTGCCCGGCTCGTCGATCATCACCAGCGCGACGAGGCTCGGATTCTGCGCCGGCAGCATGCCGACGAACGCCGACTGATAGGCGCCCTTGATGTAGCCGCCCTTGCCATTCTTCTTGACCGTGCCGGTCTTGCCGGCGACGCGATAGCCCGGCACCGCGGCCTTGGTGCCGGTGCCGCCCTTGGTGGTGACGCCTTCGAGCATCGTCCGCACCAGCTGCGCGGTGCGCGCCGACACCACCCGCTGCGGCGGTTCCTCGTGATCGCGCTTGATGATGCTGATCGCCGGCATCAGGCCGTCGTTGGCGATCGCGCAGTAGGCGCGGACCAGCTGCAGCGCATTCGAGGTGAACGAATAGCCGTAGCTGGCGGTGACGGTGTCGGACGGGCGCCAGCGATGGAAATCGCGCAGCACGGTCTTTTCCTCGAACGGCAGGCCGGCGGCGACGCGCTCGCCGAAGCCGAACTTGGTGTAGCCGGACCACAGCTGCTCGGTGCCGAGCTTCTGGCCGATGTAGACCGCGCCGACGTTCGACGACTTGGCCAGCAGCGTTGCCAGATCGACGTCGCCGGCGGCATGGACATCGCGCACCGCGACATTGCTGATCTTCAGGAAACCGTTGCCGGTATCGACGTGGTAGTCCGGGCCGATCGCGCCGGTCTCCAGCGCCTGGGCGACCATCAGCGGCTTGACCGTCGAACCCGGCTCGAAAGTCAGCGCGACGGCGCGGTTGCGCAGCGCTTCGGGATCGCGCACGTCGGAGCGGTTCGGGTTGAAGCCCGGCTGGCTGGCCAGCGCCAGGATATCGCCGCTGCGGGCATCGGCCAGCACGATCAGGCCGCCCTTGGCCTTGTTGTCGGTGACCGCAGCCTTCAGCTCGCGGTAGGCGAGGTACTGCAGGCGCAGGTCGAGCGTCACCTGCACGTCGGCACCCGGCTGGGCCGGCGTCAGTTCGGTCGGGTCCTCGACGATGCGCTTCTTGTTGTCGCGGATCACCCGGCGCTTGCCCGGCGTGCCGGCCAGCAGCTCGTCGCGGGTGCGCTCGACGCCGGACGCCGGATTGCCTTCGAAGTCGAGGAAGCCGACCACGTGCGCGGCGACTTCGCCGGCCGGATAGAAGCGGCGGTAATCCGGCTCGGCCTCGACGCCGGGCGCCTTGAGGTCGGCGATCCGCTGGCCTTCGTCCGGTGTCATCGAGCGCTTCAGGTACACCTTCTGCGGCCCCTTCGGCGGCTTCGGGCCGTCCTTCAGCAGGTCGTAGTCACGCTTGCGCGCTTCGAGATAGCGGCTGAGCTGGCGCGGCGTCTGCTGCAGCAGCGCCGCCAGCGCGGCGTGGTACTGGCTGGCCGCCAGCAGCCTGTCCGGATCGGCGGTGATCGACACCACCGGCGCCGACAGCGCCAGCGGCTCGCCATTGCGGTCGCGCACCGCGCCGCGGTGGGCGCGCAACTGCTGCATGCGCACGTACTGGTTGTCGCCGCGGGCGCTGTAGCGATCATTGCTGACCACCTGCAGCTGGAAGGCGCGGCCGACGGTGCCGAGCGCCAGCGCGCCGAGCACGCCGAGCGCGAACTTGCGGCGCCAGGCCTCGGGCGCATCGGGCAGCGAACGCTGGGCGGCGTTGACCGGGCCCTTCATGGCGTCGGC
Source organism: Lysobacteraceae bacterium (assembly GCA_013823855.1). Taxonomy (GTDB): domain Bacteria; phylum Pseudomonadota; class Gammaproteobacteria; order Nevskiales; family Nevskiaceae; genus Nevskia. The sequence continues at coordinate 68,294 of PNMW01000035.1, read as the reverse complement.
TCCGCCGATGGCGGGACGCCAGCGCCACCCTGTACCGCCTGGATCGTCTGCCAGGCCGAAGGCTCGACCAGCCCGAACTGCGCGCGGGCGATCGGCTCGACTCTGGCCGCCTGGGCCAGGGTCGCTTCCTCGAGCTGCAGCTGCGCCCATTCGAGATCGAGGCGCTCGTTGTCGACGCGCAGCGCCTCGGCCTTGACGGTCAGCCGGCGATGTTCGTTCTTGACCTGGACCACGGCGAGCGCGGAGATCACCACGAAGATCGCCAGCGTGATCGGCAGCAGCAGGCCGCCGCCGCTGCGGCCGTCGCGGCGCGAAGTGGTCGGGCGCGCGGCCATCAGGCGATCCGCTCGGCGACGCGCAGCACGGCCGAACGGGCGCGCGGATTGGCATCGGTTTCGGCGGCAGTCGGGAAGCAGCGCTCGACGCGCTTCAGCTGGGCAGCGCCATTGCTGTGCAGGCGCTGGCCGGTCAGCACGTCGCGTTCGGTGCCTTCGGCATCGCGGATGAAGCGCTTGACGATGCGATCTTCCAGCGAATGGAAGCTGATCACCGCCAGCCGGCCGCCCGGCGCCAGCAGCGCCGGCGCCGCCGCCAGCACGGTTTCCAGCGCCGACAGCTCGCCGTTCACATGGATGCGCAGCGCCTGGAAGGCGCGGGTCGCCGGATGGATCTTGAACGAGCGCGGCCCCGGCACGCTGGCGATCAGCGAGGCCAGTTGCGCGGTGGTCTTCAGCGGCGCCAGCAGCCGCGATTCGACGATCTTCCTGGCGATCCGGCGGCTGTTGCGTTCTTCGCCCAGCGTGTAGAGCACGTCGGCGATCTCGGCTTCGTCGGCGCGCATCAGCCAGTCGGCCGCCGATTCGCCGGACGTCGGGTCCATGCGCATGTCGAGCGGGCCGTCGTTCTGGAAACTGAAGCCGCGGGCGGCATCGTCGAACTGCGGGCTGGACACGCCGAGATCGAGCAGGATCCCGGCGATGCGCCCGGCGATGCCGGTGTCCTGCGCGACGCGGGCCATGTCGGTGAAGTTCGCGGCATGGAAATGGAAGTTGCTCTTGCCGGCGAAGGTCTTCCAGGCGTGCTGGCCGGCTTCGGGGTCGCGGTCGAGCGCGTGCAGCGTGCCGCTGGCGCCGAGCCGTTCGAGAATCGCGCCGGAATGACCGCCGCGACCGAAGGTGCCATCCACATAGATGCCTCCCGGGCGGACAGCGAGTCCGGCCAGGGCTTCGTCGAGCAGAACTGGCCGATGGGAAAACATCCGGTCAGCGCCCTCGTTCGGGCTTGGGCTTGCGGCGGCGTGCGGCACGGGGAGGCCTCATGACACGGCCAGCGCCGCGAAGGCGTCGGCGTAGTTCTGCTGGCCTTCGGTGTTGTTCGCCTGCCATTGGGCGTAGGACCACAGCTCGAAGTGGTCGTAGGCGCCGACCAGCACGACATCGGTGCCGAGCGCCTTCATGTCGCGCAGCAGGGTCGGCACCACGATGCGGCCCTGGCCGTCGATTTCAGATTCCACGGCGTTGCCGAGGAACAGGCGCTGGACCAGCATGCGCTTGGCGCGGTCGGCGATCTTCGGGATCTGCTCGGCCATCTTGCGGAACACCGGTGCCGGATAGACCTCCACGCACTCCGGACCGAGCGTCACGGTGAGCTGCTTGCCGTACTCATCCCCCAACTGGGCACGAAGACGCGCCGGGACCGCGAGGCGGCCCTTGTCGTCAATCGTCAGTCGGTTGGAACCAGCAAACATGGCATCGAGCCCCACAATGGCGTACGGAGGAGACAAGTACAGCCACTTTCCCCCCACTCAACCCACTATATGCCACGTTCCACCACCCCGCAAGCACGATCAGGGCCAAAAAGCCTGTCGCGACAAAGGCTTAGGCGAAATCTCGGAGATTCGATCTAACTCATCAAAAACAAGCATTTAGGTGAACTACCTAAAGTGCAGTGCAACATCCGGTCGGCGCTGACCGGCGCTGCCGGGCAGATAATCGGTAGACAAGTGTTATTGATCCGGCCGCGAGCGCCGTCTCGGACGAACGCCGGCCTGGAATTCAGGGGCTGCATCCCGTCTCACTGTTTCGTGGCCGAATCGATAACCGGATCGCGATTGCAGGCCTTCGGGGAAGCGGTGGGGAATTTCCCCGACACCCGGTTCCGCCGCAGGCACCCGACCCGACGAGGTCGGGCCGGGCCGGCGTTCAAGACCTAAGGAATAAGCGGGAGCCGGCCGATAAGCCGGGTTCTGTCTACCGCCACCCCGCTTGCGCGACGTGACGCCGAGACAACCATTCCTCTACGACGACGATCGCTCGCCGTCTTCAGCAGCCTACCCGGAGAGCACGCGGACCACGTGTTGCGACGGCCTTGCGGCTGCCGCGTCCCTCCCTATTTGGCCTTGCTCCATGTGGGGTTTGCCGTGCCGGTTCATTGCTGAACTCGCGGTGCGCTCTTGCCGCACCATTTCACCCTTGCCTGTGATGCCCGCAAGCGGACACCCATCGGCGGTATCTTTCTGTTGCACTTTCCGTCGGCTTGCGCCGCCCAGCCGTTAGCTGGCACATCGTCCTGCGGAGCCCGGACTTTCCTCCCCTGCCTACCCGCCCATCGAGCAAGCTCGATGGGAACCCGGGTGCGGCAGCAGCGGTTGTCTGGCCGACTCCCGGCGAGGATTGTACGCCTTCGCTCGACGCCACCGCCGCTATCATTCCGGCACCGTCTCGGACACGCCGCTTCCATGCGCAAACTGACCCTGCTGTCTGTCGTCGCCGCACTCGGCGTCTGGCGCTTCTGGCCACTGCCGGACGCCGTGATTCCGCAAGGCGAGCCGCTGCCGGCGGCACAGGCTCCGGACGGCCTGCGCTTCGCGCTGCTGAAGACCGGCTCGGCGACCACGCTCGAAGCGATGGTGGTCGCCGGTGGCAGCCTGTTCCGGCCAGCCGCCGTCGGTCATGTCGCGGTGCTGGTCGAACATCCGGCCGGCCGCTTCCTGTTCGACAGCGGCCTCGGCACCGGGGTCGACGCGCAATTCGACAGCGGCATGCCGATCTGGGCGAAGCCGATCTTTGCCTACCAGCAGGGCCAGCCGGCGGTGCAACAGTTGCGTGATGCCGGCGTCGCCGCGCCGCCGCGCATCTTCCTGTCGCACGCGCACTGGGACCACGCCAGCGCGCTGACCGACTTCCCGCAGGCCGAGATCTGGGTCCCTGCCGCGGAGCGCGAAACGGCCCTGCATGGCCAGCCACCGGCTTTCCTGCCGTCGCAGTTCGGCAGCCCGACACTGCGCTGGCATCCGTTCAGCTTCGACGGCCCGGCCTACGCCGGCTATCCCGCGAGCCTCGACCTGTTCGGCGACGGCAGCGTCGTGCTGCTGCCGCTGCCCGGTCACACGGCCGGCTCGACCGGCCTGCTGCTGAGCCTGGCCGACGGCCGCCGCTTCTTTTTCGTCGGCGACACCGTCTGGAACCATCGCGGCATCGACCGGCCGGCGCCGAAGTTCAGCGTGTCGAGCCTGATCGTCGATGCCGACCGCGACGCGACCTGGCAGGCGGTGCTCCAGCTGCGCGGCCTGCGCGACGCCAATCCGGGCCTACAGATCGTTCCGGCCCACGACAGCAGCGTGCACGACCCGCTCGGCTACTTCCCGCAGTTCGTCGGCGCGGTGGCGCGCTGATGCGGGTCTTCTCGCACACCTGCTCGAACACCGAGATCGTCGCCGCGCTGGGCGCTGCCGACTGCCTGATCGGCTGCGACGACGATTCCGATTTTCCGGTCGACGTGGTCAGCCGCCTTGCCAAGCTCGGCCGCGATCTCGACCTGAGAGTGGATGAGGTCATCGCGATGAAGCCGGACCTGGTGCTGACCTCGCTGACCGTGCCGGGCCACGAGCGGATCGTCGACGCGATCCGTGCAGCCGGCATCGCGACGCTGGTCTGCGATCCGCTGAGCCTGGCCGACATCTACGACGACATCCGCCGCATCGCCGCCGCACTCGGCATCGCCGAACGGGGCGCTGCCCTGGTCGCCGAGATGCAGGCGGCGATGCCGCGTGTCGAGCGCGCGACGCGGCCCAAGGTGCTGATCGAGTGGTGGCCGAAGCCGGTGATCGCGCCGACCCGCCAGGCCTGGGCGACCGATCTGATCGAACTGGCCGGCGGCTGCAATCCCTGGGGCGACATCGACGCCAAGAGCGCGCCGCTGACCGACGCGCAGATCATGGCCAGCCCGCCGGAGGTGATCGCGATGAGCTGGTGCGGCGTCAAGGTCGCGAACTACCGCCCGGAGGTGGTCAGCCGCCGGCCGGGCTGGGAACAGGTGCCGGCCGTGCGCGATGGCCGCATCGTCGCGATCAGCGAGGAATTTCTTGGCCGGCCGGGACCGCGCGTGGTCGAGGGTTACCGGCAGCTGCGTGAAGCCGTGGAATACACCCTCATAGCGAACGGAGGCACCAGAAAATGAGCAGAGTCATTTTTGAATCTCTCGACGAAGACCACCCTCTTGCTGGCGTCTACGAGTGGTACTTAAGGACTGCCAACGGTGTAGAGGTATCGCTCTATGTAGGCCGGGCAGGGGCGCGCAACGCAGAGTCAGCGAGGATTCCTTCAACCCTTGGGCGTGCCCTGAGCGAGTTGCAAAGGGCAAGTGGCGTTACGAGTGACCGCGGCATTTCGCTAGATACCGACTTCATTGTCGGAACTTGCATCAAGTTCCTGACGGAAACAAAGGGATACGCGGTGTACTGGAGGCAAATCTCAGGTGAGCCCGCCGATGAGCGCAGATTCTGTAAAGAGAATGTGCCGCTCCTGCAAGGCAAAAGCACCCGAATCTCTTCGGATTTCAAGGGTGCCCAAACTGGCAAAGACTGGAAGTCAAGTCCGATCAAAGACGCCGAATACCATGTAACCAACGCCTTGACGGAGGCTTTGAAAAAGAAGTCCGTGGCGATAGGCCCCCTCACGCCTTAATCAGCGTGCCGATCCCTTCGTTGGTGAACAGCTCCAGCAGCACCGCGTGGTCCAGCCGGCCATCGATGATCACCGAGGACTTGACGCCGCTCTGCACGGCGTCGAGCGCGCAGGCGATCTTCGGCAGCATGCCGCCGTAGATCGTGCCATCGGCGATCAGGGCATTGACCTGCGCCACGGTCAGCCCGGTCAGCACCCTGCCCTGCTTGTCCTGAAGGCCCGAGACATTGGTCAGCAGCATCAGCTTTTCGGCCTTCAGCACGGAGGCCAGCTTGCCGGCGACCAGATCGGCATTGATGTTGTACGCCTCGCCATGAGCGCCGACGCCGACCGGCGCGATCACCGGAATGAAGCCGCCGGCTTCCAGGTGATCGACGACCCGGGGATCGATCGCCTCGACTTCGCCGACCTGGCCGATGTCGCCGCCCGGCACGGTCATCTTCCTGGCCCGGATCAGGCCGCCGTCCTTGCCGGTCAGGCCGACGGCGCGGCCACCCTGCTGGTTGATCGCGTTGACCACGGCCTTGTTGACCAGGCCGCCGAGCATCATCTCGACGACGTCCATGGTTTCGGCATCGGTGACCCGCATGCCGTCGATGAACTCGCTCTTCTTGCCGAGCTTTTCCAGGTGCTTGCCGATCTGCGGCCCGCCGCCGTGGACGACCACCGGGTTCATGCCGACCGCCTTCATCAGCACGATGTCGCGGGCGAACGAGTCGATCATGTCGTCGCCGCCCATCGCGTTGCCGCCGTACTTGACGACGAAGGTCTTGCCGGCGAAGCGGCGGATGTACGGCAGCGCCTCGGTCAGGACCTGGGCGATGGTGGAAGCGTTGGGCTTGTCGACCGTCATGGCAATGTCAGAAGGAAGGGAATCAATGGCGGCCGGTGTGGCCGAAGCCGCCAGCGCCGCGCTCGCTGCTGCCGAACTCGGACACCAGTTCAAACTCGGCGCGGACCACCGGCACGATCACCAGCTGGGCGATGCGCTCGCCGGGTTCGATGACGAACAGGGTCTGGCCGCGGTTCCAGCAGCTGACCATCAGCTCGCCCTGGTAGTCCGAATCGATCAGGCCAACGAGGTTGCCGAGCACGATGCCGTGCTTGTGGCCCAGGCCCGAGCGCGGAAGGATCACTGCCGCCAGTCCGGGATCTTCGATGTGGATCGCCAGCCCGGTGCGCAGCAAGGTGGTCCCTCCCGGCGCCAGGCTCAGCGGTGCGTCGAGCAGCGCGCGCAGGTCGAGACCGGCCGAGCCTGCCGTCGCATAGGCCGGCAACGGCAGGTCGCGACCCAGGCGCGGGTCGAGAATCTTCAGCTGGATGGACTTCATTTCTTGAGCTTTCTTGCGGGTTTGGGCGTCACCGTCTGGGCCGAGGCAAACGCGGCGAAACGCTCGGCGATCAGGCCGGCCAGCTGCTTGGCGATCTCGGCCTTGTCGGCTGGCCCGATCGCCAGTTCGCCGTCGGCCCAGTAGACGGTGAGCTGGTTGTCGTCGCGATCGAACGCCCGACCACCGCCGACCCAGTTGGCCGCGATCAGGTTGAGCTTCTTGCGTTCGAGCTTGGCCTTGGCGTGTTCGGCGAGCTTCTCGGTTTCCGCCGCGAAGCCGACGATGAACAGCCCCGGCCGGGCCGCACGGACCTCGGTCAGGATGTCGGCGTTCTTGGTCAGTTCGAGATCGAGGGTGTCGCTCTTCTTCTTGATCTTCTGACCGGCAACCGCGCTGCAGCGATAGTCGGCAACTGCCGCCGTGCCGACCAGGATGTCGGCCGTGGCGCAGGCGGTCTGGGTGGCGGCGAGCATCTCCAGCGCCGTCTCGCAGTGGACCATGCGAACGCCGGCCGGCACCGGCACGCTGACCGGGCCGCTGACCAGCGTCACCTCGGCGCCGAGCGCGCGCAGGGCAGTCGCCACCGCATAGCCCTGCTTGCCGGACGAGCGGTTGGTGATGAAGCGCACCGGGTCGATCGGCTCGCGGGTCGGGCCGGCAGTGACCACCGCCTGACGGCCGCTGAGCGGCCCGTCGACCGTCTTCAGCGCGGCGCCGCGGGCCAGCGCGTCGAGCACCCGGGTCGCGACATCCTCCGGCTCGGCCACCCGGCCCTCGCCGACCTCGCCGCAGGCCTGCGCGCCGCTGTCCGGGCCGATCACCCTGATGCCGCGACTGCGCAAGGTCGCCAGGTTGGCCTGCGTCGCCGGGTTGGCCCACATCAGGCGATTCATCGCCGGGGCGACAAAGATCGGCCGGTCGGTGGCCAGCACCAGCGTGGTCAGCAGATCGTCGGCGAAACCGTGGGCGATCTTGGCCAGCGTGTTGGCGGTCGCCGGAGCGATGACGATGGCGTCCGGCCAGCGCGCCAGTTCGATATGGCCCATTGCCGCCTCGGCGGCCTCGTCCCAGAGCGACGAACGCACCGGCTTTCCGGTCAGCGCCTGGAAGGTCTGCGCGCCGATGAAGCGCAGCGCGGATTCGGTCATCACCACCTGCACCTCGCAGTGGCTCTTCACGAAGCGGCGCGCCAGTTCGGCGGACTTGTAAGCGGCAATGCCGCCAGACAGCGCCAGCAGGATGCGCGGCCCGGCATTCGGGTTCGGAAGCATGGTTCGGGAGGGCGGACCGGAGTAAGGGCGTGACGTACGACGCGGAATTGTAGCGGCTGGCCGGGTTAGCCTCGGGGAACGATGGTTTCCGCTCTACGGATGGAGCCTGCGATGCCGATCACCGACTGGCCCGAAGACGAACGCCCGCGCGAAAAGCTGCTGCTGCGCGGTGCCGAGGCACTGTCCGATGCCGAACTGCTGGCGATCTTCCTGCGCACCGGCGTGGCCGGCCGCAGCGCCGTCGATCTGGCGCGCGATCTGCTGACCCGCTTTGGCGGTCTGCGTGCCCTGCTGAAGGCGTCGCGCGACGAGTTCTGCAGCGCACATGGTCTGGGGGACGCCAAGTACGCCCAGTTGCAGGCGGTGATGGAAATCGCCCGCCGCCATCTGGCCGAGCGGCTGCGCGAGCGCAGCACGCTGGTCGATCCGGCCGACACCCGCGACTTTCTTTGCCTGAAGCTGCGCGATCTCGATCACGAGGCCTTCTGCGTGCTGTTTCTCGACGGCGCCAACCAGGTGCTCGGCTTCGAGGTGCTGTCGACCGGCACCATCAACGCCGCCAGCGTCTATACCCGCGAAGTGGTCAAGCGGGCGCTGCACTGGCAGGCGGCCGCCGTGATCTTCGCCCACAACCACCCGTCCGGCGTTGCCGAGCCCAGCGGCGCCGATCGCCGGCTGACCGAGCGGCTGTGTGCCGCGCTGGCCCTGGTCGACATCCGTGTGCTCGATCACTTCGTCATCGGCGAGGGTCTGCCGGTGTCGTTCGCCGAACGCGGCTGGTTGTGACAAATCCGCCGACCGCGAGATTCCCGGCTCGAAACGCTTGCCCGAGTCCAATCATGCTGGTACATTTCGCGTCCTTTTTCGCGGCACCCCCAGTTTCGAGGTTCGCATGTCCAGAGTCTGCCAAGTCACCGGCAAGAAGCCGATCGTGGGAAACACGGTCAGCCACGCCAACAACAAGCGTCGCCGCCGCTTCCTGCCCAACCTGCACACCCATCGCTTCTGGTTCGAAGCCGAGAAGCGGTTCGTGAGCCTCTGCGTGTCCGCCAACGGCATGCGCATCATTGACAAGAAGGGCGTGGAGGCGATCATCGCCGACCTCCGCTCGCGCGGCGAGAAGGTGTAAGACATGGCCAAGGGCAAGAAAGACCGCGAAAAGATCAAGCTCATCTCGACCGCCGGGACGGGCTTCTTCTACACGACGACGAAGAACAAGAAGAACACGCCGGACAAGTTCGAGTTTTCCAAGTACGACCCGATCGTGCGCAAGCACGTGCCGTTCAAGGAAGGCAAGATCAAGTAAGGTCCGGCCATCCGGACATTATCCCGGCGAAAGCCGGGATCCAGAAAGCCCGCGCAAGCGGGCTTTCTCGTTTCTGCAGCTCGCCACGGCTTCCGGGCACGCTTGTTGTCTCGGAATCGTGAAACTCGCCCCGTATGATGCGGAGCCCATGGACGCCCAGAACGACATCCTCGGTCGCGACAATCCGCATCACCGGAACCTGGAGCACGCGCGTGCCCAGGTGATCGAGATGCTGACGCGGCAGGCCGTCGAACGGGAACTGGTGTCCCGGTCGGAGGCGAGCCACGGTGCGCCGGTCGACGTCGTCAGCCAGCTGGTCGCGCGCCAGCAGCAGGCGGCGCTGGAACAGCGGCTGCTGCGCTTCCACCCTGCCGACATCGCCTTCGTCCTCGAAAGCCTGCCTCCGGAAGCACGCGAGATGGCCTGGGCGCTGGTGCGTGCCGAACGGCGCGGCACGGTGCTGCTGGAAACCACCGATGCGGTGCGCCGCAATCTGGTCGAAGGCATGCCGCCGGCCGACATCGTCGCCGCCTTTCACCATCTGGATTCCGACGACATCGCGGAACTGATCGCCTCGCTGCCATCGGATACCGCAGCGGAGGTGCTGGCCCGACTCGACACCACCGACCAGGCCGAAGTCCGCGCGGTGCTGAGCTTCCCGGACGGCACGGTCGGCGCGCTGATGGACCTCGATTTCACCACCGTGCGCGATGACGCGCCGCTCGAAGCGGTCCTGCGCCTGCTGCGCCGCCGCCGCCGGCTGCCGGCCGACACCAACCAGCTGATCGTCGTCGACCGCGCCAAGGTGCTGCGCGGCGTGCTGACCCTCGAACAGCTGCTGCTCAGCGAGCCCGAGCGCACGGTCGGCGAGGTGATGACGCCGAACCCGCATTTTTTCTACACCGACGACGCGGTCACCGACGCGATCGACAGCTTCGAACGCTATGACCTGATCTCGGCGCCGGTCGTCAACCTGCACCGCGAGGTCGTCGGCCGGGTCGCGGTCGACGAGATCGTCGACGCGATCAAGGCGCAGCAGGAACGCGATTCCTTGCGCCAGGTCGGTCTGCGCGAGGACGAGGACCTGTTCGCGCCGGTCTGGAAATCCGGCCGCAATCGCTGGCCCTGGCTGGCGCTGAACCTGTTCACCGCCTTCGCGGCATCGAGGGTGATCGGCTTCTACGAGCCGACCATCGAAAAGCTGGTGGCGCTCGCCACCCTGATGCCGATCGTCGCTTCGATCGGCGGCAATACCGGCAACCAGACGATGGCGCTGGTGATCCGCGCGCTGAGCCTGAACCAACTCGGCGGCCCGCTGCTGCGCAAGATGCTGCTCAAGGAGCTGCTGATCGCCGCGATGAACGGCGCGATCTGGGGCTCGGTGCTCGGTGCGGTGACTTTTGCGATCTATCACGACATCAAGCTCGGCGCGGTCATCGCCACCGCCACCTTGATGGAACTGATCGTCGCCGCGGCGGCCGGCGCGATCATTCCGGTCTCGCTGGAACGCTTCGGCCGCGATCCTGTGCTCGGCTCCAGCGTGATCCTGACCGCACTGACCGACAGCATGGGCTTCCTGATCTTCCTCGGTCTGGCCGCCCTGGTTCTGGTCTGAGGAAATCGCCAACGCGTCATTGCGTTGTCACAGCCCTTGTCCTACTGTGCGCGGCCTCGATACCCGGCTGCCGCGCTTGTGGCACGCATGGAGCCCGGATGGACCTGCAATTTCCCGATGCCGATGCGCTTGCCGACGCCCTGATCGCGTCCTGCAAGCTGTTCCATGCGCGCGGCTGGGTGCCGGCGACCGGCGGCAACTTTTCCGCCCGCCTCGACGAACGGCATCTGCTGATCACCGCCAGCGGCGCACACAAGGGCGAACTGACGCGCGCCGACTTCATGGTCGTCGACGTCGATGGCCAGCCGCTGCAGAGCGGTCGCAAGTCGTCGTACGAAACCGGGCTGCACACCCAGCTTTACCGCCACGCGCCGGACATCGGCTCGGTGCTGCATGTCCATTCGGTTGCCAATACCGTGCTGTCGCGTCGTGCCGGGACGATCGTCCTGTCAGGCTACGAACTGCTGAAGATCCTGCCCGGCATCACCGATCCGTCGGTCAGCATCGGGATTCCGGTGTTCGGCAACGACCAGGACATTGCCCGGCTGGCCCGACAGGTGGAGGCGCGTATGCGGGAACCAACCGCCATCCCCGCCTATCTGATTGCGGGGCACGGTTTGTACACCTGGGGCAGGACGGTGCGCGAAGCACGTTACCGTCTGGAGGCCCTGGAATTCATGTTTGAATGCGAGTTGTGGAGCGACAGGAGAAACCCATGAGTGAACTCCGGATTTACGAAGAAAACGCGCGGCCGGTAGCCACGTACACGAAGTTCGAGGACATCCGCGATCAGCTGGAAAAGATCGGCGTGCAGTTCGAGCGCTGGGAAGCCAGCAAGCCGCTGGATTCGCAGGCCACGCAGGACGAGATCATCGAGGCCTATCGCGGCTCGGTGAACCGGCTGATGAACCAGTACGGCTTCAAGTCGGTGGACGTGATCAGCCTGCATCCGGCGCATCCGCAGAAGGACGTGCTGCGCACGAAATTTCTCAGCGAGCACCGCCACGACGAATTCGAGGTGCGCTTCTTCGTCGATGGCGAAGCGCTGTTCTACATCCGCGACGCCGGCAGGGTGCACGGCGTGCTGTGCTCCAAGGGCGACCTGATCTCGGTGCCGGCCAATGTCCGCCACTGGTTCGACATGGGCCCGAATCCGAACTTCAAGGCGATTCGCCTGTTCATCACGCCGGACGGCTGGGTCGCCAACTTCACCGGCGACAAGATCGCCGACAGCTTCCCGCGTCTGGAAGCGCCGCACTACCAGCAGGCGGCTTAAGCTCCCGGCGATACCGAAGGCCGCCTTCTGGCGGCCTTCCTGTTTTCAGGCTGTGACCCGACCGTGTTGCGAGCACAGCTCGCAGTCGGGTCGAACGCCCGGCCGAACCGTCGGGCAGGGCTCATCTCTCGCCACATGACGCATTCGCCATTCGCATCCCCATGACCATTCGCGCCATCGTCACCGACATCGAAGGAACGACGTCCTCGATCGATTTCGTGCACCAGACGCTGTTTCCGTACGCGAGGCAGCATCTGCGCCGATATCTGCATGCATACGCCAGCGAGGCCCATGTCGCCGAGCAGATCGCCGCGGCCGCGGCGCTGGAAGGCCGCCGCTTCGCGAACATCGATGACGCGGCGGACGTGCTCGAACGCTGGATCGCCGAAGACCGCAAGGCCACGCCGCTGAAGGATCTGCAGGGCCTGATCTGGGCCGAAGGCTATGCCGCCGGCGAACTCGCAGGTCACGTCTACGCCGACACGCCGGTGTTCCTGCGCAACTGGCATGCGGCGGGGAAGACGCTGTACGTCTACTCGTCCGGCTCGGAAGCCGCGCAGAAACTGATTTTCGGCCACTCCGATGCCGGCGATCTGACGCCGCTGTTCTCCGGCTACTTCGACACCCGGATCGGCATGAAGCGCGAAGCCGCTTCGTACCGGACGATCCTCGAACGGATCGGCGTGCCGGGTGAGTCCGTGCTGTTCCTGTCCGACATCGGCGAGGAACTCGACGCCGCCCGCGAAGCCGGTCTGCAGACCTGCCAGCTGATTCGCGACGCCAGGGCCCGGCCGTTTCCGGCCCACCGTCAGGCGAAGGATTTCTCGGAAGTCGTCGTCGACTGAACGGCCGGCACGGCGGCTTCGGTCGCCAGCGCCCCGCCCTGCTCGCTGTCGCCGATCTTCTTCCAGCACCAGTGCCAGGGCTCGTACAGATAACCCTCGGCGTTGCCTTTCGGGTAGGTCATCGTGAAGCCGTAGCGCGCTGCGTTGGCAGTCAGCCAGCGGAATGCCTCGGTCTGGTCGAAGGCTTCCTCCAGCGGCGGACAGCCGGCCTCGCCGATGTCGACCGCACGGCCGGTGTGGTGCTCGCTGCAACCGGGCGGCGCGTTGACGGTGAGGATGTCGTCGATGCTCCGGCCCTTGGCCAGCTTGGCGCGGATCAGGCTGGCCTGGTAATCGATGCTGCGAAACGCCGACACCATCAGCAGCGCCACGCCGTCCTCGCCGGCAGCCATCCGCATCGCCGCCCAGGCGATCGCCGCACCAGGCACCAGCAGCTTGTCGCGACCGTCGGTGCCGAGGCCGATCGGCTGCAGACGCTGGGCCTCGACATAGACCGGCAGCCGGCGTGCCTTGACCAGGCCTGGCGAGATACCCAGCTCGTTCCAGAAGCCGAGCACGCGTGCACGGTACGGCGCCGGCAGCCGCGTCGCCATCAGCCCGCCTTCAGCCGTTCACGCCAGCCATAGGCCGGATCGCCGATCACCACGAAACCCGGATTGAGCAGCGAATCCTTGGTGTTGTAGCGCAGCGGCTGCCAGTCCGGCAGGCGCAGCACGATGGCGCCCGCGACTTCGGCCAGACACTGCGCGGCGGCGGTGTCCCACTCGCTGGTCGGGCCGGTGCGCGGATAGAGGTCGGCCAGCCCTTCGGCGACCATGCAGAACTTCAGCGACGAACCGCGGCTGATCTGATCGTGCTCGGGCGCATGTGCCAGGAAGGCATCCAGCGCCGCGTCGCGGTGCGACTGGGTGACCACCAGCGACGGCCTGACCGGTGTCGCCCGGGTGCGGATCGCCCGGCGCCGCCCGTCACGGATCACGAAGGCGCCGACCTCGCGCGCCGCGACGTAACTGGTGCCGGTGACCGGCACGTGAACCACGCCGAGCACCGGCTCGTGACCGTCGATCAACGCGATGTTGACGGTGAAATCGCCGTTGCGCTTGATGAATTCCTTGGTGCCGTCGAGCGGATCGATCAGCCAGTAGCGGGGCCAGCCACGGCGGGTTTCATAGCCGATGTCGGCGTCTTCCTCGCTCAGGCAGGGAATCTCCGGTGTCAATGCGGCCAGCCCGGCGATGATCGCGCGGTGTGCGCGCAGATCGGCCTGGGTCAGCGGCGAGGCGTCGTCCTTGGTGCTGACCGCGAAGTCGGACTGGTAGACATCGAGGATTTCCTGGCCTGCGGCAATGGCGATGGCGAGGACAGGATCGAGCAGATCGGCGAGCGTGTGAGCGGTCATGTCGGAGCGGTGGGTGAGCGTCGGTATGATAGCGGTCATGACTCGAACGCCTGCGGATTCCGCGCCAATCGACTGGTCGCAGATCGACCACGTGCTGCTCGACATGGACGGTACCGTCCTCGATCTGGCCTTCGACAACCACTTCTGGCTGACGCTGCTGCCGCAGCGCTTTGCCGAGCGTCGGCAACTCGCGCACGACCAGGCCTGGGCCGTGCTGTCGCGCGAGTTCCAGGCCACCCAGGGCACGCTCGACTGGTATTGCCTCGACTACTGGAGCCGGTTCACCGGGCTCGACGTCGCCGCGATGAAGATCGAGCTGCAGCATCGCATCCGCGTGCTGCCGGGAAGCGAGGACTTCCTGACCGCCGTGCGGGCCAGCGGCCGACCGCTGTGGCTGGTCACCAACGCCCATCCGGGCAGCTGGCGGGTCAAGCTGGAACGCACCGGCATCGACCGGCATTTCGATCGGGTGATCTCCTCGCACGACTTCGGCATGCCCAAGGAAGACCCGCGTTTCTGGCCGGCGCTGCGGGCGCAGCATCCATTCGATCCGTCGCGTGCGCTGTTTGCCGACGACAGCCTTGCGGTGCTCAAGACCGCAAAGGCGCACGGCATTCGCGAAGTCGTGGCCATCCGCCATCCGGATTCGACCGCTCAGCCCCGGGTGATCGAGGGCTTTACCGCCGTCGATCGGCTGCCGCAACTACTGCCGATCTAGACCCGATTAGGTCGTGTCGAACGCGGACGGCCGCCGCCGGGACGACCACCACCCGGACGCCCGCCACCATCGCGCCGCGGCGGCGCGCCGCTGCGATCGCGGTGCACGTGCTTGGGCTTGATGTAGTCCTGCGGCATCAGGTCATCCGGATTCAGCGACTGCGGGATGCGCATGCCGATCGCCTTCTCGATCTCCGGCAGCGAATAAACCCAGGTCTCGCAGCACAGCGAGATCGCGTCGCCGGAGGCACCGGCACGGGCGGTACGGCCGATGCGGTGCACGTAGTCCTCGCTGTCCTGCGGCAGGTCGAAGTTGATGACGTGCGAAACCTCGGGAATATGCAGGCCGCGGGCGGCGACGTCGGTGGCCACCAGCACCGGCAGTTCGCCGAGCTTGAACTCGGCCAGCAGACGTTCGCGCTTGTTCTGCGGCACGTCGCCGGACAAGACACCGGCGTTGAAGCCGTTGGCCTTGAGTGCGGCTTCGACATCTTCCGCGCCGCGCTTGGTGTTGACGAACACCAGGGTGCGGATCGGCGCGTGATGACGCATCAGGCCGATCAGCATCGGCAGCTTGTCGTCGTTGGCGACGTGGATCAGCGACTGCCGGACCCGTTCGGCAGTGACCTGCTCCGGCTGGATCTCGATCCGGGTCGGGCTGTTCATGTGCTCGTAGGCCAGTTCCAGCACGCGGTGCGACAGCGTTGCCGAGAACAGGTAGTTGATTCGCGAGCCGGGGCGCGGCATGCGCCGCATCAGGAAGCGGATGTCGGCGATGAAGCCGAGATCGAACATCCGGTCCGCCTCGTCGAGCACCAGCACTTCGATGCCGTTGAGCTTGTAGATGCCCTGCTTGAAGAAATCGATCATCCGTCCTGGCGTGCCGATCAGGATGTCGACGCCGTCGGCGATCGCGGTCTTCTGGGTGTCGTAGCCGGTGCCGCCGTAGACGGCTGTCATCTTCAGGCCGGTGTGGGCGCCGAGCTGCACCGCGTCGTTGTAGATCTGCAGCGCCAGTTCGCGGGTCGGCGCCAGGATGTAGGCGCGCGGCTGACCGGGCTCGCCGACTCTCGGCTGGGTCAGCAGGTGATGCATGGTGGCCAGCAGAAACGCCGCCGTCTTGCCAGTGCCGGTCTGCGCCTGGCCGGCCAGATCCTTGCCGGCCAGCGCCAGCGGCAGCGTCTCGGCCTGGATCGGCGTGCAGTGCGTGTAGCCCATCGCAGCGAGGCTCGACTTCAGCGTCTCGTGCAGCGGCAGGCTGTCGAAAGAGGTGCTGCTCAGGTGCTTCTGGCGCGATGTGTCGCTGCTCTCGGCGTCGGACAAGGCTTGCATTTGATCGGAACTTGGATTGAAATACAGCTAATCACAACGACTGAAGCGCACCGAAGCGTCGCGCCGTCACAGTCGAAATCGCGAAAATCTTCCGGCTATTAAAGCAGATCGTTCGGGCATGCGCATTGAACGCGCGCGGCCCGACACCATTGACGTGCGGGTGGGCACAACCCGCGTCGGCGTCCCCCGGATTCCGTCATTTCCCAACGTCCACAGGCTTGCCGTGGACCTCATCGGAGTTTGTACATGAGCGAAAACATCTCGGCCGTCAGCGACGCAAGCTTCGACGCCGACGTGCTGCAGAGCGATCTCCCGGTGCTGGTCGATTTCTGGGCTGAATGGTGCGGGCCGTGCAAGATGATCGCCCCTGTGCTCGAACAGCTCGCCGTCGAAACCCAGGGCAAGCTGAAGATCGTCAAGCTCAACGTCGACGAAAATCCCGGCACCCCGCCGAAGTTCGCGATCCGCGGCATCCCGACCCTGATCCTGTTCAAGAACGGCAAGCCTGCCGCGACGCAGGTGGGTGCCGTGCACAAGGCCGCGCTTGCGGCGTTCGTGCAGCCGCATCTCGCCACCGCCTGAAAATCCTTCGTACCACATGATCAAGCATCGTCGCCGCCCGCATTACGCCAACGGCCAGAACAACGGCAACAACGGAGGCAACGGCAATCCCAATCCGGGCAACCGTGACGGCCTGCCGGTCGACATCGACGAGTTTGATCCAGGTGCCGGCGGCGATGCGGGCGGCGGCGTGACGGCCAACGGCGGCGATGCAACAGGTGGCGATGCGCTAGCCGTCACCGCTCCGCCGGCGACTGCGCCGCAGCAGCAGGATGGCGGCGGCAATGCAGGCGGCAACGGCACCAGCACCGGGAACGGTGGCGGTGGCGGCGGCGGCGGGAACGGCAACAACAACGGCAACGGCGGCCATCGCGGCAACGGCCAGAACAACGGCGGCGGCAACAACCAGAACAACAACCAGCGCCGCCGGCATCAGAACAACAATCAGCAACGCGGCAACAACCAGCAGCGCGGCCAGAATCACGGTGGTGGCAATAACGGCAATTACGGCAACGGGAACTTCGGCGGCCGCTACAACCCGCGCGATGAAGACTACGAAGCCAACGGCAACTCCGGCGGCAACGTCGCCGAGAACCGTGAAGACGCCGCTGCCGCGCTGGGCGACCCGTCGGTGCCGCGCGATCCGCCGAAAGTCATTCACATCTCGGATCTGAAGAAGAAGACCGCTGCCGAGTTGTACGAGATGGCCGAAGCGCTGGGCCTGGAAAACATCTCGCGCGCCAAGAAGACCGATATCGTCTTCAATCTGCTGCGCGCCGCCGCTCGCCGCGGCGACTTCATCCAGGCCGACGGCGTGCTCGAAATCATGCAGGACGGCTACGGCTTCCTGCGCGGCCCCGACGCCAGCTATCTCGCCGGCCCGGACGACGTCTACATCAGCCCGAGCCAGATTCGCCGCTTCGGCCTGCGCACCGGCGATACCGTTGCCGGAAGAGTGCGTTCGCCGAAGGACAACGAGCGCTACTTCGCGCTGCTCAAGGTCGACACCATCAACTACGAGGCGCCGGAAGTCTCGAAGAAGAAGGTCAACTTCGAGAACCTGACACCGCTGTTCGCCGACGAGCGTTTCGTGATGGAGCGCGGCAACGGCACGACCGAAGACATCACCGCCCGCGTGATCGACATCGTGGCCCCCTTCGGCAAGGGCCAGCGCGGCCTGATCGTCAGCCCGCCGAAGGCTGGCAAGACCATCCTGATGCAGAACGTCGCGCAATCGATCGCGGCGAACTACCCGGACGTCTATCTGATCGTGCTGCTGATCGACGAGCGTCCGGAAGAAGTCACCGACATGCAGCGCACGGTGCGCGGCGAGGTGATCTCCTCGACCTTCGACGAACCAGCCCAGCGCCACGTGCAGGTCGCCGACATGGTGATCGAGAAGGCCAAGCGCCTGGTCGAACACAAGCGCGACGTGGTGATCCTGCTCGACTCGATCACCCGCCTCGCCCGCGCCTACAACACCGTGGCGCCGTCATCGGGCAAGGTGCTGTCCGGCGGTGTCGATGCCAACGCCCTGCAGAAGCCGAAGCGCTTCTTCGGTGCCGCGCGCAACATCGAGGAAGGCGGCTCCCTGACCATCATCGCCACCGCGCTGATCGATACCGGCTCGAAGATGGACGAGGTGATCTACGAGGAGTTCAAGGGCACCGGCAACATGGAACTCCATCTGGAGCGCCGCATCGCCGAGAAGCGCGTGTTCCCGGCGATCAACATCAACCGTTCGGGCACCCGCAAGGAAGAGCTGATGGTCGATCCGGCCGAGCTGCAGAAGGTCTGGATCCTGCGCAAGCTGCTGCACCAGATGGACGAGCTGGCGGCGATGGAACTGCTGTTCGACCGCCTTCGCGGCACCAAGACCAATGCCGACTTCTTCGATTCGATGAAGCGCAACTGAAGTCAGGCCGGATGTGAAAAAGCCGCGGCTTGCTGCGGCTTTTTTGTTGCCTGCCCGATCCGCCCTAGCGCGGCGGCGCTCGCTTTCGCGGGGAGCGCCGTCGTGGTCGCCGTCCATCTGGGTCGGGCCGCAATGGGCGACGAAGAACTGGGCCTCGGCACGCGAATTCATCCGCGAACGGTGCCACCGTCCGTCGCAGGCGAAGCGGCATCCGCTCGCAGCCTGCGGCCGGGCTGTTCGGCGATGCGCCTGCCGGACCGCGCCTCGGGCCTTGATGCCGGCACTTTACGAGGCTGCCGAGCAGGCCGGCTCGATGGTGAACTCGCGAGCCGTATCGACCGCGCCCAGCCTGGCCACGTCCGGCGCTCCCAGGGTCAGGGGCGCGGTGTAGCTGTAGCGGTCGGACAGGCTGAGCTGCACGTCGATCCGGGTACGGCCGACGCACAGCGGCAATTCGACCAGCGGGCGATGTTCGACGCTGCCATCGCGCTGGCGGACCTTCTGGTCCTTGAGCACCGGGCGCTCGACCCTCAGGCGGCTGCCGGGCAGCACGCCGCCGTTGTCGACCGTGAAGCGCACCCACATGCCGCCCTGGCGATTGAAGTACTTCACATCACGCGCGCGCAGCGTCGAGGCGGTCGCTGCCGGATCGAGGCGGCCGACGATCTCGATCCCGAGTCCGGCCTGGACGCCGACCCGTTCGTGGCGGCCGTAGGTCTCTGCGCGGGCAACGATTGCCCCCGCCACACCCAGCACCAGCGCCGCCACCGATCGGATCATCGGTCCTGCCTTTCCCTTGCAATGGCGCGATAGCCGATGTCGCGCCGGTAGTGGACACCGGTCCAGTCGATATTCGCGGCAGCGCGATAGGCCGCGGTCTGGGCGGCTTCCGCCGTCGGCCCCAGCCCGGTCACGCACAGCACCCGCCCGCCGCTGGTGATCACCTGGCCGCTGGCATCGAGCGCGGTGCCGGCGTGGAACACCTTGGCGTCGACGGCATCGGCACGGTCGAGACCGGAGATGACATCGGCCTTGCGGATCTCGCCCGGATAGCCGCCGGCGGCCAGCACCACGCCCAGTGCGACCTGCGGATTCCAGGCCGGCGGCGCGGTGTTCGGATCGCCATCGACCGCCGCTTCGAGCAGGCTCAGCAGATCGGAATCGAGCCGCATCAGGATCGGCTGGGTCTCGGGGTCGCCGAGACGGGCGTTGAACTCGACCACGCTCGGCATGCCGTCGGCATCGATCATCAGGCCGGCATACAGGAAGCCGGTGAACGGACGACCTTCCGCCGCCATGCCGGCCAGCGTCGGTTCGATCACCCGCTGACGCACCCGGGCGTCGACGTCGGCGGTCACCACCGGCGCTGGCGAATAGGCGCCCATGCCGCCGGTGTTCGGGCCCTGATCGGCATCGAACACCCGCTTGTGGTCCTGGGCCGAGGCCAGCGGCACATAGTGGGTGCCGGCGGCGACGACGATATAGCTGGCTTCCTCGCCGTGCAGGAAGTCCTCGATCACCACCCGGGCGCCGGCGCCACCGAAGGCGCCGCCAAGCATGTCGCGGATCGCGTCCTGCGCCTGCGCGACCGTTTCGGCAACCACCACGCCCTTGCCGGCGGCCAGACCATCGGCCTTGACCACGATCGGCGCACCGCGGGCGGCGACGTACGCCAGCGCCGGTTCGACCTCGGTGAACACCTCGTAGCCAGCCGTCGGAATCCGGTGCCGGGCGAGGAAGGCCTTGGTGAAGGCCTTGCTCGATTCCAGCTGCGCGGCCGCCTGGGTCGGCCCGAAGATGCGCCGGCCGGCGGCGCGGAACGCATCGACCACGCCACGCGACAGCGGCACTTCCGGCCCGACCACGGTGAAGTCGACGGCTTCGTCAGCGGCCAGCTTCAGCAGACCATCGATGTCCTCGACCGCCACGGCGATGTTGCGGCAACCGAACTCGGTCGCGGTGCCGGCGTTGCCAGGGGCCACCAGCACCTCCGCCACACGCGGCGACGCGGCCAGCTTCCAGGCAATGGCGTGTTCGCGGCCACCGCCGCCGATGACGAGGACTTTCTGTTTCATGAGCGTTCTGTTCTAGCGGAAACGCGGCGTCGACACGACGCCGGACATGAAAAAGGCAGGCGCGCGGCCTGCCTTTTCCGATCAGCGGTGCAACGGCTTTCAGCCCTGGTAGGCCTTGATGCCGTTCTCGATCTCGGCGCGCGCGGCGGCGGCGTCACGCCAGCCGGAAATCTTCACCCACTTGCCCTTCTCCAGCGCCTTGTACGACGAATAGAAGTGGTGGATCTCGTTCTTGACCCGCTCCGGCACGTCGGCCAGATCACGCAGGTGGTCGTAGGCGCCGTTCGACACCTTGTCGACCGGCACTGCGAGCAGCTTGGCGTCGGTGCCCTTCTCGTCCTCGGTGTCGAGCACGCAGACGGCGCGGCACTTGATCACCGAGCCGGCCACCACCGGATGCGGAGTGATGACCAGCACGTCGACCGGGTCGCCGTCGCCGGCCAGGGTCTTCGGCACGTAGCCGTAGTTCGCCGGATAGCTCATCGCCACGTTCATGAAGCGGTCCACCATCAGCAGGCCGGAATCCTTGTCGACTTCGTACTTGACCGGCGGGCCGTAGGCCGGAATCTCGATGACGACGTAGAACTCGTTCGGGGCCTTTTCGCCCGGGCCCAGTGCTTCAAAACCCATGTTTGCGTACCTGCTGGTTGAGTGGTGGAGAGCGGTGCTGCGTCAAAACTCGAATACGGGGGCAACGGCTGCGCCTCGGCGCGGTCCAGCCCGGATCGGTCACCGTGGAGATACGGCACGCGGCGAGGTTCGGGCAGCGCAAGGCGTTTGGTGCGATGCGGCGAAGTATAACCGCGACACCGGTATCCCAGACTTTCGTCGCGTTGACGCCAAGCGCATGCAGCTAGTACCGTTCGGTCGATCGCGCCTTATCCACCCTGCGGCCGGTGTCATTGGGACATCCGACCCGCATTGCCGTTTCCACCGTATCCATCCGAACGAAGCCGGCCCACACCGGCTCACAACTGGGGCTGTCTGCATCATGAGAATCATCCTGCTGGGCGCACCCGGCTCCGGCAAAGGCACGCAAGGCGAAAAGCTGGTTGCGCACTACGGCATTCCGAAGATCTCCACCGGCGACGCCCTACGGGCCGCGGTGAAGGCCGGCACCGAGCTCGGCAGACGAGCGAAAGCGGTGATGGACGCCGGCCAGCTGGTGGCCAACGAGATCGTCATCGGCATTGTCGAGGAACGCTTGGGCCAGGACGACGCCAAGAAGGGCTTCATCCTCGACGGCTTCCCGCGCAACGTCGCGCAGGCCGAAGTGCTTGACCAGATGCTGGTGCGCCTCGGCCAGCCCCCGATCTCGCGCGCCGTGCACCTGGCGGTGGCCGACGAGGAAATCATCGGCCGCCTGCTCGATCGCGCCCAGAAGGAAGGCCGCGATGACGACAAGGAAGACGTGATCCGTCACCGGATCAGCGTCTACAACGCCGAAACCCACCCGCTGCTCGACTACTACGGCAAGCAGGGCAAGGTCGCGACCGTCGACGGCATCGGCACGATGGACGAAATCTTCGCGCGGATCATCGCGGTCGCCTGATCCGACACGGTGCCCGGAGCGCTCCGGGCACCGGCCAGCGGCACCGGGCGAACCCGAACCGGGTTCGCCCTAAAGCAGTGCCAGCAAGGCCTTGCCGGCGACGTCGCGGCGCCAGCCGCCGAGCACGGTGGCATCCGCAGTGGCGCCGATCCGCACCAGCAGTTCCAGATCCGCGCGCGGCGCGATCAACGACACCGGCAGGTCGAGTGCCTCGGCGATCCCCTTGAGGCGATCCTGCAGGCGCTTCAGCAGCGCCTTCTGCGCGTCGCTCAGCGGTTCGTCGAGCAGCGGCGGCCGCGATGGCTGCGCCTTTGCGTCGGCCACCAGCGCCGCCAGCGTCGCGCCGTGGCGCTCCAGGGTCTTCGGCTGCAGCACCTTCATCGCCTCCAGTTCGTCGATGTCCGACGGTCCCCGCTCGGCAATCCGGTATAGCGCCTCGTCGTCGAGAATCCACTTGCGCGGCCGGTCGCGTTCCTGCGCCACCTGCTCGCGCCAGCCGGCCAGCGCGATGGCGATCGGCTGCGCGGCCGGTGCCAGCCGGGCCAGTCCCTTGAGCCGCTTCCAGGCCTCGGCCGGCGGGTTGCGGTAGCGCGACGGCTCGGCCAGCCGCGCGCAGTCCTCCTCCAGCCACGGCAGCCGGCCTTTGGCGGCCAGCGCCTCGCGCAAGATCGGATGGATGTCCGACAGGTGCCGGACATCCGCCGCCGCGTAGGCCAGCTCCGGGCCGGTCAGCGGGCGGCGCGACCAGTTGGTGCGGGTCAGGCTCTTGTCGAGCTTTACTCCGGTCATCTTCTCGACCAGTGCCGCGTAACCGAGCTGATCGCCCATGCCGAGCATCGCGGCGGCAATCTGGGTGTCGAAGAACGGCGTCGCCGTGGTGTCGCCGAGGCGCACGAAGATTTCCAGATCCTGCGACGGCGCATGGAACACCTTGACGATCGCCGGGTCCGCGAACAGCGCCCACAGCGGCGCCAGCGCCTCGGGCGCGAACGCCAGCGTGTCGATGCAGGCATCGGTGTCGCCATCGCCGACCTGGACCAGGCAGAGGATCGGGTGATAGGTGTCCTCGCGGAGAAATTCGGTGTCCAGCGCCAGCCAGGGGCGCCGCTTCCAGACGTCGATGCAGGCGGCAAGGGCGTCGGGCGTGGTGATCAGTGGGTAGCCGGAATTCACGGGACAAGGTCGGGCGGGCGTGGTGCGCAGTGTCCCATATGGCCAAGGGCCATCTGCGCGGCTGCGGAGCGGCCCCTAGAATGACGGCCTTGACTCCCCGACTCCACCGACGATGTTCAATCAGGCGTTCCACGCCACGCTCCAGATCCTGCTGTTCCGCAAGGGACCGGAGGACTTCCCGTACGCTGCCGACGGCCGACTCGACAAGGCCTGCACCGTGCTCGGCATCGTCGCGACGGCGCTGCTGTTCGGCATCGTCCAGCCGCTGCCGCTGGCGATCGTCGATGGCGTCGTCGCCACCCTGGTGGTGACCCTGTACACGCGGCTGGTGCTGCGCCTGCGCGGGCTCGAAGCGCGCCAGCAGCAGACCCGCAATGCGCTGCTCGCCACCGGCTCGCTGCTGATGCTGGTGATGTGGCTGCCGATGTCGATGGTGATGCCGGTGATGACCCAGTTCCTGAGCTCGGTGGCCGACGCCCAGCAGGCCGCCGGCCCCGATGCCCCGCCGCCGGTGATCACCCCCGACCAGCTGCCGCAGGTGCCGCTGCTGCCGGGGTTGCTGCTCGATCTGCTGGGCCTGTGGTTCGCCGCCAGCGCCACCCATGTGCTGCGCCACGCCACCGGCATCGCGCGCTTCGCCGCCGCGATGATGGCGCTGCTGCTGATCAGCAACGTGATGGTGGCGATGGTGATCGCCGGCAACCTGCTGTCCCTGATCCTCGGCTGACTGCGCGCCCCATGCATCTGCACATCCTCGGCATCTGTGGCACCTTCATGGCCGGCATTGCCGCCCTCGCCCGCGAAGCCGGTCACACGGTCACCGGCTCGGACGCCAACGGCTGGCCGCCGATGTCGACGCAACTCGAAAAGCTCGGCATCGCGGTGATGCCGGGCTATCTCCCCGAGCATCTCGACCCGGCACCGGACGTGGTCGTGGTCGGCAATGTCGTCAGCCGCGGCAACCCGGCGATGGAGCACGTGCTGAACGCCGGCCTGCCATATGTCTCCGGCCCGCAGTGGCTGGCCGAAAACGTGCTCGCCGGGCGCCACGTGCTGGCGGTCGCCGGCACCCATGGCAAGACCACGACCACCTCGCTGCTGGCCTGGCTGCTCGATCAGGCCGGCCTGGAACCGGGCTTCCTGGTCGGCGGCGTGCCGGTGGACTTCGGCGTCTCGGCTCGGCTGGGGAAGGGCAAATGCTTCGTCATCGAGGCCGACGAATACGACACCGCGTTCTTCGACAAGCGCTCGAAGTTCGTCCACTACCGGCCGCGTACCGCGATCCTCAACAACCTCGAGTACGACCACGCCGACATCTTCCCGGACCTCGCCGCGATCGAACGGCAGTTCCATCACCTGATCCGCACCGTGCCCGGCCAGGGTCGGCTGATCGTCAATGCCCAGGACGTCAACCTGCCGCGGGTGCTGAGTATGGGTGCGTGGAGCGAGGTCGACTGGTTCGACGGCAGCGGCCGTGACGCCCGCGGCTGGTCGGCACGGCGCAGCGACCAGGGCTTCACCCTGCTGCAGCACGGCCTGCCGCTGGGCGGGGCGCGCACGCCGCTGGCCGGGCCGCACAACCGCGCCAACGCGGTCGCGGCGATCGCCGCCGCCCATCACGTCGGCGTCTCCCCTGATACGGCGCTGCTGGCGCTGGAACGCTTCCGCGGCATCAAGCGGCGGCTGGAACTGCTCGACACCGTTGCCGGGGTCGAGGTCTATGACGACTTCGCGCATCACCCGACGGCGATCGAAGTGACCATCGCCGGCCTGCGCGAGCTGGGAGCCGGTCGCATCCTCGCGGTGCTCGAGCCGCGCTCGAACACCATGCGCCTCGGCGGCCATGCCGGCGGCGATCTGGCCGACAGCCTCCGGGACGCCGATCTGGCTTTCGTGATGGCGCGTGCCGATCTCAAGTGGGATGCCGCTGCGGCGCTGGCAGCCGTCGGCGAACGGCTGCGCCTGCATCAGGACCTCGATCAGCTGGCGACGGCGATCGTTGCCGAGGCACGTCCAGGCGACCGGGTCCTGGTGATGTCGAACGGCGACTTCGGCGGCCTGCATCGCCGGGTGATCGAGCGGCTGGCGGCGCGCTGAGCCGCCGCGCCGCCGCCGTTTTGTGATGCCGGTCCGCACACGGACCCGACAAGGTCATCGGCGCTGCATCCAAATCCGCGTTTGAAGGGTACAAAGATCAGCGTCGCACGAGGGCCGGCCTGGGTCGTCCCCGTGCTGCATGTCTCAAGCCTCGCGGACAGGCGCCACACCGCACCGCGAACCGCGAGACTCGAGATCACCGCAAGCGGCCAGACCGGCTGCTTACATTCAAAAGAACGAGGAGACTGATCAATGACCATGCGTCACACGCGCTGGACCGCCGCCGCTGCGGCAATTTTCCTGGTGGGTTGCGACAACCAGCTGAACATTCCGCCCCCGCCACCGCCAGCCCCCGTCGTCACCGACAGCTACCTCGTCACCAGCGGCAACCGACTGGTCGGCTTCAACCGGGCGTCACCGGGCACTGCCGTCGTGACCTATGCGATCACCGGTCTTGCCGCCGGCGAAAGCCTGATCGACCTCGCCTTCCGTCCCAATGACGGGCTGCTGTACGGGCTGGTCGCCAACGGCTCCGCCGCCCGCGTCGTCACCATTGATCCGACCACCGGCGCGACCACCGCCGTCAGCACCCTGACCGCCGATCCCGCCGACACCACGGCGCCGTTCGCCGGCCTCGCCGGCACCCGCTTCGGCATCGACTTCAACCCGGTCCCGGATCGCCTGCGGGTGATTTCCGATGCCGGTCAGAACCTGCGCATCAATGTCACCACCGGCGCCACCTTCACCGATGCCGCCCTCAACGGCGCCGGGACCGGCGCCTCGGCGACCGCCTACTCGAACGCCTTCAACGCGGCCTGCCGCACCCAGCAGTTCGTGATCGATCCGGCGACCGATCGCCTGCTGCTGCAGAACCCGCCGAATGACGGCGTGCTTGCCGCCATCGGCGATCTCGGCGTCGACGCCGTCACCGTCGGCGGCCTGGATATCGCCACCTCGGCCACCGGCGCCAACTCGGCGTTTGCGGTGCTGAACACGGCCGCGGGCAGCGCGCTCTACGCGATCAACACGACGACCGGCGCGGCCACCGTGGTTGCCGCGATTCCGCTGAACGCCGGCGAGACCGCGGCGGGCTTCGCCACCCGGCCGCAGACCGCTACACCGACGCAGGCGGCCGGCGAGCTGTTCGGCGTCACCGCCACCGGCGATTTCGCAACCTTCAACCGGGGCTCGCCAGCCAAGCTGTGCACCACCGGTGCCGTCACCGGCCTGCCCGCCGAAGCCACGCTGCTGGGCATCGACGTCCGGCCGGCCAGCGGCCAGCTGATCGGCCTGGCCAGCGACAACGCGCTGTACACGATTTCCAGCACCGGCATCGCCGCACCGCTGTGCCCGCTGGTCACCGATCCCAGCGACACTACACTGCCATATTCGGCACTGCCGACCGGCGCCAGCTTCGGCGTCGGCTTCAATCCGGTTCCGGATCGCCTGCGCGTCACCACCAGCACCGGCCTGAACCTGCGTATCAACCCGATACCGAACGCCTCCGGCCAGTGCTTGGTGATCACCGACACCGCGATCACCGGCGCCACCGAAGTCAGCGGTGCGGCCTACACCAACACCATCCCGGGTGCCGGCACCACGGCGCTGTACGCCATCGACAGCGGCGCCGACAACCTGGTCCGGATCGGCAACGACCCGGCCAACGGCATCGCCGGCGACCCGGGCAATCCGAACAGCGGCGTCGCCACCACGATCGGCTCGCTCGGCGTCGGTGATGTCGCCGGCAACGACGCCTTCGTGATCGATGCCCGCAACAACGCGGCGCTGCTAGCCACCGGCGCCGCAGGCGCCACGGCGTCGAATTTTTACACCGTGAACCTGACGACCGGCGCCGCGACGCTGGTCGGTGCCGTTGGCGGCGGCCTCGGGACTACGGCGATCGATCCGCTGGTCGGCATGGTGCTCAACAGCGGCACCAATCTGCGCGTGCATGCCCTGACCACCGATAACCATCTGCTCAGCTTCGGCCAGGCCAACAACGTGTTCCAGCCGAACACGGCGACCGATCTGGCGATCACCGGCCTCGGCGATGGCGAAGACCTGCTCGGCATCGACGTGCGGCCGGCCAATGGCCTGCTCTACGGCATCAGCTCGCTGAACCGCGTCTACGTGATCAACACCACGACCGGCCTGGCCACGCTGGCCTCGACCCTGGCCGCCGATGCCGCGGACACCTCGGCGCCGTTCGTCTCGGTGCCGGCCGGCGCCAATTTCGGCGTCGACTTCAACCCGGTTCCGGATCGCCTGCGGGTGGTCGACACGGTCGGCAACAACCTGCGCATCAATGTCGGCACCGGCGCCACCACCACCGACGGGGCGATCAACGGCGCGGCGACCAGCGGCGTGATCGCATCGGCGTACCTCAACAGCTACGCCGGGGCCACTGCCACCACGCTGTACAACCTCGACGCGACGACGCTGTTCACGCAGACGCCGCCGAATGACGGCACGCTGGTGACGGTCGGCGCCACCGGGGTCACGGCAGTCGGCGACGCGGGCCTGGACATCGCCGGTGGTGCCAACGGTCTGGTGCTGGCAGCGATCCGCACCAGCGCCGGGGCCGGTCCGTCGAGCCTGTACCGCATCAGCCTGGCAACCGGTGCGGCGACGCCGATCGGCGTGGTCGACGGCACCGGCCGGATCGGTGCACCGGCGGCAACCCAGGTGCGTGGCCTGGCGATCGACGTGCGCTGATCGCCTGACCGCGACATCTGGCTGAAACAGGAAGGCCGGCTCGCAGGAGCCGGCCTTCTTGCTGCCCGCCCCGGACGCTGCGCTGCCAGCTCAGGTCTTCTCGCCGCGACCGAAGAACGTGCCGATCAGCGCGCCGAAGCCGAGCACGGCAACGAAAATGATCCTGGCGGACTTGGCAAGGAACGCACCGATCGACGCCAGCAGGCCGAGCTTGTTGGCGACGACACCGCGCCGACCAGCGCTGCCAGCCCCGGCGGCCGGGCGGCGATCGTTGTCGTCACGAACAGCGGTTCCTCGGTGGTTCCATCCCGCCCGCCGGGATTCGGCAAGCGATACGCCGGATCAGTCCTCGAACACCGCCGGCCGCTTGGCCAGATAGGCGCTGACGGCTTCGTTGAGATCGGCCGAGATCAGCATCGCGGCATTCCAGCCGGCGACGTACTCCAGCCCTTCGGCCACCGTGTGGTCGCGCGAGTACAGCAGGCTCTGCTTGACGCCGCGTACGGTCAGCGGCGACTTCGCGGCCAGGCTCTTCGCCAGCGCGTCGACCGCCGCCATCAGCTCGTCGCCGGTCGCGTAGGCGGCGCTGACCAGGCCGATCGCCTCGGCCTTGCCGCCGGTGAAGGTTTCGCCGGTGTAGGTCAGCTCGGCGGTCTTGGCGAAGCCGATCACATGGCGCAGCCGCTGCACGGTGCCGACGTCGGCGACCACCGCGAGATCGACTTCCTTGATGCAGAACCTGGCATCCACCGTCGAGTAGCGCAGATCGCAGGCGGCGATCAGATCGACGCCGGCGCCGACGCAGGCGCCCTGCACCGCCGCGATCACTGGCACCCGGATGTTCTCGATCGCGGTCAGGCTGGCCTGGGCGCCGAGAATCCACTCGCGCAAGTATTCGCGGGCCCGTGCCGGGCAGCCCGGGCCGAGCACCCGCTGGCTCAGGCCAGCGAGCACCTTGAGATCGATGCCGGCCGTGAAGTGCTTGCCGGTGCCGGCCAGGATCACCACGCGGATCTGCTTCTGGCTGTTGATCCACGCCGCCGCCCTCGGCAGTTCCTGCCACATCGCCTCCGACATCGCGTTGGCCTTGTCCGGACGGTTCAGCAGCAGCCGCGCAACCGGGCCATCGAGTTCGATTTTCAGTGTCGTGAAGTCCATGCGGGCAGGAGGGTCTGGAGGCCAGGGAGCCGGGAAACGGATGGTAAGCTCGCGCACTTCCTCGTGAAACCCTTCGTCATGACCGCGATTCCGACCGCCGCCACGCCGGCTGCCGCGCTGCCCGATGTCCGCGACCTGGAACCCCGCCTGCAGGCCGCGCTGGCGCTCGCGAAGTCGCTCGGCGCGACCGCCGCCGAGGGCTATCTCGGCGTCAGCCGCGGGCTGTCGGTGGCGGTGCGCCAGGGCGAGGTCGAATCGGTGCAGTTCCAGCGCGACCGCGATCTGTCGCTGACCGTTTACTTCGGCCATCGCACCGGCTCGGCGAGCACCACCGACCTGTCGGAAGCCGCGCTGAAGCGCACCGTCGAGGCGGCCTGCGCGATCGCGAAAGTGGGCGGCGAAGACCCCTGCGTCGGCCTCGCCGATCCGGCCCGGATGGCCCGCGGGTTTCCCGATCTGGACCTCTATCATCCGTACCCATTGGCGCCGGAAGCGGCGATCGAACGGGCCCGTGCCTGCGAAGCGGCGGCGTTCGCCGTCGATGCCCGGATCACCCAGTCCGAAGGTGCCAGCATCGACAGCCGCGAATCGCTGAACCTGTACGCCAACAGCCACGGCTTCATCGGCCGGCGCCGGGCCACCGACTACAGCCTGGGTTGTGCCGCGATCGCGGTCGACGGCGAGGCGATGCAGCTCGGCCACTGGTACAGCAGCTCGCGGCGCTTCGAGGCGCTCGACGCGCCCGAAGCGATCGGCCGCAAGGCCGGCGAACGGGCGGCGGCGCGGCTCGGCGGCCGGACACTCAGCACCCGCACCGCGCCGGTGATCTTCCCGGCCGAGATCGCCCGCGGCCTGTTCGGCCACTTCATCGGCGCGATCTCCGGCGCCGCGCTGTATCGCCGTGCCAGCTTCCTGCACGGCAAGCTCGGCGAGACGGTGTTCGCCGAACGGGTCAGCGCCCGCCAGATGCCGTTCCTGAAGGGCGCAGCGGGCAGCAGCGCCTACGATCAGGAAGGCGTGGCGACGAGCGAACGCCAGCTGATCGACAAGGGCGTGCTCGGCGGCTACCTGCTCGGCAGCTACAGCGCCCGCAAGATGGGCCTGGAATCGACCGGCAACGCTGGTGGCGTCTATAACCTGGTGGTCGACTCGACCTTCGACGGCGGCCTCGAAGCGCTGGCCCGCGATATGGGCGAAGGCCTGATCGCGACCGATCTAATGGGCCAGGGCGTCAATACGGTGACCGGCGACTATTCGCGCGCCGCCAGCGGTTTCTGGGTCGAGAACGGGGTGATCGCCTACCCGGTCGACGAGATCACCATCGCCGGCAACCTCGGCGCGATCTATCGCGGGATCTCGGCGATCGGTTCCGATGTCGATACCCGCGGTGGCGTGCGCTGCGGCTCGGTGCTGATCGACGCCATGACCATCGCCGGCGGCGCCTGACGCCAGCCTCCTTCTCCACCAACAACCGTCGTGGACGCTGCCGTGATTCGACCCAGCCTCATCCTCACCGCCCTTCTTGCCCTGAGCGGCTGCGCCTCGCGTGGCACCCAGGACTGCAATTCGATTGCCGGCAAGGGCTGGCAGCACCTGTCGTCGGCGCCGGCTGATCGTGCCGAGTTGCTGACTCGCGCCAATTTGCCGAGCGAGGCCGACGTGCAGTGGTACGGCCAGGGCAACGACAAGGTGATGGTCTGCGATCCGTCGAACAGCCTCGTCAACCCGGGTTGCGGCGGTTCGGTGGCCTACCAGTTCGAGCGCGCCGGCGGCGTCTGGACCTCGAAGGGCGTGCTGCTGCCGATCTGCGACGACGGCACGCTGCCGCCGTAACGCGAAGGCGCTTCAGCCGACTTTCTTGGTAGCGGCTTTCTTGGTAGCGGTTTTCTTGGCAGCCGCCTTCTTGCGA
The DNA here is from genome assembly GCA_013823855.1 of Lysobacteraceae bacterium. Taxonomy (GTDB): domain Bacteria; phylum Pseudomonadota; class Gammaproteobacteria; order Nevskiales; family Nevskiaceae; genus Nevskia. The sequence continues at coordinate 37,083 of PNMW01000035.1, read as the reverse complement.
GGGGCCGCCTTCTTTGCCGGTGCTGACGCGGCTGCCGGCGCGATCCGTTCGGCAGCGAGCTTCGACTCCTCCAGGTTCTCGAACTGGTCGGAAATCAGCTGGCCGATCTCGCGGTTGATGCGCCGGATCGCGTCGTAGACCACCCCGATCGACTGCCGGTGCTTCTGGCGCAGCCCGGCCTTCTCCTCGCTGATCAGGCCGGTCTGCTCCAGCGCCTCGAACGGCAGGTCGGCGATGTACTGGTGCACGGCCTGCACCGAGGTGGCACCGCGATCGACGGCTTCCTGGATGAAGTCCTTGAGCAATTCCAGACGTTGCAGTTTCTTCATCGCAGGGCACCGGGGCAGTCGCGGGGGAGTGGCGAGGATAACCGCAGCGTTCAGCGCACGCCGCAGGCGGCGTAGTCCTCGCGGCGACGATCGATGCGCACGCCGACGGTCTTCGCGGTGTCGATCGCGCCAGGCTTGCCGATCGACAGCCGCAGGCTGGTGACCGGAAACCGCTCGAAGACCATCCGGGCGATGGTTTCCGCGAGCGTCTCGATCAGCTGGAAGCGCCGTGCCGCCGCCAGCTTGATGATCGCTTCGGCGACCGCGCTGTAATCGACGGCATCGCGGATGCGATCGCTGGCGGCGGCTTCGCGGATGTCCACGCCCATCTCCAGATCGAGGATCAGCGGCCGCAGCGCGTTCTGCTCGAAGGCGTGGACGCCGATGATGGTTTCAACGTGCAGCGCTTCGATGAAGACGGTGTCGAGCGGCATGGCGATCAGGAATGGGCAGGGGAAGGCGGGCGCAGCTCGTGCAGCGGCCAGCGCGCCCGCGTCGGCAGGCCGGCACTGCGCTCGCCGGCCGACAGCCGCGCCCAGCCGGCGTAGGCGATCATCGCGGCGTTGTCGGTGCAGAACGCCGGACGCGGGAAATGCAGGCTGGCGCCGCGCGCCTCGGTCGCGGCCTGCAGGCGCGCGCGCAGGCGGCGATTGGCGCCGACGCCGCCGGCGACGATCAGGCAGCCGAGGCCGGTGGCATCGAGCGCGCGTTCGCACTTGATCGCCAGCGTGTCGGTCACCGCTTCCTCGAAGGCGCGCGCCAGATCCGCCCTGGCCTGATCGTCGAAATCCGGCTTCAGCTGGTTCAGCACCGCGGTCTTCAGGCCGCTGAAGCTGAATGCCAGCCCCGGGCGATCGGTCATCGGCCGCGAGAAACGGAACACGCCGGAGCGGCCGCGCTCGGCCAGCTTCGCCAGCTCCGGGCCGCCGGGATACGGCAGGCCGAGCGCCTTGGCAGTCTTGTCGAAGGCTTCTCCGGCGGCGTCGTCGAGCGTCTCGCCGAGAATCTCGTAGCGCCCCACGCCATCGACGCGCGCCAGCATCGTGTGGCCGCCGGACACCAGCAGTGCAACGAACGGAAATGCCGGGCGCTGGTCTTCGAGCATCGGTGCCAGCAGATGGCCTTCGAGGTGGTGGACCGGCAGCAGCGGCTTGTCGATCGCCGCCGCCAGTCCTGCGGCGAAGCTGCCGCCGACCAGCAGCGCGCCGATCAGGCCCGGCCCGGCGGTGTAGGCGATGCCGTCGAGCTGGTCGGCGTTCAGGCCCGCCTCGGCGAGCACGGCGGCGACCAGTGACTGGATGCGTCCGACATGATCGCGTGCCGCCAGTTCGGGCACCACGCCGCCATATTCGGCGTGCATCGCCGCCTGGCTGTGCAACACGTGCGCGAGCAGGCCGCGTTCGCCGTCGTAGATGGCGGCGGCAGTCTCGTCGCAGGAGGATTCGAGGCCAAGAACTTTCATTGGACGCGGATTCTGCGCGAGTGCGCAGCGCTTTGCAGCGCGCCGCGTTGCTTTGCGGCGACTGATTGACTAAACTTTGCGCCCCTTCCGGACACCCCGCGTCCGGACCGTGCCAAATCCGCTGTCGAGATTGAACTGATGCCGAATGTCCGCGTTCGCGATAACGAGCCGTTTGAAGTTGCTCTTCGCCGTTTCAAGCGCACCTGCGAAAAGGCAGGCGTGCTGACCGACCTCCGCAAGAAGGAATTCTTCGAGAAGCCGAGCCAGGAGCGCAAGCGCAAGCGTGCCGCCGCCGTGAAGCGTCAGGCCAAGAAGGTCTCCCGCGAGACATCTAAGCAGATCCGGCTTTACTGACGAGAAGTCTGTCGTCCTGACAAGCACCGCGCCATCCATGGCGCGGACTTCTCAAAAAAGCAGCTTCATTCAAATCGCGCCTGTCGGCGCGATTTGTGTTTGTCCCGCGTTCAACCTCCAGGTGCCCCGATGACCGATCTCAAGACCCGCATCACCGAAGACGTGAAGCTGGCGATGAAGGCCGGGGACAAGGCGCGCCTCGGCGTGCTGCGGATGCTGACTGCGGAGCTGAAGAACCGCGAAGTGGTGCTGTCGCAGGAACTGACCGACGCGGTGGTCATCGAAGCGCTGGAAAAGATGCTCAAGCAGCGTCGCGATTCCGAATCGCAGTTCCGCGCCGGCAACCGCCCTGACCTCGCCGAAATCGAGGCCGCCGAAATCGTCGTGCTCAGCCACTACCTGCCGCAGGCGCTGACCGAAGCCGAGCTGGAAGCGCTGATCGTCCAGGGCATCGCCGAAACTGGCGCCGCCGGCATGAAGGACATGGGCAAGGTGATGACCTGGCTGAAGCCGCAGGTCGCCGGCCGCACCGACATGGGCAAGCTTTCGGGGCTGATCAAGGCGCGTCTCGGCTGAGCCGAGACCGCTCACGGTCTAGACTCCGCCCATGGCCGGCGGACGCATCCCCGATTCCTTCATTCACGACCTGCTGTCGCGCATCGACATCGTCGAGGTCGTCGGCAGCCGCGTCGAGCTGAAGCGCGCCGGCCGCGAATACAAGGGCCTGTCGCCGTTCACCAACGAGAAATCGCCATCGTTCTTCGTCAATCCGGCGAAGCAGATGTTCTTCGATTTCAGCTCCGGCAAGAACGGCACGGCGATCACCTTCCTGATGGAGAACGATCGCCTCAGCTTCGTCGAGGCAGTCGAGGAACTGGCCAAGCGCGCCGGCGTGGAGGTGCCGCGCGAAGGCGGCAACGAGGGTCCGCGGCTGGTGCTCGACGGTCCGCTCGATGCGCTGGCGGTCGCCGAGAAGTTCTACCGCAGCCAGCTGAAGACCCATCCGCCGGCGATCGACTACCTCAAGCGGCGCGGCCTCGACGGCGAGACGGCCAAGCTGTTCAACATCGGCTACGCGCCGGAATCCTGGGACGCGCTGACCCGCCAGTTTCCCGAAGCCGACGGCCAGCGCCAGCACGCGCTCGATGCCGGACTGCTGATCGAGCGCGACGGTGGCGGCGGCGCCTATGACCGCTTCCGCAACCGGGTGATGTTCCCGATCCGCGACACCCGCGGCCGCACCATCGGCTTCGGCGGCCGCACGCTCGCCAACGATCCGGCCAAGTACCTGAACTCGCCGGAAACCCCGCTCTTTCACAAGGGCCGCAACCTGTTCGGCCTGTTCGAAGCCAAGCAGTCGACGAAGGCGGAGCTGCCGTACCTGCTGGTCGTCGAGGGCTACATGGATGTGGTGATGCTGGCCCAGCACGGCATCCGCAATGCGGTCGCCACGCTCGGCACCGCGACCACCCGCGAGCACCTGACGCTCTTGTTCAAGTCGACGCGTCGCGCCGTGTTCTGCTTCGACGGCGACCGCGCCGGCCGCTCGGCCGCGTGGCGGGCCCTGGAACAGGCGCTGCCGGAAGTGTTCGACGATCGCGAATGCCGCTTCATGTTCCTGCCCGACGGCCACGACCCGGACTCGCTGGTCCAGGAAATCGGTGAAGCCGCGTTCCGGGCGCTGATCGACAACGCCCAGCCGCTGTCCGATTTCCTGCTCGACGAACTGCTCAAGCAGGTCAATCTGGCGACCCGCGAAGGCCGCGCGCGGCTGCCCGGGCTGGCCCGGCCGCATCTTGAAAAGCTTCGCGATGGTGCGCTGCGCACCCTGATCATCGACCGCCTGCTGACCATCACCCGGATGCAGCGCGGCGATCTGGAGGCGGCGCTGAGCGCCGGCGGCAAGGCCGCAGCGGCTCGGGCGACCGACAACGCCGAGCGCGGCCGGCGCGTCGAAAGCCCGGGTTCGAAGCCGGTGCGGATCGCCCTGCAGCTGTTGCTGGAAGATCCCGGCCTCGCCGCCCGGGCCGAGCACCTCGGGCAGATTGCGATGCTGAACCAGCCGGGCCTCGACATCCTGCTCGACTCGATCGAGTTCTTCAGCGAGAACCCGGATGCCAATGCGGCGCAGTGGCTGGAAATGCATCGCGGCACCGCCCGAGGGGCGGCGCTGGGCCGGATCAGCGCGATGCCGCTCGGCATCAACGGCGATCTGGATGCGGAATTCCTCGACTGCCTGAGCCTGCTGCGCAAACGCGCCGTGCGCGAACGACAGCAGGCCCTGCTCGATCTCGCCCGGGAAAGGGAACTTGAGCCGGCAGAACAGGCCGAACTGATGGCGCTGATGCGCGAGCGCTCGAACTGAGCGCGGCAGCGGCCTTCGTTCCGGGATCGAGCCGACGACGCGCCCTTTAAGTGGGAACCGCTGCCCCCACCTACGGTCCACGGGCTGGTCGTGTTCCGGCCGGTTCCGGTAAACTGCGCAGTTCTTGACCGGTGTCACGCGCCCCGGTTTCACACAAGAGTATTCAGATGGCAGCAGCTGACCAGCAATCCCAGATCAAGAACCTGATCGCGCTCGGCAAGGAAAAGGGCTTTCTGACCTTCGCCGAAGTGTCCGACAGCCTGCCGGAAATCGTCGACTCGGAGCAGATCGACGACGTCATCACGATGATCCAGGGCATGGGCATTCCGGTCCATGACGAAGCCCCGGACACCGAAGCGCAACTGTTCAGCGAGCCTGCCGTCGCCGCCACCGAGGACGACGAGGAAGCCGCCGAGGAAGCCGCCGCTGCGCTCGCCGCCAGCGATTCCGAATTCGGCCGCACCACCGATCCGGTGCGCATGTACATGCGCGAGATGGGTTCGGTCGAACTGCTCGACCGCGAAGGCGAGATCCGCATCGCCAAGCGCATCGAGGAAGGCCTGGGTGAAGCGCTGTACGCGATGGCCAGCTACCCGGAAACGGTCGCGATCCTGCTGGAGCAGTACGACAACGCGATCAATGGCAAGAAGCGTCTGGCCGAAGTCGTGGTCGGTTTCTTCGATCCGAACGCGCCAGTGCCGGTCGCGGCGGAAGAAGTGCTGCCGCCGGAAGTCGCCGACGTCGAGCCGGAAGTGGTCGAAGGTGCCGAGGAAGAGGAAGAGGAAGCCGTCGATACCGGCCCCGATCCGGTCCTCTGCGCCGAGAACTTCGGCAAGCTGCAGGCGCTGTACGACGAGGCCTGGGATTCCCTGCTTCGCCTCGGCACCGCCAGCAAGAAGACCCAGGCGCGCCGCGCGGCGGTCGCCGACCTGATCATGACCTTCCGGCTGTCGCCGAAGATCGTCGTCGAGGTCACCAACAACCTGCGCAACAAGGTCGAGCTGATCCGCTCGATCGAGCGTTCGGTGCTGCGCATCTGCGTGGCCGAATGCGGCATGACCCGCGAAGAGTTCCTCGCCAAGTACCGCGAGGGCGGCGTCTCCGACCTCGGCTGGCTCGACAAGGCGATCCGCGCCAAGCGCAAGTACTCGGCGGCGCTCGCGCTGAAGAAGGACGACGTCAAGCTGCTGCAGGATCAGCTGACCCAGATCGAAGGCGACAACCTGCTGTCGATCGACGAGATCAAGGACATCTACCGGCGGATGACCGTCGGTGAAGCCAAGGCTCGCCGCGCCAAGAAGGAAATGGTCGAAGCCAACCTTCGCCTGGTCATCTCGATCGCCAAGAAGTACACCAACCGTGGCCTGCAGTTCCTCGACCTGATCCAGGAAGGCAACATCGGCCTCATGAAGGCAGTCGACAAGTTCGAATACCGCCGCGGCTACAAGTTCTCGACCTACGCCACCTGGTGGATCCGTCAGGCCATCACCCGCTCGATCGCCGATCAGGCGCGCACCATCCGAATCCCGGTGCACATGATCGAGACGATCAACAAGCTGAACCGCATCAGCCGCACGATGCTGCAGGAGATGGGCCGCGAGCCGACGCCGGAGGAACTGGCGGTCAAGATGGAAATGCCGGAAGACAAGGTCCGGAAAGTCCTCAAGATCGCCAAGGAACCGATCTCGATGGAAACCCCGATCGGCGACGACGAGGATTCGCACCTCGGCGATTTCATCGAGGACACGGCAGCCGTGTCGCCGCTGGAATCGGCGACTTCGCAGAGCCTGGCGGAAGCAACCCACCAGATACTGGCCTCGCTGACACCTCGCGAAGCCAAGGTCCTGCGCATGCGTTTCGGCATCGACATGAATACCGACCACACGCTGGAAGAGGTCGGCAAGCAGTTCGACGTCACCCGCGAACGGATTCGCCAGATAGAGGCGAAGGCGCTGCGCAAGCTGCGTCATCCGTCGCGCGCCAACTACCTGCGCAGCTTCCTCGACGAGTAAGTTCGGCCGTCAAGAAAAACCCCGCTCCGGCGGGGTTTTTCTTGTCCGTCAGCCGAATGGCGCGGCGACCGTATCATCGGCCACAAAAAAGCCGGCCCGTCGCGAGGCGAGGAGCCGGCTTGGTACCGCTGAGGCGACTTACTTCTTCGCTTCGCCTTCCGGCGACACGGTGTACAGCACCGACTTCTGGCTGGAGTACCAGAGGGCCAGCGCCTTGATGTCGGCATCGCTGAGGCCTGCGGCCTGACCGGCCATCACGGCATTCTTGCGGGTGCCACTCTTGTAGCCCTTCAGGGCCACTTCGAGATAGCTGCGATGCTGGCCGGCAAGGTTAGGGAACATCGGCGTCGCGCTGACGCCGGTTTCGCCGTGGCAGGCGGCGCAGACCGCGACCTGGGCCGGCTTGCCGCCGGCAGTGGCCGGGGCGACGGCGTCATCGCTCGCGGCGGCGGCGGACACGATGCCGAACGACAGGACGGCAGAAGAAACGAGCTTGGAAGTCAGGGATTTCATCGGCGTGCTCACTTCTTCTCCGGAGCCTTGGAAAGATAGGCCGCGATATCGGCCATGTCCTGGTCGCTGAGATTGGCCGCCTGGGCGCCCATCGTCGGGTGCGGACGCTGGCCGGACTTGTAGGCCTTCAGCGCGGCGACGATGTAATCGGGATGCTGACCGCCGAGCTTCGGCACGTGGTAGCTCGGGTAGACGTTCGTGTAGTTCACGATGCCGTGGCAACCGTAGCAGGTGTAGGCCTTGACCTTTCCGGCAGCCGCGTCGCCTTGGGCGCTCGCAGTGCCGCAGCTCAGGGCGGCGGTGAGGGCAATCAGGCCCCATCGCACTGAAATCATCAGGGAGTCTCCTCGGAACGTGAGGCTGCGGGAAAACGCGTTTGCAGCGGCCAATATGGTCGGCGAATCCGCAGCTTGCGTCAATCGAATGCACGCTTTTCGCATGCTTTTCGGCGCCGTTCCCGACGCTTTGTCATCGGCTGTCGATAGCCGGGCTTCACGCTATAGTGCAGCCGCTTCCGCCCGCTCCCCACTGGTCCGCCATGCAAATCCCCGTGACTGCCGCCAGCGCCGCGACCTGTGGCCTGCTGATCCTGATCCTGGCGTTCCGGGTGTCATTGCTGCGCATGCGTCACCGGGTTGCGGTCGGTGACGGCGGAATCGCCGAACTGCTGCGCGCCATTCGCGTGCACGCCAACACCATCGAGTTCGTGCCGATCTTCCTGCTGTTGTCGCTGTGCTACGAGCTGTACGCCGGTGCCAACGTCGTGCTGATCGGGCTCGACGGCGTGTTCGTCGCGGCCCGGATCGCCTTCGCGGTCGGCTACAGCCTGGCACCGCTGCACCCGCTGCGCCGGCTCGGCGCCGGGCTGTCCTACCTGAGCCTGCTGCTCGCGTCGGTGCTGCTGCTGGCGTCGGTCGTCACCACGATCTGACCGCCATGCCGCGCTCGGCCAAGGCTGACACATCGAAGGCAGCGGCTGGCGAAGTCGCTGCCGTCGATCTCGGCTCGAACTCGTTCCACATGCTGGTGGCACGCGAGAGCGATGGCCAGTTGCAGATCGTCGATCGCCTGCGCGATGCGGTGCGCCTTGCCGCCGGCCTCGATGCGGAGCGCAAGCTCAGCGAGGACGCCGAACGTCGCGCCCTCGCCTGCCTGAAGCGCTTCGGCCAGCGCCTGCGCGGCATTCCGGCGGCCCGGGTCCGGGTCGTCGGCACCAACACCATGCGCAGGCTCGCCGATGGCGGCGTGTTCATGCGCGCGGCCGAAAAGGCGCTGGGCCACGAGATCGAGGTGATCTCGGGCGTCGAGGAAGCGCGGCTGGTCTACAACGGCGTCACCCACGGGCTCGGCAAGGTCGCGCCGCGCCGGCTAGTGGTCGACATCGGCGGCGGCTCGACCGAACTGATCATCGGCCGCGGTCCCGATCCGAAACTGATGGAAAGCACCGCGCTCGGCTGCGTCACCCACACCCAGCGCTTCTTCGCCGATGGCGTGATCACCCGGGAGCGCATGCACGAGGCGCGGCTGGCCGCGCGCGTGGAACTGGAATTCGTCGAGCGCCAGTATCGCGCCGCCGGCTGGGATGTCGCGATCGGCGCCAGCGGCACCGTGCGCGGCGTCTGGCGCGTGGCCCGCGGCCAGGGCTGGGCGACCGAGCGGATCACCCGCGACGCCGTCGATCGCTGCGTCGAGCTGACGGTCCGCACCGGCCATGTCGCGAAGATCGACTTCACCGGCCTGCGCGAGGATCGCCGCCCGGTCTTCGCCGGCGGACTGGCGGTGCTGGCCGGCGTCTTCGACAGCCTCGGCATCGAGGCGATGGAAACCTCCGAGCACGCGCTGCGCGAAGGCCTGATCTACGACCTGCTCGGCCGTCTCGCCGACAACGACGTGCGCAGCCGCTCGGTCGAGGCGATGGCCGCCCGCTACGGGGTCGACCGTGAACACGCCCGCGAAGTCGAGCGCACGGCGCTGAAGCTGCTCGAACAGGTGCGCAGCGACTGGCAGCTGGACCGCGACGTCGCCGGCCGCCTGCTGCGCTGGGCAGCGCTGCTGCACGAGATCGGCCTGGTCATCGCCCACGAGGGCAGCCACCGCCATGGCGAATACATGCTGCGCCACGCGGAAATGTTCGGCTTCTCGCAGACCGATCAGCGTCTGGTCGCGGCGCTGGTCCGATTGCAGCGCGGCAAGTTCGCGCTCGGCGCGCTGGATGATCTGCCCGACGCCTGGCAGCTGAGCATCCGCAGGCTGGCCCTGCTGTTCCGGCTGGCGATCGTGCTGCACCGCTCGCGCGCGCCGAACATGCGGATTCCGTTCACCCTGAGCGTGATCGGCAAGCAGCTGAAGCTGAGCTTCAGGAACGGCTGGCTCGACAAGCACCCGCTGACCCGCGAAGACCTCGAACTGGAAGCCGGCTTCGTAGCGGCGGCCGGCTTCAAACTGCGCTTCGCCTAGGCCTTTTCGGTCTCCTCGCGCCATAGCTGGGCGCCGAGGAAGATCAGCCGTACCTGGTGCACATGATTGTCCTCCTGCGCCCGGGCCAGCGCTTCATCGCCCGGCGGCAGATCGAGGATGTCGGTGGCGGCGTGGAGCATGGTGTTGACCACCAGCTCGCAGACCATGCGCAGCGATTCCGGCGACAGGTTCGGGAAGATCGCGAGATGGCGCAGGTCCTGGGTCATCTCATCGATGAACTGATCGACCTCGTTGCGAATCGCGCTGCGGATCACCGGCGAACCGCCGCTGCGCTCGCCGGCGACGAACAGGAAGTGCAGGCGGTTGCTGAGCACGAACGCCTTGTAGACCTGTACCGAGCGGCGAATCATGTCCTTGACCGGCGCCCCGGCGCGGCGCGCCTCGCGCAGCATGCGGCGCAGGGTCAGACCGCTTTCCTCGACCAGCACCAGGCCCAGCTCGTTGGTGTCCTTGAAGTGCCGGTAGAACGAGGTCGGCACCACGCCTGCCACCCGCGTGATCTCGCGCAGGCCCAGGCTGTTGAAGCTGCGCCCCTCGTTCATCAGCTGCAGCGCTGCATCGATCAGCGCATCGCGGGTGCGCTGCTTGCGCTGGCCACGCGGCAACAGCTCTTCGTCGTCGGTACAGGCGTTCGGCTCGGATCCGGGGCGGCTGCGTGCAGTCATGTCGATTCCTGATTCATCGGATGCGATGTTAGCGTGAAATCTCAGGAAAAACCGAGCACTAGCGCGCCCATGTGAACAAGTTCGATTTTTTAGTGAACACTTGTTGACATCGAAATTCTCATGAGTGAACATACGTCCACCAACTGAGGAGCATTCGTCATGTCAGCCACCACCCCGCGTACCCATCGCTTCGCCAACGGCCTGCGCCGCGCGCTGACGTCGCGCCTGGCGGCCGCGTTGACCTACCCGCACGGCGTCGATCGCTACCTGGAGCAGTTCGCCCCGACCGCGTCGCTGACCGAAGTCCGCGCCGAAGTCGTGGCGATCCGCCACCAGACCGATGACAGCGTGACCCTGAGCCTGCGCCCGAACGGCAATTGGCAGGGCTTCCGCGCCGGCCAGTACGTCCGCCTGACGGTGGAGATCGACGGCGTGCGCCGGACCCGCTGCTACTCGCCGGCCAACTCGGTGCACGCCACCGACGGCCTGATCGAGCTGACCGCCAAGACTCACGCCGGCGGCTTCGTGTCGAAGTTCCTGAAGCAGCGGCTAACGGTCGGCACCACGGTCGGCCTTTCGCAGGCCGAGGGCCGCTTCGCGCTGCCGGATGCGCGCCCGGCGCGCGTGCTGCTGATCAGCGGCGGCAGCGGCATCACCCCGGTGATGGCGATGCTGCGCACGCTGACCGATGAAGGCTTTGCGGGCCCGATCAGCTTCCTGCATTACTCGAACGCTGCGAAGGACCAGATCTACGCCGCCGAACTGGCCGGGATCGCCGCGATGTTTCCGAATCTGCAGCTGCTGCGCGGCTATGCCGAACCGAATCAGGGCGGCGAGCTGGAAGGGCTGTTCTGCCGCGCCCATCTGAACGCCGTGCCGGACTTCGCCGACGCCGAAGCCTTCCTGTGCGGCCCGCCGGGAATGATGAAGGCGGTGCAGAAGCTGTGGGCCGATGAGGGCATCGGCGAGCGGCTGCACCTCGAACACTTTTCGGCCGCGCCGGCGGTGCTTGCCGACAGCGCCAATGCCGAAGGCGACGTGCGCTTCATCCGCAGCGAGCGGCTGGCGCAGAACAGCGGCGCGACCTTGCTCGATCAGGCCGAAGCCGCCGGCCTGAAGCCGGAATCCGGCTGCCGCATGGGCATCTGCCACGCCTGCACCTGCCGCAAGGCCTCGGGCCGCGTCCGCGACATCCGCACCGGCGAGATCAGCGACGCCGGCGAAGCCGACATCCAGATCTGCATCAGCGTGCCGGTCGGCACCGTGACGCTCGATCTGTAAGCACGCCCTGTGACCGACCGGGCCCTTCGCGGCCCGGACTTTCCGAACAAGCCGTACCCCGTACCAATGACCTCAGAGGCTCAAGCCATGACCGCCATCCAGAACAACACCTTCAGCTCGCTGACGCCGGCCCAGTTCGCGGCGATCGGCGCGGATCTCGATGCCATCCGCAACCGGGTGCGCACCGATCTCGGCCAGCGCGACGCCGACTACATCCACAACATCGTCAAGCGCCAGCGCCAGTTCGAGGTCGCCGGCCGGGTGATGATGATGATTCCGCCGACCTGGCCGCTCGGCGTCGCCGCGCTCAGCGTGTCGAAGATCCTCGACAACATGGAGATCGGCCACAACGTCATGCACGGCCAGTACGACTGGATGGGCGAGCCGGCACTGAACTCGAAGCACTTCGAGTGGGACAGCGCCGACACCTCGAAGAACTGGAAGATCACCCACAACTACGAGCACCACACGTTCACCAACGTGCTCAACAAGGACCACGACATCGGCTATGGCCTGCTGCGCATGTCCGAAGACCAGAAGTGGGAGCCGCGCTTCCTCGCCAACATCCCGCTGACGGTGCTGCTGCACACCTTCTTCCAGCACTTCGTCGCGGTGCAGAACCTGAAGCTCGAGGAAGTGCTGGTCTACAAGACCAAGTCCACCGCGCAGCTCAAGGAAGAGTTCAAGCCGGTCTGGGCCAAGCTCAAGAAGCAGCTGAAGAAGGACTACGTGTACTTCCCGGCGCTGGCCGGTCCGCTGGCGCCGCTGGTGTTGGTCGGCAACGCCGCCGCCAACCTGGCGCGCAACGTCTGGGCCTGCGCGGTGATCTTCAACGGTCACTTCCCGGAGGACGTCGAGCAGTTCCCGGAATCGGTGGTCGAGAACGAAACCCGCGGCCAGTGGTACGTGCGCCAGCTGCTCGGCTCGGCGAACTTCTCGGGAGGCCGGCTGATGCACATCATGAGCGGCAACCTGAGCTTCCAGATCGAGCACCATCTGTTCCCGGACCTGCCGGCGCACCGCTACGCCGAGATCGCGCCGGAAGTGCGCGCGATCTGCGAGAAGCACGGCCTGCCGTACAAGACCGGCTCGTTCCTGCGCCAGAGCATCAGCACCTGGAAGCGGATCGCCAAGCTGTCGCTGCCGTCCGGCAGGAGCGGCAAGGTGTCGCAGCGCGCGGCGAACGAGGAAGCGCTGGCGCCGCTGGCAATGGCGGCCTGAACCGGCCACGCCGTCGTGCTTGCCGAAGCCGGCCCGATGATTCGGGCCGGCTTTCTTCTTCCGCGCTCAGCCTTTCTTCAGCAGGTCGCGGATCTCGGCCAGCAGCTTTTCCTCGTTGGTCGGCCCGGGAGGCGGGGGCGGCGGCGCAGCGGCTTCGGCCTTCTTCATCGTGTTGATCGCCTTGACCATCAGGAAGATCGCGAAGGCGACAATGATGAAGTTGATGATCGACTGGATGAACTTGCCATAACCGAGCAGCACGGCCGGCGTCTTGCCGTCCTCGGAGGCTTCCTTGAGCACCAGCGCAGCCTTGGAGAAGTCGACGCCGGCGGTCAGCTGACCGAGCACCGGCATGATCAGGTCGCCGACCAGCGAGGTGACGATGGTGCCGAAGGCGCCGCCGATGACCACACCGACCGCAAGGTCGATGACGTTGCCACGCATTGCGAATGCCTTGAATTCACTGGCGATGCTCATGCTGTTCTCCGTAGCCGTTATCTGTCTGGTCGTGGTGCCGCAGGCTGATTCTATGACGCGTTCGCAAACGCGCGAACCACCAGATCGGCATCGAGGCTGGCCGGCAGGCCACTGTCGAGGCTCGGATACTGCGGTCGCCAGCCCAGCGTCTCGACCAGCCGCCGGTTCGACAGCCGTTTCGATTCCTCGAGGAAGGATTTCAGCATCGGCGACATCGTCCGCATCGCCTCGGCCAGCGGCTGCTCCGGCGGCGGTGGCACGCCGAGCAGCGCCGCGCAGCGCAGGAAATAGTCGGTCATCGTCGTCGGCTGCCCGTCGCTGACGTTGTAGGCCTCGCCATCGACACCCAGCTCGGCCACCCGCAGCGCCGCCGCAGCCAGGTCATCGGCGTGGATGCGGTTGGTGTACGGCGACTGGTCGCGCTGGACCAGCGGCGCGCCCGCGGTCAGCCGCTGCAGCGGCAGCCGCCCCGGCCCGTAGATGCCCGGCACCCGCAGGATCATCGCCGCGATGCCGTGCTCGCGGGCGTAGGCGAGCGTGCTGCGCTCGGCATCGAGCCGGCGATGGCCGCGCGCGCTCTTCGGCTTCAGCGATTCGGTCTCGTCGATCCAGCGCCCTTCGCAATCGCCATAGACCGCCGAAGTCGACAGATAGACGATCCGCGCTGGCGGCGCGCTCAGCGCCGCCAGCACGCCGACCAGGCGCGGATCGGAGTCGCCCTTGTCCGGCGGCGGCGCGAAGTGGAACAGCCAGTCGGCGGCCGGCAGATCGGCGATCACGTCGGCATCGAGATCGGCGGTCAGCGGCGTGATGCCGAGCCGCCCCAGCGCCACGGCACTGGACGGCGAGCGGACCACGCCGGTCACCGCGATGCCGCGCGCCTGCAGTCTCAGCGCGAGGCGGCAGCCGACATCGCCGCAGCCGACGATCAGCGCCAGCATCAACCCTTGCCCGCGGCGACGTCGGCCATGTACTCGTCGAAGCTGATCGCGGCACCGGCGGCAGCCACGGCGGCGACATCGCGCGCCGGCAGCGCGTCGCCGAAGGCATCGATGCGCTTCCACTTGGCCGGCGGCGTCGCGCAGCCGGCCTTCGGCACGTACACCGAATCGCCAAGCTTCTGGTAGCGGTGGATGTAGCGCGGGCAGTTGACGAACAGCCTGGTGATCGCGACACGGACGATCAGGTCGGCCCCCGGATACTGGCTCAGCAGCGGATCGTTCGGGTCGATGCGGGCATCGCCATGCAGGCGCAGCCGGTTCGGCGTCTCGAAGTCGATGAACAGCAGGCCAACCTTGGCGCGGCTGTCGATGTTGCCCATCGACAGGTACATGCCGTTGCCGTCATAGCTCGGGAAGGCGATGGTGCCGGGATCGACCACCCTGACGAAGCCGACCGCGCCGCCCTTGTACGAGCAGGTCGGCTGGCCCTCGCCATCGACGGTCGACAGAAAGAACAGGTCGCGGCTTTCGATGAAGGCCTTTTCCGGCTCGGTGACTTCTGCGTGCATGGTGATCATCGACACCCGGTCGGCCAGAGCCGTGGTGCCGAAGCGTTCCTGCAGTGCGCGCTGGCTGGCGCTGAACATCGTGCTCATCTCGCTCGCTCCTCCTCGATGGTCCACGACTCGGATGCGCGGTCGCGTCGCCGGAGTGTGGCGGAGCCTCGCGGCAAACGGCAATGAAGGGCCGCGCCGCCGCGCTCAGTGCTGGCCGGCGGCGAGTTCGAGGCCGAGCTGGTAGTGGCGGGCCGCTTCCTCGGGCTGCTGGGTATCGGCGCACAGCCGCGCCAGATCCAGATAGGCCTTCGGTGTCGGGGCAATGGCGATCACCGCCTCGAGATAGCTGCGCGCCTTGCCCCAGAGCCGGTTGGCCAGGCAGACGTGGCCGGCCACCTGCAGCAGTTCGGTCTTCTCGCCGTACAGCGCCAGCCACGATTCCACCGTCGCCAGCTGGGTGATCGGATCGCCGGCGTGAAGGTCGCCGTAGAGCAGCGCCAGTTCGCCGTCCCAGTCGACCGCCAGCGCCTGGGCGATCAGCGCCAGCGCTTCGGAATCGGCGTTCAGGCGAGCCAGGCCACGGGCGTAGGCACGGCGCAGTTCCAGGTCTTCGCGCAGGCCGCCGGCACTGTCCCAGAGCGCCTTCAGGATCGGCAGGCGGGCATCGTCGATGGCCTGCTGCATCAGCTCCCGGATTGCCCGTCCCATCAGCTGGTCGCGACGGCTGGCGGTGATCGCGTCCGTGCTCGCCGGCTCCAGCAGCAGCTTGCGCAGCGCGCCCCATTCGCCGAGCGCGGCATGGCTTTCCGCCAGCAGTTCGATCGCGAACGGATGCATCGGGTCCTTCTCGCGCAGCTTCAGCGCGGTCTGCCGGGTCGCTTCGAACTCGCCGCGCTTGCGCTGCAGGTCGGCCTGCGACAGCAGCGTGGCGAACTCGTGCTCGGGACGATTGAGCATTGCCAGCCGCAGGTAGTGATCGCGGCGGTCGGTGGCCGCCTGGCGCTGCGCCGCGCGCGCCGCCGCAAGATAGTTCAGATGCGGCGCGTGATGATCGCTGGCGCGCTTGATCAGCTCGCTTTCGGCGCGCGCCCAGTTGCCTTCGAACAGCGCCAGCAGGCCGCTCTCGAAGGCATCGCGGGCGCGGTCGGAGCGGCGCCGGTCGACCGCTTCCCGCAGCGAGCCCGGCAGCCGCACCGCGAAACCGGACAGGCGCAGCAGCAGCCAGGCGACGAGGAAGACCAGCGCCACGCCGAACACCAGCACCGCCAGCGAGGTCTCGACGACCCAGGGGCCGTAGTTGATCAGCACGTAGCCGGTATCCGGCCGCAGCAGCAGGATGGCAATCAGGCCACCGACGAAGACCAGCAGCAGGAACAGGAAGACGATGATCACCGTGCGGATTCCGGGGCTTCAGCGCGGCGTGGCATCGAGATAGGCGCGCAGCAGGCCAAGGCTGCGACCAAGCTCGGGCAGCTGCGGATTCAGTTCCAGATTGAGCAGACGGTCGAGTTCGGCACGGGCGCCGAGCACGGCGGGATCGTCACTGCGGTAGTAGTCGTCAAGGAACGCATCGGCGTCCTCGATCGTCGCGCGCAGGGTCGCGGTATTGCGATTGAGCAGCGCGGCGCGCGCGGTTTCCAGCTTCAGCAGCAGCAGCTGGCCGACCAGCACCTCCTGCTCCGGCGGCAGCAGGCGATCGACCGGCTTGTCGGTGCGGCGCACGGTGAACACCGCGCCGAACATCTCGCGCAGGCTGTTCAGCCCGCGCCCCCAGAAACCATCGCCCTGCGGCGTGATGTCGCGGGTCGGCTCGGCATCGACGACCGCCGCGTGGCTGGGCGTCCGCGAGCGCTGCGGCAGGTCGCGCACCCGGCGGATCAGTCCCGACAGGGTCAGCGCCGAGGCTTCGAGATCAAGCTTCGGCAGCGCTTCGAGGCGGCTGCGCTCTTCGGCGAGTGCTTCGCGGATCGGGAACAGTTTCGGCTCGGCGAGACTGCCGAGGCGGTCCTGCGCCAGCGCCAGCGCTTCCATCGCGCCCGGCACGTCCCTGGCCAGACGGGCGCGTTCGTTGGCGATCAGCAGCAGCTGCTCGACGGCCAGCAGCTGGGCGCGGCCACGGCCGCCCTGGATGGTGGCGTTGATGCGCGCCAGGATCGCGTCGGCGTCATCGGCCCGGCCCTGCAGCGCGCCGACCAGATCGGTGTTGCGACGCGCCGATTCGGCGAGGTCGCCCTGGCGCTGGCGCAGTTGCTGGAGTTCGGCACTGACATCGCCCAGCTGGCGGCTGAGCCGGCGCAATAGCGTGTCCTGCGCCGCCACGGTGTCCTCGGTCGCGAGCCGGTCCTGCCAGAACTTCCAGCCGGCATGGCCGCCGGCACCGAGCATCGCCAGCAGGGCCAGGATCAGGGTCCAGAGCCACAGGCTGCGCCAGACACTGCGTGCGGCACGCGGGCGTTCGGGGACGTCGTATTCGGTCATGCGTTAGAGGTGCGGTGGCGAGCGTGACGCCGTAGGACTTCGAGATAGGCCACATCGCTGACCCGCTCCGGCAGCAGGGGTTCGGCGCTGAAGCCCAGCGTGCGCGCAGTTTCTATCACACGCGGCGACGGCACGGCCAATTGCAGCGCCGCCAGCCGGGCGCGTGCCTCCGGCGGCGTCAGCACGCTGAGCTGCCGCAGCGCTTCACCGCTCGGAATCACCGCGATATCGGCCGCCTGCAGCAGGGCGGCGATGACCGCCGGGCGGTGCTCGATCGGCACTCGGCGATAGACCGGCAGCACGGTGACCGCCATGCCGCGCGCCGCCAGGCCGTCTTCGAGGATCGGCAGGGTCTGTTCGCCGGTGACGATTAGCGCCCGCTGGCCGTCACCGCGCTGCAGCGCCGGATGGGCCAGCAGCGCCGCCGCCCCGTCGCCGGCCGGCGGCGTCAGCACCGGACAGCCGGTCAGCGTGGTCAACGCCGTTGCGGTGGCGGCACCGACCGCGGCCAGTGCCGGCCACGGCCGGGCACAGAGCCGGGCGGCGTGGTCGACAGCATTGGCACTGGTGAACAGCCAGCGGTCGAAGGCCGTGGCGGCCGCCAGCACCGCGGCGGCCGCAGCGGGATCGGCCACCGGCTCGATCGCGAACAGCGGCAGGCGCAGTGCCCGCCCGCCGTCCGCCTCGATCAGCGCGCACAGCGCCTCGGCCTGTGCGGCAGGCCGCGCGACCAGGACGGTCAGGCCGTCCAGCCGCGCGGACAGGGCCTCAGGCATGGATGCCGAGCTGGGCGAGGATGTCGCGGGCGCCGTTGTCGAGCAGTCGTTCGGCCAGCTGCACGCCGAGTGCTGCGGCGTCGCCGGTGGCGCCGTCGATCTCGTCGCGCACGCAGCGGCTGCCGTCCGGCGCGGCGACCAGCCCGGTCAGGCGGATGCGGCCGTCGCCGATCACCGCGTGGCCGGCCACGGGCACCGTGCAGGCGCCGCCGAGCCGGGCGTTGAGGCCGCGTTCGGCGGCCAGCCGGATCGCCGAGACCGGATCGTGCAGCGGCGCGAGCAGCGCCCGCGTCGCGGCATCATCGGCCCGGCATTCGATGCCGACCACGCCCTGGGCGCAGGCCGGCACGAACCGGGATTGCGCGAACTTCTCGCGGATGCGCGCCTCCAGCCCGAGCCGGATCAGCCCGGCCGCGGCCAGCAGGATGGCGTCGTACTGGCCTTCGTCGAGCTTGCGCAGCCGGGTGCCGACGTTGCCGCGCAGTTCCTTGATCACCAGATCCGGCCGCAGGCCGCGCAGCTGGGCCTGGCGGCGCAGCGACGCGGTGCCGACCACCGCACCGTGCGGCAAGGCGTCGAGCGAGGCATGGCGGTTCGACACGAAGGCGTCGCGCGGGTCCTCGCCGGCGAGGAACGCGGTCAGCACCAGGCCGTCCGGCAGCACTGCCGGCACGTCCTTCATCGAATGCACGGCGATGTCGGCGCGGCCTTCGAGCATCGCCGCTTCGAGTTCCTTGACGAACAGGCCCTTGCCGCCAACGGTGGCGAGACTACGGTCGAGCAACTGGTCGCCGATCGTGGTCATCGGCACCAGGCTCACCTCGATGCCGGGATGGGCGCGCTCGATCAGCGCCTTGACGTGTTCCGCCTGCCAGAGCGCCAGCGGGCTTTCGCGGGTTGCGATGCGAATCGACAAGAGAGGGGTGTCCTTGGCCGGGCGGGATCAGTCCAGCGTCTTGTCGCTGCCGTCGTCGGTCAGGAAGCGGCGCACTTCGGCAAGGCGGCGGCGGCTGACCGGCAGCAGGGTGGCGGCATGGCGGACCTTCAGCCAGTGCTGCGACTCGTCGCCCTTGCCGCGCTCGAGCCCGGCGATGAAGCGGGTGGCCACCAGCGCCTTGCGGTGCACGCGCAGGAACCACGGCGAGAAATCGTCTTCCAGCGTCTTCAGCGACTCCTCGATCAGCACCTCGCCATGCAGATGGCAGACGGTGGTGTACTTCTGGTCGGCGAGGAAATAGACGATGTCTTCGGCCGGCACCCGGGCCAGCCCCTCACGGGTGGTCGCCAGCACGAATTCGCGCGCCGGCTTGGTGCCCGGCAGTGCGATGGTCGGCTTCTGGGCGCGCGACAGCTTGCGTACCCGCTGCAGCGCTTCCTTGAGCTTTTCCTTGCGCACCGGCTTCAGCAGGTAGGCATCGCCCTGGGCGTCGAAGGCGCTCAGCGCGTGCTCGGGATAGGCGGTGATGAAGATGATCGCCGGCGGCATGTCCTCTTCCTTGATCGCGCGCGCCACCTGCAGGCCGTCGACCATGCCCATGCGCACGTCGAGCAGCACCACGTCCGGCTCTTCGTCCCGGATCAGCTCGATGGCGGCTTCTCCGTCGCCGGCTTCGCCGACGATCTCGTAGCCGGGGAATTCCGCAACCAGACGGCGCAGGCGTTCTCTGGCCAGCGGCTCGTCATCGACGATCACGACTCTCATTGCTTCACTCCTCCTGAACGATGGGCGCGTTGATTTCGCCACCACTATGAACCACGAAAGGCAGGCGCAGACGGGCGCGGAACAGCGGCCCGAACTCATCGCGATCCTCGCCGAGGATCAGCTTGGCCCGGTCGCCGTAGATCAGCTTGATCCGCTGCGCGATGTTGCTGATTGCAGTTCCTGTTCCCGCACGCTTCGGCGCTTCCTCCGGCGGAATCGGATTCTCCACGTCGACGACCAGAAACTCACCTTCGCGCCGGGCGATGACGTGCAGCATGCCGCGCGCGCGCAGCCGCGACACGCCGTGCAGCACGCCGTTCTCGACCAGCGGCTGCACGGTCAGGCGCGGCACCTGGGCGTCGAGCACGCCGTCGGGAATTTCCCAGTTGACCAGCAGCTTGTCGCCGAGGCGGATTTCCTCGATCCGCATGTAGCCCTTGACGATCTCGATCTCCTCGCGGAGCGGGATCAGCCGCTGCCGGGAATCGAGACTGACCCGGAACAGGTCGGACAGGTCGATGACCATCTCTTCCGCCACTTCCGGCTTGGTCGGGATCAGTTCCGCCAATGAATTCAGCGCGTTGAACAGGAAATGCGGACGGATGCGCGCCTGCAGCGCCAGGTAGCGGCCATCGGCCTCGGCGCGCGATTCCTCCTGCCACTGATGGCGCTCCCAGAGATAGCGCAGCAGCAGCAGCGAAACGATGCCGGCGATCACCAGATTGCGGAACACGAACGGCCAGGGGCCGTCGCTGGGCACATAGCCCAGATTGAAGCGGGCGTCGATCAGCCAGGCCCCGAAGCTGACCACGAAGGTGACCAGCGCGATCGCGCTCCAGCAGACAAAGAACAGCAGGCCGTCACGCGCCGGCGGCATCCAGCGCCGCACCGCGCACAGCGCCGCCGCGCAGCACAGGCCGGTCCACTGCAGGTACAGCGACAGCACCAGCAGCTGCCGCAGCGCCGCCTCGCCGCTGGCGTAGCCGGCCAGGGTCAGCACCACCGCCATCAGTTCCATCACGTAGGCCAGCGTCCATAGCGCGGGCGCCCGGCAGAACTCCGGGATCAGGCTGGACTGGGCGGCGGCGGACACCTCGAAACGCTTCATCCAGCGAGCCTAGCGGAAGTCTCCGGGCCGTGGCGAGCCGACTTACAATAGTTCCCGCACCGGACCTGAAATTTGCCTCGGACCGGTTTTCGATCCCGCATTCCCTGCCGCTGCACGCCCCCATGACCGCTGCCCATCCTTCCGCGCCGGCTGCCCAGCCGGCGGCTGCTCCGTCCGCGCCAGCCCCCGCCGCCAAGCTGTGGGGAGGCCGCTTCAGCGAAGGCACCGATGCCCTGGTCGAAGCGTTTTCGGAGTCGGTCAGCTTCGATCAGCGGCTGTGGCGCCAGGATATCGACGGCAGCAGCGCCCACGCGCGGATGCTCGGCAAGGTCGGCGTGCTGAAGGCTGAGGATGTCGACGCCATCGTCGCGGGGCTGGCGACGATCCGCGCCGAGATCGAGGCCGGCCAGTTCGAGTGGCAGCTGGCGCTTGAAGACGTGCACATGAATATCGAATCGCGGCTGACCGCGATGATCGGCGACGCCGGCAAGCGCCTGCACACGGCGCGCAGCCGCAACGATCAGGTGGCCACCGACATCCGCCTGTACGTGCGCGACGCGATCGACGAACTGGTCGCGGTGATCGACGTGCTGGCCGACGGCCTGCTCGATCTGGCCGAGCGCGAAGCCGATTCGATCATGCCGGGCTTCACCCACATGCAGGTCGCCCAGCCGGTGACCTTCGGCCATCACATGCTGGCCTGGCGCGAGCAGGTGTTGCGTGACAAGGCGCGGCTGCTCGACACCCGCAAGCGCACCAATGTGCTGCCGCTGGGCAGTGCCGCGCTGGCCGGCACCGTCTACCCGATCGACCGCCACTTCGTCGCCGAGCAGCTCGGTTTCGATTCGGTGTCGGAGAATTCGCTGGATGCGGTCAGCGACCGCGATTTCGCGATCGAATTCGTCGCCGCCTGCGCGATGACCATGCTGCACCTGTCGCGCTGGAGCGAGGAACTGATCCTGTGGTGCACGCCGATGTTCGGCTTCGTGAAACTGCCGGATCGCTACTGCACCGGCTCCTCGATCATGCCGCAGAAGAAGAATCCGGACGTGCCGGAACTGGTGCGCGGCAAGACCGGCCGCGTGGTCGGCGACCTGAACACGCTGCTGGTGCTGATGAAGGGCCAGCCGCTGGCC
The DNA here is from genome assembly GCA_013823855.1 of Lysobacteraceae bacterium. Lineage (GTDB taxonomy): Bacteria > Pseudomonadota > Gammaproteobacteria > Nevskiales > Nevskiaceae > Nevskia. Next base: position 15,228 of record PNMW01000035.1, on the reverse strand, counting down.
TACAACCGCGACAACCAGGAAGACAAGCCGCCGATCTTCGACGCCCACGACACCGTGTCGGCGAGCTTGCGTCTGTTCGCGGCGATGCTGCCGAGCATCGAGGTGCAGCGCGCCACCTGCCGCGCCGCCGCGTTCAAGGGCTATTCCACCGCCACCGATCTCGCCGACTACCTGGTCAAACGCGGCCTGCCGTTCCGCGATGCCCACCACGCGGTGGGCAGCGCGGTCGGCCACGCGGTCGCCAGGGGTGTCGACCTGTCGGAACTGAGCCTCGACGAGCTGCGCGGCTTCTCGGCGCTGATCGACGCCGACGTGTTCGAGGTGCTGACCCTCGACGGCTCGGTCAATGCCCGCAACCACTGGGGCGGCACCGCGCCGGCGCAGGTGCGCGCCGCGATTGCCCGGGCGCGCGCACGCCGCTGATCGGCAGCGGCCGGCATCGTGGCCGGCCGGTGCCAACCTCCCATCGCCCGCCGCGGGCTGGAGTACTGCGGTTATCATCGGCACCGTGAACATTCGTTCTCCGATGCAGCCGCCGCAACGCCGGCCCTGACACGGAACCCACGGTGCGACAGGGAGATGGCAGATGCGCAGCTCGAATTCCGGTCCGGCGACGATCCGGGCGTTGCTGTTGGCGGCAGTCACCACGATGGCCGGCTGCGGCGGCAGCAGCGCACCGGCAGGCAGCGGCACGAGCCCGACGCCGGCCAGCACCTGGTCGACACTCGGCACCAGCACCGACGCCGCAGCGCCGGGCACCGTGGTCACTGCCAACTCCGACGGCACCTGGACCGCCTATGACCCGCCGGCCGAGTACGCCGGCATCGCCCGGCTGCCGGTGCAGTACATCACCACGCGCGACGGGATCCGGCTCGCCACCTATGTGACGCTACCGGCGGACGCCGATGGCAATGCCGCGCCCGGCAGCTTCCCGGTGGTGCTGGTGCAGACGCCGTACAACGGGGTGGTCGGCGGCTATGTCGATGGCCTGGGCGGGGCCGACCCGTACATCGTCCGTCACGGCTACGCGACCGTGGTCGTCGATGTCCGCGGCACCGGCCAGTCGGAAGGCGTCTGGGAAGCGTTCGGCGAAACCGAACAGGCCGACTACGCCGAGGTCACCGAATGGGCGGCGAACCAGCCATTCAGCGATGGCCGGATCGGCCTGTACGGCGTCAGCTATCTCGGCATCACCGCGATGCTGACCGCGGCCCAGCATCATCCGGCGGTCAAGGCGGCGTTCCCGATCGTGCCGATCGGCGACGGCTACCGCGACATCGTGTTCACCGGCGGCCAGGTCAATCCGACCTTCATTCCGTTGTGGCTGAGCCTGATCACCGTGCTCGGCGTCACCAATCCCACCGCGCTGACCGATCCGGCCAACGGCGCGCCGGTCGTCCTCGAACACCTGGTCAACGCCGCCCTGCGCTTCCAGGCGCCGCTGGTGCTGCAGGCGCTGACCGGCGACCCGGACACCGCTTACGACGGCGCCTTCTGGCGCGCCCGTTCGCCGCTCGAACGGCTCGACCAGGTGACCGTGCCGACCTTCGTCGTCGGCGGCCTGCGCGACCTGTTCCAGCGCAGCGAGCCGACCAGCTACGAGGCGCTGAAGAATCGCGTGCCGGCCAAGCTGCTGATGGGCCCGTGGACGCATCTCGAAGCTGCCTTCGGGGCCGGCCTGCCGCGCGATGGCGTGCCGCTGCTGAACCAGATCCAGCTGCGCTGGTTCGACCAGCACGTGAAGGGTCTGGCGGTCGGCGCCGAACGGATGCCCAACGTCACCCAGTGGGTCTACGGCGCCGAGCGCTATGTCACCGCCAGCGACTGGCCGCATCCGGCCGCGCGGGCCCAGCGCTGGTTCCTGCGCGCCAACGGCCGCCTGAGCACCGAAGCCCCGGGCGCCAGCGAAGCGGTCAGCCGCGCCCTGCAGGTGCCGATCGGCGGCCTGTGCTCGGCATCGACGGTGCAGTGGACCGCCGGCGCCGCCGGCTACATCCCGCTGCCCTGCTTCGAGAATTCCAATGCTTCGGACCGTCTGGCGATCGTCTACGAGAGCGAGCCGCTGAGCGCGCCGCTGTACCTGAACGGGCCGATCCAGGCCGACATCTGGATGGAAAGCACGGCCGGCGATGCCGGGCTGTCGATCCGGGTCTCGGACGTCGATCCGCGCGGCGTCGCCCGCACGCTGACCAATGGCCTGCAGACCGCCAGCCTGCGCGCCGTCGATGCCAGCCGCAGCCGCACGCTCGACAGCCAGATGATCCAGCCCTGGCATCCGTACACCCAGGCCTCGGTGCTGCCGCTGCCGCGCAACGAGCCGGTGCTGGTGCCGGTGGAAGTGTTCCAGACCAGCGCGGTGATCGCCGCCGGACATCGCCTGCGGGTGTCGGTCAGCGCCAGCAACCTGCCGCAGGGCGTGCCGCCGCTGGGCACCCTGCTGCAGTCGCTGGCCGGCATCATCACCATTCACAACGATGCCGCGCAGCCGTCGAGCGTGGTGCTGCCGGTCGTCCCCGCGTCCGCCTTGAACTGAAGACCGCATGCCCCACCTGACCACCCGCGACGGCGCCCGCCTCCACTACCTCGATGTCGGCGCCCGGCGCGGCCCGGCCTGCGTGCTGCTGCACGGCTTCGGCATGCAGGGCGCGATGTGGCTGCCGGTGATCGCGCCGCTGCTGGCGCGGCAGCGCTTCATCCTGCCCGACCTGCGCGGTTTCGGCGGCTCGCATCGCCTGTCGATCGGCGAACAGGGGGCGATCGCCCAGCACGCCGACGACGTCGCCGATCTGATCGACGGCCTGAAGCTGCAGGACGTGCGCCTGGCCGGGCTGTCGATGGGCGCCTGCACCGGCATGGAACACCACGCCCGGCACGGCTTCCGCGGCGTCGCCCGCTGGCTGCACATCGACCAGGCGCCGTGCATCCTGAACGGCGCGGACTGGCAGCACGGCCTGCTCGGCGACGATCAGGCGACACGGCTGCCGCAGTGGTCGACGGCGATCGGCGCGATCGAGGCCCGGCGCGACCGGCCGTTCGAGACGCTGCCGCTGGCGCTGCGCCGCGGCTACTGGCGGGTGCTGCGCGAATTCCTCGGCTATGCCTTCGCGTCGAAGCTATGGCAGCAGACCGCGCATTTCACCCGCATCGATGCGCTGGCCCGGCGGGTGATCCCGACCGCCAACTGGGGCGTCTACCTCGACACCATGCGCGCCTACACCGAAGGCGCGCTCGACTGGCGCGCGTCGGTGTGCGGCATCGACCGGCCGACCACGGTGTTCATCGGTGCCCGCTCGCGGATGTATCCGGCCGCCGGCCAGCGCGAGCTGGGCCGGCTGATTCCGGGCGCGAAGCTGGTCGAGTTCGCTGACGCCGGCCACACCGTGCCGTTCGAATCACCGCGCCGCTTCGTGATCGAGCTGAACCGCTTCCTCAAGGCTGCCTGATCCGGGCGGCGCCGGCTCAGCCGGCGAGGTCCGGCAGCACTGGCAGATCGGTCGCGCCGATGTCGATACCAAGCCGCGACAGCAGGGTCGTCACCTGGCCACGATGATGGGTCTGGTGGTTGAAGACGTGGCTGACGAACACCCAGGCCGGCCGGCGATAGACGCCGTGCGCGGTGCTGGCGACCTCGAGCTCGGCGTCCAGCCATTCCGGGCGCAGGCCTTCGGCGAAGCTCAGCAGCGCCGCGTCGGTCTGCTCGCGATGGGCGCGCAGCGCGTCGAAATCCTCGTGCAGCGGCTGGCCGATGTGCAGGCCCTCGCGCGAGCCGCCGGTGAAGCGCGACAGCCAGATCAGGTCGGCGACCAGCAGATGGTTCAGCGTGCGGTGGATCGAGCCGAAGAAGGCGCCGCGATCGGCCTTGCGCTCGGCATCCGCGATCCCGGCGCAGGCGGCGTAGACCTTGCCGTTCATCCAGCGGTTGTAGCGGGCCATCGTCACGGCGTAATCGCGACTGATCATCACGCGGCCTCCCGGCATCAGCTCAGATAGGTGTAGCCGCTCAGGCCGGCTTCCAGTTCGGCCAGCAGCGCGCTCCGGACCGCCGGCGGCAGCGCGGTCGCAGCGAACTTGCGGCGATAGCTCTGGGCCAGTTCCTCGGGTGCCAGATGGACGTAGCGCAGCAGCTCGTCGGTGCGGTCGCCGTGCTCGGCCCCTTCCAGCGACCAGCCGCTGCCGTCGGCGTTGACGACGACATTCACCGCATTGGTGTCGCCGAACAGGTTGTGCATGTCACCGAGGATCTCCTGGTAGGCGCCGACCATGAAGATCGCCAGCAGGTAGGGCTCCTCGCCGCGCAGCTCGTGCAGCGCCATCGTCGACATCACGCCTTCGCGGTCGACGTACAGATCGAGGCGGCCGTCGGAGTCACAGGTCAGGTCGCAGAGCCGGCCGCGAAGGTCCGGGCGCTCGGCGAGGCGGTGGATCGGCATGATCGGAAACACCTGCTCGATCGCCCAGGCGTCGGGCACCGACTGGAACACCGAGAAGTTGCAGAAGTACTTGGCCGACAGCTTTTCGCGCAGTTCGTCGAGCGCTTCACGCTCGGCGCGGATGGTCGGATCGAGCTTCGGCTGCACGGCGCGGGCGACGGCGTAATAGGCGCGTTCGGCATAGGCGCGATCGCGCAGCGGGATCAGGCCGAGCGTGTACTGGGTCTGGGCGTCGGCAAGGTAGTTGGCGGCGTCATGCAGGCATTCGATCGGGCCATCGGCGTCGATATGACTGGGCAGCTCGTGCAGCGCCCGCAGTGCGGCAGGCGCGTCGGCATGCGGGGCTTCCAGCGTGCCGCGCGGCGCGACTTCGGAATCGACCACCGAGGTGATCAGCACCGCGTGATGCGCAGTCAGCGCCCGGCCGGATTCCGAGATCAGGTTCGGCTGCGGCTCGCCGGCGCTTTCGCAGACTTCCGCGAGCGTGCGGATGATGTTGCGGGCGTACTCGCGCACCGAGTAGTTCATCGAGCAGTACGACCGGCTGCGCGTGCCTTCGTAGTCGACACCGAGCCCGCCGCCAACATCCACCGTGTCGACCGGCGCCCCACACTTGCGCAGTTCGACGTAGTAGCGCGCCGCCTCGCGCATGCCGCGGGCGACGTCCTGGACGTTGGCCACCTGCGAACCGAGATGGAAATGGACCATCCGGATCGCATCGAGCTGGCCCGCAGCGCGCATCATCTCCACCGCTTCGACGACCTGCGGCACGGTCAGGCCGAACTTGGATTTCTCGCCGCCGGTGTTCTGCTGCGTCGATTCCGATACCGCCGACAGCCGCACGCGCAGGCCGATGATCGGTGCGATATCCAGCGCCTTCGATTCGGCCAGCACCAGCGGCAGTTCCGAGAGCTTCTCGACCACGATGTAGACCGTGTGGCCGAGCTTGGCGCCGATCAGCGCCCGGCGGATGTAGCCGCGATCCTTGTAGCCGTTGCAGACGATCGTGCTGCCGGCCGGGGCCAGGCCGAGCACCGCCGCCAGTTCCGGCTTCGAGCCGGCTTCGAGACCCACCCGGTCGGCACCGTGGGCGACGATCGCCTTGACCACCGATTCCTGCTGGTTGACCTTGATCGGGTAGACCGCCGTGTAATGGCCGGCGTAATGCAGCTCCTTGATCACCTGCGCGAAGGCGCCGGTCAGCACGTCGACCCGATCTTTCAGGATGTCGGTGAAGCGGACCAGCACCGGCAGGTCCAGTCCTTCGCGCGGCAGCCGTTCGGCCAGCTGGTGCAGATCGATCGCGACCGCCGACTCCGCGCCCTGCGGACGCACGATCACATGGCCATCGGCATTGACGTCGAAATAGCCATCGCCCCACTTGGCCACGTTGTAGAGGTCGACAGCGTCGCGCGTCGTCCAGCCGGAATCGGTCATGCCGTCACTCAAAGGTAAGGGTCGCTTCCGTATACTCGCGCGTCTTTTCCGGAGCGCGACAACGATGTCATTGGACGAAAGCTGGTTCACGGAGCCGGTCGACAAGACCGGGACGGCATTTTCGCTGAAACTTGGGCTTCACGTGCACGGCGAGCAGACGCCGTTCCAGAAGATCGACATCTACCGGACCGAATCCTTCGGCTACCTGATGACCATCGACGGCTGCACGATGGTGTCGACCCGCGACAACTTCCTCTATCACGAGATGATGTCGCACCCGGCGCTGAACTCGCACCCGGCCCCCGAGCATGTGGTGATCGTCGGCGGCGGCGACTGCGGCACCTTGCGCGAAGTGCTCAAGCACCCGGAAGTGAAGACCGCGACCCAGGTCGAGATCGATGAGCGCGTGACCCGTCTGGCCGAGCAGTACTTCCCCGAACTGTGCGTCGCCAACAACGACCCGCGCGCGACCCTGTTCTTCGGCGACGGCCTGGCCTGGATGAAGGAAGCCAGGCCCGAAAGCCTCGATGTGATCATCATCGACTCGACCGATCCGGTCGGCCCGGCCGAAGGTCTGTTCGGCGCCAAGTTCTATGTCGACTGCCTGCGCGCGCTTAAAGTCGGCGGCCTGCTGGTGCAGCAGTCGGAATCGCCGATCCTGCATCTGGAACTGATCACCGAGATGCACAAGTTCATGCGCCAGGCCGGCTTCGCCCAGACCCGGCTGATCCACTTCCCGCAGACGATCTATCCGAGCGGCTGGTGGAGCGGCTCAATCGCCCAGAAGACCGCCGGCCCGCTGGCCGCGCGGCTCGACGACCAGGCAATCGAGGCGATGGACTGCCGGTTCTACAACGCCGACACCCATCACGCCGCGTTTGCGCTGCCGACCTTCGTCAAGAAGGCCATCGCCGGCTGATTACTGCGCTGACCCGGTCCGCTGCGGTCCGGCAACCCAGCCGGATCCGCTCAGGGCCCGCGCTGTTCGACGACGATCGGCGCGGGCTTCTGCTGGCGCCGCTCGCGCTCGGCGCGCAGCTCGCGATACAGGCGTTCGGCAGCACCGGGCGCGCAGTAGCGGGTCGCGTCGCGCTCGGCCATCTTCAGCTCCAGCAGCTGCTGGCGTGGTGACAGCTGATAGACATTGCCGACCGGATCGCTGCCGTAGATCACGCTGGCGGCGCGAACCACCTCGGCGCGCTCGCGGGCCAGGCGGCAATCGGCAGCCACAGCGGCGACGAAGGCAGGCGGCGTGGTGGCGTCCGGCCTGGCCGGTACCTGACGGCCGTTGAGGTAATCCCAGGTCAGCCGCTGCTCGAGGCGATGCTGGTCGTCGTAATGCACCGAGCCATCGCGATCGACCCACTTGTAGACCGCCGCCGCCCGCACGGCACCCGGGACGGCGCCGCCGATGGCCAGCATCAGCAGCATCAACGCGATGCGGGGCGACTCAGCCTTCGCCGCAAGCTGCACGGACTTGCGCTTCGGTATTGGCGATCAGTTTCCGCTTCTCGTCGTCGCTGTACTCGCGCGTTTCGCCGAGCGCATTGGTCTCGGTGACCCGGCCGGCCAGCTGGAAACTCTTCAGCTGTTCGCGCTTGGCCGTGCAGGCGGCGGCGTCGAACACCGGCGCCTCATCGCTGCTGCGACCGGGCGCGGTCTTGATCTTGATCGACCGGCCGTTGGCCGGCGGTGCGTCGCCGAAATGCTCGATGCCATTGGCATCGAGCCAGCGATAGATGCGGGCCTCGGCGAACGTCGGCGTCGATGCCAGCGCCGAGGCCAGCAACGACAGCATCGGCAGACTGCGACGTGGCGAGATGGACAGCATGATCATGTGCCCCGCTGCATCGGATCAGGATGGCCGCGATCCGGCAGCGCCGGCGTCGGGTCAATCAGACCGCGTCGACGCCCGATTCGCCGGTGCGGATGCGGACGGTCTGGGCCAGATCGTAGACGAAGATCTTGCCGTCGCCGATCTGTCCGGTCTTGGCAGCCTTGGCAACCGCTTCAACGGCCTTGTCGACCTGATCAGGAGTCAGCGCGACCTCCAGCTTGATCTTCGGCAGCAGATCGACGGTGTACTCGGCGCCGCGGTACAGCTCGGTATGGCCTTTCTGGCGGCCGAAGCCGCGCACTTCGGTGACCGTCATGCCCTGCACGCCAGCCTCGGCGAGCGCTTCGCGCACCGCGTCGAGACGGAAGGGCTTGATGATGGCGATCAGCATTTTCATGGTCGGTTTCTCGTTATCGCAGCGCGGCTTGAAGTGTAACAAAGCACTCTCGCGGCATTGGAATGCCGGCGTTGCCGCCATGCGGTGACCGCGTGGCGGGCATGCCGCGTCCAAAAAAAAGGCGGGCCATGAACCAGGCCCGCCGACACGTACATCCCTTGGAGACAGACGACCCCGGCGCCGCGCGCCCGAAGGCGGCGCGGCCCGGTTGCAGCCTTACGGGTTGTAGGCCTTCTCGCCGTGCTCGGCGAGATCGAGACCTTCCGATTCGGCTTCTTCGCTGACGCGGATGCCGATCGTGAACTTCAGGGCCAGCAGGGTGACCGCAGTGACCACCGAGCTGAGCACGATGGCGACCAGCACCGCCTTGATCTGGATGAGGATCTGACCCGAGGAGTAGCCCGGCACCAGTTCGACCCAGTTGTTGTAGACACCGACGCCGCCCTTGGCCGGATCGACGAAGACGCCGGTCAGCACCGCACCGATGATGCCGCCGACCGCATGGACGCCGAAGGCATCGAGCGCGTCGTCGTAGCCGAGGATCGACTTCAGGTAGGCCACCGCGAAGAAGCAGACGACGCCGGACAGCGCACCGATCACCAGACCGCCGCCGATGCCGACGAAGCCGCAGGCCGGAGTGATGGCGACCAGACCGGCAACCGCACCGGAGATGATGCCGAGCAGCGACGGCTTGCCCTTGAAGATCCATTCCGCGAAGAACCAGGCCACGCCGGCAGCGGCGGTGGCGAAAGCGGTGTTCGCGAAGGCCAGCACGGCGTAGCCGTTGGCTTCGAGGTTGGAACCGGCGTTGAAGCCGAACCAGCCGAACCACAGCAGCGAGGCACCGATCATCGACATGGTCAGGCTGTGCGGCGCCATCGCCGTCTTGCCGTAGCCCTTGCGCTTGCCGAGGATGATCGCGGCGACCAGACCGGCCACGCCGGCGTTGATGTGCACCACGGTGCCGCCGGCGAAGTCCAGCGCACCGAGCTGCCACAGGTAGCCGGCGGTGGCGTTCAGCGCGTCGACCTTGTCGAGCGAGTCATAGGCATCCGGGCCGGCCCACCACCAGACCATGTGCGCCATCGGCAGGTAGGAGAAGGTGAACCAGATCACCGAGAAGATCAGCACCGCCGAGAACTTCATGCGCTCGGCGTAGGAGCCGGCGATCAGTGCCACGGTGATGCAGGCGAAGGTCATCTGGAACACCGCGAACAGCAGTTCCGGAATCACCACGCCCTTCGAGAACGTCGCGGTCGCCGTGAAGAAACCATTGGCGTCGTAGACCACGCCCTTCAGGAACATCTTGTCGAGCGTGCCGAAGAACGGGGCCTCGCCGCTGAAGGCGACCGAGTAGCCGTAGACGACCCAGAGCACACCGATCAGGCAGAAGATGCCGAAGGTCTGCGTCATCGTCGACAGCATGTTCTTGGAACGGACCAGGCCGCCGTAGAACAAGGCCAGGCCCGGCAGCGACATCAGCAGCACGAAGGCGGTCGACACCAGCATCCAGGCGACGTCGCCGTTGTTGAACACCGGCGCGGTCGGCGCAGCGGCGGCTTCGGCCGGTGCCGCCTCAGCCGGCGCGGCGGCCGCTTCGGCCGCCGGAGCGGCTTCTGCGGGTGCAGCCGCCGCTTCGGCGGCGACCGGTTCGGCTGCCGGCGCGGCAGCCTCTTCGGCGAAGGCAATGCCGCCGACGGCCGTGAGGCCGGCGAACAGCAGTGCTCGGGAAAGCTTGCCAAGAGAAATCATCGGGGGTCCCCTAAAGAAAATTTGATCTGTCGGATCAGAGTGCGTCGCTGCCGGTCTCACCGGTGCGAATGCGGATGGCCTGGTCGAGCGAGGTCACGAACACCTTGCCGTCACCGATCTTTCCGGTGTGCGCCGACTTGGTGATCGCTTCGATGGCCGACTCCAGCTTGTCGTCACCGATCGCGACTTCGATCTTCACCTTGGGCAGGAAATCGACGACGTACTCCGCGCCTCGGTACAACTCGGTATGGCCTTTCTGGCGGCCGAAGCCCTTGACTTCAGTGACGGTGATGCCGGCGACGCCGATCTCCGACAGGGCTTCACGCACCTCGTCAAGCTTGAAAGGCTTGATGATGGCTGTGATCAGTTTCATGCAAGCAACTCCTGGTTATCGTCGGCGGCGAACCGCCCTGGCACTGCGCGCTGACCAAAGGCGGTCGCGAACAGCGGGTCAGGTTTAGCACTAAGCGTGCCAGTCGCCGTCCGCCGCGCGGCCTCCGGACCCGCGCCGGAAACCCCGATCCGGGCCACGGACTCCCGCGACGAAAAGTGCACGCGTGGCGGTGGAAAGTCGTGAAAGCGTGAAAACGCCCGGCGCAGGCAAGACAACTCGGCGGTGCGACGGCGGTTCGGATGGGGATCGCATGAACCCGGTCCACCGCCGAACGGCCGGAGGCAGCGCGGAATCCGTATAGTCACGTCCTTGATCACCGAACGGGACCCGCGCCTGAAATGACCCCGACGCTCTTCCAGGGCATTGCCGCCGCGATGTTCGCGGTCGCCTTGCTGCATACCTTCTCGGTTGCCTTCGTCGCGAAGATCGCCCATCACTACCCGCGCCACGCCGGGCTGATCCACGCGCTGGCCGAGGTGGAGATCGTGTTCGCGCTGTGGGCGGCGGCGCTGATCTCGGTGTTCATGGCGATCGAAGGCCCGCATGCTGCGATCGCGTACGTCGACAGCCGCAACTTCACCGAGCCGCTGTTCGTGTTCGCGATCATGGTGGTCGCGGCCAGCCGGCCGGTGCTGGTGGCGATGGGCAACATCACCCGCTTCGTTTCCCGCGTGCTGCCACTGCCGCGCCAGGCGGCAACCTATTTCGCGGCGCTGACGGTGATTCCGCTGCTCGGCTCGCTGATCACCGAACCCGGCGCGATGACCCTGGCCGCGCTGCTGCTCCGGGAAAGCCATTTCCGCCACCGCCTGCCGTCACGCATGTGCTACGCCACGCTCGGCGTGCTGTTCGTCAATGTGTCGGTCGGTGGCGCGCTGACGCCGTTCGCGGCGCCGCCGGTGCTGATGGTGGCCGGGATCTGGGGCTGGGATCTGTCCTTCATGCTGAACAATTTCGCGTCCCACGTCGTGCCGGTGGTGCTGATCAATGCCGCCGTGGTCACCGCGCTGTTCATGCCGACCCTGCGCAAGCTGCCGGGCCATGAGCCGTCCGGCGACGACCACCGCCTGCCGTTCGGCCAGATGCTGCTGCACCTGGGCTTTCTGACGCTGATCGTGGTCTTTGCCCACCACCCGCCGATGTTCCTCGGCGTACTGCTGATCTTCCTGCTCTGGGCGCATGCCTACCCGGACCATCAGAACCGCCTGATTCTCAAGGAAGCCCTGCTGGTCGCCTGCTTCCTGTCCGGCCTCGTGGTAATCGGCGGCCTCCAGCAGTGGTGGCTGAAGCCGGTTCTGCAAGCGCTTGATCCGGTGCAGGTTTTCGTCGCCGCGACGATGCTGACGGCAATCACCGACAACGCGGCGGTGACCTATCTGGCTGCCCAAGTGCCGAACCTGTCGGATCAGTTCAAGTTCTTCGTCGTCGCCGGTGCGATCACCGGCGGCGGCCTGACGGTGATTGCCAACGCGCCGAATCCGGCCGGCATGGCGATCCTCAAGCCGCTGTTCCCGAACCAGACGGTCGGCGCTGGCGGCTTGTTCATCGCCGCGCTGCCGCCTACGCTGCTGATGTTCTTCGCCTTCCTGCTGTACTGATCGCCTGCTCCCGCCCGCCACCATGATCGATCCCCGCGCCCTCGAAGAACTCGCCTCGCGACTCAGCCGCGTGCTGCCGCCGGGCCTGAAAGGACTGCGCACCGAGCTGGAAGACAACTTCCGGGCTGTGCTGCGGGCCAATCTCGATCGCCTGGAACTGGTCAGCCGCGAGCGCTTCGATACCCAGGCGGAACTGCTGGCGCGCACCCAGACACGCCTGGCGGCGCTGGAGAAGCGCTTGAAAGCATTGGAAAAGACCAGCGCCGGGCCGGCGGATTAGCGGCCCCGCTCCCGGACAAGGATGTCCACGCCAGCCACCGCTGCCGCGATCCGCGACGGATGATCGCGATACCTGCCCAGCCGCGCATCGATCGGATCGACGTGGGTCGCTTCGCGAGCACCGCTCGCGGCCCGGCGCGACGGGCAGGGCGAGGCCATGCCCCGGACGAGCCCGTCCCGGCCTTCGGGAGCGCCGTCGAACAGGGCGCGGATGTGAGCCTCGCGGTCGTTCACAGCCGGGCGCAGAACGGGTCGAGCCGGGTGGCTTCGCGAGCACCGCTCGCGGCCCGGCGCGACGGGCAGGGCCGCGAGGCCATGCCCCGGACGAGCCCGTCCCGGCCTTCGGGAGCGCCGTCGAACAGGGCGCGGATGTGAGCCTGGCGATCGTTCACAGCCGGGCGCAGAACGGGCTCCACGCCGAGGCGGTCACCGTCGAAGTCCACTTGGCACCCGGGATTCCGGGCCTGGCGATCGTCGGCCTGCCGGAGGCGGCAGTGCGGGAATCTCGCGACCGGGTCCGCGCCGCGATCGTCAATTCCGGCTACCAGTTCCCGAACCGGCGCATCACCGTCAATCTGGCGCCGGCCGACCTGCCGAAGGAAGGCGGCCGCTTCGATCTGCCGATCGCACTCGGCGTGCTGGCCGCCTCCGGCCAGATTCCGCCGACGGCGCTGGACACACTGGAAGTGCTTGGCGAGCTGTCGCTGACCGGCGAGATTCGCGCGATCCGCGGCGCCCTGCCGGCGGCGCTACGATGCACTGAAATAGGGCGAAAACTGCTGGTGCCGGCCGCCAACGTCGCCGAAGCGGCACTCGCTGCGGCGGCAGCGGTGTACGGCGCGACCAATCTCGGTGCACTGTGCACCGAACTCCATGAGGGGCGGCTGGCCCGGGCCGAGCATGCGCCCCGAATCGAGGCAACGGACGCCGGGGCCGATCTCGCCGACGTCCGCGGCCAGCTGCAGGCGCGCCGGGCACTGGAAATCGCCGCCGCCGGCGGCCATTCGCTGCTGATGGCCGGTCCGCCCGGCAGCGGCAAGAGCATGCTGGCGCAGCGTCTGCCCGGCCTGCTGCCGCCGCTGGCGCAGGATGAGGCCCTGGAAGTGGCGGCGATCGCCAGCATCGGTCTGGCCGGTTTCGACCCGTCCTGCTGGGGGCGGCGACCGTACCGCTCGCCCCACCATACGGCGTCCGCCGTCGCACTGGTCGGTGGTGGCGGCAACCCGCGTCCCGGCGAAATCACGCTGGCCCATGGCGGCGTGCTGTTCCTCGACGAACTGCCGGAGTTCGAGCGCCATGTCCTCGAAGTGCTGCGTGAACCGCTCGAGAGCGGCCGGATCACCATTTCACGCGCTGCGCGGCAGGTCGACTTTCCCGCGCGCTTTCAGCTGGTTGCCGCGATGAATCCCTGCCCCTGCGGCTATCTCGGCGATGCCGGCCCGGGCGCCGGGCGCTGCCGCTGCACGCCGGACCAGGTGGCCCGTTATCGCGGACGGCTGTCCGGGCCGCTGCTCGACCGCATCGATCTGCATGTCTTCGTGCCGCGCCTGGCGCCGGCGGCGCTGACCTCGGCGACACCACCGGACAACGAATCGAGCGCGACGGTGCGGCAGCGGGTCTGCGCCGCGCGCGACCGGCAACTCGGCCGCGCCGGCAAGCTCAACGCGCTGCTGGGGCCGAAAGAGCTCGATCGCGACGCCGCGCTCGACGAGCCGAGCCGGCAGCTGCTGCTGACCGCGATGAACCGTCTGGGCCTTTCGGCCCGCGCCTTCCACCGGGTGCTGAAAGTGGCCCGGACCATCGCCGATCTGGCCGCTGCCGAGCCGCTGGCGGCCGCGCACGTCGCGGAAGCCCTGCGCTACCGGCCGGTCGATCAGGGCAGCTGAGCGCCCCAGCGCCAGCGCAGGCCGACCAGCAGGCGCGGCCGCGTGGAATCGTCGATGCGGATGCTGGCGCCGGCGATCTGGCCATACACCGTGACGCTGGCCGGCAAGGCCTGGCTCAGCTGCAGGCTGTAATCGCCATAGCCGGCACCGCCGCCGCGCGGCGCGAGGTGGCGGCGTACGCCGTCGCCGTCGTTCCAGCCGAGCACCGCCGTCGCGTCGAGCCCGGTGCGCAGCGGCCAGCGCAACTGGCCCGCCGCCCGCCAGCCCGCCCCACCGGTGCCGAAGTAGTCCGGTGCAAAGGCGACGGTGAACCGTGCGGGGCCCGAGTCGACGGCGGCGTAGGCTTCCGCCCAGTCGAGGTCACGCCGCTCCGGGCCGCGCCGATCCCTGCTGTAGACGCTGACATTGATCCCGCCATCGATGCCGACCGGAATCAGGTCGAACAACTGCAGCGATCGGGCGTAGCCGGCATAGATATCCGCCTGTGCCGCGCCGGCGCTGCGATTGTTCAGCAGGCGGCTGCCGAGATAGACGCGGCTGGCGAAGCGGTAGTCGGCGCGCAGGCTGGCGGTCGGGCTGTTGTTCTGGACCACGCCGCGAAACACCTCTTCGCCGGCGATGCCGACGCGCAGATCCAGCGTGCCGGCGTGGATCGGGGCTGACGCGCCCAGCAGCAGGGTCGCGAGCAGCGGCAGGCGTCGGGAACGGGGCGATATCGGCATGCGCGCAATGTAGCCGAGCACGTCGCCGCGCCCCGGCGCGTACCCTGCCCTTCCGCCTTCCGCCTCAGGCCTGCACCATGGACCACCCGCAACTCCAGATCGTCGCTGCCGTGCTGTTCGGCCTCGCGGTGCTGCATACCTTCGCCGCCAAGTCGATCGATACGCTGGGCCACCGGCTGCCGCGCCATGCCGGACTGTTCCATCTGCTGGGCGAGGTCGAGGTGGTGTTCGGCGTCTGGGCCATGATCCTGATGCTGGCGATGGCCTTCCTGGTCGGCGGCGATGCTGCCGTCGAATACGCCGAATCGCGCCACTACACCGAGCCGCTGTTCGTCTTCGTGGTGATGGTGGTGGCGGCTTCGAAGCCGATCCTC
Source organism: Lysobacteraceae bacterium (assembly GCA_013823855.1). Classification (GTDB taxonomy): domain Bacteria; phylum Pseudomonadota; class Gammaproteobacteria; order Nevskiales; family Nevskiaceae; genus Nevskia. Next base: position 122 of record PNMW01000035.1, on the reverse strand, counting down.
GAAACGGTGCGCGCGGCGATCGCGGTGCTGGCCCGCGCGCTGCCGATTCGCACCACGCTGGTGCAGGTCTGGCTGTGTCTGGCCGCGGTGCCGCTTTTCGGTTCGCTGATCACCGAGCCGGC